>NC_017448.1:1281001-1921502 GCF_000146505.1 Fibrobacter succinogenes subsp. succinogenes S85 | reverse complement strand
ATCTGGCGAGTCTGTGTTTTGTATTCCGTTTTAACCATTTTCACCATTGCCTTTGAAAATGCAATTCATTCCCAAATTGAAATTTAGTCAATTTGAGAATGATTGTCAAGTATGCCACTAGGCGATCGCCCGCTCGTCCAGGCACTTTTCAAGTTCGAGCATGATCTCGTCCTTGTTGTAGCCCCTTCCGATGAATACGACCTGGTTTTCTCGGTCGCCAAATCGGGAATCCCAGTTTTCCTTGAGCTCGGGATTGCTTGCAATATAGGATTGCTTTACGTCTTCCTGGAGTGCATCGATCCAATATGAAACTGGCATTACTGACGAATTGCGACCTGCCTGTTCAAAAAGTTGCACGTCGCGGCTGCAGTCCGAGAACCAGATGTAGCCCTTGGAACGGATGAGCTGTGTGGGGTAGCGGTTGTTTACAAATTCCATGAAGCGTTCTCTGTTGAACGGTTTGCGGGCTTCAAAGACAAATGAAGAAATTCCGTATTCATCAACGCAACCGCTGCTTGAACGGCTGGGGTTTTTTAGGCTTTCCATGGCCTTCTGGATTGCGGACGAGGAGTCTATTTGCCCGTAGTTGAACGGCTTTTTCGTCATAATCTTGTCAATGTCAATTTCGGCGTTGACCGAGCGGATGATCGGGGCGCGAGTCTGGAAATCACGTACGATGGATTCCACTTCTTTCAGTTGGTCTTCGCTGAGCAAATCGCATTTGTTCAAGGCGATGAAGTTGCAAAATTCAATCTGGTCAACAATAAGCGTTGATATTTCTTCTTGAGAAAGTTCGATGTCGTTAAACATTTCGTCTTTTCTGAGCTTGAGGTCGCTCAGAAATTCTCGGTAAATACGGTCGGCATCGACCACCGTGACGATGGAAGTTAAGTAAACGTTCGTGTTGGGATTTTCATCTTCGTAGGCGAGGAAGCTTGCGCTGACGGCGCCGGGGTCACTGATGCCGGAGGCTTCAACAAATACGACTTCGATAGAATCAAGATTGGAAATCTTCTCGATTTGCTGAATGAATTCATCGCGCAGAGTGCAGCAAATGCAACCGTTTTGCAATTCAAACATTGGACATTCGGTGACATTTGAACCGTTCTTCTTTAAAATTTCGGCATCAACGTTGATGCTGCCCATATCATTCACGATGAGGGCGACTTTTCGCTTCTCTTGCTTGAGAATATTGTTTAAAAGTGTCGTTTTGCCAGAACCCAAATACCCAGTAATGAGAATTACCGGTTTCTTATTTTTTTTCATAAGAATCCTTTATATGGAATGTGAAATTACAATTTGCGAATCATTTGCAAATTCAAATATAACACAAAAAAGAAAATTTGGCAATAAAAATTCCCGACATCGCTGCCGGGAATCTGTTGTTCTAAGGAGGAGGTATGAAAAAGGACTTTATGAAATTTTAGGCGTTAGCCCAATCGCTTTTTAGGCGATGGTAATCTTGCGGGCTGCGGCCTGAGCTTTCTTGGAGAGATCGAATTTCAGGATACCGTTTTCCAAGGAGACTTTAATGTTGTCGGTATCGATATCGTCGGCCAAGCGGAAGCTACGTTCGTAAGTGAACTTTTCGTCCTTGCGTGCGCGGGTAGCCTTGACCGTCAAGATATTCTTTTCGACCTGGATGTCCATGTCTTCTTTCTTGACACCCGGAAGTTCGACTTCGAGAGCAAAGCCGCCTTCGGTTTCGTAGTAGTCAGCCTTCGGCGTGTAGGTGCTTTCGCCCTGTGCGTTTGCGGCGTTCAAGCTGTCAATGAAGTTCTGGATACCATAGAAAGCGTTCGGAAGGATCTGTGTGTTCATCATAATTTTAACCTCTTTTTGTTGCGGGCTCGGCGTTTACCGTTGGCCCTTTTGTTTTACACCCTACCTTAAGCTAAAGCCGTGCCAACTTTTTCGATTTTGAGAGTTACGCAGAAAATTTTTTTTGTGAGGTGATGGCGAAAATTGCAAAAATGGCGAAATTTGATGAAAAAATGCGGTTTTTGGTGGGTGGGACGGCGAAAAAAGTGCAAAAATGTGTGCGCGGGTGGCTGAAAAATGCGATTGAATGGGCGCAAGCGAAGTTGGTATTTCAGAAAGTGACGGTCGGTGTTTCGCTAGTGAAACAATCGGTGCGTCAAAATGAAATGGGAACTCTTTTGGCGAGATTTGTTATTTCTTCGCAATGGCTTTCTTGCGTTCCTGTTTCAACTTTTTGGCACTGATCTTGGGAGTGGGTAGGTTTTCTGGCATTGTTCCGCCAAGTTCAGCAATAGTTTGGCGAACTTTCTTGCCCACGGCAAAATGTGTTTCATTTGCCAATTCTTTTCCCTTGATGTTTTCACGACGGAGTTTGTCGTCGGTTTGTGTAATGCGGAAAAGATTTGCAGCAAGCTCTGTAGCTCCCATGTGGTCCAGTATTTGTTCGTTTTTCTTAAGTCCTTTGCGTTTGTGGATATCCTTCATTCCCAAGCCGTTATAAAGACCCTGATATCCACGATTCTGAAATACAGCATAATCCACGGGCGTTTCGACGCCGGCAGCTTTTGCGGAGCTGGCAAGGAATTTATTGCGAATCGTTACTTCGTCACGGATGGCTAGGCGTTTTTCATCTTCCGAAAGTTGTGCGACTTCATCAGAAATTTCCTTTTGACGAGTTTTAACAGCGAAATATGTTTGTCCAAGAGCGATTACTTCTTTGCGAGGGTCCCCGTTCATTACAATCAGGTAGCAAGCGTAACGGGAAAGTTTGTAGCTATCCATTTTTCTTTCTGCTCCGCTTCCGATTCTGACCATCTCGCTCACGTGGGCGAAATGGTTTCCCTCATCAAAGCCAGTTTTCCGACATGCTTCGATAGCCTTTTCTATCACAGGTAGAAACTTGCCATATTCGGTATATTCTAAGGCTTTTTGCAGTTCTCTTGCGTACCAAAATTCATTCCCGTTTTCATCAATGTGCTTGAGTTTTTCAAACGTCTGCTGAGAATAAGTGGTAACTTCTTTTTTAGTCATAGGGTCTCCTGTGTTTATTATTTTTGCTGGGAGCGCCCTTGCAATATGGCAAAGCCAAATAAAGCAAAAGCGCATCATTCCTTTTTACGGAATGACGCGCTGAGATGTAATGTACCTAATATCCAAAAAACTGGCAAGAGGGGTAAGAAAATTTTACATAACCTACTACTTCCTGCGAATTTACGCAGCTATTTTTTTTATTCCTACTAGATTTCTATTAACACTTCCCAATATCCGTTACGTGTTGTACCAATGTGACGGATTGCTGGATTTGAGCCGTTCTTAAGTTTGTTAAGATAATACTTTATTTGATTTGTATCCATTCCCAATGATTGAGCCAGTTCTCCTTGCGTTATAGATGGGGTATTTTTGAGGGCGTGGAGAATCAAAAGCTCTTTTTCGCTATATTGGGTAGGATTGGGTAGGAATTGGGTAGGATTGGGTAGGAATTGGGTAGGATTGGGTAGCTTTCTGTCCCACGAAAGAGTTATTCTGAAATCGCCATGAAAATCTTGCATTTCAGGTTCTGGCAAGTTGTATTCTTGCATGGCTTTAAAAATATTTGGAATGCCGCTACCCCAAGTTTCTACGATACGCATGTAAATGAACGCTTCGGCAATGCCTTTATTACGAACGCTTGACATTCCCTCACGCATTTTTTCCAATGTGATATCCTTGTTTAGCGTTCCTGGAGATGTGACTTCCAACCTGTCGTCATACAAAGCGACCTGTATTTTTCGGGGGATCAAATAGCTGCGATGGCATACTGCGTTAGCGATAACTTCACGGATCGCTGCTTCTGGCAAAGCATATTTTTCGTGACGAAACAGCCCTTTCACTTCGGATTGAGCAGGAAGATTTTGTATTACGAACTGATACGCGGCTTCAATTTGTTCAAAAATCGGACCTTCCATATTTTGACGCTTCAAAAAGTCGCCTCGCGTTGTCCCTTTAAATACCGCACATTGAATCTTTGCATCGGAATATTCTTCGGCGTTTCCCTGCAAAAGCCGAAATCCGTTAGTTGCTACCAAAGATCGCCCGTCTTTCTTCAGCAATTTCCACGATTGTAGTTGATTGACGGTTGGTCTACGCAAAGCGAGACGTTCTTTTTTGCTCAGAGAAGATGAAGTGAAATCATAAATTTTATCGCATAGTTCGTCGATTTCTTCTTTTGCGACTTTTTCGCCAATGGGCTGTTGGTCAAATGATTCGTTATTCCCTTCAAGAACCAATTCCTTGAGCATATAACGCTCAGCTTCACGCGTTGTGGCTGCGACACGGACGAAAGTTCCATCCGTGATGCCCATACTTTTTATGTAGTAGGGTTGCTGCATGCCTACGGGAATTGTAACAACAATGATGTACTTTTTATCAATCTCCTGAAGGTTGATGTTGGGTCTGATTTTTGGTTCGCAGCTATTGAAGATGGCGTCAGCAATAGCATCTGCCTTTTGAAACACTTCGACCTTCTTTATGCCGACGACCTTGCGAGTTTTGTCATCTACGCCAAATACAATTGTTCCGCCTTTGCCGTTGGCAAAGGCGACAACGGTTTTCATATACTTGATACTCTGCTCGGGAATGTCCCTCTTAAATTCGAGTATTTCGGATTCTCCCGCTAAAATTTCTTCTTTAGTCATTTGGCGTATTCCTTTTGGCTTTAAAATAGATTATTGGAATGGCGAGTGCAATAGGGGATGCTCTTATTTATTTTGCGGAATGTTTTGAAACTCCACTATTTTCATTTTTTCTATCAATTCTTTTTCTCGCTTTAAAATGTTGAAATCCGCTTTGAAATAAGGGCATTCTTTAGGAGGATTCTTTTCTTGCAGCGGATGTTTGGGCGTTCCTTTTGTTTTGTATCGTGTGCAAATGTAATTGTTATTAATGCCGTTTGTTTTTTTTAGAGACCAACATAATTGACAGCGACAAATATCTTTTTGCAGTTTTTTGTAGTACAATAGAAGAAAAATGTACATATCTTCTTTAATGTTGTTTGTTCTTATGAATGCTCCTTCTTTTATTGTGTTTGAATTATTAAATGAATTTGATAATTCTGTACATCTGGCAGGACCTATATAGATTTTTCCACTTGTGTAAATAATGAATTTCCAAATGTTATGGTTGATTTCTGTGGGTTCCGCTTTTTTTTCTGCGTAAGGAGCGAAGTTCGTGAAATGAACATTCTTGTAATCGGATAATCCTTTTTTTAATTGATGTACATCGTTCTCATTGTATATCGTGATATCAATTGTGCGACGTGGAGAATTCTGTCCATATTCTAAATTTTCCGTATTAACACGAACTTCAATGGAGTTCTTCTGTATGTTTTCTCTGTATAGGACTAAGTCTGTACTGTATGCAACATCGTTAAATTTGTAATCCTTTGTATATTTATCAAAATGATGTGATTTTAAATCATATTGCTGTGTTGTAGGGATTTGACACTCTTGATAATATGGACATTTGTTATCATTTTTGCAAGAACGATATTGAGGAAGGTGAATTATAAAACTCTTTGAGTTTTCAAAAGCCTTTTGGATGGCTGATACAGCAGCACTTCTTAAATACATTTCATCTTTGCAAATGTTTGTTTCTTCTATATGATCAAATGTGTAGCTGCCGTTATCGTCAACTTTCAACACAACTTCTTTTCCGCAGCATGGACAATAATAGGAGTGCTTGTTTGCGTCAAATTCTGAGGGCTCTCTAAAATCAATTAATTTCCCCTTATCATCTATGGCAAAATGACGGTCTAATTTTACTAATCCTAACTCAGAATCAACCTTTGGGGAAGAATTACGATTAGAAACGGTATGTTCCGATGAACCCACTCCGTGTTCCCTGCTATATATCCATTTTCGATTTTCAAAACTTTGTGTGATAAATTCTCGCAATTTTTCTTTATCTTGACCGCAACTGTTTAAATCTATTTCAATACAATTTATGCGAGCGGAAATAATCTTGCCGGCTTTGTGGACGTCAACCTCATGAGTTCGTTTAAATTCAATCCAAAGTGTTTTTTCTCCATAATATCCAACGCAATCAGGTCTTAACTTCAATTCAGGGAAGTTCTTTTCTGTTTCGACTTTGTTGAATTGTAATTCACCCGCATTCTTGGGTAGCATAACACATAAAGATTCCTTTAAAATCTCTTTTGCCAAGCAATGTATTGCTGATTCAACCGCTCCTTTACAATCGGCTCCATCATTATGAGCGAAATGATGGGCTCTTTCTGTACCTCCGTTTTTAGCTTGTAGTTTACCACTGCAATGAGGACATTTGCAATTGCAGGAAAAACCATTCGGTACGCTATCGATGTGTACTGGTTTTCCGTTGATGTCAAGAGCGTAAATGAGATAAGGATTTGATTTCTTATCATTTGAGGACATATGTTTTAAAATACTGAAAATAGTAGAAATGAAGCTTTTTTAGAATTAATATACTTTATTTAAATAATAAGGCTGAAATATGATGTTGAAAAAATTCAATTAAATCACTATATACCAATGAAAAAGGCGAAAAAACATAAGGTCTATTTATGTATAGTAGTGAAAAAATAATAATGTTATCGCTTAACGATACAAAAAATCGCCCGCGTAATTGCGGGCGATGTGCTGTATGAAAATTTAATTACTGCTTCTTCTTTGCGGTGCTCTTTTTCGGAGCGGTGAAGTAGTTCTTCATGAAGACTTCGAATTCTTCGTCTTCGATTTTGTGCATGGTCGAGAGTTTGTCAAAAATCCAGCAGAGCTGTTCGTCGGTTTGGATGGCGACGTAACCGTCCTTGCGGAATACCTTGAGCTTCAAGAGGCCGCTGTCCCAGCGCTTGGAAAGCTTGAAGTCTTCAAGCAGGCGGGACTGTTCCTTGCAGATGGCGAGTTTGTCTGCAAAAGAATAGATCGGGGTATAGATGTTCGGGTTGCAGAGGTGCAAAAGTCCGTTACGGGCGTTTGCGGGGTTCTTTGCAAACTTCTTGGAGGCGAAGTCTTCGAGCTGTTCCTTGATTTCGGAAACGGTCTTGCCGCGGGTGGCTGCCGGGAGGGTGGAGAACTGGTTCAGGATGCCCTGCAAAAAGCTGAGGTCCCAGTTCTTGGAGGACGTACCGGTGCCTGCTTTCCAGAGACCTGCGTTGCCTTTGCCGGTGTTGGCGATGGCGTAGAGGGCGACTGCCTGCGGAGCGAATTCGCCGTTGGCCGGTGCTGCGGGGATGGCTTCGACGGTTTCACCGAGGAAGTTCTCTGCGAGGAACTGGTCGAATGCGTCGTAGATTTCTTCTTTGCCCGGGACTTTGAAACGCGGGGCGCCATTTGCTTTGAGTTCTTTGATTGTTGCCATTTTTCTTCCTTTATTTTTTTCTTACTTAAATATACACAGAAATGGGGGCGCGGGTACAAGGAATTGTAAAACTATAGCGAAATTCCCGTATCGCGCTCGCTGACGGTGGTGACGGCGGCTCTGAATGTGTCATCGTTTGCTATGATGGTGACGCTCTCCATGGCACGGGTGATGCCTGTGTAGATGATTTGGTTGGTGAGGAGGGGGTGGCCGATTTTGGTCGGCAGGAACATGGTCACGTGATTGTACTCGGAGCCTTGTGACTTGTGTATGGTGATGGCAAACGCTGTTGAGATGGAATCTTCGGGGAGGACCGAGAGGGGGTAGAATACATAGTCGTCGCGGGTCTTTTGGAGATCCTTTCTATGCGGAGCCGCTTTTTTGAGCATGAGGCAGGGGGTGTTGCCGTCAAAGACGACGATTCCCGTGTCGCCGTTGTAGAGTTTGAACATTTCCTGGTTCTTGGTGATAATCAGGAGCTGTCCGGGGAAGTAACCGGAGTCGTCCCATTGGACTGTTTTGCCTTCTTTTTTCTTTTTGGTGCGCCAGAGGCTCTTGATTTTAGAACAAACTTTTTTATTGATGTTTTCAATGCCTCGGAGGCCACGACGTTCGGCGCAGAGGATTCGTTTTGTCAACGAAAGTCGCCAAATGTCATTGCGACGTTTTGTTTCAATTTTATCGGGGTCATCTGCTTCAATGCCGGTGCGTTGCGGGTTGATTTGCTCGGCGAGTTCGGGGAGCTTAGCGAATTCTTCAGACCATTTGCCAATGAACGATTCGATGAGCTTTTCCTCTTCTTTTTTTGTAAGCGGCTTGTCGTCTGTTTCAAGACATTTGTAAAGAACTTTATCCTTGAATTCTGGGAACGAAGTGTTTTCATTTTCGGAAACGGGTTCTTCGCCGGTAATGGTAAATTTGTGAGGGACGAACTTGTTGCTGTCATTGCATTCGGCAACTTCCTTGATTTCTGCAGCGAGTTTACCGATGTTTGAACGGTCGTCAAAGCGGTTGGATTCGTTGAGCTTGACGGAAAAATTCTTGCCGGATTGCACTTTCAAGATTTCGCCGAGGACGGCGCCGGAATCAACAGAAGGGAGCTGGAATGAATCACCGAGGATGAATATGCGTGCGCCTTCGGGAATGGCTTCAAGGAGGGCCGCGAACATTTCGATGTCAATCATGCTCGCTTCGTCAATGACGAAGATTGAATTCTTTGGGAATTGTTCTTTGCGGTTGAAAGTGAAGCAACCTTTGCTTCTAGAGAATCGGAGCAGACGGTGGATGGTGCTGCTTTCGAGTTCGTTCAGCTTGCGGAAAATACGCTCGTTATCGCCGGTCTTTTGTTCGTCAAGAATATTTGAGAGACCACCGACAAGGCTTTCGCGCATGCGGTCGGCTGCCTTGCCGCTCGGAGCTGCAAGATAGATGTTCCAGTCAAGCATTTCGCTATGGCTTGCGAGCAGGTTCCACAGAATGTAGAGAACGACGGTTGTCTTGCCGGTACCCGGGCCACCTGTAACGACGAGGTTTTCTGTTTGTCCGCGGATGATGGCTTCGGCTTGGCGTTCCTTGATGATGAACTTTTTGCCGTCTTTAAGCTTGCACATATTGGCTACTTTTTCAGTACACTGCGCAATTTCGTCTTTGCTTGGCTTGCGACCGTTTTTGAACAAAATATTCGCCGCTTTTTCAATCACGCATTTGGCGTCAAAGTGCTTAGTGAAATAGAGGTGTGTTCCGTTCGGGCGCTTGGCGAGAATGAACGGCTTGCTCAAGGAGTCTTCGGCGGATTCTGTGTCGGTCTCGCGGCTTTCCATGATGGCGGAAAAGTCGTTAGTCAAGATGTCTTGAATGCCTTCGCTGATGATGCTTGCAAAATCGTCTGCGGTTGCAAAGGCGTTTTCGTCAATATCTTCTTCGGCAGTGCTGACGCGGAGCATCACGAGGCCGTTCCATTTGCGGGTCCACATGTCCGTGAACTGCGCTGCGTCTAGCGGAACGCGTGTGTTGCCGTCGTCAAGGAGCGACATACAGAGCGTCAGGAATTTTCGTGTATGGAGTGGAATGTCGCTCTTGATTTCAAAAAGCAGGTGGAGCAAGTGCTTGTCAAGCGGAACGAGCCCGCGCATTTCAATGAGGTCTTCAATGAAATCGTCAATTGATTCTATAGCGAGTATTTTGTTTTCCATATTATTTTTCCTCCTTAACGATGGAGGGCTTGCTCATGAGATCTTTAACTTTTTGGTAGGCCTTTTCAAGTTCGCCGAAGCTGTTCCAAGTTTGTGCGTAAATGCCCTTGGGGGTGCCACCTTCGGTGCCGCGGATGAACGCGTAATAGATGCCGCCAAAGTGTTTTTCAAAAATTTCAGCTTCGCTCAAATTCTCGGTGGTGCCTTTGCCGTAGAACTGCTTGAGCCATTGAATCAGGCAGTAGCTGTAAAGGACGCGCTGGATGGAGTAGTCGTTATCGACTTTTTCTTTGAGCGCTTCGGGCGTGTAGACGTTGTTTTCGAGCATGTCCGATTTCCAGTCGAGAATGGAGTAGTACTTTTGACTGTTTACGGTGCGGACGAATAGCAAGTCTATGAAGCCCTTGCAGAAACGCCTGAGGATGTCGCTTGCGCTAGTTTCAGAGATTGCTTGATTTTCGTCGGTCTCTTCGGAGGCGTCCTGGTTGAACTGTACTTCTGGCATGTGGTCATTTTCGGGAATGTCGGTAAGTGCGAATGTCTCCGATGTCGTCGTGCTGCCTGCGATTTCCGGCAACCTTGCGTTTAGCGTGTTCCAGGTGTAGTGCGTGGCGATGTCAAGCCAAGCTTCGCGATGATTCCAGATGGGGAGCGATTCGCGCTTGAACTCTTCTTCGATGAGGTTGATCGTCTTTGGGTTGGCGAGAGCCTGTTCAAAAGTTGAGTTTTCTTCGCCGAACTGCTTGAACTTGGTGTTTTCGAAAATGCGGTGGAGCGCGTTACCGGCGTGCGAACCACGCGGGAATTTTTTCGCAGTTTCGTTCAAGTTCGTCTGGTAATTGAGCTTTGGGTTGAATGCTGTCGTACAGTTTTTTGCTTCCGTGTCGATGTCACGAATTTTGACGGTGGATGTTTTTGCTGCCGTTTTTTCTTCATCGTCTCGGTCGGGTCTATTGCCGTCATCGGATTCAATTTGCGAATCCGCCTTTCCAGAAAGCGTACTGTATGAATGCTGCATGATGCTTGCACCTGCGAGTTTTTTCTGCAAGCTTGCCATGTTGATTTTTTGCTGGGCTATGTTTTGAGCGATTTCTTCGCTCGTCAAAACCGCGCCTGCTCCAGATTTTTCGTTGAGCGGCTTGAGAATTTTTGTCTTGACGTCATCACTGAGTTTTTTCGGTTCCCATTTTTCAAGCTTGGGCAAGACGGTCGTCAGCTTTTTATCGGAATCGCGTTTTTCGTCAGCTTTGATGAGCTCGTTTATGGAACTTTCTAGGAACTTGAATTCTTCCTTGACATTGTCTTTGCCGTACCACTTTTCGTATCGTGGCAGAATCAAGATGGACGATGCACGTGTGAAGTCAACGTAGAAGAGTCGTTTCCATTCTTCGAGTTCTTCTTGAGCGCGACGTTTCTTGGCGATGCTTCCGAAACCGAGCCGGATTTCGTCTTTGTCATGATAGAGGAATGGACCGGAATCGGTTTTGATTTTTTGCTTGAAACCAGCAACGGAAATGACAATCGGGAATTCAAGACCTTTCGAAGCGTGAATTGTCATGATTTGTACGGCATCATAGTCGGTACTCTTTTCAATGAGGTTGCCGTCTTCGTCATCGGTGCCTGCGTTGTAGCTGGCAAGAGCTTCTAGGTGGCGTACGAGATCTTCGATAGAACAGTTGTGGTTGTAGAGATATTCAACCGCGTAGTTGCCGATTTGGCGGAGTTTTGCCAAGTTCTGCAATTTGGAAATTTCTGTCAGTCGTTCTTCGATTTGCGTATCGCTGTAAATACGTTCGAGCATTTCGGCGTAGCGGCGTTTTTGGACGAGCTCATGCCAGGAATTGATTTTTTTACGGACTGGATTTTCGGGGTCGTCAAACGCTTCGCTTTCGACATATTCAATTTCTTGATAAGAAATTCTGAAGAAGTCCGTGATGAGGGCTTCGCTCAAGAGGCGTCTGTTCCATGCCGAAAAGTCGGGCGCGTCAATGGCTTTGAATAGCGCAATCCATTCGGTGCATTCTCGGCTGCTGAAAAGATTGCTGTCCTTGTAGCGGCTGAATGGAACGCCGGCTGCGCGCATGGCGTCCTCGATTTCATCCATTTCGCTTCGAGTTCTTGCGAGTACTGCAAAATCCTTGAAGGAAACGTTCCTGAGCTTGGTGCAGTCTTTTTTGTCAAAGACCTGCAAAACGGTCTTGTCGCCAACAAAGGAACACCATTCTACAATTTTTTGGACGGTGGCCTGGGCGAAATCAATTTCATCGATATTTTGTTGGCTAATCCAAATTGGGGCGACTTCTTTGCCGTTGATTTGTGGCAACGCCTTGACCTGGCCTTCTTTATCTGGTGAGAGTGAACTTTCAAAATCAACGAGCTTGGGTGAACCTTCGTAGGGCTTGAAAAAGCTGTCGTTGAAAAGATCATTGCATCCATCAATGATGCCTTTTGTCGATCTGAAGTTTGTCTTTAAAGACATGCCGTTGTTGATTTTTTGAATCGCCTTCTGGTAGACGTTCACATCGGCGCCCTGGAAACTGTAAATGGACTGTTTCGGGTCGCCCACGACAAAAATCTTGTCAAAGACGGCGCTGAAAATATCCCATTGCAGCTGGTTCGTGTCTTGGAATTCATCAATAATGGCGTAGGTGTATTGCGCGCGAAGTCTTGTCTTGAGTGGGGATTCCCCCTTGCTTTTATCAAGTACGGCTTGATGGACCGAGAGAATCATGTCGTTGAACGACTGTGCTTTCATATCGGTCTTGTATTTTTGCCATTCGTCAAATAGTTCGGGTATGTGGTCAAAAAGGAATTTCTTCAGCGGGTAGGAGTCGAGCTCTTCCTGGAGCGCTTCTTTGATCTTGCTCAGTTTTGAAATTCTTTCGTGGACGTACTTTAAAGCGTTTCCAAATTCATCATTGGGAACATCGGTAATGTTTTTCCCTATTTTTGTTGGAGTGAATGGGTTTTTGGTGGATGAATCCCAAGTATGAATGGTGTTGAGCAAATCGGAAATCGCTTTTTCACCACTTGAGATTTCTTCGGAATAGTATATCTTGTCCTTGTTCTCGTCCTTTTCAAGAATTTGGACGTTGCTATAGAACTTTTTAAATTTTTTCAGACTTTCAAAATCAACAATATCTTTTTCTAAAAGTGCTTCTGCCTCTTCTTTGCTGATGCAGTCCTCGCCCCATTCTATGCTTGGGGATTCAAGCTTGATGATTTCTTCTCCATTGTCATTCTTGCCTTTGTAGACGTTGATGGCTTTGGTGAATAAGTCCTTTAACTTATTTATTAAAGAAGATGTCTTTTCTGCATTGACCAACAATGCTTTGAATTCCTCGTCTTCACTCCAGTTGTCACGAATGAACTTTTCAATGAGGTCATTAACTTCCTTGTCGTCTATCATGGACATGTTAAATGGACGGCCTGCATCGTAGGCGAATTCCTTGAGCGCCTTTTGGCAGAAGGAATGGATGGTGAAAATGGCGGCATTGTCGACATCCTGGTAGGCTTTCGTGAACAGCGCGATTTTTGCGTCGCTGAGCGGCTCCTCGGAATCATCGCTTTTGTCAATTTTTCGGTTTATGAGGACTTCGTCTATTTTTTTACGAATACGGTCTTTGAGTTCTCCGGCCGCTTTTTCGGTGTACGTGACAATCAGGATTTTTTTGAGCGGTGTGCCAAGCTTTATGAGCTTGGAAACCATCAACTGGATGGTATATGTCTTGCCCGTGCCAGCCGAGGCTTCGATGAAGAGGCTTTGGGATGGGTCGAATTTGTTAAGACTGAAATTTTCCATAGTTATGCCTTCTTTTTCGTAGTCTTGCTTGTCTTGCTGGTTGTGCTTTCTTTTTTGCTTTTTGTTTTTTCAAAGGCTTCCTTTGACAAAAGCGTGAGGGCGTTCATCATCTTTATCGCCTCTTCCCACTGTTTTGTAAAATCGTCAGCTTCGAAGCCTACATCGGTGGTGGGGTCAAATAGCTTTTTCTTTTCAAAGTGTTCCCAAGGTCCGTTGATAAGTTTGTCCTTGTATGTACGGATCGTGTCCATGTTTGTGTCGGTTAATTTTGCGGGAACCGCCTTGAAGTAAGGTTTTCTCGTTTCGCTGCCGAATGCTTCTGTGTAGATTTCCTGCAAAGTCTCGGTGGCCTTTTTTGGAGTCATCTTGACGGTGGATGTTGTCGGGTCTTTCCCCTTTTCACTGTGGAAAACAGAAATCTTGATGCTTTGTTCCTGTTCTGCCATTTCGGCTTTATTTGATCGTTGGGCGATAACTGCGAGAGCCCTGATGTAAGGGGTAAGGAAATTGTCAATGGTCGGTTTTTTATTGGACGACGTAATTGAAATCATCTCGGTAATCTTGCCAAGGTCACTGCTGTCGCTCCAGTCCAGCGAGCCCGAAAGGGTCCATTTTTCCGAATCACTACGTTCAAACTGGATGTCCTCAATTTTGGCTTGGTAGCACCAGGATTCCTTGATTTTTTTGACAAGGGCTTCGCCCATGTTGTCCATAATGATTTTCTTGTTCTCTTCAATTTCGGAAGAGAGCTTGTCACCAAAGATTCCGTCGGGTGTTCCGCCTTTCAACTTGGATTCCTTTTTGAACTTTTCAAGTTCGTCGGACTTGTTTGAAAGTTCTGCGGCGAGCGTCATTTTGAGTAGTGTACTCTTTTTCAAGGCATCCAGCTGGACGGGCTCGAACATTTCCTTTTCTGGGTCTTCTGAATCGGAGTCGGCGAGCATCTGGCTGATACGGAACTGGAACGGATCCTTCAGGAATGAGCTCAGCATGTAGATTGAAACGCGATCAGGGAGCTTTGCCGTAATGTTATTACTTGCGGATTCTATGGCATCTGTTTCCGGATTCGCATGGGCGTATCCGTCTTGCATCATGTTGAGAAATGCACGCTTGTTGCGGAGGCTTTTTTGCGTGAACAAGTCTTCAAAACTGCGGGTCTCATCGAGCGAAATTTTGTTTTCGGGCCAGGCGTCGGACTGGCTGACTTTTTCGTTGGAAACATCAGTTTTGCTGTTGACTGCATTGACTAGGAACTTTCGGATGTCATTCACGACCGAGGTCGGATAAAGTTCGGCATCTTTGCGGATGTCCTGATTCACGTAGCTGATGTGGAAACTTTCGCTTGTGCTCATGAGCTGGCAGAGGAACGCGTAGCGGCGCTTGGCGATAGGCGAGTCGTCGCCCGGCCACGGTCGGCAAGACTTGCGAAGGTCAAGCGTATTCTGCTGCTTTGCTCCAGGGAAGTTCATGGAGTCGCCACCGATAAAGAACAGGTGCTTTACAGGGATGATTCGGTTCGGGATGAAGTTCATGAACGTGATGCCATTGACGAACAGCGAGCCGCAACTGTAGGCGGATGATTGCGCAGCGTTGAGGAGCGTCTGCTTGACTACCTTCCATGAAATACTTTGTAGCCCAGCGTCCATCTGGTTGCGGAGACCTTCGATGCTCTGCGTGACATCGTTGACGATGATTCTTTCGCTGGCAAATCCGTCAGGAGAGCTTGCCATTGATAGCCATTCGTTGATGAAATCGCAAAGCTTGTCGAGGTTTTCTATGCGATTTTCGCAAACAATTTCGTGTTTTACGTTCTGCTTGCAACCTGCAAATTCCATCCACTTCTTGAGCGATTCAATGCATTCTACAAACTTGCAAAGGGAACTGTTGTCGCTTGTCGCCATGTCGGCGTATGGCAGAAATTCACCGTCAGAAAATTCAACAGGATTCTTTGTCATCTTGGCGAGGAGAAGTCGGCGTACGCCGCTCATCCAGTCTTCTTTTTTCTGCTCGCGGTCGCGGTAGATGTTTGTCGCTTCAATCCAGCTTTCCCAATTGCTGACATCTTCATCGGTAATGTGGCGTGTCAGCTGTACGACGGGGTTGCGCAGCAATTCAAAGAACGTCGGGCGTGTGATGGTTCCCTGTTCAAGAATCGTAAACAGGTTGTCTAGAACGTTTTCGGTCAGTGAGCTTCTGGCAGGGGAGTCAACGATGGCAAATGGAATGTGCAAGAAGCCTTCTTTTTCGTTTTCTCCGGCATATTTTTTCTTTTCAGGTGTCTGGTCGAAAATCGTCTTGATGGCGGTGCGGTAATCGTCCAGGGCGGGCGACACGACGAGAATGTCGTTCACTCGTGCGCCCTTTTGCATGAGCTTGCTGATATTCGTGTGCAATGCTTCAATTTCACGAATCTTGGTCGGTGCCGCGGTGATGTCAAGGCTAAAGTCGCGCGCCTTGCAATCGCTTGCGGTAAAGTTTGGCAGCGTGTTGATTCGGTTTGCAATCGCGTACTGCACCTTGTGCAAAAGCGTGTCTTGCGGAAGATCTTGGGCGGTGCGGTTGTCGTCTTCACGGCCGCTCATGCTGAAATCAAAATCGTAATTGACCGCTTGGCACCAAAGCTTGATGTTGTCGCGGCCGGAACGGCCCCAGTTGCAGAGCAGCGTGTTTTCGGCTTCCGCTTCTTCGTTGCTGTATTCGGAAATGTCGTCAACGTCCGTGCTTTCGCCTGCGTTGGAATAGTCAACGGACATCTTTTCGCGAACGTCGTCAAGGCTTGTGCCGTTGTCTTTCCATTGCCCGTCGCGCGATTTCCAGTTCCTGTGGATGTTGGCGTTCTGGTCGTGTACAGTCGATGTGTCTTCCCAGAATTCCATGCACGGGTTTTGGATGTAAGCGTAAACGTCGTGCGTTTCGGCGTATTTCTGCAAAATCACGCGATAGAACTGGCCCATACCGCCAAGGCCGAAAATAAATAGCGGAGT
The DNA here is from genome assembly GCF_000146505.1 of Fibrobacter succinogenes subsp. succinogenes S85. Taxonomy (GTDB): domain Bacteria; phylum Fibrobacterota; class Fibrobacteria; order Fibrobacterales; family Fibrobacteraceae; genus Fibrobacter; species Fibrobacter succinogenes. Next base: position 1,905,171 of record NC_017448.1, on the reverse strand, counting down.
GTTGCCAATGTGTTCCGTGTGGAATGTGACATTGCCTTTATCATCTTGGCATGCCTTATATAGGTAGGGAATCGTCAAGTATTCCGTGCGTTCAATCCCCTTGCGCTTTGCTTCGTTTTCAAAGACCTCCGTCAATAATGAAGGTTTACCTTGGTGTTCGTGGAAAATGGCGGAATAAAGTTCGCGCTGCCAGGCTTCGCGCTTTGCGATGTCGTGGTTTGCTATTCCAAAAAAGTCGTCAAGGTGATCTTGCTTCCATTTTTCAAGGATACCGGGGGCGGAACTTCCGTCGGCACGGCGGATGAAATCCTTGGGGCGGCTTGTCTCGTATTCCAGGAACAGCGATGCCATTTTGCTCGCAAAGTCAAAAAGGTGCGTTTCGTCGAGTGTTCTGTCAATAACTAGGTAGCGCTTGACTTCGTCGTCCATGCGCATATAGTTCGGGACTCCGTCCGTTTCCTTGACGAGGTGGGCGAGGATTACGTTTCGGAGCATTTCGGCGTGCAATTTTTGCTTATGCGTGTCGTCGCCGATGAGGATTTCCATGAGGAAACGGTCGATCATCATGGATTTGAACCCGATGAGCGATTTCTTTTTCTGCACCCATTTCAGGCGGAACCACTGTTCCAGTTTCGGGTCCGGGAAGATTACAGCTGGTGCTTCAAACGGGTTTGTCCAGGCATCGGACACGGCGTCGATCATTTTATCGGCGAGATTTTCGAGATTAAGCGCGAATTTTAAATATAGCATGGCTACAATATATCTTTCGTAGCTGTCAAATTTAGGCATTGACAGCCTTGAATGTGAAAAAAATTGATTTTTTTTGAAAAAACAGCGTTTTTGTGACGCTTGTCTCATGTTTTTACGATTAATCTTTGCGTTTTTGGGATTTTTCATATATTTAATGAGGACGGGGCTTGAATGCTTAAAAAAGATGTAAACCAACAGTCATGGATTGAAAAAAGCAATGCAATCATTGATTCGATTGCTGATGAATTCGATTGCGTCTGCTACGTGGATTTGTCGAAAAGCCCAGATGACGATGACGTTGATATTTTCCATGCGAGCCAGTTCTTGGTTGCCCGTGTACCCGCTCTCCGTGGAGAGCGCAATCTCCGTAAGCGCTTTAGCCTGATTTGCGGAAATTTTGTCTGCTCCGAAGATCGCGAGGACTTTTGTGAAAGAACCCGCCGCGAAGTGATTGTTCAAAATCTTGAAAATTCATCGCCGTACATTGTCCCGTTCAGGTGTGAGCTGGATGGTGCCGAAGTCTATTTTCAGATGAACTTCTTTGCAGACCGCGATGAGTCTGGCAAGCTGAAAGGCTTTGTCATGCGACTCCGCAATGTGGACCGCGACATCCGTTCCAAGCAGCGTTACGAACTTGAACGCCACCTCAACGAAAATATCGTCATGAAGTTTGGCGAAAAGGTGGAGTCCGTTTTTGTCTTCAACCCGACAAAGAGCACGTTCAGGACTTTGTATTGCAAGGACGAACTCAAAGGTCTTTTTCCGGCCGAGGGCAAGCTCAATGGAATAGGTGGGCTTGTTGTCATGGACGTCATTCATCCCGCTGATCGGGAGATGATGATGAAAGGCCTTGACATAAACAATGTCCTTGACCGCCTTTCTCGCGAGCGTAATTTTCGCTACCTGTTCCGTGATATTGCTCTTGGTTATGCCCGCTGGTACGAAGCGCGCGTGATGCGTTTTGATATCGGTGACGATAATGAATTTTTGGTGGGCTTTGTCAACAAGAACGATGAAGTCATCAATAAAAAAATCAACGAAAAAGTCAGTGAAGAATTTGCAAGCATTGACCTTATCAACCTGGAAGAGAATATCATACAGGTTATTCGCAGGTCAAAGTATTACAATGGCGTAAAAGAAAAGGATATTATTCCTTTTGAAGTCGGCTTCAAGAACGCGTCTGCATTTGTTCATGAGGAATTCAGAGAACAGTGGAATGAGTTTGGAAGTATTGAAAACTTGAAACGTATTTTTGCGACTACAGATAGCCGGGAAATTGTTTTCAAGCATTTGACGGGTGACGGCTCATATTTTTGGTGCCGCAACGTGTTTCGTGTCCTGGATAGGATTGACGGTGTCCCGGTAACGCTTGTCATGACGGCTACGGTTGTGGATAGGGACCAGTCCGAAAAGCTCAGCTTGAACGAAAAGCTTGTGCAGCAGAAAAAGGAGCTGGAAATCAACCTCTCGATTATTGACGTGCTTGCGTCTGAATATTCGTCGGTAATGTACGTTAATCTCTTGACCGATGAAGTGATTCCGTATTCCATGAACGAAATGTCGGAACACTATTATCAGGCCATGCTCAAGGACAAGACCAACTATAACGATGCTTTCTTAAAGTTTGTTAATGAATTTGTCTATGATGCGGATAGAGAAAAAATGCTTGAGGCTGGAAACCTTGACAATATCAAGGCGGCGCTCCGGAAAAATAAGAGCTTTGTGACTCTTTTCCGTTCAAATGTTGCGGGCCAAATCCGCTATAGCGAAATGAAGCTTGTGAAGGTTGACGCCGAAAACGAGGAACCGACCGCAATGGTGGTGGCGTTTGCGAACCGCGACAACGAAGTGAGTACCCGCTTTGTGCATGACAAGATTATGGCGGAGTACGAGGCGATTCTCCTTTGCGACTTGTCAAACGATACGGCTCGTGAAATTTTGCCATCGAATAAAGTTGATTTTGGCAACGAGCAAGAGCGCAATACATGTTCTTATCGCGCTAGCCGAATGGTGCAGATTGTCGATAGCGAATACAAGGAAGAATGGATGCGCCTTGCAAGCCCGCAGTATATCCAGCGTCTCCTTGCTTACGATGACCGTCGCGAATTGCTCTTTAAGGCTTCGATTTTCAAGAACCCGTGGATAAGCTTTGTGATGCAGGTTGTGGAACGCCGCAATGGCGTTGCGACTCTTGTGATTATGACGTTTGCCGCGGTGGACAAGAAGCGTGCCGAAAAGATCCAGCTGAACAAGAAAATTGCGGAACAGAAAAAGGAACTGGAACGCAATATTTCCATTATCGAAGCGCTTTCGTCTGAATACACGTCGGTGTATTACATCAACCTTGAAACCGAAGAAATTACGCCTTATTCCATGAACAAGGCAACGGCAAACTCGTTTGGCGAAACGTTCAAACGAAACGTCAAGTATTCGGCAGCGTACTCTGTCTATGTCGACAAGTTTGTGAGCGGCATCTATAAGAATCGCATGCTCCAGGCGGGTTCTCTCAAGAATATCCGCGAGCAGCTTGCCACCCAGAAAAGCTTTAACACGATGTACGTGAACTTCCTCAATCGCTATTGCGAGATGAAGCTCGTGAAGGTGGGTGATTCGGACCATCCGAAATTTGCGGCGCTTGGTTTTGCCGACAAGGATGACGTGCTCCGCAAGGAAATCCAGCAGCAGGCGGTGATTCAAGGCCTTGCCGAAGACTTTGACTTGGTGTGCTATATTGATACTGTTTCCATGCATGAAAACGTGTACCGCTGTACGGATGTCTTTACGCGAATTGTCCCGAATTGGTCGGATATTCATGGTTTTGGTGAACGCCTCAATGTCATTAAGGACAAGTTTGTTTGTGAAGAAGAACGTGAAACGTTCTTTGCCATGACTCGTCGAGAGGTTATTCTTGAAAACCTCAAAAACAAGAACGCCTATTACGTGAACTTCAAGGCGAATGTCTTTGGACATGTTGAATATTGGCAAATCAAGTTTGTGCTGACTGCAACGAACCCAGTGCAGATTGTGGCGGGTTTCCATAGCGTTGACGAAGAAACTCGCAAGCAGAAGAAAGACCAGGAAGCTTTGGAACGGGCGCTACAGATGGCTAATTCTGCAAGCCGTGCGAAGACGACATTCCTCAACAACATGAGCCACGATATCCGTACGCCGATGAACGCTATTATCGGATTTACGGGTCTTGCTGCAGAGCATATCGACAACAAGGAACAGGTTGCCGATTACCTCTCGAAAATCGGGCAGTCTTCGGAACACTTGCTTGCTCTTATTAACGATGTGCTTGATATGAGTCGCATTGAATCGGGCAAGATGAATATTGCCAATCGTCCGGAACGACTTTCGGATGTTGTACACATGCTCAAGGGTATTGTACTTTCGGATGTGCGGTCTCGTCAGCAACAGTTCTTTGTGGAACTTGAAAACGTTCATAATGAAATGATTTATTGCGACAAGTTGCGCTTGAACCAGGTGCTTTTAAACGTTGTTTCCAATGCCATCAAGTACACGCCGAAAAATGGACTCATTACGATGAATGTCAAGGAATTGCCTGCTGAAACAGGCTATGGCGTTTATGAGTTCTTGGTGAAAGACAACGGCATCGGCATGAGCGAAGCTTTCCTGAAGCAGATTTTCGATCCGTTTACCCGCGTGAATTCTTCGACGGTGAGCGGTATCCAGGGAACTGGCCTTGGCATGTCCATCACGAAGAATATTATTGACATGATGGGTGGTACGATTAAGGTTTCGAGTGAAGAAAATTTCGGCACCGAAGTCTTGATGACGTTCAAGTTTAAGCTTTGCGAAGATTCTGAAGTATCTCTTGGTACAGGAAAGTTCAAGGGCTTACATTGCCTCGTCGTCAATGACCGCCCGAATATTTGCAGAACCGTTGACGCGTCTTTAAAAGGCGAAGGCTTGCGCTATGATTTCTGTACATCGGATGCTGGCGCTCTCGAATGCATTGAAAAATCCCGCACAGCAAAAGATGATTACCAGCTGATTTTGATTGACTGGAATGTGCAGGAGATGAGGGGCATTCAGATTTCGCGCAAGATCCGCAAGGTGCTTGGGCCGAAAACGCCGATTGTGGTGCTTACCTCTTATGACTGGCTCGACATCGAAAAGGAAGCGCTTGAAGCGGGCGTGACCTCGTTCTTTGCAAAGCCCTTGTTCCCCTCGGATTTAAGGCGAATGCTCGAAAAGTTCTGTGGGAATTCTTCGGAAATTTCGCTGGAATCTGATTCTGCGTTGAAGACGCTTTCGAATCAGCCTCAAGCGTATGACTTTACGGGTCGCAAGGTCATGCTTGTTGAAGATAACGAACTGAACCGTGAAATTTCAACAGAAATTCTGGAAGACCGCGGTATAGAAGTGACGGCGATGGAACGTGGCGACTTGGCGGTTGAAAAGCTCAAGTATTCGTCTGTCAAGTACGATGCGATTTTGATGGATATCCAGATGCCGGGTATTGACGGTTATGAGGCTACCCGCCGGATTCGTAAACTAGAAAACAGGGAAGTGGCGAATGTGCCGATTATTGCGATGACCGCAAACGCATTTGAAGAAGACAAGCGCGCTGCTTTAGAATCGGGCATGAACGACCATGTGGCAAAACCCGTGGATGTAAACGTCCTCTGCGCTACCCTCGCCAGGTTCTTTAAATAGTTTTTTGCACGCCGTTGTCAAATTCGACGGTAAACCACTTTTCTTCGATAACTTCGTAGTCGGAACCGCCGTTAAAGACGTTTGCGTTTCCGTAGACTTCGTATCCTTTGTGCATAGAAACGGTACAGGCGAACTTTTCGGAAAGCTGTTTGCAGACTTCGGTGATGATGGATTCCGGGATGTTCTTGCAGATTTCCTGGATGCTGATGGATTCGCATTTTGAATTGCTGTCGGTGATGCCGCGCAGGCTAACGCTTATCTGTTCGCTAAACTTGCGGAGCAAAAATATATAGCCCTCGTGCGCGTATTCAACGGGTGCATCAGAAAACGATGCAAGCGCCTCCGCGTTACAATAAACCGAACCGATAACACTATATTCGTAATCCATAACCGAATTATAGTAAGAATTGTATCTGAATATGGCTTGTTTATAGAATAATTTATAAACGTAGTCATAAATATAGCGAGTAAAGTGTTTCTTATTAAGGATTATAATATAGTGTTGTGAGAATAAAGCGTCGGCCAAGGTATTATCTTCGCAGTAGCGTGCAAAACGAGTGTTGCGACGGGCTGCTAGCAGACCGGCATAACCGAGTGAAGCCGCTGACGCCGGAGGCGTCAACTCCGAGCTGGGGCCCCGCCCGCATAACTTTCATTTCAGCATTATAAAATGCCTTCAAGCTGAAAGCTCTAGATTTGTCATAAATAGACATTTACATTTTTTATATTTGAAACGATATAGAATTAGAGGTTTTTAAACAATGAAATTTATCCATACCGCAGACTGGCATCTTGGCAATATGATGCACGACATTGACCGCACTGAAGAAGCGGCCGCATTCCTCAAATGGCTAAAAGGTGAAATTGAACGCGTCGGAGCCCAGGCTCTGATCATTGCAGGCGATATCTTTGATATCGTGAACCCTTCTAACGTGGCGAAAACGCAGTATTACAAGTTCTTGGCTTCGCTCTTGAAAACGAATTGCACCAATGTGGTTGTCGTTGGCGGTAACCATGATTCGGGAGCGCTTCTTGATGCGCCTGCGGGTGTCCTTGAGGCTTTGAATATCAAGGTGGTGGGCTCGATAAACGGGCGTAAAGTAGAAGATTTGGTGGTGGAACTCAAGGATGGCGATGAAAATGTAATCGGCATTTGCTGCGCTGTGCCGTTCATGCGCAATCTGGAGCTGGAGCAATTCTATAAGACAGATGAGCGTGAATCTGGCGAAGGTGCGGATGATGTGTCTGATGAGGACTTGCTGAAGCGCCTTTATGGTGATGTGTACCGCTATGCCGTAGAATTGCGCGGTGAAAGGAATATTCCGATTATCGCGACTGGGCATCTGTACGCTTCGAACCTCTCGGGCCGTAACAGCGATGAGCTTGGATCTGGTGCGAACGAAAATGCGACAATTTCTGAAAACTCTGTGGAAGATGGTGTTCGCGAAGTTATCGGAACGCTTGGCAATGTGGATGTTTCTACGTTCCCGAGTGAACTTGATTACGTAGCGCTTGGACATATTCACTACGCATCGATGGTTGCCAAGAATCCGAAGGTGCGCTATTCAGGCTCGCCGTTCGCGATGGGCTTTGATGAATCTAACTGCAAGCGTGTTGTGCTTACGGTCGATGTGAAACCGAATGAGGTGCCTGTTGTTGAAAAGGAGGAAGTCCCGAAGGCGATGCGCTTTGAACAGTTCAAGGGCGACCTTGAAACGCTCAAGCGTTGTCTGCGAAATCTTGAAAAAGAACTCGTTGCAAATCCGATGGAAACGTATGTTGATTTGCTGTTGACGACGGGCGATTTTGTAAGCCTGAATCAAGCTCTTGAAGCCGAAGAAGCTGGCAAGCATTTTGTGGTCAAGCGTCACCGTATTTCGCGCGGTGTCTTGCGCGGGGCTAATCGTTTTGATGACAATGTTGAATCCACAAAGCAATATACCCAGGAAGACTATTTTAGAATGCTTATTGCTACGAATGCGGAAGAAAAAGAAGATTCCGAAGTCGTAAAGAACCTGTACGACAAGTTTATCGGCATGTTTAACGAAGCCGTTTGCAAGGCGCATGAAAACGATTAAGGGGGTGGAATAATGAAGATTAAGAAGATTGAATTTTGCAATATCAACTCTCTCGCCGGTGAATGGACGATTGACTTTGAATCACCGGATTTTGCGAATAACGGCATGTTCTGCATTGCTGGCCCTACGGGTTCCGGAAAAACGTCGATCCTTGATGCGATTTGTCTTGGCCTTTACGGCAAGACTCCTCGTTTGGGTGCCATTAAGGGTGATTCCAATGAGGTGATGACTTATGATACCTTGAGCTGCTACGCAAAGGTGACTTTTGAATGCAAGGGCGTAGTGTATTCATCTTGCTGGAGTCAACGTCGCTCTGCAAAAACGAAAAAGCTTCAGAAGTATGCTTGGGTGCTTAAGAACGAAACAACGCAGAACGTGGATGTTTCGTCGTCAAACCAGACGGAAATTGAAGCGACGATGACCCGCGTGATTGGGCTTGACTTTGGACAGTTCACCAAGTCCATGATGCTTGCGCAGGGCGAGTTCAACAGGTTCTTGAAGTGTAGTGAAAATGAACGTGCTGCGATTCTTGAAAAGCTGACAGGCGACGGCATCTACCGAAAAATTGCAGTCGCGGTCCATGACTTGTATGCCTGCGCAAACAGGGCTGTCCAAGATATTGAAAATAGGCTTGGCGATGTCACAATGCTGAGCGAAGAAGAGCTTGCTGAGCTGAATGCGAAAATTGAAGAAGCTACTGCGCAGAAAAAGGCGCTGAACGAAAATGTGGAACGTTTGCTCTATATTTGCACGTGGTTTGAGACCCTGCATAACATTGAGTCGCATTTGAATACGGCGAAAGAAGGGCTTGAAAAAGCTGAGCGCGCAAAGGCCGATTTTGAGCCGGATCGCGAAAAGCTGGAACGCGCTGTCCGTGCGCAGGAAGTAGAATCGTCGTATGCGGAATACAATTCCGTTCGTGATAATCTTGGACGCATGAAGGATCAGCTTGAAAAGAGCAAGGGCAAATTGCCGGAAGCGGAATCAAATCTTGAACGCGCTACAAATGACAATAGCGTAAAGCAGGAAGCCTTGGAAAAGCGCAAGGCCGAATACTCGGCCGGTGAAACACTGTGGGAACAGGTTTCGGCGCTTGATGGCGATATTCGAAATTCGCATACGCAGTTGAAGGGCTTGGATGATGATGCCGCAAAAATTGCAACGGAGATTAGCTCAACCCAGACGAAAATCAAGGAGTTCGACAATCGGATTTCTGAAAATGAAACCGCTTTGAAAAAGGTTGAAACGTACATTGCAGAAAACGGCAATGATGAAAAGATAGATGGTTTGTTGCCGCTTTTGAAAGCTCTTGCTTCGGAAAGAACGCAGGAATGGACTTCTGTTTCAAAAGAATCTCAGCAGCTTGATGATCAGAAAAAGGCTCTGCAGAAATTTGATGAAGCTTGCGAACAGCAAAAGCAGGAATTGGGTGCATTGCGGGATTATTTGAATGAGCATCAGATTGATGCAGAACTCGTGAATTTGTTGCCCGAAATGAATGGCTATGCCAACGATGTAGATCGCCATCACAAGGAATCGGTACGCTTGCAGGGTGAAATTTCGTCTAGGCAGAAGTCGTTGGACGGTGTTATTTCGGAACGCGAAAAGGCTCTTGCGAATTTGACGACATTGCAGAACGAGAAGGAGTCCATTATCCAGGAGGACATTCCTGTCGTTGTCGCGGAGCTGCGCCATACCTTGAAGCCGGGCGAACCTTGTCCGGTCTGTGGCTCACGTGAACACCTCTCCTGCGAAGATTCTGCGAAGGTTGAAAATGGTGCAGATCGCCTCAATGATTTTGCCGCCAAGTTGCGTAAGATCAATGGTGAAATGGAAAAAGTCCAGCGTGCTTTGGATGGCTTTGCAACGCAGCAGCAGAACTTTGAAGAGCTGATTCGCGAAAGTTCCCAGAAGGCGAAAGAAGAAGCGGATGCCGAAACATCGTCGCTTGAACTTTTGAATTCAAAACTTGAACCGTGGAAAAACTCGGCGAATTTTGAAAAGGCAACGTTTGAGAGCGTCCGTGGTATTTTGCAAAATTTGCAGTCGCTCAAGACGACGTATTTGCAGAAAAAAGAAAGTGCCGATGGCTTGCAGAACAATGTAAATAATGCCGCAATCCAACGTGCAGAGCTTGTGGGGACTTTGAGCCGCATAGAGGAATCGCTTAAAAAGGCGCAGGATAAGATGCAGGAGCTTTCTAAGGAATTGGAAAGCAAGCTTGAACCGTGGTTCTCGAATATCCGCATGGAAGATTTGGATGCGCTTCTTGCCGAATTGGAAAAGAAGAATGGCTTGTGGAACAAGGCTCAAGAAAAGCAGGTCAAGCTCCAGGGCGAACTGGAAACGTTCCGTTCAAACGTGTCGCAGCTGAACGAAAATCTTGGACTCACGCAGTCAAGACTTGATGAGGCAAAACGTAAGATTGAGGAATCTCGCGGAAATCTCGCGACTCTTGAAAACCGCCGCAAGGAACTCTTTGGCGAAAAGTCTGTCGAAGAAGAACGCAACAAGGCGAGAACAAGTCGTGAAACCGCAGAACGTGAAGCCGATAGCGCCCGCCGCCTAGAACAGCAAATGCGTGAAGCGAAAATTGCGCTTGACAAGTCTATTGCGGATTTGAATGGCCATATTGCCGATGCGGAACCGAAACTTGCTGAACTTCAGAAGCTCTTCCTTGAAAATCTTACATTGAAATCTTTTGCAGACGAGCAGGAATTCCTGGCATCAAAGCTCCCGGAATCGGATCGCAAAGCGCTCCTGCAAAAGCAAAAGCTTGTGGATGATAACTTGACGACGGCACAGACGTCGGTCAAGAATTTCAACGATCAGCTTGCGGAACACCAGCAAAAGCGCAACTTTGAAGAAACCGAAGATGTGGCAAAGCAGAACCGCGATACGGCAAAGTCCAAACTGAACGAATGCACCGTGAATCTTGCGACTTGGACAGAGCAGAAGAAAACTGATGCGTTGAACCGTCAAAAGTTCAGCGATATGCAAGAAAAACTTGTGGAACTCAAGTCCAAGCGTAGCGACTGGGAACAGATGCAGCGCTGGTTTAACGGCAACAGGCTTGAAACTGGTAATGGCGATGTGTTTGTCAAGTTCATCCAGACGATTACGCTTCGCAATTTGCTGAAAATTGCAAACGGCTACTTGCACGACATGTTCCCGCGTTACGAGATGGTGACTGAGGAAAATACGCTCAATATCCAGCTTGTGGACCATGACAATAGCGATGCCGTGCGCCCGATTGACAACATTTCTGGTGGCGAAGGGTTCCTCGTGAGCCTCTCCTTGGCGCTTGGAATTTCGACGCTCGCAAGCCGCAATGTGAGCATTGACTCCATGTTCCTCGATGAAGGTTTTGGTACGCTTGATACTAAGATGCTCCAGGAAACGGTCGTCGTGCTTCAGAAAATGCAGCAGGAAAAAGGCAAGCTCCTGGGTGTCATTACGCACGTGGATGTGGTCAAAAGTGAACTCAGAACACATATTGAAGTTACGCACAATGGTGGCCGTAGCTTCTTGAGCGGGGCGGGTGTGAAAAACGGCCATTGAAATGATGGGCTTTGCTATAATTTGCACAAAGTCTATAATTCATAGCTCGTTGAGAAGGAGTGAAAAGTATGCCGATGTTGCCAAAATTCAAAGCCCAGGTTCCGTTTAAACGTTATGCGCTTTTATGGATGGCGTTGTTTGCTTCATCGGCAGCTTTGGCTGAACCGATAAATCTTGCGCAGCTAGAAGAGGACTACGTAGCGCAGTCCGGTGACACCCTTACGGATACGTTGAGTAGTGCCTATATGCTGTCGATTGCTGATGGTGCCGAAGTGGTGCTCAAAAATGCGGTTGTTGTCAGGGAAGGGTATGAAGGTGGTGCAGGAATAATTTGTGAAGGTTCCTGTACGATTTTCCTTGAAGACTCTAATTTTGTTAAGTCAAATCAGAGTTCTCCCGGTATTCATATCCCGGAAGGCCACACGCTTGTTATTGATGGCCCTGGTTCCCTTGACGTCCGCTCCGACGACTTTGCTGCGGGCATTGGTTCCGGTTACTATTATTCGGATTGTGGCGATATTGAAATTCGTGGTGGCGTGATTACAGCTGTTGGCGGGTCTTCGTCGGCGGGTATCGGTGGTGGTCACGTCGGTAGTGTATGTGGCAATATTGTCATTAGCGGTGGCGAGGTGACTGCTAAAGGTGGTGGTGAAGCCGCCGCTATTGGATGCTCTCACCATGGAAAGTGTGGCGATGTCACGATTACGTCTGGAGTGACAAAAGTTGTTGCTGAAAAAGGCGTAGGTGCTGTGAGTGGAATTGGTCTGGGCGACATCGGCATTCACGGCAAGGTGACTATTGATGGCGTTGAAATAGAAAAAGCGCCCGACAGTGTCTTTACTTTTGTTCCAGGAAATTTTTGGGCGATCAAGTTCAACAAGAATCATGACGACGCAACGGGAACGATGGATAACCAGAAGGCTATTTATCGCGCGACCGCAATACTTGCAAAAAATACGTTTGTTCTTAATGGCTGGATGTTTGTCGGGTGGAATACATCTGCCGATGGCAAAGGCGTTTCTTATGGCGACCGTGCCGAAGTCAATTGCCATGCGCGCAATGTCGGTGATACGGTGACTCTTTACGCTCAATGGAAAGAACTGGCCGACCTTGCATGGGCTACCATTGACGATGTCAGGCCGTATTATTTCCTTGATGAAAAAAATCCTGTTCCGGTGGCTTATTCTGTGACATCGTTAGACGGAAAAAAGCTGAAGGAAGGAACGGATTACAAAGTTGTTGTTACGAAAGATCAAAATGAAGTCGGGGCGAATGCTATAACTTCTGCTGGCGATTACGTCTTTACGGTTAAAGGCGTTGGCGACTATAAGGGCTCGCAGTCTTTTAAGTTTACGGTGAGCGCAGGAAATGTTGTCAAATTATCTTTGCTGACAAGCGACTATGTTGCGAGAAAAGGTGATATCCTTACGGGTAAGCTTGCGGACTCTTACAAGGTCTCAATTGAAGCTGATGCGACGATAAAAATCAAGAATGCAGTCATCGATAGTGTTGATGAAGGTGTGTACAAGTGTGACTGGGATAAACCCAGCTGGTCTGGCCTTACATGCAAAGGAAATTGCACGATTATTTTGGATGGTGATAATATTGCAAAGGGACATTGCTGGACGAGTGCCGGTATTTATGTGCCTCAGGGCAGTACGCTCACGATTGATGGTAAGGGTTCTCTGGAAACGTCTGCAGGTGGATGGGGTGCGGGTATCGGCGGTGTGGGTCAATCTTCTAAAAGTGGTAATGTCGTAATCCTTGACGGAACCATTAAGGCTACGGGTAAACACAGCTCGGCTGGGATTGGTGGTAGCAATGACGGCCAAAATGGCAGCATCACAATTAAGGGCGGCTTTGTTACTGCAATAGGAAATGGAGGCGCAGCTGGCATTGGCGGTGGCTATAGCAGTGGTAGTGGCGAAAATAGTGCCATTACAATTACGGGGGGAACTGTTATTGCCGAAGGCGGAGAAAATGCTCCTGCTATTGGTGGCGGCTTGTACAGTGTGAACAACGTTATCAAGATTGGTGGCGGAAATATTACGGCAAAGGGCGGTTATGCTAGTGCCGGGATTGGATGTAGCAAGGTTTCGGATTATAATGGATTTGGGACAATGTGTGCTACTGTTGAAATTAGCGGCGGGTCTGTTGTCTCTGAGGCAGGAACGAATGCTGGGGCTGCGATTGGCGGTGGCAGAGGCGCTGTCTTGATTAGCGGTGGTGACGTGACTGCAACAGGAACTTATGAGGTCCCGGGAATCTGCAGTGAAGATTCTGTGGTGATATCAGGCGGTGCTGTTACAGCTGTCGGTGGCCGTGATGCTCCGGGTATTGGAGGCGCGGGCTTCGTTGCTAGCGAGTACAAAACTTTTGGCGATATCATCATCACTGGTGGAACGGTGAAATCCACGGGCGGTAGGTATTCTTCGGGACTTGGGGCCGGAATCTATAGCCATGGTGGTAACATTATTATTACACCGGATGTTGTGATGGTGTACGTTGATGTGGATGCTGAACATGCAGACGATAGCCCTTATAGCGTGGGGACTGCCAATTCTAACAGCACGCTTGGAAAACTGATTGTTGATGGTGAAGAATGGACTTACCGTACAGAAAAGCCGTTTATTTACTATGGTCGCGGCTATAAGGATACCACTATAATTGATGTTGGTCCGGTCGATATTGCACGCTCCAAAACGATTGGCGGCAACCCCCGTATGGTCAATTTGAAGAAAACGTATAACGCCTTGGGTCGTATTGTCAATGATGGCCGCAAAGTTCGGGGTGCATATTACCGTAAGAAATTCCTTGCGCCATAAATCCTGAAAATTAGCTATAATATAGCTGGATTTATCGGGAGCGTTTCATGAATTATAACGGACTTATTAAAGGCGCCTGGTCGAATGGCATCGCCAAGAAACTCTTGATTTTACTTGGCCTTTCCCTGGTTATCTTTGTCATCGGCGTTCTGCTTGGTTCTTGGGTGCTTGGCGAAAAGACGCTTGGCTGGAAAGGTTTCTTGTCTGGCTACGTCGTCTTTGCCGTGCTGTTCATCAGCGTGATGATCAACGTTTTCAAGAACACGTCCGAATCCATGCGAGAGGGCAAAAAGCACGTCGATGTCCGTGGTCATGTGCTTGTGCTTGGTGCAGGCCATCAGCTCAAAAGTATTTTGCGCGCGCTCAAGGGTGACAAACGCCCGATTGTTGTCGTGAGCCTCCATGATATCGACGGCCACTTTATCCATTACAAAAAGGATTACGAAAGCGATGCTGATTTGCTTTTTGCGGGTGCTCTTTTAGCAGACCAGATTCTCGTGATTGGCGAAGATGGTCCGGAACGCGATTCCCGTAACTTGCACTGCATTGAGGTGCTGCGTAACTTGTGCGAAAAGGCCCCGCGCGATATCCACTGCCATTTGCTGTTGAGCGACCCTTCGTCTTCTGAAATCTTGTGGTACCTGAAGGCGCCTGAACAGAACAAAGGGCATTTGCTCGTCGATATCTTTAACGAATACGAATTCATGTCGGAACAGCTGCTTGTGGGGACGGACTTTTTGCCGACTATCCGTGAAGCGGAAAATGAGCGCCTGCATGTCGTGCTGATTGGCACGGGACCGATTGCGCAGGCAGTTGCGTTTGCCGTTGCGAATATCTGCCACTATCCGAATTACAGCCGCACGGGCTTGAAGACTTGCATTACGTTTGTCGATGAGGACTGCGAAAAATGGGTGGACCGCCTGGTGGTCTCCCGCATGGGACTCTTTAGACTCTCGAAGTACACCTACGTTGATGCCAATGGAAACAAGGTTACGCACGATCCGGAAACGATGCGTGGTGACTACCTCGATGTGGAATGGAATTTTGTCGATGCCTACTGCGAAGCGGACCTGGCTCGTAACTTTATTGCTGCCGTAGCCGCAAGTCCCAAGGAACGCCTTGTCGTGTGCATCTGTAAGGAAGATGCCTCCAGGGCGATTTCGACGCTTGTGCATTTGCCGCGTGCCGTCTACGATAACGCAGACATTGCCGTCTACTGGCGCGAAGCGAACGACGACATTATCAGGCATATCAATGAAAGTGGAATGTACGGCTATGTGCGAATCATGGGTGACATTGATGAAATGAAGGAATTCGTGCAGTCCAAGCGCGTGGAACGTGGCCAACGTGCAAACTATGTGCGCGAACGACACTTAAATCCCGATACCCGCGATGCCGAAGAAAAAATGTGGTACCGCTTGAGCGAAGCCGACAAGACTTCCGCCATTTACTGCGCAAACGCGCTCCCGCTTCGTAAACGTTGTTTTGAAATCTCGGATGACGATATCCTGCTCCGCGAAGCCGAACATCGCCGCTGGATGATGTCCATGCTTTTGATGGGCTACCGCTCGGGTCCTACCGATGAACGGACGTTTACACGTCATGATATCATCCCGTTTGACCGCCTCCCCGAAGATATGAAGACAAAGGATTTATATATCCTTGAAAATGCCGAATATATCATGAATGGATAATTGTACTATATTAACAAGTGTGTAAAAAAGGGGATCGCTATGAATTTTGACGAGTTACTGTCTCACTATAAGGCCAAAGCCTGCATTGTATCTGTTGAATTTTTCCCGGATGGAACATACGGAAATATCCGTGTGGTTGCGGGCAACAAGGCCCACTGTGATGACATGGCTTCGCTCAATCATCCGTTTGAACCTGGCTGCCCTTATGAGGCGTGCTTCCCCAAGAATCCGAATTTCGAAGAACATTGTTACTGCTGCGTGCATGAAGGCAAGCCGCTCCATGCCTATGTAGACCTTTATATGATGGGCCTTTGGCTTAACATGTTCCTGCTTCCGCTGGATTCGGACCAGGAAAATATCGGCTACTGCATTTACTGTTACGACGTGACTCCCAAGGCGGACTCCTCGGCGATGGCAGACCTTTCTGCGGATACCGCTGCGGATGTGCTGAAGGCTTGCATCAAGCTTCGCGGCTCGGGCGATATCAAGCATGCGTTCCAGGACGTTGTTGAAGATATTCGCCAAATTTGTGGCTCCGACCATTGCTGTATTCTGTTGACGGATGATGAAAAATGCACTTGTTCGATTTTTGCAGAATCTCTCCGTCGCGGGTCTAGCCTTTATCCGATGGCCCGTTATATAGAGGGCTTTTACACGATTACGGAAACCTGGCCGGGTACGCTGGCAGGTAGTACTTGCATCATTCTGAAAGATGAACGTGACATGGACAAGTTGCGTGAACAAAATCCTGTCTGGAGCGCCTCGCTGGATTACGCGGGTGTTAAGTCTGTGGTGCTCTTCCCGCTGCGACATGGCGGTAAATTGCTCGGCTACATGTGGGCGCTCAATTTCAACATCGACGATGTGATAAAGATTAAGGAAACTCTTGAACTCACGACGTTCTTTATCGCTTCTGAAATTGCAAGCTATAAGCTTTTGAACAAGCTAGAAGTAATGAGCACGATTGATTCCTTGACGGGAATCAAGAACAGAAACGTGATGAATAATTACGTGGACCAGATTGTTGAAGGTCAGGTGCCGATGCCGAAGGCTGTGCTTTTTGCAGACCTGAACGGTCTCAAGCGCGTGAACGATGAACAGGGGCATGTGGCGGGCGACAAGATGTTGCGCAAGGCGGCCTCGATTCTGCAAAGTATTTTCCATGATGGGGAAGTATTCCGTGCAGGTGGTGACGAGTTCATGGTGCTCGTGTCCGAAATTGATGAGAGCGAAGCGCAACGCCGTATAGACCAAGTCCATTACTTGTCAAAGATTACGGATGATGTCCGTTTCTCAATAGGCTTGAGTTATGGCGAAATGGATATACGTGCTGCCATGCGTCATGCTGACGAGTGCATGTACGCCGACAAGAATGCCTATTACATGGCCAATCCGGAATTGAAATATCGGTAGAGTGACTTTTTGTGCAGTAATTTCTATATTTGACGTATGAGATTGCCGCGCGAAACACGTACTTATGTTGCTATCGACTTGAAGTCGTTTTTTGCGTCTGTGGAGTGCGTGCTCCGCGGACTTGATCCGCTTTCGACGAATCTTGTGGTGGCGGATGCGAGCCGTACCGAAAAGACGATTTGTCTTGCGGTGAGCCCGAGCCTTAAAGCCTACGGAATTCCCGGACGTGCGCGACTGTTCGAGGTCATTCAGAAGGTGCGCGAAGTCAAGCGCCAAACGGGCAAGGATGTGGAGTACATTGTGGCGCCTCCGCAAATGGCAAAGTACGTAGAATATTCCACCCGCGTTTTTAACGTTTATCTGAAATACGTGAGCGCAGACGATATCCATGTTTATTCCATTGACGAATGCTTTATCGACTTGACGCATTACCTTTCGATGTACAAAAAGTCGGCGCGGGAACTTGCTAAAGAAATGATTCGCGATGTGCTTGAAACGACAGGCATCACGGCTACAGCGGGCATCGGGACAAACCTTTACCTTTGCAAAATTGCGATGGACGTGATGGCAAAGCATGTGGCTCCTGATGCGGATGGCGTGCGCATTGCAGAACTTGACGAGATGACGTATCGCAAGGAACTTTGGGGACATCGGCCGATTACGAGTTTTTGGCAGCTGGGGCGCGGTATTGCAGAGCGCCTCGCGCATTGTTATTTGAATAATGGTCGTGGTATTTTTACGATGGGTGACCTTGCGCGTGCTAGTGTCAAGCATCCTGATGCGCTTTACAAGATGTTTGGCGTGAATGCCGAAATCCTGATTGACCATGCGTGGGGCTATGAGCCGTGCGGCATTGCCGAAATCAAACAGTACAAATCCAAGACGCATAGTATTGGCGGCGGGCAGGTCTTAAGTTGTGCGTATGACTGCGCCAAGGCGAAAATCGTCATCCGCGAAATGGTGGATACGCTTGCGCTTGATCTTGTCGAGAAAGGCTTGGTCACAAACGGTCTTACGCTCCATGTGGGCTATGATCGCGAAAATGTGGACAAGGGAATATATCACGGAGAAACGGTTATTGATAATTACGGGCGCGAAATCCCGAAGCCTGCGCATGGGACTGCCCCGCTCATGAATTACACTTCATCGGCATCGACAATTGCGGAAGCTGTGATGAAACTTGCGGACCGCATCATGAATCCGTTGCTTACGGTGAAGCGCTTGAACCTCACGGCGAATAACGTCTTGGAAGCAACGCAAGAAAGCTATGACCTCTTCACGGATGTGAAAAAGATTGAACGCGAAAAGAAGATGATGCAGGCGCAGATTGCCATCAAGAAGCGCTTTGGCAAGAACGCCATTTTCAAGGGGATGGATATGCAGGAGGGCGCGACTACGCGTGAGCGCAACCAGCAAATCGGAGGACACAAAGCATGATTGACAACTACAAAGATATCATTGACTTGCCGTATCCGCGGAATGACTGGAATTTCTTGATGAAGCACCCGAGAATGTCTGTGGCGAATCGTGCAAAAATTTTCAGCCCGTTTGCGGCGTTGCGCGGCCACAATGAAAAAATCGCCGAGACTGCGGAACAACATCTGGATGAATCGCGCGCCGAGCGGATGTGGGACGAATCGGGCTTTGATGATGCTTAAAAACAGAAAGCCTCCGGTCGGATGACCGGAGACTTATTTTTCAAGGAATCATGAAAATAAAATTCTAGGGATGATTGCGGTGATCCTTGTGGAAGCTCTTGAACTTTTCGAGCTGTTCCTTGGTGAGGATCTTGTTGAAGTTCTTTACTCCGTTAATTCTGTGGTCGAGCAATGCTTCCTGAGCTTTGAGAATGCTTGCCTTGGCTGCAGCAATTTGCTTTTCGTCATTGCTGTCGAGTGCTTCGTGCAGAGCCTTTTCAGCATCCTTCTTTTGTTTGCGGAGTTCCTTGAACGTGGAATCCGTCTTCAAGCGGAGCGATTCGAATGCGGCCTTTTGTTCGTGTGTGACCTGGAGAATGGAATCCATGAATTCAGGACCCGGGCCTTTCTTGAAGTCAAACTTCTTGTCGAACGGTTTACCTTCCTTGAAGTGTTCGCGCGGACCTTCAGGGTGGCCATCGCGGAAGTCCTTGCCGTGGAAGCGTTCGCCATGGAATTCGCCATGGTGTTTGCCGTGATGCATGCCGCCGCGCTTGCAGCAGTTGCAAGAACAGTCGTTCTTGGCGCAGTCGTGATTTTCACAACCGCAGGCGCACTGCTTATGCGTAGGCGTGCATGTGGACTGCTTGGAGCAGCAAGAAGCGCCGAAGCCGCGGTCTGCAAAGCAGAAGGCGCCAATGGCAAATCCGAGAGAGCAAGCGAGAATGATGATGCTTGCGAAGAATGTCTTGGTGGATGCGTTCATTATTTAGTCTCCTGTAATAAATAGCTGATGGATTTGTATGTGTCCAAATTTTCAAGTTCGTCATCGCTTGTTTCACCGAGATTTCCGTACCACGAGACGAGTTCGTCGGAGGCGACGTTTGTCATGAGGATGTCTTCGGAATCCAGGTAGTTGTACACCGTAAAGACGGTGAGGAACGAGACAACAATCAGGCTTGCGGCGAGGGCGTACAGCGATCTCGCTTGGATAAACTTGATGAACTTCTTTTGGTTCGAAGAATCGAGTCTAGCGCAGACGGTTTCCCAGGAGCCTTTCCTGGGTTCGATTCTTTCGAGTCTTGAAAAATCGATTTTATCATGCATAGTTCAGGTTCTCCTGTAAAAAGTTCTTGACGACTGTTCTTGCTCGGCTAAGCCTTGCCTTGATAGTGCCTTCGGGCATGTTGTAGATCTCGGATAAGTCCTTGATGCCAAGATCTTCGGCGTCCTTGAGCCAGAGCATGCTTCGCGTTTCGGCGGAGAGCTTTGACAGTCCAATTTCTAAGAGTTCCGGGTCGTAATCCTTTTGTTCTTCGTGCTTGCTCCCGAGAGCGGAGTCCGTCACGAGATCGATATGTTCTTCTTCGAGCTCGGCATGGCGCTTCTTGGACCTGAGCCTCATCAAACACTCGTTGACGGTGAGGCGGTATAGCCAGGTGTTGAGGGCGCTATCGCCGCGGAACTTTTGGATTTTCCCTGGAACTGAGACGAAAATGTCCATCAAGACGTCTTCAGCCTCGTCGCGATTCTTGAGCATTCTGAACGCGAGGTTCAGAACGTTCGTGCTATGGGACTTCCACAGCATGCCAAGGGCTTCACGACTTCCTTGTTGAATCTTTTTTATAATGACTTTTTCGTCCATTTCGTTATTTTTGATGCATGGGGTTTACGGGTGGTTGCATGGGTAGTTAATTTTTTTATTTAATTATATTATATAGCGATGCAAAAAATTCTTTTTGAAAAATTGAAAGAGGCTTTTGCCTCTGTTTTGCCCATTACGCTTATTGTGCTGGTGGTTTCGCATACCCCGCTTGTGACTTTTTCGCTGAAAGAGCAGATTGTTTTTACGGTTAGCGCGATTTTTTTGATTATCGGTATTGGACTTTTTAACTTGGGAGCAGACCTTGCAATGACCCCGATGGGGGCGTATGTGGGGTCGGGTTTGACTAAGTCGCGGCGGCTCCTCTTGCTCGTTTCGGTGTGCTTTGTGATGGGGGTTCTCATTACGGTTGCGGAACCGGACTTGTCCGTGCTTGCAGAACAGGTGAAAAATGCGGTACGGCCGATTCTTTTGATTTCGACGATTGGCGTGGGTGTCGGGATTTTTTTGCTCCTTGCAATTTTGAAGATTGTATTTAAGAAAGACCTTTCGCTGATTATCATTTTCTTTTACATGGTGCTGTTTATGCTCGGGATGCTTATGGTGTCCGTCGGGCGGAATGCGTTTGTGCCGCTCGCGTTTGATTCGGGTGGCGTGACGACGGGGCCGATTACGGTGCCGTTCATCATGGCGCTTGGCGTGGGTGTTGCGGGTGCGATTGGCGGTAAGCATGCTTCGGAAAACAGCTTTGGCTTGATTGCGCTTTGCTCGGTAGGCCCTATTTTGGCGCTGATGGGTTTGGTGGTATTTTCGAAGGGCGACCTGACGTATGAACTTTCGACGGCGGCGTACTCGGTGGACGCGAGCCTTGGTGAACACTTTTTGCCTACGGTGATGGTGATTGCCCGTGAAGTGCTTGTGGCGCTTGGGCTGATTGTCGTGTTTTTCTGTGCGCTGCAATGGACGGTACTCAAGCTCCCGATGGTGAAGCTTGTGCAAGTGGGCGTCGGGATTCTTTACACGTTCTTTGGACTTGTGATTTTCTTGACGGCGGTGACGGTTGGGTTCTTGCCAATCGGTTTTGAAATCGGGTGTGAACTTGCGAAACGCCCGCATGCGCTTGTGGCGGCAGGCTTTATCATTGGCATGGTGGTGGTGCTTGCAGAACCGGCGGTGCACGTGCTCAATAAGCAGGTCGAAGAAGTGACCGGTAGCCTTGTGACTAAGCGCTCAATGCTGATTGCGCTCTCGGTGGGCGTGGGTATTTCGATTGGACTTTCGATGCTTCGCATTATTATCGGGTTCCCGATTATTTATTACCTCTTGCCGGGTTACTTTATTTCGCTTGGGCTTTCGTTCTTTGTGCCGAAACTTTATACGGCGATTGCATTTGATTCCGGTGGCGTGGCGAGTGGTCCTTTGACATCGAGCTTTATTCTGCCTTTGGCAATTGGCGCGTGCTCCGTGATTCACGACGGCGGTGATTCAATTTTGAATTATGCTTTTGGCATTGTGGCAATGGTCGCAATGACTCCGCTCATTACGATCCAGGTGCTTGGTTTCAAGGCAATTGTGGCAAGGCTTTGGCGCAACAGGATTATGATGCGTCGCTTGCAGGATGCCGATGACGAACAGATTATTGACTTTGTGTAGAGGCATGCGATGGTTGAAACAGTAAAGAATGTTTTGAAACGGGCGATGCCTCAAAAGGTTCATTCGAAAGTCTCGATGAATCGCCTCAAGATTCTGGTGACGACGGTGAACCGTTCAAAGGCGGACTTTTACATGGATTACATCCAGTCGTTTGGTGCGAATATGCAGTTCGTGTTTTACGGCCACGGAACGGCTCCGCGCGAAATCATGGCGGCACTTGGGCTTGCGGACTCTGAACGCGCAGTGATTATCAGCATCATTGGTGAAGACCATGTGCCTGCCGTCTTGGAATGCCTGGAAGAAAAATTCAGGACGATTGTGAACGGCAAGGGCATTGCCTATACGATTCCGATGTCAAGCGTTATTGGCAAGTCGGTATTTAACTTTTTGAGCGACAACCGATCTCAGGTAGGGAGAGGGTAATTATGAAACCGAATACACATGAATTAATTATCTGCATTGTGAATAACGGATTCTCCGATACTGTGATGGAAGCCGCTAAAGAGGCGGGAGCTCGTGGTGGCACGGTCTTGAACGCCCGTGGTACAGCAAATAAGGAAGCAGAAGCGTTTTTCCATATCGCTATCCAGCCTGAAAAAGAAGTCGTGATGATTCTTGTGCCGCTGAATGTGAAGGATGCGGTGCTCCATTCTCTATACGAAAAAGCGGGCCTCAATACGATGGGGCAGGGGATTGCATTTGCGCTCCCGGTCGATAATGTCGTTGGGCTTACGCCGTGGAAGGCGGAAAGTAAAGCTTAATTACAAGATTTTAGTTGGCAGAACTTAGAGCTTCGATCTTAGAAAGTTAAACGCATTTGGTACCAGACGACTCCGCCGTGGACGGAATTGCTGACACCTTCATTTACAAATCCGAATTCAACGAACGAGATTAACTTGTCTCCATCGAACATCAACCAAAAGTGATTGCGGTTCTGATTTGCATTACAACTTTACCTGGAAGTAATCAATTTCGGGGTGGCTAATGTAGAGGCCGCTTACGGAGGCTTGCGGGTACATGGCGCCGTTTTCGGTGAGGCTGATGCCTACGCTCTTGAAGTCGATGAGTTTTGCGACGTTGAAGATTTCCTTGATATTCGGGAGCACGGGGTAGCCGACGGCCGGGCGGATGCCCTTCCAGCCGCTTGTGCGGTCGAGTTCCTGGCTCAAGTATTCAGCACCTGCTTCGGCGAGGCGGTCGGCGACAGTCTGCATGAGGAGAACGTCGTAATCGCTGCCGCCCTGTTCTGCTTTGAGCTTTTCCAAGCGCTTGACGAACGTGTCGCTCATGGTCACTGCAAATGCACCGACGATGTCGCGGAAAACGTCCTTGCCTGCGGGGGAGGCGAAAACGCTTGCGGTATTGGCGTTTGCCGGAGCGACGTAGTCGCAGAGGGAAAGGCAAGTGCCTTCGGGATTTTGCTGGCGTGCGGTCAAGACTTCGATGAGGTCTGCGTCCGTGCCTGTGCGGCCCGTGTTAAAGATAACGGACTTTTCAGTACCGGCAGCAGGGTAGAATGCCTGAACGGCGCGGAGTGCATATTCGGGCTTTGTGAGCGATTTGATAAGCGCTTCGGCATCGGCCTTGAGCTTTTTCGCTTCTTCTTCGTCTGGCTTGATTTTCCAAGTGAAGAAGAAGTATTCCCAGCTGATGAGCGGGATAATCTTTTCGATAGGAATCGGCGGGAGCTTGCTTTCGCCCATGAACGGCGGCTGTACCGGCTGGTATTTGCTCCAGTCGTATTGGAAACGGCGTTCTTCTGGCGTGGAGGCGGCTGCGGCCATGGCATTTGCTGCTTCCGTTTTGATGCCGTTTTGCTTGTCGCGGATGCGCTGCTGCTCTTCACGGTTTTCTTGAATTGTTTGTTCGCGAGTGGCGGGGTCAAGCAATTTCTGGGCGAGGCCCGGATTGCTAGCGGCGTCGCGCACGTGGAAAACAGGACCGTCATAGCACGGGGCGATTTTCACGGCGGTATGCGTGGGCGAGGTGGTGGCACCACCGACGATGATCGGGATGCGCTGACCGGCGGCTTGCATGGCCTTTGCGACCGTACACATTTCTTCGAGAGACGGTGTAATGAGACCGGAAAGGCTCAAGATATCTGCTTTGTTTTCAATCGCGGCCTTGACAATCACATCTTCGGGAACCATCACGCCGAGGTCTACCATGTCGTAGCCGTTACAAGCCATAATCACGGAAACGATGTTCTTGCCGATGTCGTGCACGTCGCCCTTGACTGTGGCGATGACGATTTTACCGCGGCTCGATGCGTTTGCATCTTTGCCTGCTTCGATGTAAGGCTGCAAAATTTCTACGGCCTTTTTCATGGTGCGTGCGGTTTTCACGACTTGCGGGAGGAACATCTTGCCCTCACCGAAACGACGGCCGACTTCGTTCATGCCGTCCATCAGCGGACCTGAAATAATGCCGACCGGGCTATCGCCACGGTTGATGAGTTCCATCAAGTCGGGCTGCAATGTTGTAGAAGTTCCTTTAAGGAGCGCTTCTTGCAGACGCTCTTCGGGCGTGGTGGGCTTGGCGTCGGCGGCTTTTTCGTTTGCGTCGCTCGTTGCGGAACCTGCGCCTGTGCTTACGGCGAAAATGGCCTTCGGGTCGTACTTGGCGCCAGTTTCCTTTGCCTTGGCTTGGGCGGCCGTCATGCGGCTTGCAATTTCAATGAGTTCTTCGCTTGCTTCCGGTTCCGTGTTGAAGATGACTTCGGTAATCGCCATGCGGAGTTCAAGCGGAATTGTCTTGTACTTGATAATCGCGCTCGGGTTCATAATCGCCATGCCCATGCCGTTCGGGATGGCGTAATGCAAGAACGTGGTGTGCATGGCTTCGCGCAAGTAGTTGTTGCCACGGAATGCGAACGAGAGGTTCGAAAGACCGCCCGAGATGCGGACACCGGGGAGGTTGTCCATAATCCAGCGGACGGCTCGGATAAAGTCTATGGCATAGGCATTGTGTTCTGCCATGCCGGTTGCGACTGTCAAAACGTTCGGGTCGTAAATGATATCGGACGGATCAAAGTGAAGTTGCTTCACCATGATATCGTAAGCGCGGGACGCAATTTGTACGCGGCGCTCGTAGTTCGTGGCCTGACCTTCTTCGTCGAAGAGCATCACAATCACGGCGGCACCGAGGCGCTTCACGGTGAGTGCGTGTTCGATAAACGCCTTTTCGCCCATCTTGAGGGAAATGGAGTTCACGATGCTCTTGCCTTGAATGCACTTGAGGCCTTCTTCGATAACTTCAAAGCGGGAACTGTCGACCATGATAGGCACGCGGCTCACGGCAGGGTCAGATGCAATCAAGTTCAAGAATGTGCGCATTTCAGCGGTGGCGTCAAGGAGGCCATCGTCCATGTTGACGTCAATGACGTCGGCGCCGTCATCGACCTGCTTACGGGCGATGTCGAGCGCTTCTTCGTAATTCTTCTCGTTGATGAGACGCAGGAACTTCTTGGAGCCCGCGACGTTGCAACGTTCGCCGACCTTCACGAAATCATCGGCATTGCAGCTGTCGGCGCCGTTGCTCGGGCGAACCTGTTCTCTGAACAACGGTTCGAGCCCCGCAAGGCGGAGGCGCGGGCTGGTGACGTACTTGGGTGCGGGTTCACGGCGCTTGTAATCGGCCGGGAGCGCATCAAGCATCTGGCGCATTGCAGCAATGTGTTCTGGAGTCGTACCGCAGCAACCGCCAATCATGTTTACGAGCTTGTCGTCCAGATAAACACGCATCAAGCGCACCATATCTTCGGGCGTGTCGTCGTAACCGCCGAACTGGTTCGGAAGACCTGCGTTCGGATGGCAGCTGAGGTAGCACGGAGCAATAGCGCCCATGCGGCGGAGGTAAGGCACCATGCCGTCTGCACCGAGACCGCAGTTTAAGCCGATGGAAAGCGGGTGCATGTGCATCACGCTCACGGCAAATGCTTCGACGGTCTGGCCCGAAAGCGTACGGCCGGAGGCGTCGCTCACAGTCATCGAAAGCATAACTTCGATTGGCTTGATTTCGGCTTCGGGAGTGCCTGCAGCCTTGGCGGCTTCAATGCGGGCGTCGTTAGCCTTGCTGTAAGCGCTGAGGGCGGCCTTTGCATTCAGCGTATCGAAAATCGTTTCAATGAGGATGGCGTCAACGCCTTCTTCCATGAGTACGGAAATTTGTTCCAAGTACGCATCTTCGAGTTCGTCAAAAGTGATGGCGCGGCTTGCCGGGTCGTTCACGTCTTCACTCATGGAAAGCATCTTACTTGTCGGGCCGACGTCACCTAAGATATAGACTTTGCGGCCATACTTCTTGAAGCCTTCTTCGGCGGCCTGCTTCGCAATCTTCACGGAAGCGCGGTTCATCTCGGCGATGCGATGTTCCTGGTGGTATTCGTGTTGGCTCACGCGCTGGCTCGAGAACGTGTTCGTGGTGAGGCAATCCACGCCTGCATCCACGTAACGACGCTGGATGTCGAGAATTATCTCGGGCTTTTCGATGGAGAGCATATCGTTGTTGGCGCCCTTAATCCCGTAAGTCTGGATAACAGAGCCCATGCCGCCATCGAGCAGCATCATCTTTGATTCAAACGCTTCGCGAAGAGTCATTTTGATTTCCGTGTTTAAAATTCGAATTTATGCGTATATTTGTTTTTATGCATAAAAATAGAAAATGCTCGGCGTGCTGTCACGAGCCATGAACCCATAATACCCTAAATTACATATTCCTAGTGAAATGGTATGTAGATTAATCGGTTGAATGATTTCAATGACGGCTGCGGGTGCTTTTTATCTAAAAGAAAAGTCTTTAAAAAGTTACAATGAAAAAGCGTTGCGGGTGATTTATAACTACTTAATTAGTATAGATTTGCACTCATGAATATCGTTATTTACGCGCTTTTTGCTCTCTCTGGTTTTGCGGGTCTCATTTATGAGGGGTCGTGGGCCAGGTACCTTAAACTTTTCCTCGGACATTCGAGCTATGGTCAAGTGCTCACGCTTTGCATTTACATGGGCGGGCTTGCGATTGGCAGTTTTGTCGCGGGCAAACTGGTGGAGCGCGTGAAGAGGCCGCTGCTCGGGTACGCGGCGGTGGAACTTGCAATTGGCATTGGCGGGCTGATTTACCACCCGATGTACATTTGGCTCACGGATTACTTTTATGATTCGAATTTTGTGGCGGGGTTGAGTTCGCGCGGTGCGGAAATTTTGAAGGTCGTTTTGGCGACGGGTTCGACGCTCCCGATTGCGATTGCGGTGGGCATGACGTTCCCGTTCATTGCGGCGGGTCTTATGCGCAAGAGCGGTGCCGAAGTCTCGCTCCCGATGCTTTACTTTACGAACAGCCTCGGTAGTGCCATTGGTATTTTGTTCACAAGCTACATCTTGATTCCGGAACTTGGAAACCACATCACGCTTTGCGTCGCGGCTTCAATCAACTTCTTGCTTGCTGCGGTGTTCTGCTTTATCGGCTATACGACGCCTTCGACGTACGAAGAAGAACTTGAAGAAGAAGGTGCTGGGTCGCTGGCGACTGCTGGCGGGGATGCGGCGGGAGTTCGCGAGAATGTCGCGCGTCCGGAACCGCTTAACGAAGATTATGTGGCGGAACACAAACTTGCGATGCCTCCGAAGAACATGTGGTTCTGGATTGCTGGAATTACGGGACTTACTTCGTTTGTCTATGAAATCGTCTGGATTCGTTTGCTTTCGCTGTTGATGGGTTCTTCGAGCCACAGCTTTGACCAAATGCTTTCGGCGTTCATTTTAGGGCTTGCCATTGGCAGTGCCGTGAGCGGAAAGCTGTTGAAGAAGGACTCGCTCGTGGTGCTTTCACTGGCGCAGATTTTCATGGGATTCTTTGCGCTTTGCACGCTGTATTTCTACAAGCCGTTCTGGGAGGGCATGAATGTCGCAAACCAGATTTTTAATACGACGAATGACGGCTATGTTTGCTGGAGCATTTTCAAGTACGCGCTTTCGATTTTGTGGATGGTGCCGACGAGCTTCTTTGCGGGTATGACGCTTCCGCTGATTACGCTGATTTTGACGCGTGCGTTCAAGAGCGAAGCCCCGATTGGAAAGGTTTACGGCTGGAATACGGTAGGATCGATTCTTGGTTCTGCTGGCGGTGGACTTTTGCTGTTGCCGCTGATGCAGCTCAAGGGCTCGCTTGTGCTCGCTGCTGTGCTTGACTTTATGATTGGCTTTATTTTGCTCGTCATTTATCGCAAAAAGTTCCGCTATAGCGTGCTCTTTTACGTGATGACGGCGATTATGATTTTGCCTTCGTTCTTTGTGAATTTTGATCCGCACATGATAACGTCTGGCGCCTTCCGCGCTTACAAGAATTTGCATCCGGATGAAAAGATTGTGGTGCGTGACGGTAAAACGGCGACGATCAGCTTCCATGAATCCGATGTGCATTATTACGTGAAGACGAACGGCAAGGCCGATGCGAGCATGAGCAAGAATCGTGAACGCCCGATTGAAGGCGATGAGCTTACGCAGGCGGCGACCGCATTTATGCCGATGGCAATGAAGGACAAACCGTACGATGCCGCCATGGTTGGATTTGGCAGTGGCATGGGTGCGCATTACTTGCTCTCGGATCCGCTGGTGCGCGATTTTGACTGCGTGGAAATCGAAGAAGAAATGATGAACCTTGCTCGCGGATTTTATCCGTGGAACGCTCGCGGCTACGATGACCCGCGCATCCACATTTTCATTGATGACGCGCAGACGTTCTTCCTCACGAATCGCCGCAAGTACGACTTGATGATTAGCGTGCCGAGTAATCCGTGGGTGAGCGGTGTCGCGAGCTTGTTCAGCCATGAATTTTACACCAAGATGCGCCGCTACATGAAACCGGGTGGACTTTGGGTGCAATGGATCCAAACGTATGAATTCAATGACTTGCTGTTCCTCAACATCTTGAAGGCGCTTGATGTGGCGTTCCCGTACGTGAGTTTGTACAAGGCTCCTGAGGAGCCTGACATTATCATTGTCGCAAGTGACGAGCCGGTGATGCAGCGCGCCATTGGCCGCTTCAGCACAGATTCGACGCTCGTGAAGGAATTCAAACGCATCCACCGCGAACCGGATTTCTTTGGCGAACAGAATTTCCTCTTTACGTCAAAGATGATTACGTCGCTTTTGGATGGAGTGGAACCGAATAGCACGTTTATCCCGATTGTCGACAACAAGGCGGAAGAGGCTCGCTTTGTACATTCGAACGCGCGCATTGTGCAGGTGTTCGACAGCTGCGAAATTTGCTGGCCGGAATATTTGGACTCGGCGGATTATGCGTTGCGCCGCCCGATAAAGGTGCAGTCCATGCTCAAGGCGGGTACGGACAAGTATCGTGAACGTGCGCTCTTGGCGTATATCAAAGAAGTGAAAAAACGCAAAAAAGTTTTCGAAGGTATTTCGGCAATGCTCGAATCCAATGCGGATGATTCTGAAAAGGGCTCGGATTCCGCGGCTGTTTCTTCTGCAAAAGCTGCGGCAGTATCGGAAAATTCTGTTGATTCAGCGACGGCGGTGGATAGCCTCGTGCGTCCAAAATTCAAGGTGGATGAAACTTCTCCGGATTGGAAAAAGTTCCGCGAAGAATATGTGGAATGGATGCGTGGCATCCCGATGGAAGCTCGTGACACGAACAAGGTTTACGTTAAGGTGCGCAAGCTTGTGAATGCAGGTGCGCTGCCGGAATCGTTCGTGGATGAGTTCAACATCATGGAAGCTGCCCGTGCCAAGGATTACAGGCTCGCTGCGGAATATGTCGCGAATTTCTACGAGAAGTACGAAGTCGCTGCGATGGATGAATTCTTCTTGCGCAACGCGATTCTGATTGCTTTCCTCGCGCACAACCCGACGCTCGCCGACGTGCTCTACAAGGAAGCCATCAAACCGCACGAAGAATTTGCCCCGATCGAGAAACTCCTTATTCAGAAGGAAATCCCGAGAATCCGCAGAAGGTAGGTTGTGCGTCTCGTCATCCTGAGCAGACGATGCGCGTCTCGCCATTCGGCGGCACATCCCGTCAGTCGTGATACTTCACTGGATGTTTCGCCCAGTGGGCTCAACATGACGGGAGCGCGGACTCTCGTCTTGTGCAAAAACAAAAGGAAGCGTTCGGCGCTTCCTTTTTTGCAATTAAAAACTATTGACTAATGACCAATGACTAATAACTAACCGACTAGAACAGGAATGCGATACCGACGTTCGTGTAGAACGTGAGGAGCGTGGCCTTGTCAAACGGCTGCTTGACCGTCAAGCCCTGGTTCAAGAGGTTCGTAATGCTCTGGACAATGCGGAGGTTCAAATGAACGTTACGCGTGAGCATGTAACCGCCTTCGATTGCAAAGCCTACTTCCATGTTCGTCGTGGCGATTTCGGTAGTGGATTTCAAACCACTGTTTTCCTTATCGGCGATGACACCAGCCTTCGGTTCGGAACCATATTCGGCGCTACCCATCAGCTTGAGACCGAGGTGCAAACCGGCGGCAGCAAAGAAGTCATATTGGTCAAATGTGTAGCGGAACATGATAGGAAGTTCAAACAACATGATGTTGATCTTAGCCTTGTTCGTGTAAAGATCGTTCATGTCCTTTTCGTAATTGTACTGGCGATAGTTGAACGTCAGTTCCGGTACAAGGCTAAAGTTTTTCGTGAACATCGAAATCTTGATGATAAGGCCTGCGCCTGCATTCCAGCCAGCGCCCCAACCATCGGATTTAGAACCGAGGAACGTGTTAAATCCGCCCTGCAGACGTGCTCCAAGGAACACGGACTGCGAGAACCCTTCACTGCGCTGCTTGCTGATTTCGGAGCGAGACGTTGTCTGTGTCTTGTATCTGGCGTAAGCGCTTGCGTATTCTTCGTCATTTGCGAATTCGCTGTCGTTGGATCCGTCGTAAGAGCCGGATTTGTCGGTTTCGGAGGCTGGCCTCGGTGAATCAACAGAAACCCATTCGTCATCGTCGGAACTTTGAGCGAATGCACTTGTGGTAAGTGCTAAAACCATAGACGCAAGAAGACAAGATTTTCTTAAAAGCATGACGGAATAATAACAAATCGTGGAGGTTCAACGACTTAAAAATATTTTAATAAGGGTTAAATAAACAGAAAAAGAAAGTTTACAGAATGGACTCGTGCGTTACTTGCTGGGCGTGCTGAATCAAAGCGGGACGATTAGTCTCTATTCTAAGTTGAACTAAGGTTTTTCTGGTCTATGTAAACTTTACTTTGTAATTTGAAAAGTGGGTGGATGTCCCACCCCTAATAAATAAAGGAGGTCAATCATGAAAACCGCAAAGTTGATGATGTTCCTTGCTTTGTCTGTTCTGGTCTCGTCTTCTTTTGCGGCGAGGCAAGTAAAGTCTAAGCTGGGTGATATCAATGTTACATCAGAAAAAGGTGGTGGCAAAGTCGTGTGTACGGCAGGCTTTAACGACGCTCTTACGATTGTCAGGGATGCTGACACGGAAGTTCTCGTAAAAGGAAGCTGTGGACAAGGCTGGGTCGAAAAGTCCAAGATTGAATACATAGCCAGTGCTCCGGGCGATAAGTCCATGACGTTTAATGCTGTCGGTGTGCTTGGCTGGACGGACAATCCGGATCTTTTTGAAATTTTCGCCGGTTATGTTAACGAAACTCCAGAAGTGGAGATCGAACGTGACTTTAGAGAATACCTGACCTACACCATGGACCGTGAGCAGACTGAAATGCGAAACGGTGAAAACTAACAGCGTAGACTTATAATTTTAGCTCTGGATGGGTGGCCGCCATTCAGGGCTTCTTTTTTTCTTACAATTTTTTGTAGAAATGATTTTTGAAGTTGTGAGTTTGTATTTTACTGATAAATTTTGGAACATAATGGGAGTTGTTTTTATGTTCGAAAGGAATCATGGCTATGTGCTAGCAATGCTAGCGTCTATTTCGGTTTTGCCGTTCGCGGCATGCAGCGACGATGCTGGGAGTAATCCGATGCCCGTGGCGGCTGGATCGTCGGCGATAGAGTCGTCTGCTACGGAATCTTCAAGTAGCGAAACCTTTTCAAATCCAATATCTTCTAGTGATGTGGCTTCGAGTCGTTCTGAAATTTCGAGTGCATCAAGAATCGTGAATTTAACGCAACTTTCAAAGTGTGATGCGCACAATGAGGGCGCTGTCGATTCGATATGGAATGGTAATGCTAAATATGGCTTTACGATTAATTATTATAAGTGCGAAAAGGGCAATTGGTATGAGGCGGAGCCGGTTGCCGCTTGCGATACTGCGGGGGTATCTGTAGGGAGTCTTTGTAATGTGCATATTTCGGAGGGCGGCTTTTACTGCTGTGGCGATCGTTGGGGAAAATGCTATGAATATGTGGGAAACGGAATCTGGAATGAAAGCGAATGCTTGAAGGCTCCCGCCAAAGAATGCAATGCTGAAAATGAATGGGATACTGGAAAAATTACATATTCAAATGGATATACGGCATACTATCAATGCTTACATGTTGTGCATTCTGATTTAGGAGGGGCGCATGACGAAGGTATTGTGTGGGAACTCGTAGATGAAGTTGTTTATAACTGCACGACTAGTAAAACTGTTGAAGGAGATTCTTGCTCGTTTGAATCGCAAGGTGAAAAGCAGTATTATCTATTTGAGGATGGCTATTGGTATGAGAGTAATTTTGACCCTAAATTGGGCGCATGCCCGATTCGTGAATACGCGTATTATAGACAACGTTTTAAAGAATCTGATGGTGCGTTCTATTATTGTGATGAAGGTAAATGGAAACCCACAAAACTTATTCCGCAACAATATACGGATCCTCGGAAAAAGGGCTTGACTGACGAGGAATACGATGTTCTGGATTTGCCTAAAGAAGCTTCTGTAAATGATCGTGCTGCAGGCTTGCTTGAAGATTGCTGGGATAAGGATGTTCTCTTGGCGCAAAAGCTAGAGCATAATTATGATATCGGTTTTCAGTATAGTTATTGCTTGCCTCAGAATTATTATCGCTACCGGGAAGATGGAACTTGGACTTTGGAAACTACAGATGAAGAAATTGCTGACGAACTACTCCATAACACAGTGTGTAGCAAATCTGAAGACCCCCAAAGCGTTCGGGATACGATTCCTGCGAGTCGATATAGGTTAAGCCGTGTGGTTGGATGCAAGGATAATTCTATTGTGAGAATCTCCTTTATTTATCCAGAGAAAAAGGCTCAGTAAAAAATGAAATTCTTTTTTGCTTACATTTATTGGATAAAGAGTCTTTTGATAAAATAAGTTGATATTTTTGGATAAAATTTTGGAACGTATAGGGAATTTTTATGTTCAAAAGGAATCATGCTTCAGTGCTAGCGATGCTAGCATCTATTTCAGTTTTGTCTTTTACGGCGTGCGGTGACGATGCCGTGAGTAACCCGATTCCCGCAGCGACTGGATCGTCGGCTGTAGAATCTTCGAGTAGCGTGGCTTCTAGTAATGAGATTGGCTCAGGTCCAGTATCTTCTAGCAGCGAGGCTGTTTCAAGCCCTGAGTCTTCTAGCAATGTGGCTTCGAGTAGTTCTGTTCAAGAAATTGAGCGCCCGTCGTTGGAAAAAATGAATGAAAAATGCAGAGAAGGACACGATGCTGTTAGTATCGCTGCGTTTGACGGCGTGAAGACGGAGTATTTTTGTTTGGGCGAAGCCTATGGCCCAAGTATCGAAGAAACGTTTTCGATTTTGGACCATGCTGAAATTTCTCTTTATTCCTATGCAGGAAATGGATGGGAAGAAGTAAAATGCAATGCCGAAAATGAAGGCCGTAAGGAAATTTATGTTTTTCATAATATGCGTTGGCCAGGCGCCTTATATTACAAGTGCGCTGACAGTCAGTGGGTGAAAATCGGACGTGATGAATATTATAGTGATTCTGAACTTTCGAGTAGTTCGGCAGAAGATGATGCCTCATTGACGTGCTCTGCTGAAGAAGAAGGCAAGGTGGATTCTGCGTGGGTGGGTGCAAGCAATCCTAGATTCCGTTCTGTTGGACATACAGATTATTACAGGTGCGAAAAGGGTCTGTGGACTTTAAGAGACCGGAGAATAACCTGTGATACGACGGGTGTTGCTGTTGGTGACATATGCACTAAGGAAGCATGTTTTGCGGGTCTTGGTTGCTCCAAGTATTCTTACACCTATATTGGGAATGGAGCTTGGAAAGAAACTTCACTTTCGCTTACGGATAAGGCTCAAATAATCGCTAATTGCCAAAAAGAGGATACCGTTGTCGGCGATACTTGTTCTGTTGTAATGTCTGATGGCACGAAATGCTACAGGTTCAATGAGCAGAACGACTGGGAAGAATGTGAATCCTTCTAGATATTTTTCTAAATTTTGCCTCGAAATTTAATGAAGTCCTGCAAGCGGCAAGACTGTTGGACAGGCTTGACGAATTCTTTCGTCTCTCGTCTTTCGTCTCTCGTCTAGCAGAACCATACGAGGTACAAAGCAAATGGCAAAGTATAATCCGCAAGAAATCGAAACCAAGTGGCAAGCCTACTGGGAAGAACATCAGACGTTTAAGACTGGCGAAGACAAGTCCAAGCCGAAGTATTATTGCTTGGATATGTTCCCGTACCCGAGTGGTGCTGGCCTCCATGTGGGCCACCCGGAAGGTTACACTGCAACGGATATCATTTGCCGCTACAAGCGCAGCCGCGGTTTCAATGTGCTTCACCCGATGGGTTGGGATGCTTTCGGCCTCCCTGCTGAACAGTACGCCATCCAGACTGGTACGCACCCGGCCATTACGACCAAGAAGAATTGCGACAATTTCCGCCGCCAGATCAAGCGCCTCGGCCTCTCTTACGACTGGAACAAGGAAGTCAACACCACCGATCCGAAGTATTACAAGTGGACGCAGTGGATTTTCAAGCGCCTTTACGGCACCTGGTTCGATGAAGACCAGCAGAAGGGCCGCCCCATTGAAGAACTCCCGATTCCGGCCGATGTCGAAGCAAAGGGCAAGGAAGAAGTCCGCAAGTACAAGGATGGGAAGCGCCTCGCTTACTATGCCGACGCTCAGGTGTGGTGGTGCAAGCACTGCAAGATTGTTTGCGCAAACGAAGAAGTCTTGAACGATGGTTCTCACGAAAAGTGCGGCACCAAGGAAGTGGAACGCCGTAACCTCAAGCAGTGGCTCATGCGTATTCCGCTGTATGGCGACCGCCTGCTGAAGGGCCTTGACAAGCTCGACTGGCCGCAGGGCGTGAAGGACATGCAGAAGAACTGGATCGGCAAGAGCTATGGTGCCGAAGTTGATTTTGCCATTGCCGATGCTGAAGGCAAGCCGACCGAAAAGAAGCTCCGCGTTTACACGACCCGTTGCGATACGCTGTTCGGTGCCACCTACATGGTCGTTGCTCCGGAACACGCTATGGTGCCGGAACTCACGACTGCCGAACAGAAGGTCGCCGTGGAAGAATACGTGCATGCCGCCGCTCTCAAGAGCGATCTCGACCGTACGGAACTCGCCAAGGAAAAGACCGGTGTGTTTACAGGTTCTTACGCTGTGAACCCGCTCACCGGCACGAAGATTCCGGTGTGGGTTGCTGACTACGTTTTGACGGGCTATGGCACTGGCGCTATCATGGCTGTGCCGGCCCACGATACCCGTGACTTTGACTTTGCAAAGAAGTTCAACTTGCCGGTTATCTGCATCATGGAGCCGGATGCAAGCTGCCCCGAAGATGTAAAGCCGCTCGTGCTCAAGGGCGAAGCTTGCTGGGCTGCCGACGGCACCTACATCAACAGCGAAAATGCAACGCTTTGCTTGAACGGTCTCAACAAGAAGCAGGGTATCGCCAAGGTTATCGAATGGCTCGAAGCCAACAAGATCGGTAAGGCTACCGTGAACTACAAGCTCCGCGACTGGCTCTTCAGCCGTCAGCGCTACTGGGGCGAACCGTTCCCGATTATCCACTGGGAAGATGGCGAAATCTCTACGGTGGACGATGCCGAACTTCCGGTGCTCTTGCCGGAACTCAAGGACTACAAGCCGGGTGACGGCGGTCAGTCTCCGCTCGCTAACGCCACCGAATGGCTCCAGGTCGTTGATAAGAACGGCCGCAAGGGTATCCGCGAAACGAACACCATGCCGCAGTGGGCAGGCTCTTGCTGGTATTACCTCCGCTACATCGACGCTTGCAATGGCGACGCATTTGTGGCAAAGGAACTTGAAAAGTACTGGATGCCGGTCGACCTCTATGTGGGTGGTGCCGAACACGCCGTGCTTCACTTGCTCTACAGCCGTTTCTGGCACAAGGTGCTCTTTGACCTCGGCCTCGTCTCTACCGATGAACCGTTCCAGAAACTCTTCAACCAGGGCATGATTCTTGCCTTCGCATACGAAGACGCCGCTGGCTCCAAGGTCCCGACTGACGAAGTTGAAGAAAAGAATGGCAAGTACTTCAAGAAGGGTACTGACATCGAACTCAAGCAGATTGTGGCTAAGATGAGTAAGTCCCTCAAGAACGTCGTGAACCCGGATGACGTTGTCCGTGATTACGGTGCTGATAGCCTTCGCTTGTACGAAATGTTCATGGGACCGCTCGATGCCGTGAAGCCGTGGCAGACCAAGGGCATTGAAGGCATGAACCGCTTCCTCGGCCGCGCCTGGCGTTCTGTTGTCGGCGACAGCGATGAAGCCCCGGTCTTCGTTGACGAAGCTGCTCCGGAAGCTATCGAAAAGGTGATGCACCAGAGCGTTATCAAGGTCACGAACGACATTGAAAACATGAGCTTCAACACCGCCATCAGCCAGTTGATGATCTTCAACAACGAAATGATGAAGATGGACAAGCGCTACCGCGAACCGTGCGAAACGTTCGTCAAGCTCTTACACCCGTTTGCCCCGCATATCGCCGAAGAAATGTGGAGCATCCTTGGCCACAACGAATCGCTCACGAACGTCGCCTGGCCCGAAGCCGACCACTCCAAGGCCGTGGAAAACACCGTCGAAGTCGTGTTCCAGGTGAACGGCAAGGTCCGCGCGAAGGCCTCTGTCGCGAAGGACATGGACAAGGCTGCCCTCGAAAAGCTCGCCATGGACAACGACCGCGTGAAGGAGTTTATGGCTGGCAAAACCGTCGTGAAGTCCATCGTCGTTCCGGGCAAGCTCGTGAACATCGTGGTGAAGTAATCCACGAATAAAATCCTAAATATTAGAAAAAGCTCTGAAGTTCACCTTCAGGGCTTTCTTTTTGCTGGTTTTATATATTTTATTAAACGAAAATGATTTTTATCTAATGGAACTGTTTTATGGAATGGAACGCTTCAGTCAAGAAACAAATTGAATCCCGCTTGATGGAAAAGGAAAACTCGCTTGCAGAATACGCCTGCAATTCTGCGGCTGCGGTCCGCTATCACGAATTGCCTGACGATATCCGGCCGAACTTTTCCCGTGATGCGGACAAGATTATCCATTCTTATTGCTATAGCCGATACATTGATAAAACCCAGGCGTTTTACCTTGTTGAAAATGACCACATCACGCACCGAGTGCTGCATGTGCAACTGGTCGCAAAAATTGCAAGGACCATTGGGCGTTTCTTGAATTTGAACGAAGACTTGATTGAGGCTATTTCGCTCGGACACGATGTCGGCCATACGCCTTTTGGCCACGATGGCGAAAAAATTGTCTCAAAGTTTTTGCAAGATTGCGGTGACGGAATTTTTGAACACAATGTTCAAAGTTTTAGGCTGTTCAATGACCTTGAAGCATACGGCAAAGGACTGAATCTTACCGCGCAAGTGCTCGACGGAATTATCTGCCACAACGGCGAAATACTGAAAAATGAATACGGCTGTAACCGCAGCAAAACTCCAGAAAAACTGCTGGAAGAATACAAAAACAGCTTAAGCGGAACGCTGAAATCAAAAGAGATGGTCCCGATGACATTGGAGGGCTGTGTCATGCGAATTTCGGACGTGATTGCGTACGTTGGCCGCGACATTGAAGATGCCATCATCTTGAAACTAGTGAAGCGCGAAGACATCCCCCAAGAAATCACGAAAATTCTCGGAAGCAAAAATAGCGAAATCGTCAACACGCTTATTACAGACCTTGTCAATAATAGTTTAGACAAAGAAACGCTCGTCTTTTCGCCGGAAGTTTTTGATGCGCTTAACCAGCTGAAAGACTGGAACTACAAAAACATCTATTTGAATCCGAAAAAGTCAACCCAAGACGAAAAGATCAAGATGATGTTCCGGACAGTCTTGGAAGAATGTTTTGATGAACTCCAGTCTGGCGTGAAAAAGGCGACCGGAATCAATCACTGGTGTGAATCGCTGGGCGAAAAGTACAGAGAAACGACTTCGCTCCCACGCATTGTCGCGGACTACGTCTCTGGAATGACCGATGACTACTTGATGAATGCCTATAAGGAAATTGTGATGCCTAAGTCATTCGGTGTAAGCTTTGATGCCTAAATTTGCATGCGTCCACATTTGTCGTATTTGATTATATTTTTAATAAAACATCTTCAGGAGTTTTTATGGCGGACATGACTCGCGGTGAACGCACTGTGCAACTTTTTGCGAAAGTGATTTCAAATCCGGAAAAGAAATTTACCATCAGCGACTTGATGACTTCGTTTGAAATTCCTGAGAGTGAACGCCGCAATGTGCAACGCGACATGCGCTTCCTTTCGGAAATGGATGGTGGCCGCTACATCGCAGTTGATACTGTTGGGCGTACATCTTATTACACCTCGGCGCTTCGCAATGCCGAGAGACTCCTGTTCCCGAATTTTGAAAATACGATGCTCCATTTCGTGTTCCTCAAACGCATCGCGAATATTTACCCCGCCACGAGTGAAATTATTTCGCAACTTCTGGAGCGCATCGAAAAAAGTTTGCCGGGCCGCGAACAGAAATCGCTCCGCCATCTCGGTGAAGAGCTGAACACGAAAATCATTTTCATGGGGACTCCGCCGGACATTGAAGAAAATGCTAGTGAAAAAATGCGGACGATTCTCCAGGCGATTCACGACCACCGTAAAATTGATGTGTTTTACAGAACCGCCTCCGCTTACAAGAAATCAACCCGCATCCCCTTGATGATTATCGTTTATCAGAACGAAATTTACGTGGGTTGCGAATCCGAAAAAGTCAAAGATGCCACCTATACGCTCAAGTTCCGGCGAATGGTTAAGGTGCAACTCTCCAAGGAAACGTTTGTGGAAAATCCGAAAGTTCTGGAAAAGTTGCGTCGGCAGGTCACGTCAGGGGCTGCGTTCATGAGCGAGCAGGAACCCCATCCTGAAGATGTTGAAATTGAATTTGAAATGAGCGCTAGCCTTTACCTTATGGAAAACAAGTTCAACCGAACGATGCACATGAGACTAGCCAAAAATGGCGAAATCTTGGTGAAAATGAAAGCTGATGTGAACCAGCTTTTGGTGAACTGGGTTGTGTCATTCTCAACTGCCGCCCGCGTCATAAAGCCCGCTTCGCTGCAAATGCGCCTCAAGGAATATGGGGAATATTTGCGTTCAATTTACGGGTGAGCTTCAAAAAAATACAACCTTAAAAAACTAGTCATTACGATAATGATTGTGCGTGTATTGTCATATACACGTTAAGAAAAATGCCTGACTTTTTGCGCGGCTTGTCTATGCGTCGTTATTTGACGTATCCCGGTTCTATATTATGCGTGGGGTATAGATATGATTAGCAGGATTTTAAAAAAGGAAAGTTTTGAAACGGTTGCTCGCTGGTATTGGGAAAAACGGGTTTGCGGGCTTCTTGTCCCTGGAAAACGTGGGTGTGCGCCTTCCGAAGGGGAGGTCCTTTGTGCGTACAATGAGATGAAAAGCCACTATCCAGGGTGCAAGTGCAATGTAGTGAGGTCGGGTAAAAGTCAAGGTGATGCGTTCCAGCGGGATATGTTCCAGCAGGGCGATAAAATATGTGGAATTAGGATTGTCACTGATCTGAACGCAGCGAATTCATCAATTGAATTTATTCTGGCTGATTCGTTGTATTATGTGCATTTTAAAACCGATGGAATTGACTCCTTTTCTCATCGGGTTGATACTTGCGACTTGCTGCAGACCATTAAGAATATAAAGAACTTTATCGATAATTTCCCGGCGCATCTTACTGCGCTTGAAAACGAAAAAGTTGAATTTGAGAAGAAAGCTAAGCTTAAGGAAATATCAAGATTAAGCCTGAAAACATGCGTCGCTCAGATGATGTCGCAATTGAGTCACGAATGGAATTTGGCTGACAAGGGTAAATACTTTTTGCTCCAGATTGAATTGGGTAAAAAACGAATGATTGAAATTTCGCTGAACGATAAAAATTTCACGAAAAGAATTCCTGCAATACCTAATGTGCTCAAAAGCGTTGAAGGCTTGCTTGAAACGATGCCGTTTCCTGTGGATATTTCAATGACAAAGGGAATCTTAAAACTGTAGAGGTCTGTATGTCTGTACGTATAAATGCACGAGAACTGGAAAGCTTGTTGGAGGCGACTCCCGCCTCGCAAAATATAATGCTTACGGGCAAGCATGGAATTGGCAAGTCGCAAATCCTGGAGAAGTTCTTTACATCGCGTGGCGAGCGCGTGGTGATTCTGTTTTTGGGGCAGATGAGTGATCCGGGCGATTTGATTGGCCTCCCGCGACTTGACGAGGCAACGGGTAAGACTTTGTTTATGCCGCCGTATTGGTTCCCGACGGATGGCAAGCCGGTGGTGTTGTTTTTGGATGAGCTGAATCGCGCTCGCCCGGAAGTGTTACAGACCATTATGGATTTGACGTTAAATCGCACGCTTGCGGGGCGCAAATTGCCTGAGGGCTCGCGTGTGATTAGCGCGGTGAACGATGGTGAAGAATATCAGTTGACGGATTTGGATCCGGCACTTGTGAGCCGTTTTAACATTTACGAATTTAGGCCCACTGCGCAAGAATGGCTGTTGTGGGCTTCAAAGGCGGGGCTGGACAGTCGCGTGATTGATTTCATTTCTGAAAATCCGGAAATGCTTGACGGTGCCGCCTTTACTCGCGAAGACCAAGGACTTGAAAAATCTCCTGACCGTCGCGGATGGAAACGCGTTTCAAAGATATTACAGACGAACGAGGTCTCTTCGCTTTTGAAAACGATTATTGCGGGAATCATCGGTATGCCTGCCGCAACAAAGTTCTTTGCGACAATCAACCGGAAACGCTTGCCAAGTGCAAAGGAAATTTTGCTTGGTGATTTTGCAAAGCAAAAGACTGCACTTAAAAAATGTTCTACGCCGGAACTTGCCTCCGTGAACGAATTAGTCTTCCGTTTTATTGAAACGAAAAACTACGACGAGAAAGATACTGAAATGGTGGCAAGGGTGGCTGCGAATTTTGCCGCTTATTTTGAGTTCCTTTCGGGCGAAAAATTCCGCGAGGCGCAGGCGCATTTCGCAAACTTGTATTCGTCTTCGCTATACCCGTCAACGATGACGTTTGTCATTATGCATTGTCCAAAACTGTATAAGAAAATTACGGAATTTATCAAGTCAATTTAAGGCGGAGACTCGTTGAACTGATAATTTAAATCTATGACTGTATTGGATAGAATAAAGAAAATTGGTGAACGATGGTTCTTGACGGAACCGCTCTTGTTTGCTGTGTACTGCAGTCACGAATTTTACGAGAATGATTCGCTTGATGTATCAATGCGAACTGGGAATAGAAAGGTTGAATTTGCCCCGAAGCTTTTGAACAACGTCTCAGATGTTGTGTTGGCTGAATTTTTGAAAGTTGAAATGTTCCGCATTTTACTCAAGCACCCGTATCAGCGACAACCTCCGTTTGCAATGAAACAGTTGCTCACACGAGCGAGCAACATCACGCTTAACGATGTTTATGAAGTTCCGCCCGTTGTCAAAAGACTGATGAGCGGCGCAGAATTGAATTTACCTAGTGGTTTGTGCTTTGAAGAGTATTACAGTTTGCTCAAGGATACAGTTATGCCTTTTGCTCCATCGGATGGCCGCGGGATTCCGAACGATGTCAGCGAGGCTGCGCAGGGCGAAGGCGAATCTTGCGAATCGAGCGAATTTGGAGAAACGTGCGCGAACAGCGGCAATTCTCGCAGCACGCAAGGAAAAAACGACACGCAAGAAAAACTAGATGCGCAAATTTCGGAGTTATGGGAAGAAGACGAATCGGCTTGCTGTGATATAAATGGCTTTATCGAAATTGCCGAAGCTAGTAATAACTGGGGATCAATTTCTAAGAAGTTGCAAGGCGTTATCAGGGCAAGTAAGAAAGTCAATATGGACTACCGCAAAATGCTGAGTCTGTTTAAGACATCAGTGATTTCTAGCAAGCGTCGACTTACTCGCATGCGTCCTAATCGACGTTTCGGTTTTGATGCCATGGGCAGCCGCTACGAGCTTTCAACGAATTTACTCATTGCTGTTGACGTGAGCGGGTCTGTCACGGACAAGAACTTGCAATTTTTCTTCTCGGTGATTAACCGGCTCTTTAAATATGGTGTTGAAAAACTAGATGTTTTGCAGTTTGATTCCAAAATTCAAGGCGAGCCCGAACCGTTAAAAAAGGCGCGCAAAACCGTAAAAATCATGGGCCGCGGAGGAACAAGTTTTCAGCCTGCCGCTGATTATTACTGTGCGCACCCCGAATATGATGGACTCATCTACTTTACTGACGGTTACGCCCCTCCGCCAAAATTCAACACCAAGCGCCCCATAGACGTGCTGTGGGTGCTCTGCGGAAAATCAAACTACAATGAACACGCCAAATGGATTAAAAGGCTAAAGCGAAACCATGTCGCGTATATTCCTGTGAGTGGATGATTGTCCGCCTGCTTCATGCGTCAACAGTTGTCGTATGGTCATGGTATATTTTGGGATGTACAAAGGAGGCTCTTATGTTCAAAGACAAGATGACAGACAGTTTTGAGTCGTTGGCAGAAAATGAAATTAACAAGGCTTTCCGCTACTACAATTACGTGCGAGAATTTTACGGTTATCTATGTGATTCGCTGGACTTGGTCTTTGAAGATGATTGTTGCGAATTTGATCCAGCGTACGCTCCTGCAGAAAAGGAATTTCCGCCCACTGATGGAATTGACGAAAATTCCACTGACAAGGCAAAAGCTCTTGACAAGATGACTCGTGCCATCCGCGCCTACGAAACAATGCAAACGATTGTTGGGGCTTTTGACAAGGAATGCGTAGAAAAGTCTGCGAAAAATTGCGGGATGCTACAAGATACACACAAGTTTGCGCTTACAAGTATTGCACAGTGGTTTCCGAAGCCCAGCATTTGGCGTGAATTTGATGATTCTGCACAAAAGCAGCTTGATGAATATTCGGGCAATGCGCAATGTGCCGCCTTGCTGTTGGAACCGCTTTCGCTCGAAGATGCAATTCATAAAATTTTTGTGAAGCAAAAGAAATGCCTTGAAAAATTTCTGCCGCAAAAAATCAATAATCTGAAAAAGTTGCAAGCCGAAATGGAACGCTCTTACACGGGTAAGGCGGACTGGGCGAATCGTCTTCGTAGAGGTGCATTGACAATTCTTGCGGCGCATGCGGGGGTCGGAATCAGAACGTTTGCGTTGAACGTTGCGGCGAGTGCTGCGTTGGATGATGGCAAGGGTGTCGTTTATTTCAGCTTGGATAACTGTGGAACGCGGCGTGGCGAACAGCTCCTTTGCCAGTATGCTGGTGTAGACTATAGTAAAATTTGCGAAGAAGCGCTTGATAAAACCGAGACTCAAATGCTCGTGACATCGGTGGGTAAAATCATGCATTCGCATCTACGAATTGAAGATGCGACCAATATGGATCTTACAGAGCTGGCTCAAAAAGCAAGACTCTACAAACAACTGAAGTCATTAGACGTGCTAATCATTGATTACCTGCATTTGCTGAAAATTCGTTCTAGCGCAAATAAGGCTGAATCATTAAAGATGGCGACTTGGACGCTGAAAAATCTCGCCATGGAATTGAATATATCCATTTTGATTCTCTGCCCGCTAAGTCGCGCAAAATTTGATGAACCGAAACCCGCTCCATTGACTGAACTCAATGAAGTCCTGGAAATCACGCAAGAAGCTGATGATATTTGGCTGCTTGAACG
Source organism: Fibrobacter succinogenes subsp. succinogenes S85 (assembly GCF_000146505.1). GTDB lineage: Bacteria > Fibrobacterota > Fibrobacteria > Fibrobacterales > Fibrobacteraceae > Fibrobacter > Fibrobacter succinogenes. Next base: position 1,861,140 of record NC_017448.1, on the reverse strand, counting down.
AACCAGTCTAACAATTGTCAAAATTGCAGACGATTCTACGAAAAAGATTCCTTTGTGCTACACGCACAAAAGAGGGTTCACACCTGTTATCGCTTAAAATTACCCAAGACAAAGTACACCTTACCCTACCTCCCGCAATTTGCAGAACTCCTTGTAGTTCTGCTCAAAGCCGGGTCGGCAGAATACGGCGAATTCAATATTCTTGAACGCGTGCAGGTAATCCTTGATGGCTTCGGCGGTGGCGTTTGCGACGATTCTTGGGTCGTTCATGAATGCCCCGCAACCGAATGCTCCGAGGATAATGCTTTCGGCATTGTTCAAAATGGCGATATCCAAAATGCGGCGGAGCCTCTTGATGTGCAGTTGCTTTAGACCTTCGTCGGTGATAGAACCGCAGCCGTATTTATCAACTAGCAACTCTTTTTTGCGTTCAAAATTGCGCAAGTTCGGTGCAGCACAGGTGATAACATCTACGTTGTACCAATCGGATTCGTCTAGCAATTCGGGGGCGGATGTGTCGGTCTTGATGACCGTTACGCCAGGTGTGTAAATGCAGTCGTCATCATGGAGCGCATTTTTCTGGTGCCAATGCGGCTCGTAGAAAAGCTTTTCCATTTTCGGTGCCAGGAGGCATGGGTGCAATGTGGAACATCTGCAGATGCTTTCTTCTTGGGCGCCTGCTCCCGTTGTCACGCCGCCGCCTGGGTGCGATGCGGATGCAAAGTTAAGGACTGCGACTTTTGTGTTTGCGTATGCTTTGGCGGCTTCAAGTGTACGTTTTTGCGAGACGATGATGTTGGCACGTTCGGCGAAAATTTCGCGGCTCTCAACAACGACGTTTTCTCGCTCTCCGGTGAATTTCTGTTCGTGTATAGAGCGTTCAATAGAATTGCGCAATCGAGCGTTTGTGCGGCAACGTTCTGCAGTGTCTTCGTAAACTTCGATGTTTAATTTCTTGTAGTCAATTTTGTTTTGCATAATTACCTAGTGTATTTCCCTTAATATCGTCTTTGCGGTGCGAAATGTCAAGTGGGCGCTTTGCGGCATCCTGCGAGCGGTGTCTTGAACCAACATCTTGAATACAAAAAAAGCCTCCGCAGTTGCGGAGGCCTTTCAAACACTTGCGCGTTTAATTTTACGCGATCCTGAGTATTACTGGATGCGGACGTTCACGCGGCGGTATTCTTCTCTGGAACCGTACTTGAACTTCTTGAACATGCGCTTGCCATACCACTTGGCAGTGATTTTGGAAGCCGGAATGTACTTGGAAAATTCAGCCTTGACGGTTTCAGCACGGCGCTGAGAAAGTTCGTCGTTGTAAGCGACAGAGCCGAGGTCGCAGGTGTAGCCTTCCACGAGGAGGGATGCGGCATCGATGTTGGTCTGTGCGAACTTGGAACCGACTGTTGCGATGACGGCGCGGCCTTCGCTGCTAAGTTCTGCGCTAGCGAGTTCGAAGAGGCTGCTCACGTTCGGGAATTCGATCGAGGTGGCCTGGCCGTTTTCAACCTTGGCGAATGCGTCGTTGAGGTATGCTTCAACTTCGGCATTCGTGGTCAAGAAAACCTGGGAATTGTTCTTGATAGCTGCGAACTTGGAGAAGTCAAACGGTGCCGGCTGTTCTGGTTCCGGTGCCGGGGCTTCGACCTTGGCCGGTTCCGGCTGCTTGACCGGAGCGGGCTTTTCAGATTTCTTGTCGCCGCAAGCGACGAGGACAGAGAGCGAGAGTGCTACCGGAAGAATACGACCAATTGTTTTTACCAGATTCATTATAAAACCTCCGATTGAAAAGTGGTATAATCCTTGGATCGCTTTTTAATATAAGTAAAAAAAGCTAAAGAGGTAATTTTTTTTTATTTGTACAAAAAAAATTCGCCTTTTACGGCGAATTTTTGTATGAAATTTGGGCGTTTTATTGTAAAATGAAGGCCCAAAACGTTATTTAAGTTTCCATTCGAGCGTCTGCCCGGCGGCGAGCGGCACAACTCCGTTCACGACGGCAGGGACGGTCCACGATTCCTTGACCACCTCGATTTGCTTTGTCGTGCGCGGGAGGTGGTAGAAGTCTGCACCGAATCCTGCGATGAAGTTCGGGAGCTTGTCGAGGGCGTCTGCGCGGTCAAATTCCTGTACCAAAAGCGGGATGGCGACCGGTGCGCTGTAAACGCCTGCGGCGCCGCACGGGCATTCCTTTTTGCCCTGCTGATGCGGGGCGGAATCGGTACCGAGGAAGAACTTCGGGTTTCCGCTGAAGGCGGCTTCGCGGATGGCCTTGCGGTCTTCGGGGCGCTTCGGCAAGGGCTTGCAGAAGTGGTGCGGGCGCAGTGCATCGCCGACGATATCGTCGAGGGTCATCATCAGGTGGTGTACCGTGAATGTGGCGGCGACGTTTGCGGGGAGGCGCTTCACGGCTTCGACGGATTTTGCACTGCTCAAGTGCTCAAACACGATGCGGAGCTTCGGGAACTTTTCGGCGAGCGTTTCGACGCGCTTGATAAATGCGGGCTCGCGGTCCAGGCAGAATTCACCCGGCTCTTCGCCGTGTACACAAAGTACCAGGCCTAGCTTTTCCATCATGGCGACAACGGGGAAAACCGCTTCGAAATCGCTGATGCCGTCCTGGCTGTTCGTCGTTACGCCTGCGGGGTAGTACTTGCCTGCGACAACGCCTACGGCCATCATGTCCTTCAAGTCCTGTTCCGTGTAGTTCGGGTTCAGCTTGAATGTCATGAGCGGTTCAAAGTCCGGGCGCACCGGAGCGGCGGCTTCGAGAATCTGTTTTTTGTAGTCGGCGATTGCTTTTGCGCTAGTCATCGCGGGAACTGTGTTCGGCATGATGATGGCGCGGCCAAACTGGGCAACAAGATCGCGGACGTAACCGGGCATGAGTTCGCCCTGGCGCAAGTGCGCATGAAAATCGTCTGGTAATGGAAGGAACATAACTGTAATTAAGTATTAGGTGAAACGGATTGAAGGTCGCGGAACTGGTCCTTCGAAATTTCGCTATCCGAATGGAGCCAGTAGTCAAAGGAGTGCGGCTCGGTGAGCTTTTTCTGGTGCAAGAATACGAGGTTGCAGTCCAGTTCCTTTGCAATCATGAGGTCGTGCGTGACGATGATGATGGATGTCTTGAACATCGTTCGCATGTTGTCAATCAACGGCAAGAGGTTTCTGCGGTTGTAGTTGTCAAGCCCTGCGGTCGGTTCGTCCATAAGCAAGAGCTTCGGGTCCATGGCCCACGACCTTGCAATGGCGACACGCTTTTGCATGCCCACGCTGAGTTCATGCGGGAACATCTTGGCAAAGTCGCGGACGCGCATCAAGTCCATGGCCATGTTGACTTTCTTGGTGATTTCGTCCTCGGTGCCCATCTTGTGGTAACGAAGCGGCAGTGCAATGTTGTCTACAACTCTCAGGTTTGAAATCAGGGCTGCGTTCTGTAGCACGTAACCCACTTGGCGCTTTGCTACTTCGAGTGCGGATAACCTTTCTGACGGGATGTATTCGCCAAAGTAATAGATATGCCCTTTGAGCGGGCGTGCAAGACCTGCAATCAAACGGAGAATGGCGCTCTTGCCTTTACCGGATGGGCCTGCGATGCAAATTGTCTCGCCGAGCTTTAGTGTGAGGTTCGCCCCAGCGATGAGCTGGAAATCGTCGTTGCCTTTGCTTGTCCTGATATTTTCAAAATAGCTTACGGCTCTCGGAATCGAAAACATCGTTCCCGAGAGTTCGTTTGTCGAAAGGTAAATATCTTCAAGTCTGAGGGCTTCGTCTAGCATATTAGATAATTGCTGAAAGGTTCTGCATGTAGTCTTTAACGAAGTACATCAAGAATAAGGCGTCGGTAAAAACGATGTAGAGGAAGGACATGATGACAGAGCGGGATGTTGCCTTGGGAACTTGGCGAATATCTCGCTTGATGTTCAGTGCCTGGTAGCATGCGTTGATTGTAATGATGATGCCAAAGATAAGGGGCTTCACAATCGCAAAGACAAAGTCCGGTTTGGTGAGCGCCTTGATAATTTCTGTAGAGAGGTAGCTCCAGGTAATTTGCACGTTGGGGGCGTTTCCGGTAATGAAAATGATTCCCTTCGTGAGGAGGAATCCTGCTCCGATAGCGCTTGTACTAAAGATGATATTCATGATGATCATTGCGATAGTACCACCAATTACGCTAGGCATGACAAGGTAACGGATTGGGTTGATGCCCATGGTCGCAAGAGCGTCTACTTCGGAATTGATAACCATGCTGCCGATGTAAGTGGTCAGCGAGGAGCCTGTACGGCCTGCGATGAGGAACGCTGTGAAGATGGGACTCAGTTCGCGGATGATAATCACCACGATGAGAAAGCCGATGTTATTTGAAAAGCCCATCTTGCCCATGAGGGAGAATAGGTAGATAATGACGACGGTTCCGAACAACGTAGCGACGGCAAAGAGCGGCGGAAAAATTTCAACACCGGTGAAGAACGTCTGCAAGATGATGTTGCGGGAGTCGCTCTTGAAGTTGTGGCTTTTGTCGAAAAGGGACGCTACTGTGCGGAGAAACAGGGCTATGAGCTGCCCCATTCTTGTTTTCAAGATGAATATCCCGAGCGTGTGGAATAAACGCCCGACGGGAGTCATCTTTTGCCAGTTTTTAAGTCGCGTCTTTTCCATTATCGCTATGTATTGCCTCTAGGATTTCGGTCCAGAGTTCATCGAGCCCGGTTTTCTTGAGTGAACTGACACAAAGCGGCTTTTGGTCGAGGTCCAGGCGCTGCTGGATGTCCCTGAGCCCTTTGGCGAGTTCAGACTGGTTCACCTTGTCACGCTTGCTAGCGACGACCAGCACGGGGCAGCCCGTGGCGCGGATGCTTTCGACTGTCTCGATGTCGATGGGCGTTCCTCCGTGGCGGATATCTACGAGGTAGATGAGTCCTTTGAGGTCCTTGCACTTCTCAACATATTCTCGGATAAAGTCGGACATCTGGTCGCGCTTTGCATTGTTGACTTTAGCGAACCCTACACCTGGTAAATCTACAAGAAAAAATTCGTCATTGACTTTGAAAAAATTCAATTCGCGCGTTTTTCCGGGGGTCGAACTGATTTTCACGAGCTTTTTCTGGCCCATGAGGGTGTTCATGAGCGAGGACTTGCCCACATTGGAGCGTCCGAGGAAGGCTATTTGCGGGAGGTGTTCTTCGGGGAGACCTTTGAGGCTCACTGCGGCCTTGACAAACTTTGCCGAACGGACGGTGTAACCGCCAACTTCAACAGGGGCCTGGTGGACAACTTTTTCTTTTGTACTCATAAGGAAACTCTCCCTTCGAATGCGCGAAGCATGGTGACTTCGTCGATGAATTCCAGGTCGCTGCCCATCGGGATGCCGCGGGCAAGGCGGGTGCGCTTGACATTGACGCCGGCGAGCATGCGGTCAATCATGAGGGCTGTGCTGTCGGCTTCGGGGCTAGAGCCGAGTGCAAGGACAAGTTCTTCGATGTTTTCTGCTTTGATGCGTTCCACGAGTTGCGGCAGGTGGAGTGCTTCGGGGCCGATGCCGTCGAGCGGGGAAATCACACCGCCGAGGACAAAGTAAAGACCTTTATGGACAGACGAACGTTCGAACGGCAGAATGTCTGAATTTTTTTCGACAACGCAGATGGACTTGGCGCCTTCGCGGGCTCTGCACGTAGGGCAGATGTCTTCGTCGGTGAAGGCGTGGCAGCGCGGGCACGGGTGGACCTTTTCGGCGGCCTGCATCAAGCTATCGGCAAAGCGCTCGACATCGCCTTTTTTGCGCGAAAGCATGTGGTAGGCGAGGCGGCGTGCCGTCTTTAGTCCAATCCCTGGAAGGGAGGCAAATTCAGAAATCAGGTTTTCTAGGCTTTGCGGTTCTACGTTCATGAGCGGGAGTCCAAATGCGCGTACAGCATGATCGTGAGCCATTCTTGGATGTGCTTCATGCCCACCCAGACGATGGCGCCTTTGACGCTTTCGATGACGGGCTTGTTGCGCACGTCGGAATTCACGAACTGCAAAAGGTTCGCCGAAATGTCCGGGTGCTTGTCGAATTCATCGCAGAGGACTTCGAGCGTCGGGCGTGTGCGCAAGAGCTTGATGATTTCTAGGATGGCGGCAGATGTTGCGTCAATCTTTTGGCCTGTTACGATTTCGGGCTTTGCAAAAAAGAAACCTTGGAAAAAGTCGTAGCCTATGTCTTTGCAGCGTTTGTATGTCGGTTCGTCTTCAACTTTTTCGGCGAGCAGCTTGATGTTCTTTGATTTAAAGAACTGCGCCGCTTTTTCGATGTCTTCGGGCGAGTTGTCGACTAGGTCCATCTTGACGTAAGAGACGTATTCGAACAGCGGCTCAAAGCGGCGGATGTATTCGTCGCTCATGATAAAGTCGTCGAGCGCAAGTTCAAAGCCGAGAGACTTGTGACGCTGAATGGCGCGGATGAGATTTTCGTCTACGGTAACGTCTTCGAGAATTTCAATAACGAAGCGGTCTGTGTTCAAGAGGCCGAACAAGTTGTCAAGAAGAATCTCGCGACTGCAGTTGATAAACGCCTTGCTTTCACCGACGAGGCGCGTAAGCCCGATGCTGTTCAAGATGTTCTCGAGCACCTGGGCGGTTGCCTGTAAGTCGCTTGCGATTATTGCGGTATCGCTACTTGGCGAGTCTCGGAATAGCAATTCATACGCGAAGATATTTCCATCGCGGTCCAGAATCGGTTGACGTGCCAAGTAAGCGAGAGATTGCATTTAGATACGTGCGCTTTCGATGCCGAACAGGAGGATGCTCCTTGCGCCTGCGTCCCAGAGCTTGTCCATGATGGCATTGGCTTCTTCGCGCGGCACCATGGCCTTCACGGAGTACCATTCGCGACCGTGGAGCTTCGTCACTGTCGGGGCGTCGAGACCCGGAGTCATTTCGCAAGCCTTCGAGAGAAGTTCGGAGGGGCAGTCGTACTCGATCATCATGTACGTCTGGGCAACGAGCTTGCCCTGGATGCGGCGGATGAGCGTGTTGACTTCTTCGAGTTCGGTCTTCTGCGGGTTGCAGAAAATGGCAGCGTTAGAGCGGAAGAGCGGTTCGCCGATAATACGGAGACCGGCCTGCTTGAGCGTCGTACCTGTTTCGACAACGTCTACGATGGCGTTTGCAACACCGAGGCTCACGGAGATTTCGACGGCGCCTTCGAGCACCACGAAGTCCATCTTCTTCTTGTAGTAGCTTTCCACGATGTTCGGGAAGCTTGTGGCAATCGTTGCATCCTTGAGGTCAGCGAGGCTTTGGATCGGGCTTTCGTTCGGGACTGCAGCGCAGAGCTTGGAAGCTCCAAACGGGAGGTCCAAAACCTTCACGGCCGGGCTCTTCGCTTCGGCGTTGAAGTCAATACCCGTGATGCCAGCGTCGATGATGCCACGACCCACGTACATCGGGATGTCGCTCGGACGGAGGAAGAAGAATTCGATACCGTTCTTGGAATCGATCTGGGTCAAAGTCTTGTAGGGCTTGGATGCCTTGTAACCGCAGGCCTTGAGGAGTTCCTGGGTCGGTTCAAAGAGCATGCCCTTGTTCGGGAGAGCTACCTTAATCATAGTTTTGCGTACACTTCTTCGAGGGTGAGACCTTTTTCTGCCATCATGACGGCAACATAGTAGAGTACTTGAGAAAGTTCGAGACACTGGGCGTCGCGCGATTCAAAGCGTGCAGCCATCCAGCTTTCGGCGGCTTCTTCGACGAGCTTCTTGCCGATGCCGTGCGGGCCTTTCTTGAAGAGTTCCGTGGTGCCTTTGCCTTCCGGCATATCTTTCTTGCGCTGGCAGGCCAGTGCGTACATTTCTTCAAACGTCATAATTAGACCTCTTTAGTTTTACACGCCCAAAGATAGAAATTTAGGAGTTGCTTGTTTTGGAGGTTTCGCTAAATATATGTATATTCATTATATGACTTGTTTTCGGGGTATGACATTTGTGGCCCGTCTGCTTGGGGCTTGCGTATTATCCACGTCTATGGCGTGGGCTCAGGCGGCTGTATCTGAAGAAAATATTGTGATGGAAAAAATCATCTACACCGATGATGATCTCCATTCGTCTGCTTCAAACAGCGTCATGAAAGTCCTTTCAGGGAACACTGTCGAGACTTATGTCTCTGGCGAACGCTATTTCCCGGTGATACTTGTAGAAACCGCTGATTTCAAGGCCTTGGATTCTGCCTTTATGGCAAGGATGTTCAACGAAGAAGGCTTCAAGGATAATGGCGTGTTTGGGAGCGTCCGCGATTACTATATAGAAAGCTCTGGCGGACAATTTAAGCCGACTTTTGATATTTACCCGGTCAAGCTTCCTAAAAATTTTAGCGAATACAATAGCATTAGCAAATTTGTTTTGCCCTCCATAGATGCTATGGTTGAACGCAGTGACTTTGCATCCCGTGCGAGCAAGTACGGGACTGTTATTCCGTTTATCATATTGCACCCCACATCGAAAGAAAAAGCTAAAGAGTATAACAACTATTTTTACAACCACATGGATGGTTTGAAACAAGCTACAGGAAAAATTTATTCGAAAAATGGCTATAGTTTTAATAAATACGCTTTTGTATCGCAGAAAGCAGAAAAAAAGCCGAATGCTACAAGTACAAAAGATGTCGCCATGCTAGGTGCATTTATTCATGAATTCTGCCATGTTATGGGACTTTCTGATTTGTACAGCAACGATGCAAATGACTATGCGACAATCGGCCCCTTGCCTTTTGACGTGATGGCGCTTGGGCTTCGTAACGGAAATGGGGGCTATCCGCCGACGTTTTCTGCTTTCGAGCGCGAGTCAATGGGCTGGCTGAATCTTACGGAAATTTCGAACAACAAAAAGATTTTTGAGCTCAAGAATCTTTCGGGTATGCAGGCCTATGCTGTATCGAATCCGAAGTTTCCCAATGAATACTATATCATTGAGTATCGCCCTGCGGTAGGCTTTGACTCCAAATTAGGGCAGTCGTCATACAGTGGCAAGCAAGGCAAAAATGGTGTTTTCATTTGGTACATTGATTACAATGCTCAAGTTTTTAACTCGAATGACCCGAACAAAGATGTAAACCATCAGCGAGCCGAAGTGAAGACCGTCCTGACCAAAAACGGGGATTCGTTTACGGAATTTGAATTTATCAGGAATAACGGTACGACATCTGTTGAGGGAATTTTCAATATCGTCTTTGACGGAAATGACCGCGTGTGCTTTACGGTGAACCGTATGACAGCGCTTGATCAATGCCCTAGCGTTTCATCATCTAGCTCTTCTGTAGAAAGCTCAAGTTCATCGTCGGAAACGGTTTCGCTTGCTCAAAGTGTAGTGCGCGGCGCGCGTGTGTTCATGACCCGTAGAATCCTGAATGTTGAAGTCCCTGTGGCGGGGCAAAAGACGCTCCGATTTTACGACGCTCTTGGAAATGTTATCAAGTCGTACTCCTTTACGGAATCGTCTGCATTGGTTGACATTTCCGGGTGGAATCGTCCCGCTTTCGTGCGGCTAGACGTAAATGGAAGGCCGCTGCTTGCAAAACGAGTCTCGGCTTTACCCAAATGAAATGGCAAAAATTTTGAGTTAACTATATTTTGAATAGTTAATTAGGATGAGGAATCGGATGAAGAACATTTGTTTACTGGGGAGCGCATTTGCTCTTGCTTTGTTGGGTTGTGCATTTACGAGAGGCGATAGCGTCTCCAAGGCTGAAAATTTTCAGGGTAAAACGGGCATTATCGGCGTGTTCCGCCAGCCGGCCTACTACTGTGGCGAAGGTATCCCGCATACGATGACGCTTGGTGGCAAGTCCATCATTGTAAAGCCCGCCTTTAGCAGCGAACAGGAAAACGTGTTCTTTAGCGAAATGAAGCCGGGCGTTGCGACGCTTACGGAATACAAGTACACTTGTGGTGAAAACGAAAACAAGATGGAACTGGATACAACCGGGGCGGGGAATGAACGCTTCCCGACATCGGTCGTGATTCCGGAAAAGGGTTTCTGCAAGGTGGTCGTCTCGTTTATGGATGGCGATACGCTGTTTACCTATAATGGCGAGCTTTTGAGGGAACAGTTTGCAAAGGCCGAAGTGGCTGTAAACACCGACAGCATCCCGTATTGCGATATCCTTGACAACAAGGGCAAAAAGATTTCGATGGTGAATCGCGATTCTATTCTGGATGTGAAGTTCGCGGCCGCCGTGAAAGATGCTTCCGAAGCGCTCGAAGAAGAAAAGTTCAATATCGTGACGCTTGATGAATATAGCGATAAGGTCACTTGGAACAGCGACAAGTCCAGGCTCCTCGTGGTGACGCTTACGTCCGATCCCGAGACTTACAAGGATGGCGAACTAGTCAAGTCTGATAGCGTGGTCTGGGTCGTGAACGAAAAGGAACTCTTGTTGTGGTATCAGGACCATAAGGATGGCGTGCGCAACTGGGACTTGAGATTTAAGCAGCTCTTTGGCGAACCGAGAACATCCAAGGCGACGCACATGGCATTCTTGTGGGTGAAACCGGATGACTTGATGCGACCTGCATATATGCCGGATGTGAAGTCTTACGACATGCGCACCGCTTTTGAAGGCGAGCTGAGCAACGATGCCGAAATTTCGGAACGCATGATGTGGTTCAAGAACTGGTTTGATGATCGTGCTTCAAAGAGCTACACTGGACCGGATGCCCGCCCATGGACTCGCTTGGGTTATACGTATGACTGGGGCAGCAAGGGTGAAAAGTATGGGCTTTCGGAATTTATCGTAGTGCCTGGTGCTGCTATGGACGTGCGCTTTACGCGCAACTTGAAGTTCATCGCGAACTGGATGAAGGATAGGAAGTAGAACTTAGAACTTAGAGCTTAGAACTTAGAAAACGTTGCATTGTCATTCCGGCCTCCGAGCCGGAATTGCCTTTTTTCTCAGTTCTGCCAACTACTGTGGCAACGCCACAAGCACTCGCCATAGTATTTGGCGGGCTTCTTTGTATTTGCGCTCGAAGGCCGTTTCTGGTTTCTCGGAGTTGAAACTCTCGCACTTAATTGTCATTCCCGCTTCCGCGCGTTCATCAAAAACAATTCTCGCGGCTTCGGCGAATTCCCTGGCGTAGATTTCCCAGTTCGTGCGGAGTTCAATCGTTTTCCCGAGCGCAAGGAGCGTCGGGAAAATCGGGTGCATGTGGAAACGTCTCGTGGCTTCGCTTTGCTTTGGCCACGGGTTCGGGTAATAAACCGCATGGTATGGAATAGTCCACTTGCATGCTTTGACGTAATCCAATGCGAGTCGCCAAAAGTCCAACAACTCTGCGCGAATCCAGAATGCGTTTGCGGGAACGTCTTCGCCCGCCGTTTGCGATGGGTTGCCGGCCTTGTTCAGGCGGGCGCAGGACTTGTCTATCCCGATGACGGGAATGCCCGGAAAGCGGCGAGCGATGTGGATTGTACTTTCGCCTGTCCCGCAACCAGAATCTAGAATCACAGCTCGCGGCGCAGTCCCATTGTCGGCATTCCTTGTTACACTAGTCACCCCGGACATCATGTCATCCCGGCCTTGTGCCGGGACGGGGTCGGCATTCCTTGTTGCGTAGAACTTCCGCACGAATTCTTCGACTTCTGCAAATGCTTCTCGTGTGTGGTCTGCGATAGGACGCAAAAAAGTTGTCCGTGCGTATTTGCGGACAACTTCTTCAAGATCTTTATGCAGGGTTTCCTGATTCGATGTTACGGAATTTGCTCCAGACATTATTTGTTCGATTTCCAGATGTTCAGCAAGTCATTGCCGATGAACTCAAGATTGTCGAAGTGGAGTTCTGCATCGCTGTGGAATACAAGCCCCATCGTAGTTGCGCTCTTGCGTGTTTCTTCGTTGGGTACAATGTCTGCAAGTGCGAACTTGTACTTCTTCTTCTCTTGCGTGAGCTCCATGGAGGTCTTGCCGATGGTGAATGCTGCTCCACCAAGCGAGGCGTCAACGTCCTTGAGCGTGGCGTCGATAATTACGAAATCAGAAGATCCCTGACCCCATGCTTCAAATGCAATCGTATCGATGGGGGTGAGGTCGTAGCTTACACCAGAATTTCCGATATCCACTTTGACAATGGCGCTAGCCTGCTTGTATGCGGATGTATCCGGGAATTCGATTGTAAAGTGGACTTCCTTGCCGCCGTTCCCGTCATCCTGAATGACGGCGGTAAATGGAGAGCCGCCGAACGGGGTGTATGTTGCAACTGGGGTGATTTTGAATGAACCCGGCAATGTATCGATGTTTACTATTGCTGGATCGGTGTTTATTGCCCATTGGCCACCGCCGAACATGAAATTCGTGTATTCGGGAGCGAGGCGGTGATAGAAGTCCCCGTCTTCAAAATCGTCAATGAGGAGAGTCTCTTTTTCCGGTTCCGGAGTGTTCGGCTTGAGCGTTGTGACCGAGTCGCCTGCATCCGTTTCAACAGAGACCTTTACCGTATCGGCTGTTTCTGCCGGAATAATCACCATGTTCAGGTGACCTGCCGGGAGACCGAAGATTTCAAACTTGCCGTTCGTGATGGCGGCAGAATGGTCGAGGCCGCGGAACTTGACGTAGCCGTTCATGTTTTTGAGGCTTTCAGTCGTATCGTCAATAAAGTCGGTAATTGAACCGCCGATAAAGACGGACTTTTGCAAATTCTGCTGGCCGAGTGTGACATCGCTTACGGTGTCCTTGACATCCACAGGGAGCTGGAGAGCGAGTGCGGATTCATCAAGGGAGGCTTCCATCGTGTAGTTGCCAACGGCGACGTGTTCAATGGAGACAAAGCCGTTCGAGTCTGCGGTAGCCGTATAGCCTTGACCGTCGAGACTGTTGTGCTCGACGAGCTTGACGCGTGCATTTGCTGCAGGTGCGTTGGCGATAAGGATCTGTGCAGTGATGGCGTTGCCAGCTTCTGTGCCGCTCGGGCCGCCACCTGCTACGTTGTCAGAACCGCAGGCGCAAAGCGAAAACCCGATTGCAAACGGTGCAATCAGCGAAATCAGGCGTCTGTTGTTGTTCTGCTTCAAGTCCATACCCTTAATATATAATTTCTTTTTGAAAATCATTTTGCACCTCCTTTGTTTTCGGGCGAGGTAGGGCCTGTTGCCGGGTCGGCTACCTTGTCGGAAAGGGGGTACATAGCGATGTTCAGTGCATAAACGCGGTCGGCGCGTTCGCTCTTGCGGGCAAACTGCAGAAGGCCGCGGCGAAATTCTTCAATCTTGTGCTTGATTTCAGGCAGGTCGGATTCATCTGCGGTGAAGACCACGCTCGAAATGTCGCGTTCTTCGGGTTTGTGGCGGTCGAGCGATTCCTGCGCAAGTTCCATTGTGTGTCTGTGGAAACTGCGGACTGCAGAACTCTTGACTTCGCCGCCAGTACTGATAATCTGGTCGGTGATGTTCCAGCCGCCGGTGCCGTCCGGCACGACGAGCCCAAGCTGCTTCAAGATGCCGAGCGCGTTGCGGGCGTCATCCTGCGAAATAGGCGGGTTCAAATGCTTGCCGAGGCCTGCGATATCGCTCGTGTCCTTCGTGATGCCGATGAGGGCGCGGAGCGCAGCGCATGCCCAGCTGCCAAAGTAGGCGAGTTCCGGTTCCGAAAGCACGCGCGTTTCAAGGGAACGGAGTTCCAGGAGCTTGTAGTAAAGCTCGGAGAGCGTCTGCTTTGCCTTGGTCTTGTTGAACCTGTAAAGGGTCTTGAAATATTCTGCCCTTCGATCGTCTAGGCCGCAAATTCTGATGAACACGGGCAGGGTGCTCTCGTTCAGATGGCCTTCTTTTTGGAAAACTCGAACAAGCCAGGCCGGGTCCACGCCGGTTTTCTGGCCGAGATAGCGGTACGAGGTGAACGGGTTGTCTTTCTTGGTCTCGACAAACCAGTCCTTAAGGTACTCGCGATATTCCAGGTAATCTAATACTTCAGGCATACCCTATAATCTATATTATTATAGGGGCGTGTTGCGAAAACGCGTTGAGAAAATAGGCTTCGCGTTGTAAAATTTTCAACGAGCGTTGTAAATTGCCGTTTTTTCGCGAAAAAAAAGGCTTTTCAGAAGTGTCATCCCGAGCGAAGTCGAGGGATCCAGTGACTATCCTTCCAAAAATTTCAGCAAATTCGGCATTTTGTTGTGCGCGTCTTCCTTGCCGAGCTCGTAAAGCTGGGCGATTTTCTTCTTGTTGCTCTCGATGTCCGAAATTTTGATGAGGCGGCTCGGGCGGTAGATGAAGACTTTGCCCTCGGATTCGAGTTTGGCGAGCCTGTCGAGCGCCTGGTTGTAGCGGATATGGCGCGTGGCGACCGCTTCGACGAATTTCGGGTAATGACGGAAGGCAAGCTTGACGAGCGGGAGGGCCTTGTTGACCTTTTTGCGGTAGCCGAGCGGGCGCGTGAGAATCACGACGGCGCGTTCAAAACCACTTTTGAACATGGGCTCGAACGGAATACTGTCGGCGACGCCGCCATCCAGGAACTTTTTCCCGTGGATTTCGACGACCTTGCTTAAAATCGGGAGACTTGCCGATGCGCGGATGCGGTTCATGTCGTCTTCGTTGCGGTAGTCCAAAATGCGCGGGTATTCGGCAAGACCGGTTTCAACGTCTGTCATGCAGACGCGGAATTCGGTCTCTTGGCACTGGGCGGCGAACTTGTCAAATTCAAACGGGTCAATTTTGTATGGAATTTGCTTGTAGCAATAGTCGAAAGCAAAGTAGTCGCCTGTGAAAAGCAGGTTCCTGAAGCTCATGTAGCGCGGGCTCTTGGAGTGCACGGTATCGACGCGGAAGTTGCGCCCGATTTGTCCTGAGAGAAAACTGCACAGGTGCGTGGCGCCTGCCGATGTGCCGCAGGCCCCGCCAAACTTGATTTCTTTGTCGGCGAGTATGTCAAGAACGCCGCCGGCATACGACCCGCGTAAACCGCCGCCCTCGACAACAATGGCTGTGTTTTTGTACTTCATAAAATTAACCCAAATCCAACTTATTAATCTATATTAATTAATTTGGCTATTTAACTACTTTAAACTTATTTTTGCGTAATTTGTATTGATTTTATCCAAGCGTAATCTTTGGGGTGATTTACGAATTTTTCGGGATTTTGAGCGAACATGGCCAAAAATTCATCGCGCGTCATCAAAATGAAGTCGTCTACTTCGCCTGGCTGCGGAACGAGATGTTCCACTTCTTCGTCAGATAGCGTTATCTTGTACGTGTCATAATATTCGTTGTCGAAATACGTTCTGTTGTTTAAAGCGTTCTCGTGGGTCGCCTCAAAAAGGTATTCCAAGTCTTCGGGGCGTTTGGTGATGCCCATCTCTTCGCGGAGTTCGCGGACGCCAGCGTGTCGGCTGTCGTCGCCTGCGGTAATATGCCCGGCGCAGCTCGTGTCGAGCAGGTTCGGGTTGTTTTCCTTGAGGTGGCTCCGGAGCTGAAAGACGATTCTTCCGTCGGGTGCAAAAGCCCAGATATGGACGGTGCGGTGCCAAAGCCCCTTCGCATGGACTTCTGTCCTGCTGCGGGAATACCCCGCCGGAGTCCCGTCGCTGTTCAAAATGTCAATCATCTCTTCTGCCATGTCTACCCGCCCGAAAAAAAACTTGTTGCAGTATAATATAGTAATGAACGAAAATGTGTGGACGGCAAGAGAAAATTTTTTCTAAGCGCAAATTTTTTCAAAAAAAATACCTTGACCTAGAGCTAACTCTAGATGTTATATTTTTAGAGAACATCTAAACCAAGGATGAATGGCTATGGACAATACCGCGCAGAACGATTGTGAAAAAGGCAAGGAAAGAGGTGTACATGGGGGTAATGCAATGTGCTATTCTATCGGTGAGGTTGTCAAGAAGACGGGTCTCTCTGTGCATACGTTGCGCTATTACGAAAAAGAGGGACTGCTTCCTTTTGTGCAAAAGAATAAATCCGGAATGCGAGCCTATTCTGATATGGATTTGCAATGGTTGACGATGATTGAATGCCTCAAGGATTCGGGGCTTCAAATCAAGGAAATCCGCCAGTATATCAACTGGTACCGCGAAGGTGATTCTACGTTGCAGCAACGATTGAAACTTTTCCGAAGCCGTCGTGAGGCGGTTGAAAAAGAAATGAAACGCCTTACGGTGGTGCTGAACAAGATCCACTTCAAGGAACTCTTGTACGAGGAAGCTGTCAAGCAGGGAAGCCTTGATGCCGCTGACAAGAATCCGAAACTTTTACGACTCAAGAAAAAACTGTTCGAATCACCGGACGATTTTGACAAGGTAACAGGCTAGACATGAAAAAATAACGAAGAAAAAGAAATTATGATTATCGCACTTTCGACCCTTTTTATTTTGGGAACCGTTGGCGTGCTGTTCCTGAACCAAGCGAAATTTGGGCGTATTCCGCAAGGTAAACGCCTTGAACGCATTAAGCAGTCACCACATTACGATGGCCAGAAGTTCGTGAATGACGAAAAGACTGTCACAATGACGGGTGATAAGAACTTGTTTGAAACGACGCTTGAATTCTTGTTCGGCAAAAGGTCGCAAACCGTTCCCGATACAGCGCTGACGGTTGTCAAGACGGACTTAAAATCGCTACCGCAGGACCGTGATTGGATTGTCTGGTTTGGACATTCTTCGTATCTGATGAACTTGTCCGGGAAAAAGATCCTTGTGGATCCCGTGTTTTATCAGGGCTCGCCAGTAAGCTTTGTGAACAAGATGTTCAAGGGAACAGACGTTTACAAGCCTGTTGACATGCCGGATATCGATTACCTGGTGATTTCGCATGACCACTGGGATCATCTGGATTATCAGGCCGTGAAAGAACTCGAACCGCGCGTAAAGCGTGTGGTGACGGGACTTGGCGTGGGTGAACATTTTGAATACTGGGGTTACCCTGTCGAAAAACTCGTGGAACTTGATTGGTGGGAAACTGTTGACTTGGAAGCGGCTGAGGATGCAAAGTTTGTGGTGACATCGACACCTGCTAGACATTTTTCGGGTCGTGGGATAAGGCCGAATAAGTCGCTGTGGTCCTCGTTTGTGTTCAATACTCCGAAACGCACTGTTTGGATTGGTGGTGATAGCGGTTACGGCAAGCATTTCAAGAAGATTGGTGAAAAATTTGCAGATATCGACCTCGCCATTCTCGAGAACGGGCAGTACAATGAAGATTGGAACCAAATTCATGCCTTGCCCGAACAGCTCAGTAAAGAAATGCTGGACTTGAATGCCAATCGATACATGACGGTTCATCATTCCAAGTTCTGCTTGGCTTATCATTCTTATTTCGAACCGCTCGAAAACGCAAAACGCGCCGCTCAGGAATCAGGAAAGCTTGTGCTTATGCCGCAAATGGGCGAAGTAGTGTATCTGGAGTAGTTTTTGCCGAGAATCTGTAAGGGGTAGACTTTTTTGTTTGCCTTTTGTAGCGCGGTAAAATTATATTAATACTAGCAACTGGAGGGGCGTAAATTGCGCAAATGCGTTATCTATCATTTTTCGTTATTAATCTAATATGAATAATCTATTAGTCATTATTAATCTCCTAAACTAAATTTGGGTGCGAAAAAAAGAAGGTGTATAAAATGGACTGGCTAATTGACCTGTTTGCAAAGCCCTCCGTAGGGCAACAAGTACTCGCGCTATCCTTGACGGCTGCCATCGGCATCATGCTGGGCAAGGTCAAGGTGAAAGGCGTGAGCCTTGGGGGAGCTGGCGCTCTTTTCGTAGGAATCCTTCTCGGTCATATCGGAATGCGAATCGAGCCCAGCGTTCTTCATTTTATGCAGGAATTTGGCCTCATTCTCTTTGTCTATACAATCGGTATGCAAGTAGGCCCGGGCTTTATTGACTCCATAAAGCGACACGGTCTGGTGCTCAACATTCTTGCGGTGAGTATCGTCCTCCTGGGTGTACTTGCTACCGTTCTTATTTACTTTACGACGAACATGCACGATAACGTGCCGGTGCTGATTGGCATGCTTTGCGGTGCCGTGACGAACACCCCGTCGCTCGGTGCTGCGAATTCTGCTCTGACGGCGGCTGGCGTAGACGCTTCACTCACGGGCGTTGGCTATGCGGTGGCTTACCCGTTCGGCGTGATTGGCATTATCCTCGTGATGATTCTTGTGCGCGTGTTCTTTAGGCAAAAGCCGGAAGTTGCTGCCGCAGAATACCAGAAAGAAATTGCAGAACAGTCCAAGGAAATCGTCTCTTGCACGCTCCGTGTGGATAACGTAAATCTTGTGGGCTGCAAGATCAAGGACATTCCGGGGCTCATCTCTTCGGGTGCTGTGGTAACGCGCCATGCTCGCGATCAGGTGATTAACATGCCGAAGGGCGATATGACGCTTGAGCTCCATGACTTGGTGCATGTCGTCGGTATGCCGGATGCGATTGAGAGTTTGCAGAAGATTATTGGCGAAAAGCAAGAAAACCCGATTACGCTCCAGAAGTCGAATTTGGCGGTCAAGACGATTCTCGTGACGAACAAGAAAATTCTTGGCAAGAGCATTCAGCAGCTTGCGCTCAATGACCGCTTTGGCGTGACCGTGAGCCGAGTGACGCGTGGCGGATTTAAGTTTACCGGGCGCCTCGATATCCGTGTGAAGTTTGCAGATAAGTTGCTCGTTGTCGGTACGCCGGAAAGCATTGCCGCTGCCGCGAAGGAATTGGGTGACTCGCTCACGGCGCTTGACCATCCGGAAATTCTCCCCGCATTCCTCGGCATTTTCCTCGGCGTGATTGTCGGTAGCATCCCGGTTGCGATTCCTGGCATGCCGACTCCGCTCAAACTCGGCCTTGCTGGCGGCCCGCTGATTGTCGCGATTATCCTCAGCCGTAAACGTAAGATTGGCCCGCTCAACTTCTTCATGGCGAACAGCGCAAACCTCATGCTGCGTGAACTCGGCATTACGATATTCCTCAGCTGCGTGGGTCTCAATGCAGGTATCAAGTTCTTCGATGTGCTCTTGAATGGCGACGGATTCTACTACATGGCGCTCTCGGCGATTATCACGTTCTTCCCGCTGATGATTGTGGCGATTGTTGGCAAGGCGGTGTTCAAGGTCAATTACCTTTCGCTTTGCGGTGTGCTTGCAGGTGCAACGACAGACCCTCCGGCTCTCGCGTTCGCAAACGGCCTCAGCAATTCCGAAGCGACAAACGTTGGTTACGCATCTGTTTATCCGCTCACGATGTTACTGAGAATCTTGAGTGGGCAAGTGCTTGCGATACTGCTAATCTCTTAGAACGCTGGCGAGATGCGCGATTGAATGTAAGTCAAGGTGCGCGCGGCGCGATAACAGTTATTTTGGTTTTCCTGGTCATAACAAAGGGCGGCTCGAAAGGGCCGCCCTTTTCAAATGTTTTGAAATCCGATGTAATCGGAGTTGTCATTCTTGTGTGATGAGAAAATTTTGATAGAAATAAAGCAGCGTCGTACATTTGTCCGATGCGGTTTTATTTTTTTTTTGCTGGGAGAGACTTGACGTGTTTTGGGAAATATCTTATATTAGGGTTAAAGCCGTTCAAGCTACTTATGTAGATACGGCCATTATCATGATTGACTTTGTAGCCTTTTCTGTTACATAAGTCGCTTTAGCTTGGTGCCGATATAATTTGGTGAATTATGGTTGGCTCAAGTCTAGCTGATGCTCCATTATTCGGTCTGTGAAGACAGATTCCAAATAATCCGAACAGCTAATGTAAATCCAATAAATTCATTTTTAGCTCTATCCCAGAAAGTCTGATTAATGGACTTCAAGGAGAATAACATGAAAAAGGACAATTGGAATCAGTTTATTGACGAGCACATCAATGATGATGAATTTGAGCAAGAACAAGAAGATGGTTACGTTGATGAAGAAGACGACTTCGCCAGATCGTTCAATGCCGGATGGGATTATGAACCGCCTTCGGATGAGGATGAAGAAGGTGATGGCGAAGAAGAGGAAGACGCTTGACCGACCATAAATTGCGCATAACGGTGTTTTTCGTTACGTAAGTCGCTTTAGCTTGGTGCCGACATAATTCGTTGAATTGTAGTTGGCTCTAGGCGAGATAAAGTCTAGTTGATGCTCGCTTATTCGGACAGTGAAGACTGATGCCAAATAAGTCGAGCTGCTAGTGTAAATCCATATAAATGCTTTTTCGGTAGCCTTGCTGCTATTGAAAAAATAGAGAAAATGGCCGGTACGGTCTAGAAAACTGCTGCCGGCTGCTTTTTCACTTTTGACTCTAGTCTCTGAAATAGAGGGCGTGATTAATGTGAATGATTTAAAATGGAGATTTTCAATGAAACTACATGATGACATTTTTATTAAAAATGAACTTACCAAACTCAAGTGCTTGATTATGCAGTCTAGCGAACGCAATATTGTATCTGTTCAGCAGGCGTTAAGCCGTGTTGCTGCTTCTTATGAGAGAGCGGTGAATGGCGTTGGAATGCATCGCTTTGGCGAGGGCAAATTTTGCTTCGAGAGTGGTTTTGTTAACGATTCTGGAGAAAGCATTGTGTGTTACTGCATCCCGAATCGATTCAGCAAACGCCAAGCCTTTTGCGTTGGTTTTGCGAAGGCTTCGAACTATGGTTTGGATCTTTCGCAAATTCCTGCTCCTGCAAGGAAAATGAACTTCTTGGACTATGTTAAGGCTCTTCTTCGCACAAAAATTTTCTAGGAGGTTGGAATGTCGTTGAAATGGCTAGAAAAACTTATGCCTCCCGAGTATCGTAAGGTCGAGAAAGAGGCCTGTGATGAAAAAGAGGCTTATTTTGCCCGTGAATCGAAGGAATCCTTGATTCTTGCGATGGCGTGCAAAATATCTCGTAAGGATTTTCTGCCTGAAATACGTTCCTTTGACGGTGTAGATTTGCTTCGGTCTTTGGAAAAGCCTAATTCTTGTATCGTTGATTTTCGCGATGTTGTGGTAAACGGTGTGCTTTGCCGTTATTACATTACGAAGGATCAGACGAAGGAGAAAGTGTGCTACTTCCTGAATTTGTATGTGTGTAAAGGCCGAAAGATAGTTCGCTTGTTCGTTTCTGGCGAGGAACGTGGTAATTCATACCAACGAAGGTCTATTCACGAGGACGAGTATCGCAAAATTGTCGCTGACGTTTTCGGAACCTCCTCAGAGAATACTGGGTATGATTGTATATATAGGATGCCGCGCAAAGGGTGTTGTTATAGCTTGGGCGAGGACCCATTCTATGATGACCTCTATCCTGAGCATCCGTTGACACAGCTGAGACTTCTCGTGAAGTCTGTTGTGTGTAAAGTTGGTAAAGTTGACGCAAAGGAGGCTGCATGACAGCTCGAAATGTAACTGTGGAAAATGAAGTCGTTGAACATAGCTGGACTGCGGATTGCATCCGTGCTGGTTCTGTTGACGAAATCGTTTTGGCGGTTCGTGCCTTTGCCGAAGATATTGAAAGAATGGCTCGCGAAAACCTGGACGGAAAAATCTGTGTTGATTGCCGTGCGGGGACGTTTGGGGCTTTTAAGATGCGTTCTCTGTCGCAATTGGATGACCAATTGATGACGGAGACGAAATAATTCCTAATAAATGTGATGCGAAAACGGAGCCCCGATTGGGACTCCGCTTTCCTTTAAACATAAGGCTCCCTGGTAGACGACATTAATTGTCGCACCTCGGAGTTAGATTATGACAAAACGAGGATTTTAAAATGAACAAAAAGAGACCTCCGTTGACTCCTGTTGTGCGCTTCAAACTTTTTATTGTTTTTGTGGGTATGGCAATTATTTGGTATTTCGCGCAGATGTTGGTGTACGTGGAGGTGCTAATTATTTTGAAGAGGCTGGGTGAACGTTTTTAGCTTTTACCCTTGCACTGCTTTCTTCTTGTCCATGTGTGCGTAGATGCCGGCGAGGATTGTTCCGCTGATGGAATGGTAGGCGCAGCTGATGGCGCATGGCACAACGCAGAGGGCGGCTTCCGGGTGGAGGGCGAGATTCTCTGGGTTGGCGAAGAATGCGCCGGCAAGGACTGTTGCCATGCCTGCATTCTGCACGCCGACTTCGATGGAGATGGTGCGCTTCTTGGCGGTGTTGAATTTGAACAAACGACCAACGCTGTAGCCGAGCACGTAGCCGAGACCATTGTGCAAGAATACCACTGCGAGAATGAGGGCGATAAGTCCAAAGCCGTTTGTCAAAAGCTGCGGGCGAACGGTCACGATGACGCCACCGACGATTAACGCAAGGCCGATAACGCTCACGGCGGGCATGTTCGATTGGAATTCCTTGAAGCCTGCGCGTTTACCAAAGAAGTAGTTGCAGGTGAAACCGATTGCAATCGGGAAGACGGTCACGTAAAGGATGTTGAGGAACATGCCGACGGCGTTCACTTCGATGCTCGTGTCAGCAAGCCAAAGGACCAAAAGCGGAGTCATGAGCGGAGCGAGAAGTGTGCTTGCCATGGTCATGCTCACGGAATAGGTCACGTCGCCTTTAGCCAAGAAGCTCATAACGTTACTTGAAACGCCGCCTGGGCAGCAACCGACTAGGATGATGCCGATGGCCAAATACGGGTCAAGCCCGAAGACTTTCGTGAGTGTAAATGCGACGAGCGGCATGATGGTGTATTGCGCGACGGCGCCGAGAAAAATGTCGCCAGGACGTTTCATCAAGTTGCGGACATCGTCCATGGTAATGGTAAGGCCCATGCTGAGCATGATGATGCCGAGAATAATCGAGCTTGTGTTGCCGTGAACCCAGCCAAAAAGCATGGGGATGAAAAATGCGATGACTGCACATGCGATGACGAAAAGCGATGTGTATGTCGATAAAAAGCGGCTAACAGCCCTTATTAAATTAAGCATTGTTATATCCTTCTTTTTGAGGTGCCCTAAATATAGGCATATATGCGGGACGTGGCTATATGAAAATGGTGACTAAATGTCAAAAAAATACGGCACCGTTTTTGCGGTGCCGTGCAGAATTTAGTTGTGAAATCGCAGATTTCTCAGTTGCAAATTACACTTTTTCGAGAGCCTGCGTGAGGTCGGCGATAATGTCTTCGACATTTTCGATACCGACGCTGAAGCGGATGAGGTCCGGTGCAACGCCTGCTTCGATGAGCTGTTCGTCGGTGAGCTGACGGTGCGTATGGCTTGCCGGGTGCAGCACGCAGCTACGGGCGTCGGCCACGTGGGTCACGATGCAGATCATCTTGAGGCTATCCATGAACTGGATGGACTTTTCACGACCGCCCTTGATACCGAACGTGAGAACGCCGCACGGGAGGCCGCCCTTGAACTGCTTCTGGGCAAGTTCATAGTACTTGTCGCCTTCGAGGCCAGCGTAGTTAACCCAAGCGACCTTCGGGTGGTTCTTGAGGAACTTGGCGCAGGCGAGAGCGTTTTCACAGTGACGCGGCATGCGGAGGTGCAACGTTTCGAGACCGACGTTCAGGAGGAATGCGTTCTGCGGAGACTGGATAGAACCGAAGTCGCGCATGAGCTGTGCGGTTGCCTTCGTGATGTAAGCGCCCTTGCCGAAAGCCTTCGTATAGGCGAGACCGTGGTAGCTCGGATCCGGTTCGGTGAGGCCCTTGAAACGGTCATGGTTTGCTTCCCAGTCAAAGTTGCCGCTATCGACAATGCAGCCACCGACTGCCATGGCGTGGCCATCCATGTACTTGGTCGTGGAGTGGGTCACGATGTCAACGCCGAATTCGATCGGACGGCAGAGAATCGGAGTCGGGAAGGTGTTGTCGACGATCATCGGAACGCCGTGCTTGTGGGCGAGATCAGCAAAGCGCTTGAGGTCCAAGACCTTGCCTGCCGGGTTTGCGACGGTTTCGCCGAAGACGCACTTGGTGTTCGGGCGGAAAGCCTTTTCGATTTCTTCGTCGGAAGCGTCCTGGTCAACGAACGTGCATTCGATGCCGAGCTTCTTCATGGTCACAGAGAAGAGGTTGCTCGTACCGCCGTAAATAGCGGAAGTGCTGATGAAGTGGTCGCCGGATTCGCAAATGTTGAAAACGGCGTAGAAGTTTGCAGCCTGACCGGAACTCGTGAGCATAGCAGCCACACCACCTTCGAGAGCGGCGATCTTGTTGGCGACGGCGTCGTTCGTCGGGTTCTGCAGACGGGTGTAGAAGTAGCCGGATGCCTTCAGGTCGAACAAGTCGGCCATGTCATTGGTCGTTTCGTACTTGAACGTGGTGCTCTGGTAGATGGGGAGAACGCGCGGTTCGCCATTTTTCGGCTGCCAACCGCCCTGAATGCAAAGAGTTTCGATTTTGGACATTTTTTAGAATCCTTTATAAAATTTTTATGTTGTGTAATATAGTTAGATTCTATAGCGTAGTCTAGTAAAAAGATTTCCAAAAATGGCGGAAAAACAGAAAGTATTGGTAAAATTAGGTAAAAGTTATAGATAGTAATAGGAAAACGTTATAACTGTGAAATGTATTTTGAACAGCTTCTTTTGTTTCTAATACTGTTTATTATATGGAAAGATGTCGTGTTTCGCATTTTTTTTGTAAATTAAGAACAAAGAAAGAGAGAAAAATGCGCTTTTCGAGAAATATTTTTTGCTCAAGTGTTTTGGCACTTTGTCTTGTCGCATGTAGTGACGAATCCGCTGCGATAAATGATGCTTTTGTTGCGATTTTCTCTAGCAGTGAAACGTTTAACGAATCGTCTAGCGAAATGTCTGGGAACAGTGTGGTTTCTTCGGGTGATGCGTTGTCGTCTGAAAACTTGATTTCTTCAAGTAGCGAGGTTGAGGCTACGTCTAGTACTGCGGTTTCATCTTCTTCGGTATCTCGTTTTGAAGGAATTGTTTTTCGAAATGGTGACAAGAAAACAGCTGTCCAAAAGTCTGACATCGATTCTGTTAAAACTCAGACCGCGGGGCGTTTTTGGCTTGTGATGAGGGATCCCCTAAACCAAAAAGAAACAGAATCCCTTGAAAATATTGGAATTTACAGACAACGTTGCTATGAAGGCTATCGGTATTATCTGTATGACTATAATGGTCCCTCCCGAGATGATTTGGGGTACATGTGTCTTTGCCTTATGAAGGCGGAAAAAGATGTCCAGAAGAGTGCTATCGATTCACGGATTAACGAATTCTACAACTCATTTGATGCGGATGAAACGGTGGCGGAAGGCATTGTCTGGGAATCCCGAGATCAGAAAACGGTGGTCAAAAGATTTGGCGATGATTCCCTTATGACGCAAGCCGCAGGGCGTTTTTGGCTTATTACGGATTATTCGTTGAACAAAGAAGCAAGAGCATCTCTTGAAGCTTTCGGAGTAGAAACGCTAAGCTGTTCTGCTCTCCATACCGAAAGTTTGGACATGGGCATTTGCTTTATGAAGGGGGCTCGCGATATTCAAAAGGCCACCATGGATTCCTTGATTGTAGGGTTTTATAACACGTTCAGTGTTGATGATACGACAAAGCTGGAATTTGATTACACGGGGGCGCATTGGGTTTTTGAAGATGTGTCTTTTGAAATTGTTGTCGGCTGCTGGGAAGATGTCCCAATGGATGCTTGCAAAGAAATTGTGAAAACTTGCAAAGGCGAGGATGCCGCATTGGATCGATCAGTCATTCTTAGCACAGCTACGAGAGAAACGATTGATTGTCTTTTATCGAATAAAGATGTAAATCGTGTGGAACCTGTGCGATATGGGGAACCAACCGTTATAGATTGACGGCTTTAGAAAAAAACTATCTTTGCGGTTGATGAAACCGGCTCCGATTAAAGATTTTGAATCTTCTGCAAACGCTTCGCGCGGTCTTGCGCTTTGGCATGTCCTTGCGATTGGGACGATTGCGTTTTGGGGCACGAGTTTTGTGAGCACGAAGGTGCTCTTGAATCACGGCTTCTCGGCGGTGCAGATTTTCACGTTGCGTTTTACGGTGACGTACTTGTTGCTGCTAGCGATGACTCATAAACAATTCCGTTGCGAAAACTGGAAACACGAACTGATTTTGTGCTTGTGTGGGCTCACGGGTTGCACGCTTTACTTTTGGGCGGAAAATACGGCGCTTTCGATTTCGCCGTCGAGCAATGTCTCGTTGATTGTCTGCACGAATCCGCTATTGATTATGATTTTTGGCGGCCTCATCTATAAGAGTGAGCGTCTAGTCAAACGGCAGATTTTCGGGTGTGTGATTACGTTTATCGGCATGGTGCTTGTGGTGCTGAATGAAAAGTTTATTCTAAAGCTTTCGCCGGTGGGCGACTTGCTTGCGTTTGGCTCGTCGTGTATGTGGGCTATTTATTCCTTGATTGTACGGCCGCTCAATTATAAATACTCTACGTTGTTTATAACGCGTAAGATGTTTTTCTATGGAGCGCTTTCGTCAATAATCATTATGCTTGGAGAAACCGCGATTGCTCCAAACGAGGCGGGGGCGGGGCGGTTCCTCGGAGTCCCGTGGCAGAACTTTGCGGAGCCGGTTGTGTCGCTCAACTTCCTTTGCCTTACGGTGTTTTCGTCGATGTTTGGGTACCTCATCTGGAATAAGGTGTTGAAACAACTCGGAACGGTTTTGGCTAGCAATTATATATACGCAATTCCGCTGGTGACGATTATTACAGCGGTGATTGCTCTTGGGGAACGCATCACGTCGGTCGCGATTGCGGGGGCTGTTGCCATTGTTGCGGGCATGGTCCTTGCGGAATGGAAACCTCGGAAGTGACAAAATTAGGCGGGAGGGGTTGAAATTCCCATATGTTTACTATATTTTTACATAGGTAATGCCTTATGCGGTAAAACGCTGTATCGTATCACCAACGATGCGATATAAGAGAATCCCGTGAAAGCCGGGAACGGTCTCGCCGCTGTAAGGGAGGACGAAACCAGCATAAACCAATGCTTGCCGCAAGGCGGGTGTGAAGGGGCTGGAAGTAGAGTGATCCCCGAGTCAGAAGAACTGTAAGGCACAACGGGCGCTTTGCGCCACGGGTTGTTAAACGGTGCGAAAGACATCGCTTTGCATAGCCACGCGTTTGCGTGGGTGTTTGACTGCGTGCAGTCGTTCTGGCAGTCTCTTGGGCGTTCGCGTGTGCGCGGCCGTACTGCTTGCGAGCGTTTCTAGTTTTTCCGAGGAGTTTATCCAAGATTTAGGCGAGTCCTCCGTTTACGAGACGACGAGTGTTGAAAAGCCTTTGCAGGCGTCTTCGAGCTATGCTGAAGTTTTACCCGAAGCGTGGGAAGGTCGTTCGCTTTCGGCGGCTGAAGTCTTGGCGTCTTTGCCGGGCGTGCAGTACACGCGCCAAGGCGGTGTCGGTAGTTTCCAGACCGTGAGCATCCGCGGAGTCTCGGCAAAGAACATTGTCGTTTGCATGGATGGCATTCCGCTGAATGATGCGTCGGGCGGTGCGGTTGATTTTGGAACGATTGACTTGAATCAGATTGAAAAGATTGAAGTCTATAAGGACCGTGTGCCGGCAAAGTTTGGCGGTCGCGGTATTGGCGGTGCCATCAACTTTATCACGAAAGGTTCGAAACCTGCCGAAGTAGCCCTCAAGCCTGAAGAGAAAAAGTCGGGACGCGTGCTTTTAAGTTACGGCAGCCACAACACGTGGGAGGCTTCGACGCAGTAGCTCTCCCGCTTGACGGATAGCGCCTCGGTGAGTGCGTCTTTGTCGGCGCGGCATAGCGATAACGATTACGAATTTGATAGCCAGAACGGAACGCCGTACAATCCCGATGACGATTTTACGGATACGCGCAGGAACGCTGAATTTACGGAATATTCTGGGCTTGCCAAAGTTCGCGTCTTGCATGCGAATGGTGTGTTTTCGACTTTGAATTTTAACTTTAGCCGTTCTGAAGGCGGTAACCCAGGACGCGATGACGACCAAACGTCTGTGGCGGGCTACAAGGGCGAGTTTGTACAGACGACGTATCGTGCAGAACTTCCGCAGTTGCTCGGTTGGCTTTGGTTGGAACTTTCGCTGACGGGAAAGTATGAAAAGGCGACTTCGCATTCGTATTATCCATTGGATCATCTGGGCTATACGATGTCTGGAATGCAGGAATATGGTGCTGCGGGTTATAGCCTCGCCCCTGAAATCGTTGCCAGTTGTTTGGGAGAACGGCTAGAAGCGAATTTGCGTTTATCCTTGGATGCGTCCTATTATGAAAAGCGGGGGACGTCGTCGAGTAAATGGAACTTGATGCGTGTTGCGACGAATATCTCTGGTGATGTTTCTTATGATGTTGTTCGAAACCTTTCTGTAGGCGGTGAAGCTTCGGCGTTAATTGTCAAGGATGATATTCATGGTGGAAAATTTGTTCAGCCTACGACATCAGTTGTGCTGAAAACAGCGAAAGACCGTAATGTTTCGTGGTCTGGACGAGGCTTTGTGCGCTATGATGCACCGAATTCTCGGTTCGGTGGCAACTTGAGTTTTGGACGATTTGTTCGTACGCCACAATTGATGGAGCTTTATGGTGTTTATCCAGGAATGCTCTCAAATCCTGATTTGAAGGATGAATCGGCGTTGCGTTTTGAAGTCGGTGGCTATTATATGATTCCCAAAAGCAATACCGCAATTCGCGCAACGTATTTTGAAACCGATTTGGATAATGGAATTTATTGGTTGGTGAGTGCAGGTATTTCAAAACCGAAGAATGTTGGAGAAGCGCATATTCGTGGGCTTGAAGCGGAACTCGAAAGTAGGCCGAAAAAATGGCTTTCCGTGGTTTTACGTGCGACATTCCAAGATGCTGAAGATCGTAGCGATGAAAAGTATTACTATGGCAAACAACTCCCGAATGAACCTGCGCGTTCGTATTATGCGGAGGCTCGATTTGATTTGCCGTTCCATCTTGATTTGACATGGACTTCGGAATATCGTACCGACATCTTTGATGACCGTGCAAATCGCATAAAACAGCCTGCTGTAGATTTACACCACTTTGCTTTGGGCTATACACCTTTTACGAAAACTCGACTTGTTTTTGCGCTCAGGAACTTGACGGATGAAACTTATAGAAATCCCTATATATCATTCCCGACACCGGGGCGAGAGTACAAATTAACATTAACACAGGGGTTCTAAACCCCGCGCAGAATGGGACTTGCAAAATCTGTAATTCACATCGTCTGCGAAAAACATAAAAAGGAACCACTATGAAAAAATTCCTCATGCTTGCAACGGCATCGTCCCTTGCCCTCTACATGACGGCTTGCTCGGACAACTCCACTTCTGCTGATGATGAACCGCTTAAGCCGGGTTCTGTTTATGCATTTGCGTCTGATGCATATGCGGGTGACGTTGGCGAACTCTATGGAGTGGATGACGACAAATTGTCCGGAACGTCTCTTGAATTCTATCAAGATACCAAGATAATTGGCCTTGATGGTAATCTTTTCGTCCTTGAAAGAAAGGGTAAGGACAACCTTACGCTTGTTGATGTTTCTGAAAATAAGGCAAAATGGCAAAAAAAATTGGATAAAGAAGCCAACCCGAGCGACCTTGTAAAGGCCAATAAAGATGAAGTTTGGGTCTCGTATGAAAATGTCGCTAAAATTGTAAAGGTATCCGTAAAGAATGGAGAAATTACCAAGACTATTAATACGGATAAGTTCTGCCAGGGCGAAGCTTTGTCCCCGAATCTTGTGGATCTTGAAGTGAGTGGCGATACCTTGTTCGCACTCTTTGGCCGTTCTGAAAATTATAATTTTAAGGTTCCGGCTCTCCTTGCTATGTATAAGCTTGATAATGGCGATTTGCTGGATACAATTAGACTTGCGAAGAAAAATCCGATGGCAATGGGCTTTACCAAGGGTAAGCTTTATGTGGCAACCGCTGGTGAATGGAATCTTGAAACCTATCATATGGATGCCGATGATACTCGTGGTATTGAAGTTGTTGACTTTGCTAAGAAGAGTTCCTCGATGGTTGTTGATGGCAAGAAGTTGGGTGGCGGCGTCTGGAATACGATCGTTCTTGCAGATGGCATTGCCTATGCTCCTGTGATTGAACAGTGGGGTAGTGTGTCTCTTGCTGAAGTTGATCTTGCTGAAAAGTCTGTGAAAAAGATTTCTGGCGTGGATGACGTTGAAAGTCTTGCTTATGATGAAGCTACTGGTGTGCTCTACATCGGTGATCGTGGCTCCAAGGCTGCGCTTTATGCATACGAAGATGGCAAGCTGAATAAGATTGAAGCTCCGAAGGATATGCTCCCGGTCTACAGTGTCACAATCGTGAGATAAGTAACGAGAAATAATGGATTCCCGCTTACGCGGGAATGACTTTTTGTCATCCTCGACCTGATCGAGGGGCTAATTCGAGGCGGCTATTCCTAGCCGCCTTATTTTGTATAGCATCATGCGCGGACTCACGGAAAGGTCGCGCCCGGCGGCGCTCATGTTGCCGTCATGACGGCGGAGCGCTTCGCTTAAAATTTCTCGTTCGTAGCTGTCCATCAGCGTAGATAGCGGACTATTCCCTTCGGGGAGCACGGACGTTCCTGATGTGACGTCTGTTTGCAGCGTGGGCGGCAAGTCGTAGGCGTTGATGCAGACATCGGTTGTGGCAAGGCATGCGTGTTCAATGCAGTTTTCAAGTTCGCGCACGTTACCGGGCCAGTGGTAGCTCATGAGCATGTCAATGGCGGGTGAGCTTAATCGCAAAATTTTCTTGCCGTATTTGTAATTCATCTTTTCGATGAAATGGTCTGCTAAAAGCAAAATGTCCGTCTTGCGCTGGATAAGCTCGGGGAGCGAAATCTGGAAAATGTTTAGACGGTAGTAAAGGTCTTCGCGGAACGTGCCGTGCTGCATCATGGCTTCGAGATTTTTGCCTGTGCTTGCGATAAGGCGCACGTTGCAGCGCTGCTCGATGTTACT
Organism: Fibrobacter succinogenes subsp. succinogenes S85; assembly: GCF_000146505.1. Taxonomy (GTDB): domain Bacteria; phylum Fibrobacterota; class Fibrobacteria; order Fibrobacterales; family Fibrobacteraceae; genus Fibrobacter; species Fibrobacter succinogenes. The sequence goes on along the minus strand of NC_017448.1, from coordinate 1,830,291 downwards.
GCCGAGGCGCTTGAAACTTTGTTCCTGAATAAATTGCAATAGCTTGATTTGCGCGGGGAGCGGCAAGTCGGCGACTTCGTCTAGAAAGAGCGTGCCGCCGTTAGCTTGTTCGGCCTTGCCGATGTGGCGGTTGGTGGCGCCTGTGAAAGCCCCGCGTTCAAAGCCGAAAAGTTCGCTTTCAAAAGAGTTCGCGCCCTCGGTGAGGGCATCGCAGTTTAGCGCTACGAACGGGGAATCTTTGCGTTCCGAAAGCTCGTGAATGCTCCTTGCGACGTATTCCTTGCCGGTGCCTGCCTTGCCGCGGATGAGGACTGTTGCAGCGGTGGGGGCGATTTGGCGGACGAGCTTGCTCACTTCGCGCATTTCGCGCGTGTTACCGATGAGTTCGCCTGGAATACCTTCAATGACGTTGCGGATTTTTTGGCATTCAATTTGGTGTTCCGCTTCGACGGTTTCGAAGTTTTTCTTTAAAATCCCGTGGATGCTCTCTAAAAGTTCGCCACGCTTGCGAACCTTTTGGATTTTCTCGACGATGGCCGCGAAAGTCGTGTTTTCAAGAGCTTCGATATCCATTTTGCGTTTTGGGGAACTCTGTTGCTGCGCCGGGCCTTCGGCAGCCCGACGCAGCTCTAGGAGAGATGAACGTGTTTAATATAGTAATAAATAACGTTCTTGTATTACAAAAATGTAATAAAGTGATATAATTTTACAAAAATGTAATGAAAAGCGCAAAAAATAGGCGATTTTGTACGGTGCAAAGCGCAATTTTCGTTGCTAATTTTGATGCAAACAGAGATAAACCAATAAAAAGACTGGTGAAAAATGAACAATAGTCGTAATAAGGCCATCTACGATATCGCAACTGCTCCGGTGAGTGCTGTGATGCCTGCCGCTCCGGCAAATGTCAATTTCTATGGCGAAGACGTTTTCAATGCCGATGCCATGCGCACCTACCTCCCGAAGGATATTTGCGAAAAGTTGCTCGCAACGATCGATGAGGGCGTGGCTCTTGATCCGAGCATCGCAGGCGATGTCGCTCACGCCATGAAGCGCTGGGCAATGGATCGCGGTGCAACACACTTTACGCATTGGTTCCAGCCTTTGACGGGTTCGACGGCCGAAAAACACGACAGTTTTATTGAACCGTCTGGTGGCAAGGCCATTATGGCTTTCAGCGGTAAGAATTTGATTGTGGGCGAACCGGACGCTTCGAGCTTCCCGAGTGGTGGCTTGCGCTCCACGTTTGAGGCCCGCGGCTATACCGCTTGGGACCCGACTTCTCCGGCTTTCATCAAGCGTCACGGCAATGGTGCTACGCTCTGCATCCCGACTGCATTCTGCAGCTACACCGGTGAAGCTCTCGACAAGAAGACGCCGCTCCTCCGCAGCTTGCAAGCGCTTTCCAAGTCGACTCGCCGCCTCATGACTTGCTTCAAGGCCGGTCCGAAGAAGACGACTGTTACGCTCGGCGCCGAACAGGAATACTTCCTCATCGACAAGAGATTTTATCTGCAACGCCCGGACCTGTATCAGGCCGGTCGTACGATTTTCGGTGCTACTCCTGCAAAGCACCAACAAATGAATGACCATTACTTTGGCAGCATCCCGAGCCGCATCTTGAACTTTATGAACGATGTGGAAAAGGAACTGTGGAAGCTTGGTATCCCGGCAAAGACTCGTCACAACGAAGTGGCTCCGGCCCAGTTCGAACTTGCTCCGCTCTTTGAAGAAGTGAACCTTGCTTGCGACCACAACATGCTTGTGATGGAAACGCTCCGCAATGTGGCGGACCGCTACGGTCTCGTTTGCTTGTTGCACGAAAAGCCGTTTGCAGGCGTGAATGGTTCTGGCAAGCACAACAACTGGAGCCTTTCTTACGGCAAGGGTAATTTGCTCAATCCGGGTAAGGACCCGCATCAGAATGCCGTGTTCCTCACTGCCATTTGCGCCATCATGTATGCCGTCGATACGCATGCTGATTTGCTCCGCATGACTTGCGCAGGTGCTGGTAACGATCATCGTCTCGGCGCTCACGAAGCTCCTCCAGCAATCATCTCCATTTACCTCGGCGATCAGCTCACGGACGTGATTGAACAGCTTGAACAAGGCGTGCCGAAGTCCAGCAAGCAAGCGGGAGCCATGAAGCTTGGCTCTGATACGCTCCCGCCACTCCCGCGTGACGCCACGGACCGCAACAGAACTTCGCCGTTTGCATTTACGGGCAACAAGTTTGAATTCCGTGCACCGGGTTCTAGCCAGAGCTGCTCTGAACCGAACGTTGTCTTGAATACGATTGTCGCTGAAGCTTTTGACATGATCTCTGAACAGCTTGAAAAGCTTGATGACAAGAACTTCCACACGGGCCTGCAAAAGATTTTGCAGAAGATTGTGAAGGAACACAAGCGCATTCTTTACAATGGCAACGGCTACACTGAAGAATGGGTGAAGGAAGCGGAAAAGCGCGGCCTCCCAAACATCCGCACTTCTATGGAAGCACTCAAAGCATTGACGAAGGATGAAAACATTGCGCTCTTTGAAAAGTATGGCGTGATGAACCGTGCCGAAATGGTTTCCCGTTACGAAGTGAATGTGGAAGATTACCACAAACGCATCCACATCGAAGGCGAAATCGCTCGTGACATGGCGAAGAACATCATTATGCCGGCTGTTGTCGAGGCTTACTCCAAGGCGCTCAAGACAAACGAAATGGCTCTCAACCAGGGTTTCCCGGGGCTTGACGGTTACGCCAAGTCGCTCGGCGAAGGCATGAACCGCTTGCTCGCCGCAATTGACGTGATGGAAAAGGCGCTCGGTGGACTCCACGAAGGCATTGTCGATGCGATTGCCACTCTCCGCAAGGAAGTGGATGGCCTCGAAAAGATTGTGCCGAACGAACTTTGGCCGCTGCCGAAGTATCGCGAGATGCTTTTCATCTATTAGTCAAAAGAACGGTGCTGCGCATCTTCAGATGAAAGATTAGTTTCTGTTAGTCTGATTTACAATTAAAAAGTCGCGGGAATGCCTCGCGACTTTTTCTATTATTTCTTTCTCAAGCTTGCCAATGCAAACGCAAGCGATATCGCAATCCCGACAAGCGGCAAGTAAGCGGGGCTTTGGATTTTTGCGGTGGAGGCGAGAATTGCGGGAATGAGTCCGAAGAGCCCGCCGATAATCACGCCTGCGTACCAGAGCGTTTTCTTGACTTTGAATCTTTTGTGCGCGATGATGGCGACCGCGAGCGGGGCGACGATACCCGGCGTGTAAACGGAGTAGGCCATCGTCAAAAGCCCGATGATGTCTTTCCCTTGGAGTGCAAGGTAGGTGGCGATAATGCCGATGACAACGACAGAAATACGCACGACGGAAATGCGGCGCGTGTTCAGAATGTCGCTTCCGAAAATGGCGGCGGAATTGATAAGGCATGTATCTGCCGATGAAAGGAGTGCTGACAAAAGCCCGACGGAAAGGAGGGCGGCAAGCGGGAGTGGGAGCACGCCGGAGGCGAGGCGGAACAGCGGATTCGTGGCGGAGCCTGCTGTAGCAGGGGTGTAAGTGGCGGCCCACATGCCGAGCAAAACGATGATCACGCTAAAGGCGAGTATGGCAAAACTGCCGGCAACAACGGCTTTGCGTGCCGATGTTGCGTCTTTGGCGACGAGGTTTCTAGAAATAACATCGGGACCAAGGAAATAAGCGCCGCCGATAGTGAATAGCATGATGGCTAAATCGCTGGTGCCAAATTTCTCGTTCAAAAGATTGAAGCTGCCGAAAGTCGCGAGTCCCGCGCTATTGACGGTCGAACTGCTGGCGGCGAGATTGCCAGCGGCTTGGAGTGCTGCATTTTCGGCGCCCGAGAATCCGCCGAACAGATAAATGGCGGCGGCGAAAAATCCGAGTGTCAAAATTCCAAATTGCAAAGCGTCGGTACGGACGACAGAAAGCTGCCCGCCCAATAGCGTGTAGACAATGACGATCACAGCGGTAATTAGTACGGATTGCGTCCCGGCCTCGTGACCGAGCACAAGCCCGATAAATCCTGCGACGGCCGCAAATTGTGCGGCGATGATTCCGATCCAAGAAACGGCTATGATTAGAGCGACGAGCTTTCGACCTGTTTTTCCGACTGTCTTTTCTGCAATTTCGGGAAGCGTTCGCACGTCCAGATCGTGAACGGGCTTGCTCAAAAATGCGGCTTGAAACCAGAACCCAATCGCTCCAACGGCGAGCCACCAGAAGGCGGCAAAGCCGATGCTCTCGGCACGTGCGGCAATGCCCACCGTTGCGGATGCCCCAAGGACGGTTGCCATGAGGCTCATGAATACAAACGGGGAACTTTGCTTGCGACCTGCAACAACGTAATCGTCAAAATTTTTGACTTTGAACAAGTCTCGGATGCAGATAAAACCGAGAACAAAGAAGTAAATGAGAAGAAGTTTCATTTTCTATGGCTTTTTGAACGTTGGCTTTTTGAAGCCTTTGCCGTGGGTGCGGCGGCTCGCGAGGTTTATCTCACCGCTGTTGAAACGGTTCTTGTCTTCAACATTGCGGTGTTCGCGGAATGGCGCGTTCTGCTGATTCCCGCGACGGTCAAAATCTCTGCGATCATCAAATCTGCGCTCGCTGTGGAATCCGCGACGTTCTCCCTCGCGTTCAAAACGGTCGCGATTCTCGCCAAAGCGATTTTCACGCGGTTCGTACCCGTCATCGCGCCAGCGGTTCTTGACTTTCTCTTTTTTCGGGCGTAATGCGTTTGTGCGTTCGTCGCGCTTTTGCATTTCGCGATTGCGGAAGTCTTCGTTTTCTTCGCGTTCCTTGCTCGGGAAGTATTCCTTGCCTTCGGCCATTGCCGTGCGGCTCAGCAGCAAGCGGCTGACCTTACCCATCTTGAGGCGTTCCAAGACTTCTCGCAAGTGCGGGCGGTTCGCTGGAATGTACCAGAAGAAGAACTGCTTCTGGTTTGCTTTTTCTTCAGGCGTTTTCGCGACAAAGAGCGGTTTTCCGTCCGGCGTCATTTCGGCGTAGAACATCTCGGTGGCGATAGTCATCGGCGTTGGCGTAAAGTCTTGCACTTGTTCCAACTGGAAACCCAATTGCTTCGTTTCGAGCGCAAGTTCAGCCATGTCGGCTTCGGTGCATCCCGGATGGCTACTGATAAAGTACGGAATCAGCTGTTGCTTTTTGCCGATGCGTTTGCATTCGTCGTCAAAGAATTCCTTGAACTTGTGAAACAGCGTAAAGCTCGGCTTGCGCATTAATTTCAAGACGGCGTCGCTGGTGTGCTCGGGGGCCACTTTCAATCGGCCGCTCACATGGTAGTCGATGAGTTCGCGGGCGTATTCTTCATGGTCCTTGCGGAGTTCTTCATCATCCGTCTCCTGCAAGAGCATGTCGTAACGCACACCACTTCCGATGAACAGGTGCTTCACTTTCGGATGGTTGCGCACTTCGCGATAAAGGCTCAAGATTTCGGCGTGATGTGTGTCCATGTTGTCGCAAATCTTGGGCGTGAGGCAACTTGCACGGGCGCATTTTTGGCAACGGCTCGGATCGCGGCCACGCATGTTGTACATGTTTGCGCTCGGGCCGCCAAGGTCTGTAATCGTGCCGGCAAAGCCTTCCATGTTGGTGACAATTTCGACTTCGCGCAGAATGCTTTCGCGGCTACGGCTTGCGATGAATTTGCCCTGGTGTGCGTTGATGGCGCAAAAACTGCAACCGCCAAAACAGCCGCGGTGCGTGTTGATGCTGAACTTGATCATGTCGAACGCCGGAATGTTGCCGCGTTTTTTGTAGCGCGGGTGCGGTTCGCGGGCGTAGGGGTATTCAAAGCTTTCGTCGAGTTCGCCGTATTCCATCGGCGGGTACGCGGGGTTAATCACCACGGTCTGTTCCGCGACATCTTGCAGAATGCGGTGCTGGAACCACTTGTTGCATTCGATATCCACCCGGCGACAGTTCTCAATTTGGTTCCTCTTGCTTTCCAGACATTCTTCGTAGCTGTAGAGTCGCAAGTCTTCCCACTTACTGTTCTTCGGAACGCTCCCCTTGGGCGCCAAGTAGGCTGTCTGCGGAACGGAATTCAGGCTCGAGAACGGAACGCCTTTTTTGAGCAAACGAACGATTTCTTTCAGCGGCTTTTCGCCCATGCCGTAAACGAGAATGTCGGCCTGCGTATCGAACAGAATGCTCGGTTTGAGTTTGTTGCTCCAGTAGTCGTAATGCGTCACGCGGCGCAAGCTCGATTCGAGTCCGCCAATGAGCAGCGGTACATCGGGGTAGAGCTTCTTCAAAATTTTTGCGTATGTGTATGTCGCGTAATCCGGGCGGAATCCAGCCTTGTTCCCTGGCGTAAAGGCGTCGTCACTGCGGAGGCGCTTTGCGGCGGTGTAGTGGTTCACCATGGAATCCATGCCGCTCGAAATAGCAAAGAAAAGTCTCGGAGTGCCAAGCTTCTTAAAATCGCGCAAGTCATCGCGCCAGTTCGGCTGCGGCAAAATTGCTACGCGCAAACCCTCATGTTCCAAAAGTCGTCCGACAACCGCATGCCCAAAGCAAGGGTGGTCCACGTAAGCGTCGGCGCTGATGATGATCACGTCAACGTAATCCCAACCGAGTTCGTCCAGGTCTTCTTTGCAAATGGGTAAAAATCGAGGATCGTACATAATGGAACTTATGGGGTTAAAAAGTTTATAAACCTAAAGATAGAAAACGCGAGTGCGGGCGAAATTTATTTTCGTCTTACTCGGCGGCCCCTTTGACGCAACGGACGGATAGCCCGGAGTTTGGTTTTGTCAATACGAATCTTGTGTAATCTTCGTTATATTCAAATATGACTAGGGTTGCGAGTGATTCATATTGTGATGTTGAGGCCCACAGGTAGCCCGTTATACCCTTGTTCATGAAGGTCTCTGAGTTTACGATCCCTGCGGCAACGATAGAAAATCCGTATTCGTTTGTGTTTTCAAGGCCGTTTCCCCAGCTGTCAATTGCTTTCAGTGTTGTCCCTGCGCAACGATATACGGGTGGATTTCCGTCTTTTCTCACAATATCGCAAGAGTGCTCTGCGATGAGTTCCTGCCATTCATCTTCGGTGGGTAAATGCCAACCTTCAGGACAAACTTTTTTTGCCGCTTCCCAAGTGTAGAGCCTTCCAAATCTTTTACAGTTTTCAGGTTCGTTGTCGTAGCACCAGCTGTTTATTTCGTCGTTCTCATCGCTCTCGATTTCATAGTTCATGTTTTGTGCGGTCCACACATGGTTACTGATGACGAGGGTGCGGTAAACTTGGTTGTCGCGCTTGTCGAGCATTTCGCCGTATGAAACATCTGGATTCAGATATTCCATGGTGACACAATCGTATTGTTCACAATCGTAAAAGCGGAGCGAGGCGCTGGACTTTGGTGCGCTGGAGCTGGATTCTTCGCTCGCGGAACTGGCGGGCGGCTCCGAGCTAGATGACTTGGCGCTAGAGCTGGAAGATTTGGGTGCGGGCTTGGAACTGCTCGAAGATTCGGCGACCTTGCTTGATGATGACTTTATTTCAACCTTGTTTGAAAAAAAGAGCGTGGTTTTTGTCGGCCGGGAAAACGAGCTTGATGATTGTTCGCTGGAAGAGGATCTGTCGGTTATATCGATGATTTCGATAGCGCTGGATTCGCTTTTTTCGGGTGCAATCGAGGATTCGCCGCTACATGCGTTTGCGACGATACCCCCCAATACAGCCGTTGCGTATATCCATATTCTGTGCATTCTATAAAAGTATATATAATAACGCCTTAAATGTCACGCTCTTTTTTCGCTTCGCGTTCCTCAGCTTCGCGCATGGAGTAGACGCATCCGCAGAAATTCTGGCGGTAGAGGTTGTATTCGTGCGATAGCTGGATGGAACGCTTGTAGCCGCCTTTCTTCTTGAAATCGCTCGGAAGTCGCTTGATGCCGTAGATATCGCACTGTTCCTGCACGACCTCGTTGAGTACTTGGGCGTCCTTCATCGGGCTAATGGTGAGCGTCGTCGTGAAGTAGTCGCAGTTCAGTTCTTTGGCGAGTCTCGCCGATTCGGCAAGGCGGAGCTCAAAGCACTTGCGGCAGCGTTTGCCGCCTTCGGGTTCCTTTTCAAGCCCGCGGGCGACATCGTAAAACTTTTTCGGGTCGTATTCGCCCTCGACGAGCGTAACTGGGTACTTTGTCTTAAATTCGGCGACAAAGCGCTTGATTTCGTTTACGCGATGCTGGTATTCTTCGGTGGGGGCGATGTTCGGGTTGTAATAGAAAAGCGTAATCTTGAAGTACTGCGAAAGGTATTCAATTGTGTAGCTGCTGCACGGCGCGCAACAGGCGTGCAACAGAAGCGTCGGCACTTCACCCGTGCGCTCAAGCCTGCGTATGATGCGGTCCAGGTCTACCTGGTAATTGTGTTTTGGTGCAGCCGTTTCCATGTCTCTATCGCCTTTCGTCTCTCGTCTCTTGACTTTCGTCTTTCGTCTTTCGTCTCTCGTCTAAACAGTCCCTACCGCAACGATCCAGAAACAGATGGTCGAGGCGATGGCTAGCGGTCCCATCACATGGCGTTCCGGTGCGCTTAAGCTAAAGAATACTGTTGCCGTGTAGAACGTCAGGTAAACAGCGTAGAAAAAGGCGAGAATGCGTACAATGCCGAACGGAATCGTCTCCGGGAGCACGTGTCCAGCGCTCAGAATCGTAAAAAGGGCCACAAATTGCATGATAATTGGCAACACGAATGCCTTGCGGACTTCCTGTGGCACGACCTTGTGGCGACCATTCATGGCGTACATGCCAAGCGGCGCTCCGAGCGCAAGGGCGATGTTCAATGCGATGGAGGGCAAAAAGACAATAGATCCGATAATTGCGGTAATGTAGAACATATCCCTAAGATAAAAAAAAGGACTCCTTCAGGCAAAGGAGGTAACCTAAAGGAGTCTGAGAGTGTTTGGGTATTATTAATAATAGATTTCTTACAGCGAATAGATTAGAATATTCCAAAAATTTGTGGTTACAAATGTATCCACGCTTGTATACAAGGGACGTATTGGGGTAAAATGTCTCAAAATTTGAGTGAAAACTGAATGTGGGCGTAGTTTGGGTGGAATTCTTTGGTTTTGGTCTTTTTAAAGGCAAAAACAAAATTGCCGCTCAGCCTGTCGTTGTCAATTTTGACTTCGTTTTGGACGGACATGCCTTTCGTGGGGGCGGTTTCGGGGAATGCGATGGTCAATTTGGCGGTGGCGAGATTTGTGCGGTAGGTCACGCCGAGTTCGAGCCTGGGTGGCTTGGTATCGCCTGCGTGGATGAGTTTGGCGCTAGCTTGGAACGTTAGGGGTTTCCAAGTGGATTGGAGTGCGCCGTTCCATTCGGTACGGTTGCAGTTGTCGCTTGCTTCGGTGCAGGTCACGCTGAAACTGGGGCGGAAACGTTCGGGACCGGATTCGAGCGAAATCTTGAATCGGGCGCTTACGGAGTCCGATGCGATGGGGCTGAGGATTCTCGTTTTGGCGGAGAACGTTGTGTTGAATGCTTCGGGCCATTTGGCGGTAATGGTCTGCGATGCCCAAAGCCAGTTTTCGGTGATGCCCTTGCTCAAGTTGATGCCTTGCGGTAAGCTGTCGCCGTGGAGGTACGCTGTCGTTTTCCATGAGAGATTTTTCTTTTCGCTTTGAAGCTGGATCTTGACGAGGGGGCGGTCTTGCCCGAACTGGTACCATGCGGAGATTAGTCCGAGTGTTGTGCGGGCTTGTAGTGCTAGGGCGGTGGCGTCTGGGAATTTCCAAAATGTGGCCCCGATTTCGTTGGAGCGGTCGGCGCGAAAGGTCAACTGAGCATGGAACGTCTTGCTTGTGTCAAGGAGTGCGCCGAGCCGGAATTTGCCGATGGGGTAGAGGAAGGCTGCGCCCCACAAGGTGTCTAGCGGGATATGGCTGTGGAGCTCTTGCGTAGAAACTTGCCCAAAATGCGCTTCAATATTGTCGCGGCGGTAGGAAAGCAGTTCTTGCGAACCGAGGCGCAGTTTAAAGTAGTAGAATTGGATTTGCAGTTCCTCTCGGTGCTTTTTGAGGTGTCCGTCGGAATCGTACTGGCCTTTCCATGTGAGGTGTCCATGCGGGATGATGCTCGGCGTTTTCTGAGCATTGGATTGTGCCGCCGACTTGGAGGGCGCTTGCTTTGTGCATGGTTCCTGGGCGTAGACTTCGGCAAGCAGGCAGGCTTCATCGTAGTTTTCTTCTTCAAGTCTTGTGAAAATTTCATCGGCTTCTTCGGGCGTGATGATGCCGTCATCCCACCATTCGAAAACCTGGGCGTTGCTGAATGGGGCTGTTGTGGTTTCTTGAGCCTGGATTGCGGTTGATGCGAAAAGGGCGAGGGCGAAAATAAAAAGTTTTTTAATCAAGGGGTTCCTCCATTATATATACACGCGCGAGAGACCCTTTTGGACTAAAAAATCTTTGAAAAACTTTTCTAACTTTTGGGGTATGGCAAATTCATCTTGGTCAAAAAATTCCAAACCCCGCAGTGGCGCAAGTGCGCTTGGCAAGGATTTTATCCCTCACATGAAGGCTCCGCGTACGGAGTTTCCGCTTTTTAACGGTAAGCGCGTGACGCCCTCTCTTGCAGGGCTTGACAAGCTGTTGCATTACTACGGTGTGGAACTCCAGCAGGATACCTTGAAGCAGATTTGGGAATTTCACCAGTTGCTCCGTGCGAACAATGACGACCAGGATTTGACTCGCCTCAACGCTTTTGAGACGATGGTGGAACGCCATTATGCCGACTGCACGCTCATCAACGCTTATGTGCCGAAGTGGCCTGCTCGCATGATTGATGTCGGCAGTGGTGCAGGATTCCCGGGAATCCCGCTCAAGATTGTGAACCCGTCCATTCGCCTGACGTTGTGCGAACCGCGCCCGAACCGCATCAACTTTTTGAACATGGTCATTGAGAAGATGGGCCTCAAGGGGATTGACGTGTTCGGCCATAAGGTCACGAGCCGCAGCATGACCATCCCTGTCGATGGCGTGATTAGCCGCGCTTTTGAGCTCATGGAAAAGACTCTCCCGCGCATTGCGAATTCCCTCAAGGTGGGTGGCCGCGTTTACTTTATGAAAGGCCCTGCTGTTGCCGATGAACTCAAGACGTTCTATCCTGAAGATTTCGGCTACAAGTTTGTCGGGAAGCACTTCTACACGATTCCGAACAGCACGCAAGATCGCGCGCTGATTATCCTGGAACGCGAAGAGTAATTTTTACATCGTACCGGATTCAAGTCCCTTGACGGGGACGTAACGCACGGAACCGTCAGCGGAGATAATCATTGCAACGCCCGAGAGGTAATTGACCCAGCGCCATTTTTCGTAATAGCGCACGTTTGCGTGGCCGTTGGTGGTATAGGCGAGGAGCGGCACGACGAGGTAATCGTGCGTACACATGACACTGACGCGTTTCATGGCCGGGAGGTTTGCGAGGATGTTGTTCTTCAGGAGTTCTTCGCTGCGAGTTTCTAAATCGTAGAATGCGTCCGGATAGGCTCCTGTAAAACCGTACTTGGAAAATACAACCCAGCCGCCTTCGGCGTTGATATAGTTGTTGGCGGTGGCTTCGTCCTTAATGTACCAGGCCCCGTCCATGTAGGGGAGGATGTTGAGCGTGTAACCGACTTGACCTTTGCCAATGGCGATTTCTTCGCAAGTTTCTTGCGTGCGTGTGTAGCCCGAATAACCGTAGTAAAAATCTTCCTTGGCGATCGTCGCGAGGCGGGTGCCTAAATTGCGGGCGTATGTTTTTCCGTTGCTGGTCAAGTGGCCGTTCGGGCCCGTGTCATCGGTGCGTTCGCTGTGGCGGATAATGAAGACCGCTTTTTCATCGGACTTGAGATTTGCATAAACTTCAACGAGGTCTGTAAATCCGTCGGCTTCCTGCGGGGTGGCGACGCGCCATGCGTTTGTGGCGGTCTCGAAGATGTAATAGTTGTCGTGATTCACGCGGCCTTCGCGGACTTCCTTGTCGTATTCGCCGGGGCCGAATCCAGCCGTGTCTTTTTCGATGGGCTGTGCAATGCGCCATTCCTTGGAACTCACGTCGCAAATGAATCGGACTTTGGAATGGTCTGCGTGCTCATAGTCGTTGGCGAAAAGGGCGCTTTGACCTTGATTGACGTACGTGACCTGCCCTGCGTTGGCGTCAGTGCATGGCTCAAAACCGTAAGCGATAGGGATAAACGCGCGCATGTAGCGCTCAAAGTTCGGAATGTTCATGCCCCATGATGAAACGTTGTTGCGGATGTCGTTGTATTTCCAGAGTGTGTCGAGACCTACAATCCAGTCGGCGATTTGAATTTTCCAGTTCTGGTCGTTCCAAATGCCATCGCCCTTGAGGTCTTCGGCGAGATTGTTCGCAAGATTCATCATGTCGTTCTCGCTGCGCTCGCCTTGAATCATGGCGGAGATGGCAAACAGTGCGGCACTGTATTCGCTATTCCCGAACATGTTCAAATCTTCGGCAACGGGCTTGTCGGTGCGTCCGTCGGTGAAGTACGGCTGCGAATAAAGCATGACCGTGTCAATCCCGAATGCGGCAAATGCTTCGCGCTCCGCCTGCGCCTTGGCTTCGGCAAAGTCGATGTGGTTCATCGTGAGCTGTTCAATGCGCGGGATGGTAATGTGCGTGAGGATGTTCACGTTCGCATGTTCGGGCGAGCAAGTCTTTGCAGCAAGTGTAATGGGGTTGTTCGAAACTCTGCCTGTCACTTCGTTGCGGTAAAAACCGGTCGCCCTGATTTTCATGCAGTTGGAATTTGAGTGGACTTCGTTAAAGGTATAGCGTCCGTCATTCGTGAGGATGCAGCCTTCTGCTTTTTGGTAAGTTTCGGTGTTGAATTCCTTGTTCGCTTCGGTGACGGTAACGCTTGTGCCAAAGACGAACGGCCCTTTTTGCGCAATGCCTGTCATCGGCGAAATGAAGCCTTCAACAAAGACTGTGTCTGCGCTACCGACGATTGTTCCGGTTGGCGAAATTTTGTCAACTGCGTGCAAAAATCCGTCGCTGCAGGTGATGCTAAAGTCTGTGGAGTCCGCTGCACTGCGCCAAGAGCCTTTTACGCAAAGTCGCGGCAAGTTCTCGTTCTGCACAAAGAATGCGCGACCTTCACGACTTGCGTCGCAAGCAGGCAAGTTGGCTGCGCCCGGAACGCTCAAGGTATCGAAAAGAGAAATCGGCTGGTTCGGGTCAATGTCGCCATTGCCGGTGGCGGGGTTTCCGTCAGAGCCACAGCCCGCCATCCATAACGATGCCCAAAAAGCAGCAAAACCAATCGCTGTTAAACCAAATTTCTTCATTCCATACCTGCTTTATTGATGTGCTTCTTTTTGTGGAAAGGGGCTAGGTGCAAAAATATATTCAAAATGTCATTATATGTCAGTACGATTTTATAAATTATACCTGTTATTTTGAATAAAAAGAGAGGTGAATACGATGCAACAGTCCGAAAACAATACAAATCTGTTCGTTTTACGAGTTTTTCGCTATATGTTTAGCAAAAAAGAGAGTTTTAGTATCGATAAGGATGAGCTTGCGATTCGCCCCTCTGTCTGCCCTTGTTTCCATTTGATGGAAAGTGAGGTGGGGTACTATCAGTCTTTGGCGGATGCCGAAAAGTGTATTCGTAAAATTGTCAAGAAAAAATCAAATGATGCCTATGGCTTTTTTGTGACGGAATTGCCGATAGGTTCTATGATGCATTCTACCGACTATGTTTCGTGCTGGCGTTACCTCGAAGATGGCTCTTTGTGGCTAAAAAGTGAAGGACCGAGTAATCTCCCGAGACAGTTGAGGGTATGCAATAAAGAACCTTATAAGGGACGCGACCCCAAGACGATTCGTTTTAAACAAGGCGACATTGTGGAGATTACGCGTGGGGATTACGTAGAGCTTGCTATTGTGTGGAATACTCCATCAACTGCAGAGCAAATCGAAAAAGTCCGTGAGCAACTTCGTAATTCTAAGGATGGATCGGCTGCGGCCTTGAACGAATTGAGCATGGGCGATTCCTATAAAGTCGTCACTTACTCTGTATCGGAAAATGGAGCCGTAAATTATTGTGTTTCTGATGAACTTTCCGTGAACGTACTTCCGCCTTCGAGGCCTGTTCCGCGCAAGTTCGCGACTGAACTGCGCAATCAGCTAAAACGCGCTCAAGAGGAAGAATTCGACTTGCCGTTTTAAGGCGAAAAAGTATGTTGTTAAAGTGAAGAGTGGTTGTTTCCATTTTGGAAACAACTGCTTTTTTATTTCTTGATTTTATCGAGTAGGCGTTTAGCGGGGAAGCCGACGAGCTGGAATCCTTTTTCCCAGATAAAGTCCTTGATGCGCTCGACTTTAGTCTCGTTGCTTTTCGGGAGCCAACTCTCGTCAAAGTCTGCATCTAGCCCGGCTTCTAGAATGAGGGCGGTGTAGTCCTTGTTGAGTGCGTCGTAGGCGTGGTGGCGTACGAAGTGTTTCTTTTCTTCGTAGTTGAAACGGCGTTCCAGAAGCTTGCGCTTCACGAAACCAGCGCCTTGTTGGGTGAGCTCGTCGTAAGCGAAGAACACGGGGCGTTCCGTGTGGTAGAGCGATTCCATGATGACTTCGGCTTCGGTGAATTTTTCGCTCAAGCCGACTTCAAGCTTGCGGGTGACATCGTAGAATTCGGTCTGTTCGGGTGTCTCGAAAATGTGCAAGAAGAACACGCCGAGAGCGGCGGGTTTCATGTACAAGAAGAATGATTGCAGGTGCGGGGCAAATTCGTCATTGCTTGTGAGTGAGACGACGTCGGCGTTGCTTTGTTCGGCGCGTTCAAAGAATTCCTTGAACTTGTTTTGGTAATAGACGATGGAATCGTTGATGAGCAGCAAGCGTTCCACATCACGCGTGATGACGCCGGGAACGTAGTTGCCGGCTGCGTCTGTGCGGTTTGCTTGCAATTGCAGATAACGCCGCCACATGCCAAAGTCAAATCCGCGATTTTCGGTGAGGAAAAGCTCGATGTGATTTTCCTTTAAAAAATCGTAGGTGTCGCTCGAAAGCGTTCGGCGATTCGTGAGGAGGACGACCTTGAAGTCGGTCTCGGCGAGATGCTTGAGCGCAAAGCGGACATAGCCGGGGAGGTCTTCACCGGTTTGGTAACTGGCATAGAGGGCGACTTTATTGCATGCGTCCATCAACTATCTTCCTCTGCGGCCTCCGCGGCTGCTGCGTCCGCGACCTTTTTCGCTAGATCTGCGGCCACGTCTTGCTTCACGCGGTTCGCTGGCTACATGGAATCCTTCGCCGAAATCACGGGAGTCTCGACCTCCGTGTTTCCCACGCTTGTCGGAACGGCGACCTTCATCGAATTCGTCACGGCCCTTACGGAAACCGCCACGTTCACGAGAATCGCGACCGGTGCGTTCAAAGATCGGACCGTCGAAATCGCGACGTCCACGGCGACCGCGAGAAACGTATTCCGGTTCGTAATCGTCGTCTTCGTCCGGCTGGCTCACATAGCCGAGTGCTTCGGCGGCCGCAGCGCGGTCAGCTCTTTCATTGAAATTGCGAATGTCGCGTTCGGTATCTTCGCGGGTACGGCGCTTCTTCGGTTCAGGGCTCAGCTTTTCGGTGATGCTGAAGTCTGCCTGACCGCGCAATGGGTCAACTCTGAGGAGTTGAACCATCACTTTGTCGCCACGGCGGAAGGTGCGGCCACTGCGCTTGCCAAATGCAAGACCCTGGTCCGGATTGAACACGTAGAAGTCATCGCCCGTGATATCGCGGTAGCGCACAAGACCTTCGGCAATCGGATCGTCGATGGAAACGTAAATGCCCCATTCTTCAATGCCCGTAACGCTTGCTTCGAAACTGTCGCCAATGCGGCTCTTCAAAATC
Source organism: Fibrobacter succinogenes subsp. succinogenes S85 (assembly GCF_000146505.1). Lineage (GTDB taxonomy): Bacteria > Fibrobacterota > Fibrobacteria > Fibrobacterales > Fibrobacteraceae > Fibrobacter > Fibrobacter succinogenes. The sequence goes on along the minus strand of NC_017448.1, from coordinate 1,814,385 downwards.
CAGCAGCTGCACACCTTGATGGAGATGCGTTCCACCTTCATGTTCTTGATTTCGTTTGCAGAAATCAAGTCGCAGACTTCAATCACGCTGTTCACGCGTTCGGCGTCGATTTCCTTACCCTTGCGGGCGAGTTCACGATGGCACCAAAGGTCAGCATAACGGCGGATCGGCGAAGTGAAGTGGCTATAATCCTGCCAGTTCAAGGCGAAGTGTCCGAAGCTGTTGGAATCGTAATGAGCCTTCTGCATACTGCGCAAAATGCGGTTCGTGAGCGTCTCGTCGCCAGCAGCGCGCTTCACCAAGTGTTCATAAAGCTTGAAGGCTACCGGGTTCAAGTTTGTATCGCCACTGCGCGGCTTGCCCAAGTCACGCAACATCACCGGAGCGTCCTTGAACAGATCCGGGTACATGTAATAGAGTTCCATGATGTCCTTCGTGTCCGGAGCTTCATGGATACGGTAAATGCCTTGCAGCTTGCGCTGCTTGAGTTCCTTGGCGCAGCAGTTGTTAGCAATGAGCATGCACTCTTCGACCCACGAATTGGAATCGTCGTGTTCGCGCGGGAAAATCTTGACCGGTTCACCGTTTTCGTTAAACTTGCAGCCGTATTCAGTTGTCTGGAATTCGAGCAAGCCATCCTTGGTGCGGTTTCTCTTGAGGAGCGCTGTCACTTCGGCGAGAGCCTTGATGGAATCATCGCCTTCTTTCATCATCTTCACTGCCTGCTGGTACGTGATGCCCTTCGTAATGTTCACGACACTGCGGTGGAAATCCCAACCGAGAACGTTTGCTTCCTTGTCCAAGTCAATCATGCAGGTGAATGCGCAACGGTCTACGCCTTCGTGCAAGCTGCAAACGCCGCTTGAAAGCTTTTCCGGGAGCATCGGCACTGCCGTCCACGGCAAGTATTGCGTATAACTTCTTTCAAGAGCTTCTTCGTCGAGGTCAGATCCTTCAGGCACGTAGTAGCTCACGTCGGCGATGTGTACGCCGAGCTTGTAACCACCATTCGGCTTGCGTTCCACGCTGATAGCGTCGTCGTGGTCCATGGCGCCTTCGGGGTCAATGCAGAGAATGTCGAGCTTGCGGTAATCCACGCGGCCCTTGAAATCCTTTTCGGTCGGGTCCGTAATGGATGCCACGTACTTTTCAATGGCGGGGCTGAAGCCCTTGGGCAAGTTGCTCTCTTCCATGAACTTTTTCTTGACTTCGTCCCAAGTCACGTTCATGATTTCGGCAGAGCGGTCGACCTTCGCCAAGTAGCTGTGCTTGAGCTTCGGGTGCGGATAAAGTGTAAAGCTGATGGTTTCGCCTTCCTTGCCCGGTGCCTGCCTGCGGTGGCACATCTCGTACACCTTGCCGGTATCGATTTCGGTCACCTGCCAGTCTTCGTCACCGGTCTGGTGCAAAATGCCGCGCTTCACGCGTGTGCCGGAATCCTTTTCGGTCTGACGGCGGCTACGTGCGCCCGGACGGCGGTTGTCTTCGACACCCTGCTCTGCAAGTTTTTTGCGGCGCTTCTCGCGCTTGTCTTCGAGCGGCTCGCCATCGCCCAATTGATATTCCTTGTGGGCAGAACGCTTTAAAACGCCACGCTCGATCATGTCGGCGAGGAGCTGCTTAAAAGCCATTTTCTGTTTTTTCGGGAGGCCGAGAGCGCTGCGGAGCTGGCTCCCTACCATGGGTTCGTCACGAAGGATTGCAATAATTTGTTCTTCGCTCGGTAATTCCTTAGCCATAATTAAGCCTCCTTGTTTTCAGTTGCCGCTTCTTTTGCTGCGGCAAGTTCCGCCTGCTTGTACGGCATAGCGGATTCAGTTAAATCGTGGGTTTCGTCGCGGAGATCGGCCATCGGCTTGTCGGCGTAATCTTCATAACGGATCAGCGGGTGAACGACCATCTCGACGGTGCCGGAATAGACTGCCCACTTGACCTTCGGGAGAATCTTTCCGGTATTAATAAATGTAACTGGTAAAATCGCAAAATGCTGTTCTTTTGCCAAACGGAAAATTCCATTTTGGAACTTAAGCATGTGGCCGTCTTCGGTGCGGTGGCCTTCGGGGAATACGACGATATTGTAATTGCTTTCGAGGCGCTTCTTGAGAATCTTGCCGAGGCCTGCGTTCATGCGCGGATTCTTGTGGATAGGAATGTTGCCGGAGCGGTTCAAAACCCAGCCGAACACGGGAGCCTTCCAGAGGCTTGCCTTAGCCATGAACGAAGCTCTCGTGATGGAGTGCCAGACGACGTTGATGTCCAAAAAGCTCTGGTGGTTTGCGACGATGACGTAGTTGATGCCCTGCGGGATGTTTTCGGCGCCCTTGACGGAGACCTTGATGCCGAAAAGCTTGAAAATGATTTTCTGGAAGGAGAATGAGCAAATCTTGGTGCAGTCTTCCCAGTGTCCGCGGATACCGCAATAGAGGGTGTAGGGGATACCCGCAACAATCATGATGGTGAAAACGACGATGTAATAAAAGAGTGCAAGAATAGCGCGCATGGTCTCTGCTTGTTAAAAGTGAATTATGACCCACTCAATATAAATAGGTCCCTATGGGCTTAATGTATATTTTTTAAGGGAATTGAAACAGTTGTTTTTGTTATATTCACTATGAAAACATGGAGTTTTAAATTATGGAAATTAAATGGCTTAATCCCGATGCTAAGTTTGACCGTCTCGTTTTGGCGGGTGATATCGGTGGTACGAATACGAACCTTGGTCTTGTGGGCTACAAGGATGGCAAGTTTACGCTCATTCTTGAAACTGTTTGCCCGAGCCAGTGCATTGAAGGACTTGACACCCCGATCCGCGAAACGCTCAAGGCTGCAATCGAAAACCGCGCGGATTTGAAGCCGTCTCACATTTGCATCAGCGCTGCAGGTCCGGTGGCAAACAACAAGTGCGTTATGACGAACCTCCCGTGGTGCGTTGACGGCGATGCCATCACGAATGCAACCGGCATTCCGACCCTCGTGATTAACGACTTTATGGCCATTAGCTATGGCATCCCGACCCTCGACGTCGATGACCCGAAGCAGATTCTCAAGTTTAAGCACACTGACGGTAGCGAACCGAAGCCGCAGGCTGCAACGAAGGCTGTGATTGGTCCGGGTACGGGCATGGGCGTTGGCTTCCTCGCATTTGACGGTCAGAAGTACATCCCGGCTTGCTCCGAAGGTGGCCATTCTACGTTTGCTCCGTTCGACAAAGAAACCCAGGACTTCCGCGACTACATGGAAAAGCGCATCGGCACCGTGCCGGGCGTTGAACCGCTCGTCTCTGGCATGGGTCTTGCTCACCTCTATGAATGGTGGCGCGACACGAAGGGCGTTCCGCAGAACGATGCCTTCAAGAAGATTGAAGAAACCGATTGGCACGACCGCCCGAAGTACATCAGCCGCGCAAGCGATACCGATCCGGTGGCTGCCGAAATGATGCGCATGTTCGTGAAGATGCTTGCTCGCTTTGCTAGCGACGCTTGCACGTTGTTCCTCCCGCTCGGCGGTTTCTACCTCGCAGGTGGAACGGTGCAGAAGGACCTCCGCTGGCTGGAACGCGATAACTTGTTCATGACCTGGTTCGAAAAGAACTACAATCCGAACATCCGCCCGCTCTTGAACAAGATCCCGGTGTACCTCATCAAGGATTACAGCATTAGTTTGTACGGAGCTGCTAATGCAAGTTTGAATTTGCAGAAGTAAGAGGCTTTGTAAAATTTTCCTACCCCTCTTGCCAGCATTTTAGATATTAGGTACATTAATGCAGCACGTGATTCTCTGTCAAATGGAGAATCGCGTCTTTTTTTTATTCTGAGATTCAGAATTAGGGGACGCCTCTAACATCAACCAGCCGCAAAAGCGGCTAATGGAGGCAAAAACTCATGACAAAATCAGAGAACCTTATAAAGAGCTTGATAGCCCTTCCGCATGAATACGAGTGGTTGGACTTTAAGGAAAGTTGGTTTTCAAAAGACGAGGTTGGCGAGTATATTTCGGCGATTTCGAATGGGGCGGCATTGTGTGGCCGGGAATTTGGCTATGTCGTGTGGGGAATTCATAACTCAACGCACGAAATCATTGGCACGACTGTAAATTTTGACAAGGACGTTAATCATGAGCCTTACAAGCATTATCTCGCGAGAAATTTAAAGCCGAGCGTTGCTTTTGATGTTGAAAATGTTCAGATTGACGGCAAACGTCTTGTTCTGTTGTCTGTCCCTGCAGCGAAATCCGTCCCAACGAAGTTCCTGTCACAAGCTTTTATCCGAATCGGTTCAAGCAAGGAAAAACTTTCGAAGTTTCCTGAATGGGAAATTCGTCTTTTGAACATTTTGTCTAACGGCATTCCGACGATTGTCAGCATGGCGGCTCCTGATTATGCGCAGGAACTGACTTTTGAAAAACTGTTTATGTATTATGGGGCGAAGGGTGTTGCTCTTCGAAAGGAAACTTTCAAGAAGTCGCTCAGGCTCTTGACTGCTGATGGGCGCTACAACATTATGGCATTGCTGCTTTCGGATGCAAACGACATCCCGATTCGTGTTTCTGTTTTTAGTGGCAAGAGCAAGGCTGATACGCTTTTCTCGGTCAAGGAATACGGAAATTCCTGTATTCTGTATGCGATGGATAAAATTTTGGAATACGGCGATGCAATCAATATCATCCAGGCGGATGAACGGGGACGTATTTCCGAGCGGAAGGATGTTCCTCTTTTTGATTATGAGGCTTTTCACGAAGCAATCTTGAACGCGTTTATTCATAATAAGTGGCTGGGAATGAACGCGCCCATGATTAGTGTTTTTACGGACCGCATTGAGATTCTTTCGCATGGCGGTCTTGGTCTTGAGCAGGATTTGGAGGGTTTTTACAAGGGCGTGAGCATCCCTGTCAATGAAATCCTAGCTTCAATTTTCTTGCAGCTGCGGTTAAGCGAACGATCGGGACGTGGTGTGCCGAAGATTGTCGAGGCGTATGGTCGTGATTCCATAAAGATTGAGAAAAATTTTATTGTGGTGACGATTCCATTCAACAGGATTAACGTGACTCCGTTTGAATTGAATGAAGGACAGCCGACTGTAAACCCGACTGTAAAGGCGACTGTAAATCCGACTGTAAAAATGTCAAAAAACCAAAGGGATATTTTGGCGAAAATTGCCGATAATCCAAGGATTACGCTCACGGAGCTTTCTGAATTGTTGGGATTGCATCGTGCTACAATTGCTGATAATACATCGAGGCTACAGAAATTAGGTGTTTTAAAACGTATTGGTAGCGATAAAACCGGATACTGGGAAATAGTCGAATAAATCACTCTAAAAATGAGTAAAAGTTCAAGCTCTTGACGTGGCATAGCCGTGGATTTAGTTTTGGGATGTGACCACAAACTGTATTCTTAATCATAAAAACGAGGGAAAAAATGAACTATACATTTACGGAAAAAGAAGTTGAAATGATGTATTACTGGGGACAATACGCTGATGGTGAAAGCTGCTTTACTGAAGAAGAACAAAAATTGTACGATAAAATAGAGCGAATATTAACGCCATTGCAAAAAGAAAAAGATGAATCTCGTAAGATTGTAGAATTCTTTAAAGAGATATGCAGTACATATAAGGGTGTGTCATATTCTTTGCGATACCCTGGAGGAAATTGTATAAGATTCATTGATGTAGATAAAGACTTATGCTTTGGTACGGCAAAGTCCAAGTACACGGATGTGGTGTTGGAGGTATCTAAGGTTATAAACAAATTGAAGCTGAAAAAACGGGAGGGGTAGATTACACAAATGTGCGTTCTTGTTTTAACCTATTTTTCGTTTTTTCAAGAATGTCTCTAACATCAATTGACCGCTAGAACGGCGTTGCAAAGTACGACTATATGGAGGCGTAATGAATAAGGAAAATCATCTTGTTGAATAGAAGCGCGAATTGTCCGAAACCTTCGAACATTCTTTAAACATTTTGAAGGATGACAGCGGTTGAGTGATAGGATAAAATTCGTCTATCAATTCTCGGATCCGCTAGCAATCTTCAGTCTGTATCGCATGCTGCGGCCGCCTTTTTTATTGGTCTCTAGGATTCCTTTGTCCATGAGGCTTTGGATTTCGCGGAGGGCTGTGTCGTGGCTTGCGTTGAATAGTGCGGCCGCTTCTTTGGCGGTGAAGGGTTGCGTGAGGCGGCCTGCCATGATTTCGTCGATGAGCTGCTGTTCGCGGGCGCTGAACGTGTCGTTTGCGTGGGCGCTGCGGAACTGGATGCGGCTGATTTCAGAGGTGAAAAGTTGTTCGCTATCTTTGACGGCGTCTCGCATCATTTGCAGGAACCACAAAATCCATTCGGTGAGGTCACCGCTGGCGGCTTGCGTGCGGGCGAGAATTTTGAAGTATTCGCCTTTGTGAATGTTAATTTGTTTGTTCAGCGCGTATTGGCAATGAGTCGTGTTCTCGGTGCGGGCGAGTTGCATGGCTGTGATGGCGCGGGCGAGTCTGCCGTTTGCGTCGGCGAATGGTCGGATTGTGATGAACCAGAAATGTGCAATTGCGGCTTTAATCACCCCATCTATATTTGCGCTCTCGAACCACGATAAAAAGTTTTCCATTTCGCTTTGGAGGCGTTCCGGATTCGGGCCTACAAAATGGAGCGTCTTGGGAGCGGAATCGGGGGCGGTCGCGTCGATGGTCGTTTGCACTTCGCTCGGGACTTCGCGGAACTTTAAGACTTTGTTCTGACCCATCGCAGAATGCCAGTTGAATAGGCGTTCTTCGGTGAGGGGCTGTGAGGCGTTCTGGATGGCGCCGAGGTAGTTTTTGATAAAGTTTTGCGAGCCCTTGCTTTTGAGTTCCACTTCGGCTAGCGTGTTCGTGGGGTCAAGCGTGTAGCCGTCGATGGCGTAGTTGGCAACGATGTCTTCGGCGAGGAGCTTGGCTTCAATGTCCTTCAATCCGCAGATCTGCATGATTCCGATGAGCTTGCCTTCTTCAAGGCGCGTCTGCCCAAGCGCTTGGAGCACCTTGGGAGAATCGAAGCGGAATCGCGTCCAGTCTGGGAATTGGTGGATGTAAAGCATGGTCTTTTCTCAAATATATTTCTTTTTCCGGCGTTATTTGGCGTGCGCGTTTCAATGCTCCGTTGAATTTGATAAATTTAAACTATGCAGAAAATTGATACTTGGTACAAGGCTGAGGGCAACTGCCCCGATGAAGAATATGAAATTGCAAGCTACCTGCTTTTTGAAGCGGGTGTTGCGACGCTCGAAGAACTCGACCCGGTGACCGCTGGCCGCACGGAGTTCTGTTTTTACACGGGCGACAAGGCGGAACGCGACCGCATCGTGGCGGAATTTCCGCAGTACAATTTCAAGGTCACCGAAGAGCCTGCAAAGGATTGGGACAAGTGGTGGCGTGACCGCGCACAGCCGGTGGCTGTGAGCGAGCACCTTTGGGTACGTCCACCTTGGGTGGAATTCACGCCGGAAGATCCTGAAGCGGTTGTCTTGGAGCTTGAGGCAAAGACTGCATTTGGAACGGGCGAGCACGAGACGACGAGTAGCTGTGCTGCGCTTATGGAAAACGTTGATTTCAAGGGCAAGACGGTTCTCGACATCGGTACGGGTACGGGCATTTTGGCGATGTTTGCTCGTCGTAAGGGCGCAAGCCTTGCTGTGGGTACGGAAATCGACCCGCTCACGATTCCTTGCATTGCGGAAAACTTTGAACGCAATGGCTTTGGCGAAAGCGACTGCGTGCTCGGATTCCTGGATGCGTTCAAGGACGGAACGAAGTTCGACGTGATTCTCTGCAACATGATTCGCAGCGAGCTTTGGCCGCTCCGCGATGACATCGAAGATTTGCTCGCGGAAGGCGGCGAACTCATCATCAGCGGTCAGCTCGAAGTCGAAAAGGATTACATCCTCAAGTGGTTTGAAGAAGCCGGTTTCAAAGTCTCCGTCGAACGCACCAAAGGCGAATGGTGGAGCGTGCTTGCACGCTCCTAAATGAGCCGGAAAGGAGACAAACGCATAAGGCGAGTGTTGCTGCCAAGCTCGCTTGGCTATAACCGAGCCGCGCGTTTGGCAAAATCACGAAGTGATTTTGCAATGGTGGAGTGTGCTTGCACACTCCTAAATGAGCCCGAAAAGGCGGCGATCGTTACAGGTTGCCGTATTCTCCGATGTCGGGGATGAGTGTTCCCGATTTCATGTGGTACGTGCGGTTGCTGTAGCCAAATGCCGTTCGATCGTGTGTGGCGACAATGACCGCGACTCCTGATTTTGCAAGCCTTCCGAAAAGGCTGAAAACCTTGCGGCTGTTGTCTTCGTCGAGATTGCTTGTCGGTTCATCGGCGATAATCAAATCGGGATTGTTGACAAGAGCTCGTGCGATGGCGACTCGGCGCAATTCTCCACCCGATAAGTTGGCGGGGTATTCGTTTGCCAAATGAGCGATGCCGAGTTTTTTGAGGAGACTCTGGATTTGCTCTTTGTCAATGCGATGCTTGTAAAGGCTTGCGGCAAGTTCGATGTTCTCGGTCACGGTGAATGCTGGTAAGCAGGCGGCATTTTGCGGAATGTAGCCGATGCGCTCGTTGCGTAACTTTGAACGGTCTTCGTCATTCAAGGTGTAAAGCGGTTGCCCATCAATGGCTATGCTGCCAGATGTTGGTGCACTGATGCCTGCGAGGGCGTTCAAAAGCGTGCTCTTGCCACTTCCGGATTCTCCGAAGATGACCGTGTAATCGCCTGACCAGGCGAAGAAATCGGCGTTGTTGACGGCAGGGAACTTTTCACCGCGTCGGGTATATTCTTTTGTAATGTTGTTACCATTGAGTATCATTAAGTTTCCTCCTTTAAAGCCGAGTAAACATCTAGACGGCCAACTTGTTTAGCTATTCGATAGGCGGCTCCTGTGCCTGTGATTGTGGGAATGAATATTGCAACGATGATAATCGCAAAAATGGTTAGTGTGCTCGGAAGCAAGAACGGTACGGATAAACTGTCGATAATGAACACGCGGAACGAGAGCGTTGCAAATACGCTGATAAACGCGCCTACGACAGTGCCGATGATTGTTGCGAGCAATGATTCGCCAAGAACGATGTGTTCCAATCTCTTTTGCGTGAAACCGATGACGCGGAGTGTTGCAAATTCGCGCTTGCGCTCGTTTGCAGAAATTGAGAAGGCTATTGAAACGGCGGCGATGGAGACAATCAAGAAAAATACGGCGATAACCCATACGATAATCTTGAAAGAACCTGCCGTAGCGATGACGTTATCGAATAAATCCTTGCGCGGAATCACGTGGATGTTGTCGAATTTCTCGTGAAGCGTCTGCGATATTTTTTCAAAGTCTGCGCCTTTTTCGAGATTCGCAAGAATCGCGGAAGGTTCGCCTTCGGAAATGAAGTTGATACCTTTTTCTTTCGCTGCTTTCTGCAAGATTTCGATGGTCCCGACATCGGCAAAAATGGCTTGGTCAAGCTTATTACCCATGCGTTCTAGGTGTGCTACGACAGTAAATTCCTGATCGAAGAACTTGATTTTCCCGGATTCATCGACTTGAATGTCGCTACCCGCGATTACAGAACCAATGGGAAAGTCTTTTTTGTATGTTTTGCGAATCCACGGCTTGATGGTAAAATCAGTCTTGGAATCGAAACCGATGATGTTGACTTTTTTATCGCAGCAGCTAGATCCGAGCGTGGAAAAATAAAATTGCGATGTGGCAATTTTGATTCCTGGAGTTTTTCGGGTGAATTCGAGAATTTCTCGGGGGAGCGTGCGATGGCTTAATTCTCCTTGCAAGAGAACTGGTTGGTCTTTTGCTTCGCTGCCGTATGGGACGATGAGCAAGTCTGCACCCATGCGCGATGAGAGCTGCTCTAGGCCTGCGTCAAGGCTTTCTGAAAAAAGAGCGCTTGATAAAAGTGTTGCCGAAGCGACTGCGGTTAAGATGACAAGTCCAATGCTTCGGAACGGATGACGCCAAAAGTTTGTATAAATAATTCTAAGTATGATTTGATTCATTTAAAGTCTCCTGTCGCGTTATACTGCGATTCAATAAGTAAATGCTGTTAGCGATTCCAACGAGCGCAATGACGATTCCTGTGATTTGCAAAACCGGGGAAGATATGGAATGACAATGCATGTGGGGTGCTGCGCAAACGCCTACAATCACGGCGGGTACAAGGGCTGAGAAAACACCGCCTGCAATCACTGCTGCCGATAATGCTTTTTGTGCTTTCGGGATCGCGATATAGGCGATACCAAAAATCGCGATGACAATGCCGATAATTCCGTCAACACTAGAGGTCTTTTGGCAGCGCATGATCATGTCTCCATGACCCGAGCAAAATGGAAGCAGAACAAATGAAAGCAGCGAAACGAGAACGCCAAATGCAATTGCTGTTGCGCCGAATAAAATACCTTGTTTCATAATGGCCTCCTAGATGACTTTTTGTTTTTGTTCGATGCCAAATATAGAAGGCAAATATGAGTTTGTCCAATACTTTATTTTTAGCGTGTTTTATAGGTTTTTGCTATAACAAAAAACGCCCATCGATGATGGGCGTGATGCAATGAGTTTGTTCGCTTGATTAGGCGTTTGGATTGTGCTCGGCGGTGTATGCCTTGAGATATTCTTCCATCTCGCGGATGTAGATGCGGCAGATGGTGCTGAGCATAAAATTCTTCTTGGTGATGTAGCCGATTTCCATAGAGCGGTCGTCTTCGCCTTTCGCGTCCTTGAACGGCACGGCAACGTAATCGGAACCGTTGATTTCTTCGCTAATGATGCCGGAGCAAAGCGTGTAACCGTTGAGACCCACCATCAAGTTGAGCATTGTGGCGCGGTCGTTTGCCTTAATGGTTTTGTGGTACTCGTTTGTACTCAAGATTTCTTCGGCGAAGTAATAGTTACCGCTTTCGCCCTGTTCAAAAGAAAGGCACGGGTAATCCGAAAGGTCTTCAAGGTTCACGTAAGGCTTGTTGGCGAGTGGATTGTTTTTCCACATGTAGGCGTAAGCCTTGCAATCAATCAGCTTTTGGAAAACGAGATCGTGTTCCTTGAGCAAATACGTGATGTACTTGCGGTTGAAATCGCTCAAGTAGATGATGCCGATTTCACTGCGGAGGCTCGTCACGTCATCGATGACTTCTTTGGTCTTTGTTTCGCGGATGGCGAATTCGTAATCATCAATGTTGAACTTTTTGGCCATGTTCACGAAGGACTTGACGGCGAAGGAATAGTGCTGTGTCGAAACGGCGAAACGCTTCTTCTTCTGTTCTTCCTTGCTGTAGCGTTCGAGAACGGACTCGTAATGGTTGTAGAGCTCGTTCGCGCGGGCGATGAATTCTTCGCCTTCGGGCGTGAGCGTGATGCCTCGGCTTGTGCGGTTGAAAACGGTGATGCCGATTTCATCTTCGAGCTCGCGGATGGCTGTCGTGAGAGATGGTTGGGATATGAACAAGGATTCGGCGGCCTTGTTGAAGGAGCCTGCTTTTGCAATCCCGATGGCGTAACGTAATTGTTGTAGTGTCATGTTCTGTTTATATCCCTTTATAGTTACGTGGTAAATATAAGAAATTTAATAGAAGAATCCTATACGTATTGTAGGAATATTAAAAAAAGAAGAAACCCCCAGGTGGATTCTAGGCTTCCTGGGAGCTTCTCGATGTGCGTAGCCTATGTATTGAACGCAACTTTTAGTCTATCGAGTGCCTCGACCAGGATACTTCGTGGACAAGCAAGGTTAAGCCGCTGGAATCCTTCTCCGTTGTTCCCGAAAAAGATCCCGTTGTTGAGCCACAGTCGCGCCTTGTTGCGGACGCGATCTTGGATTTCGTCTGGCGAAAGTCCTGTCCCGTTGAAGTCTATCCATGCGAGGTAAGTCGCTTCCATTGGCACAAGCTTGACGCCTTTCAGATTTTCTTTAATAAATTTGTCTGTAAATTCAATGTTGCCTTTGATGTACTTGAGGAGGGCATCGAGCCAGACTTCACCTTTGCTGTAGGCGGCTTGCGTCGAGACGATTCCCTGGATGCTGACTTGGCTATAACCGGTGGCAAAGATTTGCTTGCGGAACGCGCGACGGATTGATGGATTCTTTATGAAGGCGTGTGCGATTTGGATGCCTGCCAAGTTGAATGTTTTTGTTGGCGCCGTGACGATGATGGATTTGTTGGCCAGTTCTTCGCTTATGGAGGCGAATATGGTGTGCGTACCTTCAAAGACGAAATCGCTGTGGATTTCATCGCTCACGACGATTACATTATGCTTGAGGCAAATCTCTCCGAGGCGTGTAAGTTCTTCGCGAGTCCAGACGCGGCAAACGGGATTGTGCGGGCTGCAAAGCAAAAAGAGCTTGATATTGTTTTCGACGATTTTCTTTTCGAAATCTTCAAAGTCAATGTGATAGCGACCGTCTTCGCCATAAACGAGGTCGTTACTGACAACTTTGCGTTCGTTGTCTTCGATGACGTCAACAAAGTGCATATAGACCGGCTGCTGGATAAGTACTCCATCGCCAACGTTTGTGAATGCTTTTATTGCCATGCCAAGCGCGAACATCACACCGGGAATCTTGATAATCGATTTGCGGTCTTCTATATCATAGTGGTGTCGGCGGCGGTAGAAATTTTTGACAGCTTCGTAGTAGTCTTCTTTGGGTTCGCTGTACCCGAAGATTCCATATTCGGCAACGCGGGTCAACTCATCTTGAATAAACGAAGATGTCTTGAAATCCATGTCGGCAACCCAAAGCGGGAGAAGACTGTATGGATCTTCACCTGGCTTTACAACACGGCGTTCAATAGCAAAATCGTATTTGATAGAGTTGGTATGGCGACGCTCAATAACGGTATCAAAGTCTAAATTTCGTTCTTTAATTTCTGACATGGCGAGTCTCCCTTGCAAAATTTTGCAGTTGTAGGCTTTTCACGCCGGCACATAATATAGAAGGAATTGATATTTTTGTCCAATATTATATTTCTAGCACCTTTTATAGATTTTGACTATAGCTACAAGTAGTATTCCGGTTCCTGAATCTTTCCTGCAAAGTTTAGCAGTTCGAGAATCTTTTTGCGGTATTGGATGAACGTGTCCTGTGTTCGTGCGCGCGGGAACGGGAGTTCGATTTTGATGACCTGCTCGATTTTTGAGGGGCGGGCCTTCATCACGACAACGTAGTTGCTGAGGTAAAGCGCTTCGTCGACATCGTGCGTGACCATCACCATCGTGGTCTTGTACTTTTCCCAAAGGCGGTGGATTTCGTCTTGCATCGCCATGCGCGTGAAAGCGTCCAGTGCACCAAGGGGCTCGTCCAAAAGGAGAATATCCGGGTGGCCGACTAGCGCTCTTGCAAGGCTTGCTCGCTGATTCATGCCGCCGGAAAGTTCGTGCGGGTATGATTTTTCGAATCCCTTGAGCCCGACTGTTTCGATGAATTCGTCAACGTCTTGCTTGTGTTCCTTGTACACGTGGCGGGCCCTGAGCCCAAGCGAAATGTTGTCGCGGATGTTGAGCCATGGGAAAAGTGTTGCTTGCTGGAATGCAAAACCGCGATCGGCACCGGGCTTCGTAATTTTTTTGCCATCGACAAATACGCCGCCCGAGGTGGGTTCGGCAAGTCCTGCGATTTGTCTCAAGAGCGTTGTCTTTCCGCAGCCGGATGGACCGATAAGGCTCACGAAACTGCCTGCGGGAATGTCGAGATTGACTCCATTCAAGGCGGCGACGGTTTCGCCTTCGTTACTGATAAATGTCTTTACAAGATTATCAATGTGGATTGCGCCTTTTACGTTTTCGATATTTTCTGCTACCATTTCAAAGTTCCCTTTTGCCAATTCAAGATTTTATCGCGCAATTTAAAGAGCAAGGTGAGTATGAGCATGCAGTAAACTGCAATGACGATGATTCCTGCGTAAACACCGCTATAGACGAGCATGGCCTTTTGCCAGGAGATGTACCAGCCGATACCGTATTTGACGCCGAACATTTCTGCGGTCATGAGCGCCAAGAATGCACTGATGATGCCGTAGAATACGCCAAGGAAAATGGAGGGCATGGCGGCCGGGATGCCGACTCGGAAAATCTGGAAAGCGCTGCTTGCGCCGAGCGTGCGTGAAACTTCAAAATAGGCTTTGGGGACAGCCTGTATTGCAGAGCTCGTCATAAGCGCAACCGAGAACCAGACGGAAAGTGCAATGATAAAAACGCTTGCGCCAAAAGTTGTCGGGAAAATTGTCAACGAAATCGGAATCCAGATTGTTGCGGGAATTGGGCCTATCAGCTTGATGTAAGGGTTGATCCAATAATTGAACTTTTTGTTGAATCCAAGGAGAACACCTGTGATAAAGCCGAATCCGGCACCGTAGAGGAATCCTGTGACTAAAAGTTTTGTCGAGTGCCAAATGCACTTGAGGATGATTTCGTAGCCTTCGAAAAACTGGGCGAGAATGTTGTCGTATTTCGGGAAAAACAAGACGGGGAAGAGGGCGAGCTTTCCGATGACAATGTCAATGATAGCGACGACGATTCCGACGCCTCCCCAAAACGCACCGGAATATTCTAGGCCTTTCTTCAATTTTTTGACAAAGGTGGAGACAATGCCGAGGATGAATGTAGTGGCCAAAAAGAAATACAAAATCCAGGTGTAGTAAGCTTCTTCAGCTTCTGGGTGTTCGTCGCTGTCTTCAATAAGCAAGTGGATGGCAAGTGCGACAATAACACCTAAAAAGGGTAAAAATCTTCTTAATGTGTTTATTAGTTTATTCTTCATTTAAACTCCTTGAATAAAAAAGCTCCTCCCCTTGTGAGGTCACGGGAAGGAGCTTGTACACAATGAGTCTTACTTCTTCAATGCGTACACCTTAGTGGAAAGGTACTTGAATCCGTTATCAGCTGTAATAACGACAATGTTCTTTCCTTCGTTTTCAGGACGTGCAGCCACGATGGAGGCGGCATAGATGCCTGCTGCACCGGATGTTCCGAGAAAGAGACCTTCCTTTTCGGCGAGTTCGTGGGCAACGCCTGTAGCCTGGAGCGTAGAGACTTCAATGTATTCGTCATAGATCGAAGAATCGTTCAGCAGAGGAGGCGGTTCTGGAACGTTTGCGAACGGGGCAACACCATCGATCACGCCATGTTCTTCAGCTTCCGGGGTGAAGAAGCGGGAATCCGGAGTGGCCTGCACACCGACGATTTTCACGTTCGGATTGTGTTCGCGGAAGTACTTGGAAAGACCATTGAGCGTTCCGCCCGTGCCTGCCATGGAAACGATAAAGTCTACCTTGCCATCCGTATCGGCAACGATTTCCGGGCCGGTGGTGTAGTAATGGGCGAGCGGGTTGTTTTCGTTTTCAATCTGGTTGATGAAGAATGCATTGTGTTCTTCGGCATACTTGCGGACGTCGGAGAGCAAGACGGCAACAGAGAAGGAGCCTTCCTTCAGGAGTTTGCTTACGTTCGGAAGGGCGTCGTAACCGAGGAGCGTTGCTCCATAGGTCTTGATCACTTGTATGCGTTCTTCAGAACCACCCGGTTCAAAGAAAACGGTGAGTTTGTAGCCCTTGGCAGCGGCGATAGCGGCAAGGCCGATGCCCGTGTTGCCGCTTGTGATTTCAACGATTTCTCCACCCGGCTTGAGCTTGCCTTCGCGTTCGGCTTCTTCAATCATTCTGAGGGCTGCGCGGTCCTTCACGGAGCCGGACGGGTTGAAGTATTCGAGTTTTGCCAGGATATGGCCCTTGGCATTGTGATTCTTTTCAAAATTGTGGAGCTCCAGCAGCGGAGTGTGGCCGACGAGCTCGGTAATGGAATGGTGAATATTGGACATTGTTACCTCTCTTTTTTAAATGTTTTTCACAAGAGATTTTGGCTCTTCGAAATTTTCTGTGAATTTATCGGTGGCCTTATCATAGGAGTAGCCATCCGGAATTTTGATACCCTTTGATTCGAAGTCAGCAAAGTGACTCTTGACGAACTTTTCGATGTTCAATTTTTTCTTCAAGACGCCCGTCTTTTGAAGCTCTGCAGCGACGATATTGAACGTGCGGAGCGCGGCCTTGCGGGAAGGAATGTGACCGTAGCTTTCGAGCAACTGGGCGTTGAATTCTTCACTGCCAGAAACGACATCCTTCGAGAGCTGGAGTCTTGCGGCTTCGCGCGGATTGCTGTTCACGAATGCGGATCCGCGAGCGACAGCGCGCGTGTAAGCGGCGGCACCTTCCGGATTTTCCTTCCAGAGCTTGAGTGTCACGAATGCGACGCAGCAGTATTCTACGGCAAATTTCGGATCGATTGCGGTGTCGAGCAACTTGCGCAAGCCATATTCTTTTTCGGCGGTTGCTGCGGTTGGATCATGAAGGGCGATAATGTCAACGGCACCTTTTTCAAGGGCAATCGGCAAGTCGCTTGCACCATAGACGATGAATTCAACATCCGCTTCCGGGCCGTCTGCGACGATACCTAGATCGCGAAGCTTGCGTCTGAACGACATCACGGAACTATCGGATAAACCGATAACGCCTACCTTGGTTTTACGTCCCTTCAAATCTTCCAACTTTTGAATCGTCGATTTTTTGGTGACGTAATACTTGGTGCAACCCGTATGAACACCAGTGACAAAGACGATAGGGAGCCCGTTTTGAATGGGCTGAAGTTCGGTGGCGAGCAAGTCGTTCCCTGCGTCGACTTTGCCTGCGACGATGAGCTCGTTCACAGAATTCTTTCCGGCATCAACAGGAACCATTTCGAATTTCTGACCAATCTTTTTGAATTCCTCGTCAAAGTAACCTTTGAGCCAAGCGACATGAACCGGGGCACTACACAACACACCAGTATAGTGTGCGATTCGGACTGGTTTGAAATCGGCAAAAGCGCTTGTTCCGAGGAGGAGGGCGCTTATGAGCGTAGTCTTAATGATGCTTCGTAAATTCATTTTTAATTCCCTATTTTTGATTGTGAAAAGGTATAAATCACTTTTTCTAAATCAAAGATGTTTTAAAGATGGAAAAACAAAATAATTCAAAAATACTTTGTTCTAATTTTGTTCGTATATTGGGCGCTATAGGCTATGGTTATATAAACCTAGTTGCGCTCCTACTTTTTAGTTCTCAACGATATTTTTCGCTAAGGTTTTCGGTTCTTCGGTCGTTTCTGTAAATGTGCCTGTATCCTTATCGTACTTGTAACCGTCAGGAACGTGAATCCCCTTAGACGCAAAATTGGCAAAGTGGTTTGTGATGAACTTTTCGATGTTCAACTTTTTCTTGAGTACGCCCGTTTTTTGGAGTTCCGTGGCGACGGTTCTGAATGTGCGAATCGTTGCTTTGCGGGATGGAATGTGGGTGTAGCTTTCAAGCAGTTTGGTGTTGAAATCTTCGCTTCCGGGGACGATGTCCTTTGCAAGCTGGAGTCTTGCTGCTTCACGCGGGTTAGCGTTGATGAATGCGGAACCGCGAGCGACTGCACGTGTGAATGCGGCTGCACCTTCTGGATTTTCTTTCCAAAGTTTGAGGCTCACGAATGCGATGCAGCAGTATTCTACGGCAAATTTCGGATCGGTGGCGGTGTCCAGAAGCTTACGGAAACCGTATTCTTCTTCGGCTGTTGTTGCGGTCGGATCGTGAAGGGCGATAATGTCCACGGCTCCCTTTTGGAGTGCCAATGGCAAGTCGCTTGCGCCATAGACAACGAATTCGATATCCGCTTCGGGGCCATCGGCGACAACACCAAGGTCACGGAGTTTTCGCTTGAATGTCATAATTGAACTGTCGGACAATCCAATGACGCCAATTTTGCTTTTGCGCCCTTTCAGGTCCTTGAGTTTTTTGATGGTCGATTGCTTTGTGACGTAGAACTTGGTGCAGCCTGTGTGTACGCCTGTTACAAAGATAATCGGGAGCCCGTTTTGGATAGGCTGAAGTTCAGTGGCGAGAAGTTCATTACCTGCGTCCGCTTTCCCAGCGACAATCAAGTCGTTGACGGAACCGGAACCTTCGGCAATCGGTACCATTTCGTATTTTTGCCCGATCTTTTTGAACTCTTCGTCGAAAAATCCTTTGAGCCATGCGGTATGAACCGGAGCACTGCACAACACTCCTGTGTAATGTGCGATTCGAACTGTTTTAATTTCGGCGAAAGCGCTTGCTCCGAAAAGCAGAGCGCTTATAAGTGTTGTTTTAATGAGGTGTTTGAAATTCATTATTGCGGCCTCCTTTTTAGAAGCTGAATGTTGTTTGGAAAATGTAGCCGGATTGATAAGCGCCATGTGCGGCGTATTCAACATCAGTGTAAAGCGTCAGATTGACGTTCTTGTTAACGTTGTAAGAAATGCCGGCCCAGAAAGAAATGTTGGAGGCTCCCGTTCCGGATTCGGATTTGTCTTCGTTCTTTGAATCTGTCAACTGGCTCGTAAATACAAAGCCTGTAAACGGAGAAATACCGGAGCTGAATGCATAATAGAATTCAAAACCATAATCAGCAACGAGACCGCGTTGGACTCCATCATGCTTGAAAGGAACGGTCAAGCCAAATTCATTACCGATACCGAACTGTTCGGAGATGGGCAAGAACCATTGAACACCGCCCTTGAGGCTAAATTCCTGGCTGGAAATTTCTTTTTTTCCGGCGGGAATGTTGGCGTCTAAGAAAACGGAGAAGTTGGGATTGAATGCGTATTTTGCACCCACGCTAAAGTCCTTGAATCCGTCACCTTCTTTTGTTTTGTCATTCGGATCGGCAAAAAGCTGGTAGCCGAGACCGGTGAGGCTCAATTCTAATCCTTTGACGACTGTATAGCGGGCATTCAAGTCAAAAGATGTGGAATGGAAATCTCCGTTGTACCAATAGTTTGCCTTGATTCGTGCTTGACCCTGATGTTCGTCGAGAACAGTGTAATAATCCCATTCAGCAAATGAACTGACAGTGGCAAGGGCAATAACGGAAATAATTTTTTTTGCATTGATATTCATTGATAAACTCCTTGTTTGTTTTGTTTTTTAATGTCGGATTAAAAGTAAAAAGCACTTTTGCGCAGTCAAAGAGTTTTGTCAATTGAAAAACAAAATAATTTAAAATTATTTTATTCTAATTTTGTTTAAGTATTGGGTGCTATCGCTCGCAATTATACGTATTGATTTATGTTATCGGAACTTATAAAAATACTCCTTCCCGCGTTAACGAGAAGGAGTATTAGGAGTTTTATGCGATGAGTCTTACTTATTCAAAGCATAAACTTTTGTGGAAAGATATTTGAACCCGTTATCGGCTGTAATAACGATGATGTTCTTGTCTTTATTTTCAGGACGCGCTGCGACAATTGAGGCTGCGTAAACGCCTGCTGCACTTGATGTACCCAGGAAAAGCCCTTCGTGTTCGGCAAGTTCGTGCGCTACAGCTTTTGCCTGTAATGTAGAAACTTCGATGTATTCATCATAAATCGAGGAATCCGTCAAAAACGTAGGAGGTTCCGCGACGTTTGCAAATGGTGCGACACCGTCGATAACGCCATTCTTTTCGGCTTCTGGCGTGAAATAGCGGGAGTCCGGAGTCGCTTGCACACCGATAATTTTAACATTCGGATTCTTTTCGCGGAAATATTTTGAAAGCCCGTTCAGTGTTCCGCCTGTGCCTGCCATCGAAACGACAAAATCTACTTTGCCATCGGTATCTTCCCATATTTCAGGCCCTGTGGTATTGTAGTGGGCGAGGGGATTGTATTCGTTTTCGCACTGGTTGATGAAAAATGCGTTGTGCTCTTTGGTGTACTTTGTGATGGCCTCGATAACGATGTTGTCGCAAATTGTGCCGTCTTCAAGAGCTTTTTTCAATTCGGGAATATCTTTGTAATCGAAAAGCTGCGCGCCATAAGTCTTGATAACTTGAATGCGTTCCTTGGAACCGCCGGATTCAAAGAAAATAGTGACTTTGTACCCTTTTGCGGCTGCGATGGCGGCAAGAGCAATGCCTGTGTTTCCACTCGTGAGGTCAACGATTTCTCCACCCGGTTTCAGTTTCCCTTCGCGTTCGGCAGCTTCAATCATGCTGAGGGCGGCGCGATCCTTGACAGAACCTGTAGCGTTGAAATATTCGAGCTTTGCCAAGATATGGCCTTGGGCGTTGTGGTTCTTTTCGAAATTGTGAAGTTCAAGAAGCGGTGTATGCCCAATAAGTTCTGTAATAGAATGGTGGATATGTGACATGTTTACCTCTCTTTGTTAAAACGTCAGTCGCATTTGATTCCAGACAACGTTTCCGTGAGTCGAATCTGCCGAAATACCTTCATCAACAAAACCAATTTTGGCGTAATAATGTACGAGCTTTTCTTTGCAAGTGAGAACAACGCCACGTCTGCCTTCTACTTTTGCATTTTGAACGAATAATCTCAATAGCTTTTCTGCGCAACCTTGATGGCGGTATTCGGGGATAGTGTTGACTCCGAATATCATTTGCCATGCTCCGTTTGGATTGTGCATACCGGCGTCTTCGTACATTTTGTCGTTCAAATCGGGAATGTCCGTTACAAATCCGTCTACGAATGAAATCAGCTTATCGCCATCGAACATCAGTAAAAAATAGTCCGCATAGCGTTCCAAACGCTTTTGGAAATCTTCATGTTTTGCAGCTTCTGCTGGCGGAAAGCATGTTGCTTCCACTGCGGCAATCGCATTGCAATCGGATAGCGTCGCTTTTCTTATCGTAAATTTGCTTAGACTCATTTTAGTCGTTGTGATTTGATTTGAATCGTAATGCGCGTTCTGCGATTTTGTTTCTGTAAATGTTGATTTTTGCAATGGCTTCGCTGATGGGGAGCGCAATATCGAATGCACGTACATTGAAGCGGGCCAATGATTGTATAGCTTGCGGACCAAGCTGTTCGCAAAGCACGTAATCTAAATCGGCTAGATTCTTGGCTGCTGCATACATCGATGAATGCTGAACTTCGCGCTGGCCACAAGTGCCGTCTCCGCAAGAACCATCGCAATGTTCCGGCTTTAAACGGACTTCGACTTTCTCATATTTTCCGCTTGCTTCGTCAACTTCATAGATGTCAAATGCGGCTGCGTGTCCAAAGTGAACATTGACATTTACTCCGTCATTCGTGGCAACTGCTACTTTGTATTTAGCCATGTAAAAAAGCCTCCTTAACGCAGATGTAAAATGAACCACGAAGATGAATTTTCTACGTGGCTAAACTCCCGGCGTACCGGTTTAGTTTATATAAAAGAACGGTTACCTAGCGTTCTGTATTCTTTTAAATTTTTGCTTCTGTTACGAAGTCCCGCATAATTTAAAAAGCGTAATAGGTAAATGCAATATAAAACCCTGTTTGAACAATAAATAAAGTTCGATTTTCTTGATTGCGATAGAAACTAAATGAATTGGGTGATAAAATGAAACTATAGCAATGTTGTAAATTGGATTTTTTTGAACGGAATGGGCTAAAAAAGTATTGAAAAGGGTAGACGCAAATTCTAAAATTTCGCAAACCTAGCGTTTCTGTAGGTAAATAAACCTAAGGAGACATTTCATTATGGCAAAACGTTTACGTCAGATCGCAATCTACGGTAAGGGTGGCATCGGTAAATCCACTACGACCCAGAATTTGACCGCAGGTCTTGTAGAGCAAGGTAAACATGTTCTCGTTGTCGGTTGCGACCCGAAGGCTGACTCTACTCGACTCTTGCTCGGCGGCCTCCACCAGAAAACCGTGCTCGATACCATTCGCGACAACAAGACAGAAATCCAGCTCTCTGACCTCGAAAAGGTCGGCTTCAAGGGCGTGCGCTGCGTGGAATCCGGTGGCCCGGAACCGGGCGTGGGTTGCGCTGGCCGCGGTATCATCACTTCCATCAGCATGCTCGAACAGCTGGGCGCTTACACCGAAGATCTCGATTACGTGTTTTACGATGTGCTCGGTGACGTTGTGTGCGGTGGCTTCGCCATGCCGATTCGTGAAGGCAAGGCCAAGGAAATCTACATCGTGGCTTCTGGCGAAATGATGGCCCTCTACGCTGCGAACAACATTTGTAAGGGTATCGCAAAGTATGCCGAACGCGGCGAAGTTCGCCTCGGCGGTATCATCTGCAATAGCCGTAACGTCGATAACGAACTTGATTTGCTCCGCGCATTCACCAAGGAACTCAACACGCAGCTCATCCAGTACGTGCCGCGCAACAACATCGTGCAGCAGGCAGAAATTCGCAAGAAGACTGTGATTGATTTCGAACCGAACTGCAACCAGGCCAATGTCTACCGCGAACTCGCGAAGAACATCGACGAAAATGAACTCTTCACCATCCCGACGCCGATGACGCAGGACCGCTTGGAACAAATTCTCATCGACTACGGCATGATGGAAAAGGACTACTCCATTTAGCGAGAACCGGCAGGAGGTAAAAATCTATGGCATCAACTAACATTAATTTAAATATGACCTCGGTCGAAAACCGCGAATATCGACTGGGTACCATTATCGGTTGGGACGGCAAAGCCAGCGACTTGATCAAGGAATCTGCCTACGACGAACGCAGCGCGAAAAAGCACGGTGGCTGCGCAGGCAAGGGGGCCGGCTGTAAGCTTTGCGAATTGCAATCTCCGCTCAACCAAGAAACCATGTGTTCCAACGCTATTGTCCAGTGCCAGGTGGGCAACCTCACGGACTGCGCTTTGATTGACCATTCTCCGATCGGCTGCAGCGGCGAAAACTCCAAATTCAACCTTTCTATGCATGTGGGCCTTAAGCGTCGTGGCAAGCCTTTGCAGAATACTTTGAACATCAGCACCAACCTGAAAGAACAGGACATGGTGTTCGGTGCTTCTGAAAAGCTTCGTCAAACGATTCGTGATGCAAAAGAACGTTTCAATCCCAAGGCTATTTTCATTGGCATGGCTTGCGCTACCGCTATTATCGGTGAAGATATTGACTCCATCGCCGAAGAAATGGAACCTGAAGTTGGCGTGCCTATAATTCCGCTGCACTGCGAAGGCTTCCGTTCCAAGCATTGGTCCACGGGCTTCGACATTGCATTCCATGGCGTTCTCCGTCAAATCGTGAATCGCCATCCGACCAAAAAGCAAAATGACTTGCTCAATATTGTTGCTCTTTGGGGAACGGACTATTTCTCTGAAATGCTTGCTCCGCTTGGGCTCCGCGTCAACTACCTCTTGGATACTGCATCTTTCGATGAAATCCGCCAGGCTTCTGAAGCTGTTGCAACCGCTACTTTCTGCGATACTTTGGGTGGCTACATGGCCACCGCACTTGAAGAATCCTTCGGCGTTCCGCAAATTGATGCTCCGCAGCCGTACGGTATCAAGGGCACTGACGAATGGCTCCGCGCTATTGCAAAAGTTGTTGGCAAAGAAAAAGAAGCTGAAGAATATATCGAAAGTGAACATAAGCGTATTGCTCCGAAGCTCGCTGAACTTCGCGAATTTTTCAAGGGCAAAAACGGCATCGTAATGACGGGTTCTGCTTATGCTCACGGCCTTATCAGTGTTCTTTCGGAACTCGGAATAGGCCACGATGCAGCTCTCGTGTTCCATCATGACCCCATTTACGATGGCGCTGGAAAGCATCAAGACACCTTGAAGGAACTTGTGGAAACTTACGGCGACATTCCGCACTATACTGTAAGTAAGACTCGCGCCTTTCAGCTTCCGCAACTTTTGAAGCGTGCCAAGACGGACTTCTTGCTCATTCGCCATCCGGGCCTTGCATCTGTCGCGGGCCACCTCGGATTCCCGACCCTCACCATGGGCGACGAACATATTCCGGTGGGCTACGATGGTATCCTCCGCATTGGTGAAATGCTCAAGGGCGTTCTTTCACGTACAAAGTTTAACCAAGTTCTCAAGCGTAATGTGAAACTCCCGTATTCTGATTGGTGGCTTGCTCAGGACGATCCGTTCTATTTGACGCATCACCCAGAAGCACTTAACGACCTTCCTGAACCGAGAAATCTCAAGTTCAGCAAAGGCAAAGAATCTAATTCAGAAAACGCATAATAAGGGAGATTTCGAAAATGTCAGAAGCACTTAAAACAAAGAAAAAAAGCAATTCTATTTCGGACCCCCGCTATTCTTGCGCAGTTGGTGCGTCCAATACGGTTGTCGGCATCAAGGGTGCAGTTCCTATAGCCAACTGCTCTCCGGGTTGCCAGCTTAAGCAAACCGCATTCCTCACTTTTGAAAACGGCTTCCAGGGCAGCATTTTCGCTGGTGCTGGTAACATGCCGAGCGCAAACTCCACCGAAAACGATATCGTGTTTGGCGGCATCAAGACTTTGGATCAGTTAATCAAATCGACACTCAAAGTTTTCGATGGCGACCTTTATGTTGTTCTCACGGGTTGCGTGGGCGGCCTCATTGGTGATGACGTCCCCAGCTTGGTGAATGAATATCGCGATTTGGGCTACCCGATTGTGGCTGTGGATACCGCAGGCTTCAAGGGCAATAACCTTTTCGGTCACGAAGAAGTGGTAAACGCTATTGTCGATCAGTTTGTGGGCGATTACAAGGGTGAACGCAAGAAGGGCCTTGTCAACCTTTGGTTTGAAGTTCCGTATTACAACCAGAACTGGCGCGGTGATTACCAGGAACTTGCCCGTATTCTCCGTGGCGCTGGTTTTGAAGTGAATGTGCTCTTTGGACCTGAAAATAACGGTGTCAAGGATTGGTTGCGCATTCCGGAAGCTCAGTTTAACTTGGTGGTCTCTCCGTGGGTCGGCGTGAGAAATGCTGAACACCTTGAGAAAAAATATGGTCAGCCGTTCCTCCATATTCCTGAAATTCCAATCGGTGCCGAAGCAACTGCTGCATTTATCCGCAAAGTTGTTGATTTTGCCGGAATCGATAAGGAACAGAGCGAAAAGTTCATTGAACAAGAAAATGGTATTTATTACTACTATTTGGAACACTTCTCTGAATTCTTTGCTGAATACTGGTACGGTATGCCGAGTGAATTTGCAATTACTGCTGATTCCGCTTACACGCTTGCCTACACCAAGTTCCTTGCCGACCAAATCGGCCTTATTCCGCGCAAGGCGATTATCACGGACGATCCTCCGCAGAAATTCCGCAAGACCATCGAAGATGCTTTCCATAACATCAGCGAAGGTGTCGATGTTGAAGTGGAATTCGAAGAAGATGGCTACTTGATTGAAAAAGCTATCAAGGAAGTTGATTTCTCTTCTGGAAAGCCGTTGATTCTTGCTTCTTCTTGGGAAATCAATCTTGCCAATGATAAGGGCGCTTTGTTCTTTGAAATTACGCCTCCGTCCAGCGAAACTTTGATTATCAATCGTAGTTTCGTCGGTTATAAGGGTGCGCTTAATTTGCTTGAAAAAATTTATAGCGCATCCGTTGGCGGAAAATAATAAAAAATGCCGTAAAAAGTTGACCCCGGCACTGTGGCCGGGGTGACAGAAGAGAACGTCATGCCCGACTTGATCGGGCATTTCCTTTTTTATAATGCTCGTATGATAAACTCCGGCGGGAATCTATTGTACATGTATAGGCTACTGCTATTTGAGTTTATTTTGTATAACTATACTTTATATGTAAATAAATTTCTTATATCGTGTGATAAAAATAAAGTATTTTACAAATCATTTTTTCTTTTCTAATTTAAGCGTTGCATTCGAGAACATTGTGTTCCGAAACTTCCACAAATCAACACGAGGATACCTATATGTGTTGTAGCTGTAAATTCTCCAATAACTAAGCCAAAGCCATTTTAAATGGCTAATCGGCAATTTTAAAAGTGCGCAGAATATTGCTCTGCGTGGTTACTAAACTCATAAAAAATAGGAGTTTCTCCATGAATTTCAATATTAAAAAATCTATAGCTCAAATTGTTCTTTTGTCTTCAATTACTGCAATTGCTGCTGAACCTATTGCTGTTACCACGAAATCTGGCGTAAGTGCTACACTCTATGGTTTTGCGTCTTTGAACGCCGCCTACGAAGATTCCAAGAGCAATAATGGCAACTTTGCAAACTTTGCTGCTCAATCGGATATTGCCAACAAAAACGATGGTGGCTGGCATTTCACGCCGAACCTCACTCGAATCGGTTTGAATCTTTCGAGCGGTAGCGATACTTCGTTCCTCAAGGTGAACGGTAAAATCGAAGTTGATTTCTACGGTGGCGGTTCCGGTAATGCGCCTGTTCCACGCCTCCGTCATGGTTACGGCGAAATTTCTTTTGGCAAGTCCGGTTTCTCCATTTTGGGCGGTCAGACATGGGATTTGATTTCTCCCCTCGTGACTCCAACGATCAATGCTGGCGTTCTTAACAACTCTGGTGATCCGGGCCTTCGCAGAGCACAACTCCGACTGACCGAAAAAGTTCCTGTTGGTAATGGCTCTTTAGACTTTGCTGTTGCTCTTGTTCGCACTATCGGCGAAACGCAGCCGTACAACACTTCTTCTGCTTCAGAGACCGGTGTCGATGCAGACGTTCCTACCATTCAGGGACGCATCGGTATTGCCATTCCGCTTTGGGTTGAAAATAAAAAGTTCGGTTTAGGTATTTCTGGTCATTATGGCCAAGAAGAAGTTGACTTGGATGCCACTGGTGATACTAAGGATATTCCCTCATGGTCTTTTAACGTCGATTTGACTCTCCCCATCACAAGCAACTTTACCTTCCTTGGTGAGTATTTTGTCGGTGCTAATCTCGATACATACGCAGCCGGTATTGGACGCGGACTGGTTTCGAATACTGAAGACCCCGAAAGCGTAAGAAGCATTGGTGCTTACGGTGGATGGATTGCCTTGCAAGCCAAATTTATCCAAAAGTTGGCCTTTAATGTGGGTGCCGGACTTGACAAGCTAAAACGTGAAGATATTAGAAAAGCCGGTGGCCGTGAACAAAACTTCTCGTTCTTTGCCAATACGACCTACAATTTGACAGACGCATTCTCGTTGGGATTCGAATACCTTCGCGTTCAAACGGATTACTTGACCGCCAATACGGTAAAAGAAGCGGACCTGAATCGTTATCACCTTTCTGCAACTTACGCCTTCTAACAAAGGAGAATTCTACAATGACTCAGAATAAATTACATACTCAAATTGCATCGGCATTCCTGTTCGTTCTCGCCTGCGTGACTTCCACAATCGCCGCAGACAAACTTTCCATCGGCTACCTTTCTTCTACGGGCCAGGGGAAATTCTTCATCGCAAAAGATGCTGGCATTTTCAAGAAGAACGGCCTCGATGTGGAATTGGTAGAATTTTCGAATTCTGGCGATGGTATCGCTGCTGTTCGTGCCGGAAAGCTCGATGCTGGTGCATTTGGCTCTCTTGCTCCGCTCATCCATGTTTCGCAGGGTGCTGATATTCGCGTCATTGGCGGCCTCATGGGTGGCGACCAAGCTGTAATCACCCGCAAGGAAAATGCAGGCTCCGTCAAAAAACTGAGCGATCTCAAGGGAAAGAAAATCGCTACAATCCGTTTGGGAACAGCGGATGCCATTGTTCGCGGAGGCCTCAAAAAAGAAGGTATTGACTGGCGTAAGGATGTTACTATTGTAGAACTCAAGAATCCGCCTGCAGTTATCGAAGCGGTAAAGAACGGAAGCGTTTATGCAGGCGTGACCTGGGGCCCGCACGATCTCCGTGCCGAAGAAGCCGGCCTCTCCGTAGTGCTCCGCAGCAAGGACATCAATCCCGGTCATATTTGCTGCCGCCTCATTGCATCGCTCCGCAAACTTGAAGGCCGTGACGACATTTACAAGCGCTTGGTCAAGTCGCTGATTGAAGCCGAAGAACTTGTCGCAAACGATCACAAGAAGAGCGTTGAAATTATCGCAAAGTGGATTAAGCTTGATACGGCTCTCGTCAACAAGGCTTTCTACAGCGGTTACGTGACGCAGGATACCGACCCGAACGTGAAAGGCGTTGAATTCTTCTGGGATTTCTTGAAGGATGCGGAGTTCATCAAGTCCGACAAGAAGGTCTCTCAATACGTTCTCACGAACTACTATCGTGACGCTCTTGCAGAACTTCGCAAGCAAAAGCCCAAATCTGAATTCTACGCGCAGGCCGAAAAGATTTTCCTATCTAGAAATTAAGGAACTAAAATGACTCAAATACAAAGTGGTTTCGAAGCGACTAATCTCGTTTTTTCCTATGATGGCAAACCCATCCTGAAAGACATCAACTTGAAAATCAAACCAGGCGAGTTTGTATGTTTATTAGGCGAAAGCGGAAGTGGCAAGACCACTTTGCTGAATCTTCTCGCTGGGCTGACCAAGCCAAATGAGGGCCATGTCTATTGGAACGGGAAGGAAATTGAAAAGCCTTCTTCTGAAAGGAGCGTGGTCTTTCAGGACTACACTCTTTTTCCTTGGCTTACGCTTCTACAGAACGTTTCTCTTGCCATTAAAAAGACGAAAAAGGTCAAGGGGAGTTTTGCAAAACATTTGGCAGAAGAATACCTGAATTTGGTTGGGCTTTCGGGAAGCCTTCATAAATATCCCTTTGAACTTTCGGGCGGTATGCGTCAGCGCGGGGCCATTGCAAGAGCGTTGAGCGTCGGCGCAGATGCCCTTCTTTTGGACGAGCCTTTTGGTGCGCTTGATCCTGTAAATCGTGCAAGCCTTCAAGATTTGGTTTTGGAGCTTTGCCGAGGCTCTAAAGACCGTGCAATTACGACTTTGTTTGTGACGCACGACATTCGCGAGGCCGTTTATCTCGGAAGTCGAATTATCGTTTTGGGATCGACGCCAGGCCGTATCATCGCAGATATTCCTTTGGATTTTCCAGTGAAAAAGAGCCGTAGCGAATGGTTTCGCAACGAAAAAGTCCAAAAGACAATCGTTGAAATTGAAGAAGCTTACCACAAGGACATCCTTGAAAAACTCGGGCATACCGTACAGGAGGGCGCAAGTATATGAGAATTTTTGTGAAATATCTATCTAAATTTTCAGGATTTTTATTCCTTCTGTTCTTGATTGGAATCTGGACGTTCATCAGTAGTGGCCCGGAATGGAGCAGCCAATACTTGTTCCCATCGCCAAAAGCGGTTTTGACGGCGCTTTTCAATTCTCGCGAGGAGCTTTTGCGCAGTGCGTGGTCGTCGCTTTTGAAACTTGTCCCTGCTTATTTCGCGGCTGCCGTCGTCGGAATCTCTCTCGGAATTGTTTCGGGGTCTGTCCCTTGGGTGGGTACTATGCTAAAGCCCATTTCACGATTCGCGGCTCCGATTCCGCCTAACGTTTACATCCCTTACGCCATTGCGATTTTGCCGACATTTTACTTGTCCTCTACTTTCATTATTTTCATTGCGGCCTTTTGGCCTATCTACTTGAATACCGCCGCGGGTGCTGCGGACATTCCTGAAAAGTACAGGCGAAATGCCGCCATTATCGGCATCGGTCGCTTTGAATACTTGTGGCGAATTGCATTTGTTGCAAGCCTTCCGTCCATATTTTCTGGGCTTTCCGTAGGCATGGGACTTTCGTTCATCATGCTCACCGTTGCTGAACTCTTCGGCGAAAATACAGGCCTTGGACACTTTGTGCAATTCTACGCTGACTATTCCGATTACCCCAACATGGTTGCGGGAATTTTGTGGACTGGCATTGTCGTCCTTGCGATCATGGAATTTTTTGAATTTGTAAAACGCAAGGTGCTATTCTGGACGAAGGCGAATTAAGTCGACGAGTGTTATATTAACGTGCTTTTGAATAACCCGGATGCAGAATTTTGCAGCCGGGTATTTTGTATGGATTTTTTACAAACCGCAATACATCAGATGAACGCCCTCGAATGCGGACAATCCAGTTGATGCACTGAAAAAGGCTTCGTCGATATCTTTAGGAGAAAGGTCGTGACAATATTGGATACCCGATTTCCTGGCCAAATTGTCAACTTGAACGGGATCGTATCCGTCAACCATACACTCGCCGCACGATGCTGTTATTTGTTTTAAGCGGCTGATTTTGGTTGTGCTGTCCGCACTGTCCCGCTCTTTTTCATAGTAATCGAATACTATTGCACTATTGGGTGCTGCTATCTTAGAAATTTCCGCAATCGTCTTGAAAAAGATTTCAATAGGAATGTAGTAGGACACGCCGAGAATCGAAAAGACGGAGCGTTTTTTCGGATTAAAACCAGCGTTTGTCAATCTGCTGATGATGCTATCCTTGTTGAAATCGATTTCTACAAAGTGAACTTTGGGACGCCTCTTTGTGAAAAGTTGTCGCGTCCGCTCGATTTTGAAAACTTGTGTTTCGTACAGATCCAGTTCAAAGACATCGACGTTTTGACTTTTGTTCCTAAGCGCAAAGGAATCTAGGCCCGCACCCAATAGAACGTATTGCACATCTCCTGTTTTCTGCTTGGCATCGACAATATCTTCTGCAAATCGATTTCGTGGAAGAATGATGGGGAGAAGGTATTGGTCAATAAAATCCTTAGCCGGGTAATCTTTGGACTTCGACTTTTTTGCAGGAAGGAACTGCCTTGCAAGATTGCGTGCGTGGCGATATTCCTTCAAACCCACAAAATCCTGTGCAAATTCGTCTTCAAAAATTTTTTCACTTTTAGCGTGAGTGTGGACAGCTCGGGCAAGAGCGCATAAAAGCGCAGTTTTGCTAATCATAAACTTGTGCACTCTAATTAAAGATGAATTTTTATGTTATTTGTATAAACCTTTGCTGAAGTAACGATCGCCAC
The DNA here is from genome assembly GCF_000146505.1 of Fibrobacter succinogenes subsp. succinogenes S85. GTDB lineage: Bacteria > Fibrobacterota > Fibrobacteria > Fibrobacterales > Fibrobacteraceae > Fibrobacter > Fibrobacter succinogenes. The sequence continues at coordinate 1,783,702 of NC_017448.1, read as the reverse complement.
GGTCTGGGGCTACAAAGACAATGTTCCCGCGAGCGCCCGATGCAATCAGTTTCTTGGCTGCTGCGAAAGCGCCGCCCGAAGAAGATCCCGCAAAAATTCCCTCTTTTTGCGCGAGTTCACGGGAACCACCGAAAGCGTCGTCATCGTTAATTTTGATGACGCGGTCTACAAGCGTCATGTCCATAGTGTCTGCAATAAAATCGTTTCCGATTCCTTCGATATTGTAGTCGCCATGTTCGCCACCGCCCATTGTAGAGCCTACAGGGTCAGCGAGCACGCCTTGAATTTTGGGGTTGCGTTCCTTGAGCGCCTTGAGAATGCCCGAGAACGTTCCGCCGCTTCCTGCGCCTGCAACAACATAATCAACGTTGCCATCGAGATCATCGTAAATTTCAGGTCCTGTCGTTTCATAATGGGCCCGCGGATTTGCCATGTTGTGGAATTGTCTGAGAGAAATGGAATCCGGAATTTGCTTCAGCAGTTCTTCTGCTTTCTTTTCGGCGCCGAGCATGCCTTCTTCACGCGGGGTGTTGATGAGTTCTGCGCCAAGCGCACGCAAAAGCGTCTGCTTTTCTTGCGAAAATTTTGTCGGTACTACAAAAATGACACGCACTCCGCGGTTCAATGCTGCAAATGCAATTCCAAGCCCGGTATTGCCTGCGGTTGCTTCGATAATTGTTCCGCCAGGTTTGAGCGTCCCTTTGGCGAACGCGTCTTCGACCATATAAAGGCCGGCGCGGTCTTTTACGCTGCCCGAAGGGTTCCACAATTCAAGCTTTACGAATAAATTTACACCTTCAGGAACACCAACATGATTCAATTTTACAAGCGGCGTTTTCCCAATGAGAGATTTCATGGATTCGTAGTAATGCATATCTTGTTCCTTATGCTTTTGCGGCTTCAATGGCTGCGTTAACATCTGCGATGATGTCGTCAACTTTTTCAATGCCCACGGATAAGCGAATGAGCCCGTCAGTGATGCCGACTTTTTCGCGAATTTCCTTTGGGATAGATGCATGCGTCATTGTGGCTGGATGGCACACGAGGCTTTCGACTCCGCCCAAGCTTTCAGCAAGAGAAACGAGTTTCAGAGCTTTGAAGAATTTTTTGATATCGTAATTTTCACGAAGTTCGAACGAAATCATAGCGCCACCGTTCTTGGCCTGTTTCTTGTTGATTTCGTAGCCTTGTGCTGTCGGGAGTCCCGGATAATACACGTGCTTTACGGCTTCGTGCTTTTCGAGATACTTTGCGATGGTTTCGGCATTTTCAGTATGACGATCCAAGCGGACGCCAAGCGTCTTGATGCCGCGAATTAAGAGGAATGAATCAAAAGGTCCGAGTACAGCACCGGTTGCGTTCTGCGTAAAAGCGAGTCTTTCAGCGAGTTCCTTGGAATTGACAACAGCAAGCCCTGCCACCAAGTCGCTGTGACCGCCTAAATACTTTGTCGCAGAATGCACGACAATGTCAGCACCCAATTCAATCGGACGCTGCAGATACGGCGTCATAAATGTGTTATCGACAATGGTCAAAATGTTGTGCTTCTTGGCAATTGCGGCAACGCCTGCCAAGTCTGTTACCGTCAAGAGCGGATTTGCAGGGCTTTCGACAAAGAATGCTTTCACATCGGGTGTTATTTTGGATTCAAGCAATTTCAAATCGGTCGTGTCTTCGATGGAATAAGTAATTCCGAGATTCTTGAAAACTTTGTCCAAAACGCGGAAAGTGCCGCCATAGACATTGCTCGAAATGATGATGCGGTCTCCTTGCTTAAAAAGCGAAAGGACGGTTGTTGTTGCAGCCATACCGCTTGCAAATGCAAAGCCTGCGACTCCTCCTTCGAGTTCTGCAATCAGCGTTTCCAATGCTGCGCGCGTCGGGTTCCCTGTGCGGGAATATTCCCAACCCGTGTTTTCACCAAGGCCTGCCTGCTTGTAGGTGGAAGTCTGGTAGATAGGGACGTTTACAGCTCCTGTAGTTTTGTCGCCATCAATGCCGCCGTGAATGAGTTTTGTTTCGATATTGTTGAAGTTTGACATAAGATAATAATCTCCTATGACGCTATTAAATGCTAGCGCCTTTTTGGTTTAAAATTTGTTTTGAATAAAAAAATCCCGCTACGGAACATCAAACCGAGCGGGAATCTGTTTAAAAGAATAGCCTAAAAACTAGATGCCCGTCCGACATCGGCAACAACAAGCGAAATTTAAGCTATTGAACGGGAAATTCATTTTTTATATCCTATTTCTTTTGTAGGTTAATTTAGATAAAGCCTTTCGTTTTGGCAAGAGATTTCTTTATACTATTTTTCTTGAACCGGCAATAATGATTTTCTATAGCCGTTTTGTTGTTGCGTTTTTTTTGAATTTGAATCTCAGCTGAAATTGGTTGCTTAAACAAAAAATCTCCTGCGGAAAAAATTCCCGCAGGAGAAACCATGTCAAAAAAATGTTTGTTTACCTTGCGCCTTCCGGCTTCAAGAACTTGTCTGTATCTTGTTCGTACCACCACTTGGTATAGGGTAACTTGATTCGAGCGGCAAGACTCTTTTCAAAGCTACGGTTCTTGATGGTATCGAGGATGCTCTTGGCAAAGTTGAGTGTTCCTTCGTAACCGAAAATCATGTATTCATCGGCGACGAAGAGCGCTGCGTAACCCTGCTTGATGGCCCATACGGTTGAGCCCGGATGACGACTAAAGTAAATGTCCGGCTTGTGATAGTTCAATACGCTCATCACTTCGTAGTTTTGTTGGTCAGCCACAGTGAGCTTGAGCCCCTTTGGCGATGTCTTCAGCAAATGTTCGAGTGCTGGCGGAATCTGGCCGTTATCGTACTTGTAGTCATAATGCCAAGCAAGACCGTGAACCACTTCCATACCGAGTTCCTGCAATACGCGCGAAACTTCGTAGGTGTAGCCCGGGCCCATACCGATCACGGCGCGAAGACCCTTGAGTTCCCTCTTGACTTCTTCGATTTGTGGCAAGTAAATGGCGCGCTGGCGCTCGATGTAGCGTTCCACTTCGGCTTCCTTGCCAATCGTTTTGCCGATAGCGCGGAACCAAGTTTCAAAACCGGTAATGCCGTTCGGGTTAATCGTACGCACATATGGTACACCGTAAGTTTCCTCGAGGGCGTTGCCGAGGTAGGTGCCGAGCGTTCCGCAAATGCAAACCATTGCTTGGGCTTCGCTCAAATGCGAAAGTTCTTCAACAGTGGAGTTACAATAAACGAATTGCGGTTCTGCGCCGATTTCCTTGAAAAGTTCCGTAATTTGCGGACGTGCGCTTTCAAAGAAGTTCTTGAAGATGATCTTGTTGTTCTTCTTCTCGGGCGGTTTCACGATTCCCTGCAAAACGGCGTGGTCCGCGATATCGAAACCGCTGGCCCAAATGCGGCTCTTGAAACCTTCGCAATGGATTGGAATAATTGGAATATCGTATTCATCTGCGAGTTCGTCGGCGAGACCGTCAACGTCTTCGCCAATCACGCCCGATACGCAAGAAGACGAGAGGAAAATCGCTTCCGGGTGGAACTTTTCGTACGTGTACTGCGTTGCCTTGCGGAGTGCTTCGATAGCGCCAAAGACTGTATCGTTTTCGTTCAAGTCCGTGCAGACGTAAACGGAATTTGTCTTTTCGTTAATGCGTTCGGCGAGTTGGCGGAATTTGACATCTTCACCTTGCGCAAGCGCAACGCAACCGGCTGGAGCGTGATAGACGACAGCCACATTGCGGATACTGATGAGCTGGTCCAAAGCGCAGCCCGAAAGACAAGAACTGGACTGGCTAAAGCAACGTTCGCGATTCTTGACAGATCCGCACTGTGAGCGGTGTGCGAGCGTTTCCAAGTCGCCCGAAAATCCAGTGATGGATCCAAGACGGTTTTCGCGAACACCGACGTTTGCATTTTTAAAATTAAATGGCATTAGATCCTCCTTAAATTTTCAGCATGGAAAGTGCTGCAGAGTAGATGTCTTCCAACAAGTAAAGACCGCCGGAATAACCTGCCACATGCGAGTTGATGACGATTTTTTCGATCATCGGATAGCTGATGTTCACGAAGTGGCCCTTGAGTTCGTGGGCGAGTTTCTTTTCCCAGTTCGAACCGATGATGAGCGGGGAGCCGCCAAAGTCCATTTTGCGGATTTGATTCTGGAGGTCGAAACCGTCCGTGGTGAACTCGACTTTTGTTTTGATGTCGTAATTCAGCGTGTTTGTTTCTTGCGAGACTTCTTCGCGGAATGCTTCCGGCGTGTCGTCCGTAACGAACAGTTTTTGCGGGAAAAGACCCATGTCGTTCACGAGAAACTTGGTCACAGCAATTACGTACTGGGCTTCGCTCACGACGGTAAAGCGCTTGCTCACGATACGGCTTTCGAGAATCGTATCGGCGTAGCGTTCCAGGTAGTAGAAGAACTGCGCTTCGTTTTGCTGGATAACGGATTCCGTGAGTTCTTTGTCAGCGCCCGTGAACTCAGCGACCGTACGGAGGAACTTTGTCGTTTCGGCCGCACCAATTGGCAAAATCGGGTAGTGCAACAGCGGAATGTTGAATTCCTTTTCGAGATACTGGGCGCTTTCGAGGCCTGCCCACGGCGAAACTAGAATTGTGTATTCTGCCGTCGGAATCTTCTGCAAGTTTTCAAGCCCGCGACCAAAACCGAAAATCGTATTCGTCTTGAGACCGATGGACTGCAAAAGACGTTCGAGTTCACGCAAGTTGCCAAGCCAATACGGATCCTGCTGTGGCACGCCTGCGAATAAGTTGACGAGTCCCTTTTCCTTCGGGGCTTCGCCCTTGAACTTTCTCACATACTGTTCAAAGATGCTCTTTAAAATCCAGTCGTGACCGATGTAGTTGTTGCCCTTGAATCCCGGTGTCTTTGCCCAGATGACAGGCTTTTCGGCATCTTCGAATTCTTCTGCGACTTCTTGAATGTCGTCACCAATGATTTCACCCGTGCAACCGGAAAGAACCACGAACAGGTCGGCATCGATGATTTTGAGAGCGTTGCTGATGGTTGAACGCAACTTGTCTGCACCGCCAAACACGACTTCTTTTTCGCTGATACTTGTGCAAGGGTAAATGTTGGGGCTGAATCTGCCGCTCGTGCCGTTGTTATCGTTTAGCTTGGATGCGCATCCCGGACCGGAATGCAAAACGGGAATTGCTCCAGGAATGGATTGCACGGTCTGCATTGCTGCCAAAGCGCATTTGTAGCGCGCCTGATCCAATATTTTAGCCATGAGAGAAAGTCTCCTTTACACGGATGCGATCCATGTAGATTTGTGAACCAACGTCATAGACGCCGGGAACGCCAACAGCATCTGCTCTGCAGTGAGCGCAGTGCTTGAAAACATTGATAAATACGCCGGCCTGTTCCTGTGCAATTGCGAGTCCCTTCGGAGTCGGGGCTGGAAGATCCTTGAATCCGTTTTGCGGAATCAGCGGAATGATGTTGTATATAATCGCTCCCGCTTCGCGGACTGTAGCGGCCACATCTTCGATATGGTTGTCGTTGATGCCTGGGCAAAGAACCGTATTTACTTTCACGAGTGTCCCGCTTTTTGCAACCTTGCGAATGCCTTCCAGCTGGTTGTGGATCAAGATTTCAGCGGCTTCGACACCCGTGTAGGTCTTGCCGTGGTAGAAAATTCTCGCATTGATCATTGCTTCGATTTCTGGGTCAACGGCGTTCACCGTGACCGTAAGCGTATCGATGCCCACGTCAATGACTTCGTCTGCCTTGTCGTTCAGCAAAAGTCCGTTTGTGCTCATGCAACGAATCAGGTTTGGAAATTCCTTTTTGACGAGGCGGAAAGTGTCCAGTGCAAAAGGTGTCGCGAGCGTGTCGCCAGGGCCTGCAATACCCACCGTAGTAAGATCCGGTACGAATTCAAGAGCCTTGCGAATATAGCCACATGCTTCTTCCGGTTTGATAACTTTACTTGTATTTCCCGGGACTTGTGCGTCTTCGTTGATGCGACGGTCGCAAAAACGGCATTCGATGTTACAACCCGGAGCGACGGGCAAATGGATACGCCCTTTACGATTCTTGCATGCGCCAAAGCAGGGGTGCTCTCTAAAAACTGTTTCTTGATCGATTGCCATAAAACCTCACAAAGGCAAAAGATTCGTGGTAAACACAAGGCATAAAAGCCTTGCGCTAAACTAGCGGTAAATACCGATTTAGTTTATGTGGAAGATGATGAACGGTTTGCCTAGCGTTCTGTTGTGTGATTAATTCTTTTACTTCCCTGTCGAAGAAGTTCGGGCAAAAATTTAAAAAGCGGTATAGCGAAAGACAATATGAAACAAGGGGTGAAAATTAAAAAAAATGTTTTTTCTGGGCGTGCAATAGATTCCCGCTGAATGGGGTTATAAAAAGTTTTTATAGCAACGCGCAAAAAAGAATAATTGTGACGAAATGGGCTAAAAAAGTATTGAAAAGGGTAGACGCAAATTCTAAACTTGTTCTTGCCTAGCGTTCCTATAGGAAAATCCTAAGGAGACACTTATAATATGTCAAAGAAATTACGTCAAATCGCTATCTATGGTAAGGGCGGCATCGGTAAATCTACTACGACTCAGAACTTGACCGCAGGCCTTGTGGAACAGGGCAAGCACGTGCTCGTTGTCGGTTGCGACCCGAAGGCTGACTCTACTCGACTCTTGCTCGGTGGTCTCCATCAGAAGACTGTGCTCGATACCATTCGCGATAACAAGACCGAAATCCAGCTCTCTGACCTTGAAAAGGTTGGCTTCAAGGGCGTTCGCTGCGTGGAATCCGGTGGCCCGGAACCGGGCGTGGGTTGCGCTGGCCGCGGTATCATCACTTCCATCAGCATGCTTGAACAGCTCGGTGCTTACACCGAAGATCTCGACTACGTTTTCTACGACGTGCTCGGTGACGTTGTGTGCGGTGGTTTCGCCATGCCGATTCGTGAAGGCAAGGCGAAGGAAATCTACATCGTTGCTTCCGGCGAAATGATGGCCCTCTACGCTGCAAACAACATCTGTAAGGGTATTGCCAAGTACGCTGAACGCGGTGAAGTGCGACTCGGCGGTATTATCTGCAACAGCCGTAACGTCGATAACGAACTTGACTTGCTCCGTGCATTCACCAAGGAACTCAATACGCAGCTCATCCAGTACGTGCCGCGCAACAACATCGTGCAGCAGGCAGAAATCCGCAAGAAGACCGTGATTGATTTCGAACCGAACTGCAACCAAGCCAACGTCTACCGCGAACTTGCAAAGAACATCGACGAAAACGAGCTCTTTACCATCCCGACGCCGATGACGCAGGACCGATTGGAACAAATTCTCATCGACTACGGCATGATGGAAAAAGACTACTCCATTTAAAAACTTTTATTGCCAACTATCTCAAAGTGAAAAATCTTACCCAATCGGGTAGGATTTTTGCGTTATTGGAATTTTTTTTCTGTCAAATGTTGCCTTTAATTTGTAAAAAAAACGCAAATGCAACCAATTGTTTGCAAAATGAACCGAAAGCAAAATTTCCCTTGTTTTCCCGGAATGAGTTTGTTAAATTAAGCACATCCGTTCTTGATAACGCAAATTGTTTTCAAGAACTTTTTGCTAGATCGTTTTCTATATCCTTTGCTATATGAGATTGCGTACCAGCTCGCTTTAAACAACTGGTTCCACTGAATAAATGGAAAACGAAAATAAGGTTACTAAACGAAAACACGACGCATACTTTCGCTGGCTATTTGCCGATACAACACACGCGCGCTGCTTGCTTGAACTTGCTGGGAAAATTAACCACGAGATTGACGCTTTCCTGACTCAGATCAATCTTGATACGCTCATGCGTATTCCAGATTCCTATTCAGAAGTTGATGACACTGGCGAAGCGGACCTCGCGTTCCGTGTGAACGTCTCGACGGGCGCTCCGATTCTCGTCGGAATCCTGCTGGAACACAAGTCCGGACGCGATCCCATAATCTTCGACCAAATCTCCAAATACATTCATTCCGTCATGAAAATTCAGGACAAGAACAGGATATTCAGCGGAATCCCGACAATGGCGATAATATTCTACAACGGACGTGACAACTGGAATCCTCTCAAGATTCTAGAAAAGTCCTATCCCGATTATTTTCGCGGGAAAGTGCTCCCGTTCCAGTGTACGTTCGTGAATATGGCAGATATTCCCGACAGTGATTGCCTCGCCTGCGAAAATACTGCAACCGGCATGGGGATAATCGCGCTAAAGCATGCGTTCAACAAAGACAAGCTGCTGGAACTGTTGCCTCAGTTCTGTAAATTCCTGGATAAAATGCCACGAAACGAGGCCTCTTGTCTGCTTGAAAAAACAAGTATATATTTAATGGAGTATTTAGGTAAAGACTTCCTAAAGGAGCTGAACATGGCGTTCGTAAGCATCGGACAGAAATACGGTTTCGTAAGCATAGGTGACTATTTCCGCCAGCAATTGGCAGAAGAGCGTCAGCAAATGACGGAAGAGCGACTGCAAATGGCTGAAGAACGTCAGCAGATTACAGAAGAACGCCTGCAAATGGCTGAAGAACGTCAGCAGATTACAGAAGAACGCCTGCAAATGACTGAAGAACGTCAACAATTCGAGGAAAAATTAGCCAAAGAACGTGATAAGTTGAATAAAGTCGAAGAAGAAAAGATTAATACAGCAAGAGGGCTATACAAAGACAATGTTCCTATGGAGATTCTTGTTCGACGCTTCAATCTTACAGAAGAACAAATTCGAGGGAAATAAAAAGGGCGTTTCTCGCCCTTTACTTCCCGATGATCGCGCTGGCGACCACGCCTTTGTCTGCGTAGAGCACTAGCACTTGACCCGGTGCCGATGCGAATTGCGGTTCGTCAAATTTCACGCTGATTGTGCCGGCCGCAGTGTCCAAAGCCGTAATTCTGGCTGTTGCGCCTTTATGTCCGAGACGAATGTGTGCCGTGAGCGGCTCCTTCAAAAGTGGGGAAGTCTCTGAAACCATCAAGTTCAAGTCGACAGCAGAAACTTCGGTACAGCTCAAAGCGCTTCGCGGACCTAAAATCACCTGATTGTGGTGTGCATCAATCGCCACAACGTAAAGCGGTTCCGCTTGCCCGCCGATGTTGAGCCCCTTACGTTGCCCGATCGTGTAATGCACAATGCCCTTATGCTTCCCGAGAACTTTTCCGTTCACATCGATAAAATCTCCGGGAACGTTATCGCTCTCGTCAAATAGCACCGAGTAATCGCCGCACTCGATAAAGTCCTGGCTTTCGCGCTTTGTTGCAAAATCGTCCCAGCCGATTTCCTTGGCGAGCGCTTTCACGTCTGCTTTCTGCATTCCGCCGAGCGGGAAAATCACAGTGGAAAGTTGCTCTGCCGAGAGTCTTGATAAAAAGTACGTCTGGTCTTTATGCTCGTCCAATGCTTCGTACAAGAACGGAACATCAGGATTCTTGAAATCGAGTCGCGCGTAATGCCCCGTCGCAAAGTAATCGAAATCAATCCCGAGCTTGCGTGCCGCATGCTGTAGCGCTCCAAACTTGATGCTCTGATTGCAACGGACGCATGGATTCGGCGTTCGCCCTGCGCGGTATTCCGCACGGAAATAGTCGAGTACTTCACGCTTGTAATCTTCGGCAACCGGAACAACGTAATGCGGAATCCCGAGACGTTCGGCAACGAGTTTTGCCTCTTCGATATTCTTGTCTTCGCTCGGACCGTAACAGCCTTCGCGACCTTCGACTGCAGGCATTTTCACGGAGTCGTCCCACGTCGCCATCGTCATGCCGACAACTTCGTAACCTTGCTTTTTCAGTAAATACGCCGAAAGGGCGGAGTCCACACCGCCCGACAATCCTACAGCGACACGCTTTTTTTGTGACATGTTAAAACCGTTCTTTTTGAAAATTGGTGATCCCGGCACAAGGCCGGGATGACAATGCGTTGTATAAAACACAAATAAACGCTAGAGAGGCGAATGGAACCTTCTAGCGTTTGCATTCAATAAACTTTTGTTGAGAGGATGGTTTCTACCGCGTAGCGAATGGAACTGCGAGGCACTTACCAAACCTTAAATCAATTAGTCAGCGAAGAGCGGAGTGGAGAGGTAACGGTCACCGCTATCCGGGAGGAGTGCGACAATCGTCTTGCCCTTGTTTTCCGGACGCTTTGCAAGTTCGATTGCGGCATGCAAAGCAGCGCCAGAAGAGATACCCACGAGGATGCCTTCTGCCTTGGCAATTGCCTTCCCTGCGGCAAATGCGTCTTCGTTCTTGACCGGGAGCACTTCGTCATAGACGGAGGTGTTCAAAGTATCCGGAACAAAGCCTGCGCCAATACCCTGGATCTTGTGCGGACCAGCCGTGCCCTTGGAAAGCACCGGAGAAGATTCCGGTTCAACTGCGACAACCTTCACATTCGGATTTTGGGACTTGAGGTATTCACCGACACCCGTGACCGTTCCACCAGTACCTACGCCTGCGACGAAAATGTCAACCTTGCCATCCGTGTCTTCCCAAATTTCCGGACCCGTCGTTGCCTTGTGGGCGGCTGGGTTTGCCGGGTTCACGAACTGACCCGGGATAAAGCTGTTCGGAATTTCCTGAGAGAGTTCCGTTGCACGAGCGATAGCGCCCTTCATGCCCTTAGCGCCTTCAGTGAGAACAATTTCTGCACCGTAAGCCTTGATGAGCTGGCGACGTTCAACACTCATGGTTTCCGGCATCACGATGATGATGCGGTAGCCGCGAGCCGCTGCGACGGAAGCAAGACCGATACCAGTGTTACCAGAAGTCGGTTCGATAATCACGGAACCCGGCTTAAGCTTGCCTGAAGCTTCGGCATCGTCGATCATTGCCTTGGCAATACGATCCTTGACAGATCCAGCCGGGTTGAAATATTCAAGCTTTGCCACAATCTTAGCCTGGAGATTGTTTTCCTTTTCGATGTGGGAAAGTTCGAGGAGCGGGGTATGACCGATAAGTTGGTCAGCAGATGCGTAAATTTTTGACATGGTAGAATCCTTTTGTTATTTATAATTAAATCTGGTCAAGAGCCTGTGCGAGGTCGTTGATGATGTCTTCGTAGTGTTCCGTACCGATAGAGAGACGGATCGTTGCAGGAGAGATACCAGCTTCGGCAAGTTCAGCCGGAGTGAGTTCGGAGTGGGTCGTTGTATACGGGTGAACAACGAGGCTCTTCACGTCGGCAACGTTAGCGAGCAAGCTGAAAATCTTGAGCCCGTCGATGAACTTGAAGGCTTCTGCCTGGCCGCCCTTCACATCGAATGTGAAGATGGAACCTGCACCGTTCGGGAAGTACTTCTGGTAGAGAGCGTGCTGCGGATGATCTGCAAAGCTCGGGTGGTTGACCTTAGCGACCTTCGGGTGCTTCGAGAGGAATTCGAGAACCTTCTTGGTGTTTTCCACATGACGGTCAAGACGGAGCGAAAGCGTTTCAGTGCCCTGCAAGAGAAGGAATGCGTTGAACGGGGAAATTGCTGCACCTTCGTCACGGAGAAGGATAGCGCGGATGTAAACGATGTAAGCTGCTGCGCCAGCTGCTGCGGTGAAAGGCACACCGTAGCTCGGGTTCGTTTCGGTGAACTGCGGGAACTTGCCAGATGCAGCCCAATCAAACTTGCCACCGTCAACAATCACGCCGCCGAGAGTCGTACCGTGACCGCCGATGAACTTCGTTGCAGAATGCACGACGATATCAGCACCGTGTTCGAGCGGACGAATCAAGTACGGAGTACCGAAGGTGTTGTCGATCACGACCGGAATCTTGTTCTTGTGAGCGAGTTCGGAGATGGCCTCGATATCCGGGATGTCGGAGTTCGGGTTGCCGAGCGTTTCAATGAAGATGAGCTTGGTGTTGGACTTGATAGAGTTTTCGACTTCCTTGAGGTTGTGGATGTCGACGAAAGTCGTTTCAATGCCGAACTTGGAAAGCGTATGTTCCAAGAGGTTGTAGGTGCCGCCGTAGATGGAGCGCTGTGCGACCACGTGGTCACCCTTGCGAGCGAGAGCCGTGATGGCATAAGTAAGAGCTGCTGCACCGGAAGCGACTGCGAGACCTGCGATACCGCCTTCGAGAGCAGCGATGCGCTTTTCAAAAACGTCCTGCGTGGTGTTGGTGAGGCGGCCGTAAATGTTGCCTGCATCCTTCAGATGGAAACGGTCAGAAGCGTGCTGAGCGCTGTGGAACACGTAAGAGGTGGTCTGGTATATAGGAACTGCTCGGGAATCGGTTGCCGGGTCTGCCTGTTCCTGACCAACGTGGAGCTGAAGAGTTTCGAAATGGAGCTTATTCTGAGTCGTCATATTATTTAAATCCTTTTGTGCGCTTGGCGCGAAATTTTCGCGTTCGCCCGAACGTTTTGTTACTGTTGGCGTCGGGCGACGCGATAGTTAATAGTTTTGCTCAATCCTGAGCGTTAAATTTTGGCGGTATTAGGCCCGCCCGCCTTCAGCTTGGTTACACATTCGACATCGCATAGCGAAATCCTCCAGGCTTTTCCCTTTCGGGGTGCCTCGTTCGTTTGATGTGCATAATTTAAAAACAAAACCCTACTAGTCCAATAGGAAAGTAGGGTGAATTATAAAATTTTTCTAGAAAAGTTACTTATATATAAATAAAAGCTATAACAAGACCGTAATTTTGGTAATAACGAGTGGATTTTCCTTACTTTTCGTACTTTTCCACCAGCTTTTTTGCCGTTTCCAGTATCATCTGCCTCAACTTTTTCGGCTGTTCAACCGTCGCGATGTTCCCATAATACATAATCCACTGCTTGAGCAGCTCGTTCACCTCGACCTTCATCGTTACGCGGATCTCGTCGCCTGGCGCGTCTTCCATTTCCATGGAGCGGTGGTACGGACGTTCCTTCAAAAAGTTCTTGGCGTATTTCGGGAAGTAAATGACGACCTTTTCCTCTTGCGGATTCTGTTCGCCCAAAAGCAAAGATCCCGTGCGGATGCGCTTGCGCAGTGATTCAACAACCTTCGGGTCTTCTTCAAAAGTTTCCTTCAGCAATTTTACCGACTCGATGCGTTGCAATTTTAACGCGTAAGTTTTGTCGGGGTGGTGCTGCGAAACGCAACCGATATAAATGTCTCCATGACTTATGGCGACCATCAGCGGAATGCGTGGCTTATCCGATGGCGTTCCCCAATTGTCTGTATATTTTATCTGTACTTTCCGTTTTTGACGAATCGCGTTAAGAATGGTCGGCAGGTGCTTGCTCACGTCTTCGTCGTAATTGGGCGGAGTCCCCATAAAGAGAATGCGCCCGCTCAATTCTTTTGAATAGCTCTTCAAAACATCTTGCTGCTTCGCGGGCAAATCCTGCGTGATTCTCTTGGTGAGGTCATCGATAAGGCTAGCTGTTGCCGGGTACAAGTTTGCGATGCGCTGCAAAAAGACGAAATGCAAAACCATGTCGCCAAACTCTGGGAATACGAGCTTGTTCGCACGTTCAAGCGCCGCCTGGTAATAAGTCTTGCCACTGTCAGTAATGCGTTGGATGTAACGGCTTTCAAGATTTGTCAAGGCCTGCATATCGCGCTGCACGCTTCGCAATTCATTTGCGGGAATATCCAAATGCTGCATGATGTCCGTAACGCTATAACGATTGTTATAGTGTGCCATCAGGTACACAAAAATTCGCACCATGCGTTCGCCGCGACCCGGATTTTCCATAAAAACCTCTTTCCTTGTCATGCCGGACTCCGTTCCGGCATCGCCATCTTGTATTTTCAATATATATAAATCCGACGACATTTATTGTCGTGCGACAATACTATATTTCTTTCTATGTCCACGTTTACCAAGTACATCCAAAACGAAGAACACTATTCCGAAGTGATTTCCCGTATCGCAACAGTCCACGAAACGCTCTGGATCGGTACCGCCGACATCAAGGATGTTTATGTGAAACAGAACGGCGAATCAATCCCGCTGCTCGGACAACTCGCAGGACTCCTCAAGCGCGGCGTAGGTGTGCGGCTCATTCACGCCAAGGAACCCGGCCCGAACTTCCGCGAAGATTTCGACCGCTATAAGATTCTCGCGACCGACCTTGAACGCGTCATGTGTCCGCGAGTGCATTTCAAGATGATGATATTCGACCTTGAAACCGCCTACATCGGCTCCGCAAATTTGACCGGCGCAGGCATCGGCATGAAAAGTTCCCTCCGTCGCAACTTCGAAGCGGGAATCCTCACGAACGACCCGCAAATCGTCGAACCCGCCATCGAGCAATTCGACACGCTCTGGATGGGTGCCCACTGCGAAAAATGCGGCCGCCAGGAATTCTGCAGCGATAGAATCAAGTAATCTAAGCGACAGTAATTGTCGCATCGTCATTCTATATTCTTGACGTTCCCCTACAAAAGGAGTACGTCATGGATAAAAACGAAAAACTTGAAATTGCAAACGTCATCAGCGACTTTAGAACGGCCCTCGAAACGCTGGACCGGTACGACCATCAACAACTTGAAATCCCCAAGGCAGGCGACTACGCCGAAACGAAAGGTGCCATAACATACGAACTCGCTGTGGACGCTATCGCTGTGCTCAAGGAAAAGTTCCGCGACAGCGGCATCTTCGGCGTTGAAAAAGACGCCTCTTTCAAAAGTTCTCTCGGACAAATTTACCAGACCTTCGACGGCAAGGACCTTTATCCGACCGTACAGCTGAAAGCCGCAACGCTCCTCTATCTTCTCGTCAAGAACCATTCCTTTATCGATGGCAACAAGCGCATAGCCGCATTCATTTTCTTGTGGTACATGTCCCGCAACGAAATCCTCTACCGCGTGGACGGCTCCAAAATTTTGAGCGATGGTGCTCTCGTCGCACTCACGCTGCTCATCGCCGAAAGCAAACCCGAAGAGCGCGAAACCATGGTCAAGCTCGTCGTGAACTTGATTCTGTGATGTGGATTTGGCTTTTTTGAGCGAAAAATATCAAATTTTATATTTTAGTCCATTATGATGGGTTATTTTCTGTATTTTAGTCCATTTTGATGGATAAAAACCTATATTTTAGTCCATTAAGAGGTACTTTATGGACGAAAAGAAACTGTTACAGGTTCTTGCGGAACAGAAAGAAGAAATCACGACTAGGCGTGATTCTTGGGTGCCTCGTAGTGAAGAAGCCCTGTTTGAAATGGATAGTTCGCTTGCACAGGTGGTCATCGGTGTTCGCCGCAGTGGAAAATCGACGATATGCCACAAGGTGCTGCAAGATCATGGCATCAACTATGCTTATGCGAACCTAGATGACGATCGGTTGATGTCGCTTTCTGTTGAAGACTTGAACACGCTTCTGCTTTGCCTTTATCAACTCTACGGTACGGATATCCAGTACATACTCCTCGATGAAATTCAAAATGTCGATGGTTGGCATTTGTTTGTGAACCGTCTTTTGCGACAGGGATTGCACGTGTTTGTTACTGGCTCCAACGCAAAGCTGCTGAGTAGCGAACTTGTGACGCATCTGACCGGACGTTACAATGAAATTCGTCTCTATCCGCTTTCGTTTGCGGAATACTGCGCCTTTCATCAGGTGAATCTGCAAGATGTTACGACTAAGGCAGAGGCCGCTCGTAAATCGGCCTTCCTTGAATATCTGCAATATGGCGGGTTCCCGGAACTGCAAAACATTAACAACAAACGTGCTTACATACAAAGTTTATTTAACTCTATAATACTAAAGGATATCGCGGGTCGATTCAAAATTCGCCATGCCGAAGTTCTCCGTACCATCGCGAACCACATAATCAACAATTCTTGCCAAGAGGTCAATTACAAATCCCTGGCTGAGAATTTTGGACTGAACAGCACCACGACCGCCATAAAATACGTGGATTATCTTAAACAGGCTTTCTTGATTGGGCTGTTGAGCAAGCATTCGTTCAAGAGCAAAGTCCGGCTCCGTAACAGCAAGGCTTATGTGATTGATACCGGATTTATTGCCAATCGTGAAAACGCCCTCTCGCAAGAGAATCTAGGCTGGCGACTTGAAAACATGGTTTACATCGAACTGTTGCGTCGAGCCGCGAAGGAGTTCGATGACGTGTATTATTATAAGCCGTCGTCGCAATCTAAAGAAGTCGATTTCGTTGTTTGCAGACAAGATAAAGCAAAGGAACTCGTGCAAGTCGCATACGAGATTGATTCTACCAAAGCGTTTAATCGCGAAACCTCGGCCTTGGTCCAGGCTTCGGACGTGCTCAAGTGCAATGAATTGACTTTGGTTTGCTTCGACGAAAGTCGTGACGAGATTGTAAAAGGCAAGACCATCCACATAAAAAACGCACTAGAGTGGAGTCTTGGATCTGAAAAAGTGTAGAAAACGCGCTTTTGCGTGCATGCCTTGTGAAAATTTGATTATATTACTGAAAAAAGAGGTTTTCATAAGGTAATCAAGTTTTTGACATAAGTTTGAGCTCTGCTCTTGGCTTTCAATCGAAATCGGCAAAATTTTGAATATACGGAAGACTGAGCGCACTGACTCGCGCCTCGTGGCGTGGGTTTTTGTGTTTATTCCGTATAGGTTTTGCCGAACCGCGATTGAGTAAATTGCATAAACTCCACGCTTTTTTTGTGGGAAAAAAATGCAAGCCAAGGGCTGACGACTGTAATTGTCGCGGCCCCGTTCTATATTGGGAATGGTCGGCAAAACCAAAGAATAAATGCGAGGACTTACGGAAAATATGAGAGAAAAACAGGAAAATACTGCACTGGAACCGTTGAATGGTTCCGTTTGGAATATGGGAGGGTGAATTAAAGATTTCGGATCTGTTTTTAAGCTATTTCCTGAAAACGAGGGTATATTTCTTTTTAAGAAGGAGTTTTTATGAGTGAAAATGTAAATGAAAATCACAAATCTTTGCAGGTTTGTGAAGATAAACTGCTGCAATTGCTTCAAGAGAATGATGAAAATCTTGGAGATGTTTCGATAATTGAAAATAGTCAATCGGAAACATTAAAAGATATTGCAATAGAAGCTAGAAATTTGGCTTATGATACTTTGAAAAATTTTGGTCCGCATCTTGTGAATTTTCTTTCTGAAAAAAATAAAGGAGAAAAAATTTATTGCGTCACTCAAAAAACAATGATGAAAATGGCGAAGATCGGTGCCAAATTGTTAAAAAATTCAGCAAGAGATGCTCTTTCTCCAAATTTACGAGGAACAAATAATGAACTTGTCGGACAAGTTGATCTAGAAGAGCGTTTTTTGCCTACGGGTAATCCCGAAATGGCGATGGCTTTAGCTTCGTTATCTTCTCAAATGGCGGCAATTCAGGAAACTTTGCAAAATATGCAGGAATCTATAGACGATATATACAAAGGTCAGTGGAATGATAGGTTTGCAAAAGTTGATGCCGCAAAAAATGAGTTGTTTTTGGCCCAACATATAGAAAGTCCAGAAAGAAAAATGCAAGTAATAACAAACGCTTTACATTTGATATGTTGTGGGGAAAGTGAAATTACTCGCTCATTAGAAGATGAAATTGAAAAATGTGAAAATCTAGGATTTAGGGATAGTCGTGGTAAAGCGAAAAAACATATGGATATGTTGATAAAGCATATACCTTTTCTGTTTGAATCCTGGCAAATTAAGTTGTTGCTTTTGCAACAATCAAATGAATTTCCTGCGTTAGCGGCAGAATCAAACCGAATTCGTTGTAAAATTCAGAGATTGTTTACTAAGGATCGAATTGAACTTATGCGAAGTCAAACGCATGGTAAATATTTATTTAGATTGTTTGAAAAGAAAGAAAATTATTGGATTGATAATTTTAAGCCGAAATTGGATACTTCAACAAAATGGTTAAAGTCAGTGGAAATGCAAAGTAAGGAAATAATTGCCTATAAAAAGGAATTGTTGCTAGAAGGAGTTTAAATATGGATAAGGCTACTCAACGTGATATTTTTACAGTCGTAAAAGCGCTAATTGCTGTATTCGGAATCAAAAAAGGCGCTGAAAAGGGGGTTAAAAAGTATAAAGAGTGGAAAAAAAAGAGGAAAGATGAAAAAAAATAGCTTTGGGCTGTGAAAAGTTTGATTTAGGGATTCCTATGAATGCTAATACAGAAATATTATCCAATCTGCTTTCGAAAATAGAATCAATTAAACGAAAATATGAAAATGTAAAAAAAGAAAAGGATCTATTCAATGTATTTGAAGTGCTAAAATTGGAAAATGTAGAAAAAAAACATTCTGCTTTTATTGCTGAGTTGTTGAATCCCAAAGGTTCTCATAAACAATCGTCAAAATATTTAAAATTATTTTTTCAACGATTAAATTTGAGGTATGACGATTTATGTAATGTGGTGTGCGAAAAAAAAGTTGAATCTGAAAAATATGGCAAAGGCTTTATTGACATTTTTTTAGAGACTGATAAAAAAGAAAACAGCGTTGTGATTGAAAATAAAATTTACGCAGATGATCAAAATAATCAGCTTGCAAAATATCATGATGTGTATCCTAAAGCACAATTGTTGTATTTGACTTTAGATGGAAAAGACCCGTCTGCAAAAAGCCTTGATGGTTTACCAAATAATCTGTATAAAAGTATTTCTTATGATACATTTATTTTAGAGTGGCTTAATAGTTGTTTGGATGAAACGAATTCAAAATATCGGATTTATTCACTTATTGATCAATATAGAGAATTAATATTAAAGCTTACAGGACAAGGTATGATTCAAGAAGAAAAAAGAGAATTGGTGTCTGAGTTTACAAGTACAGAAGATAAATTAAAACTTTTCTTTTATATGATGCAATGTCAGCTAGAAATAAAAAAGTGTTTTGCTGATAAAATAAAAGAATGGCTGTTGCAGTTTGCAAACGAATTGAATTTTAAAATTTCAAATGTAGAAAAACTTTGGGAAAAGTATTCTAGTTTTGATATTATTTTCAATGAACGATGGCTCTTAACAGTTGAGTTCCAAAAAGAGTATTATGGAAAATTTATAGTCGGATTGCTTAGAAAAAATGCGAATCAGTTAGATGATGATATAATAAAGCTACTTTTAACGAAATGCAGTTGTTTTCGTGTTGATGACTCAAATATGAAATGGAGATTCTACTCAGATAATATACCTTTATTTCCAAATGAGAGCTCGTTTGTAGATGCTTTGGAATACAATAAACTTCCTGATTCTTTTACGACTCTTGTAAAAGAATTGAATGATGCTATTCAAGAGCTTAGTTAGAAACTAGATGCAAATGAAAATAATAAGGCTTTTATAAATTTAAAAATGATGAATTCGTTCAAACGAATAAAAATTTGATTGAAGAAAACCTTGATGAAATTTTAAAATAGGGAATTCTACCATGACGCCACAAGTTAAACAACTTTACAAAATCCTTTACGAAAAGACGAAATCTTTGCCCAATAGCGATGCTTTGGGCATTATGCCGACGCATTTTGTTGGTCCGCAAAGCCACTTTAAGAAAGGGTTGCCGATGTTCGTTGGTCGTGATACTTACGGTCTTGGGCAAGACAAGGTTCCGCTTGTGACCGATTACGAATACGATGAACTGAACTGGCTCAAATCTAGGGATGGTTATTATTATGATGATTCTCCTTTTTGGCGAGTTGTCGGTCATGTTCTTGAAAGAGTTCGCGGAGAGTCGTATGGTCCGGACGTTTTCCATGATTTTTATTGGAGTGATTTGTATAAAATTAATTTCCGTGCGAAACAGGGAACCACGCAGGGCTTAAGGAGTGAACAGATTAATGAATGTGCTCAATTGCTGCTTGCAGAAATGGATGATTTAGATCCTTGTTTTTCCGTTTTCTTGACCGGTATCTACGAAAGTGGAAAAGGTGTTGGTCGATTCTTTGAACGCTGGGAACCCTGCGGTCAATTGAAGTCTAAAAACGAATCTACGGGCGAATTTACCCTAGTAGGCGAATCTGGAAAAATGCATTGCTGCATTGTCGTCCCGCATCCACAGGGAAAAGTACAGGAAGAGATTATTCAGAAGATTTGCGCCCTATGGAAATAAATGTCAAAAAAGTTAAGGAGGTATGCTGACGACGTTAATTGTCGTGCGTTGAATCTACATTCTTCTAGTCTGATATAATCATATTTAATGTTAAGAGGATTTACTTATGGAAAAAGATGAAAATCAGCTTGAAAAGTTTAAAGAACTTCTTAACAAGTTTAACAACTTTCTTCCCAAGCCGATGTATGAGCCGACTTATTTGGAATTGTGCGAGTATCCGTGGAATCGGCTAGAAGAAATATGCTCGAGAATATTCGCTTTTTTCTTTGATTCAAGAAATCCACATGGGTTTAGAACTCTTTTTTTTAATTCGCTTTTTGATGCTTATCGAGAAAAGTATCCAGTAGAAGTGGAGAATTTTGATAAGAAAAATATCATGCATACTCGAAGCGTTTGTGCTGAAACAGAAATATATACTGAAAAAGGGAATCGCATTGATTTACTGTTGACAACAGATTGCTTAAAAGTGTGTATAGAAAATAAAATTGATGCTCCTGCGTACAATGATTTTAATGATTATTATGATTATGTTAAAAATGAAAGTGAATGTTATGATTTACACACGGTGTGTATTCTTTTTGCTTTATGTCAAAAGGCTGAATATGAGAATGTAAATCCTAATTTTAAAACGATTTATTATAGAGAGTTTTTAGAAAAGTTAAAACAAAATTTAGGTAATTATTTAACACAATGTAATTCCAAATATCTTCCTGTTTTAACAGATTTTATCTTATTTTTAGACCGAAAGGGAGGCTATATGTCGGATTTTTCTAAAGATGAAAAAGATTTCTTTCTTAATGATGAAAATAATAGAATTATAGAACAACTAATTGAACGCAGAAATCTTTTTTTGGAAAAACAAAGAGTTGAAAATAATCAACATATTGATAAAATAAAGAATCTTCTTGCCTTAAAGGAAAATGCAACTTTTTGCGAATTTATGAAGAAAGAGATTTGGATAAATCCTCGGGATAAGAGGCGTTATTTTTATCTAAAAGGATGTTTTGAAGAAAATAATCCTAAATACGCATTAGGAATAGAGGCTGGTTTTAATAAGAAAAAATTTGATATTAGCCTTAGTGTATGGCAAGGTGATGGTGATAGAGCCAGGGAAGCTTTGTATAAAAAGTTGATTGATGGTAAAATAGATGTTATAAAAACGACTCATGATTTGTCACAGAATGAAAAATGGAGTATTATTGTACAATCTATAGATGAAAATGATGATAAACAAATTGTGGATGGTTTGTATGATGTGTACAAAAAAACTGAAAAAATTGTAAATGAGGCGAAAGTAGAGAATAAAGCAAATGAAGCCATGTAGGATTTTGTGTGGCTTGTTAAAAAATCTCGCACGACATTAATTGTCGTGCGTTTCTTTTATATTGCATGGTGCAAAATTGAGGTTAAAACCATGCAGTTACATTACGAAAATACAATCGAAAATTACTTTAAAAATAAGCGCAAAATGCTTGGTAAAGAAGGTGTCTCTGAAAAGTCTCTGAGCGGTCAGCCGACTTTTATGGACTTGAAAATTATGGAATTTTGGAGCCGCTTTATGCGGTATTATCCAGATGGGGATTGTCGGGTCTTTTGCGACAAGTATATAACAGATGAATGCGTTGCGACTTTTTTGGATAGAGTGTATGAAGCCCGTGAACGCATTGAACTCCCTACTGGAATTACGACGGAGATTGAGAATAAGTGGTACAAGGCGAAGGATCTTCTTGAAGAATTCCATAAAAGCCGAAGAATCATTTTTGCAAAGCATTTCCTGAGCTTTGTTGCTCATTGGGGCGATGGTGATGTTTATACACGCCTGTTGCTTTCTCGGTCAATTCAAGAGTGTTCCGCAAACTGGCTTGCTGGCGGATGCGATGAAAGCGATGTGTCGATGCAGAGGGCTTTTGAATTGAAGCGTCTTTTCCATCTTTCGGATGAAGCCTTGGATCTTGTGCTGTATTTATGGCTGCGCGATCATCATAACATGTTTTTTAAGGTTGAAAAGATCTCGAAAATGTTTGATTACTTTGATCCGTCCGAACGGGGATCGTTTAGGCGAATTTCTTTGATTGCTGGGTTGGAGCCGGAAACGTTGCATGAACTCTGTTCAAAGGAGAGCGCGCTTATCAAGTTTCAGCTGGTGCGTATGGAGGAAACGAATCGAAATGCAGATTTGAAAATCAAGCGGCGTGAACTGTATTTGGCGAGCGAGGTAAGCGATTTCCTGTCTGGTTTTTCGGATATATCAAGGATTATGGATTTGAAAACTGCGCCAAAACCTTGCGTTGGTTATGCGCAAATTGTCAAGACGAATCCGCAGGCGTTCTTTGTTTTGCAGATGCTGAAAACTCATCAGAAGGGTTCGCCTCTCAATATTCTTTTTTACGGTCGTGAAGGGACGGGAAAAACGGAACTTGCGAAAGCGCTTGCTCAGGAGTTGAATGTCCCTATGCTTGCTGTGGGCATGGGCGATGAATCTATGGATAAGGAATCCCTTTTGCAGACTCGTTTGCGTTCCATGTTGCTTGCTGATTGGGAATGTGAGCGGTGTGGTGGCATAATTCTGATGGACGAAGCTGATTTGGTCTTGAATCAGGCGGAGAAAGGTTTGCTGAATATCATTTTTGAAAATCTGAAAACGCCTGTTATTTGGATTACGAATAATATTGCGTGTATTGAAAATAGTACTCGTCGCCGGTTTGACTATTCGCTGGAATTTTTTACGTTCAGTAATAAAGAACGTGTTGCAATTTGGCAGTCTGTTCTTAAAGCGCAGCAGGCTGAATCGATTTTGTGCAACGACGAAATAGAGAATATTGCCAAGGAAATTCCCGTGATGGCGGGGAGCATAACTTTGGCGGTGCGTCAGGCGCAGCGGATGCAGGCGGCGGATTTTTCCCCGTTGAATGTGGTGCGTGAGATTGCGTCGTCTCATGCCAAACTTTTGGGCATATCGATGGGCTCGCAGAAGGCGAAAGAATTTGAATACAATATGGAATGTGTCCGCATTTCTAGCGGGGATATAAAGAATATTGACTATGTCATTCCGATGCTCAAAAATTTTGATGCGCAATGGCGATCTTCGACATTGAATGGTCGCAGAGAAAACTTGAACATCTTTTTGTATGGTCCTCCGGGAACGGGGAAGTCGGCTTATGCAAAGCATATTGCTCAAGATATTCTTGGTCGCGATTTGCTCGTGAAACGTGCAAGCGATATCCTTGGCGGAATTGTGGGCGATACGGAACGCAACATTCGTGAAATGTTCAGAGAAGCTGAACAGAGCGATGCTATTCTCTTCATTGACGAAGCTGATAGCTTTTTTGAAAATCGTGGTAATGCAAAAAATCACTGGGAAGTGACTTTGGTAAATGAGTTTATATGCCAAATGGATTCGTTCAACGGAATGCTTATTGCAGCCACGAATTACGAGAACGTTTTGGATTGGGCGATCCGCCGGCGTTTTCAGCTGAAGCTAGCGTTTGACTATATGGACTCTAAGCAGGTTTCGAAAACATGGACATCGTTTTTTGGGGATAAATGCCCAAGAGAAGTTCTTGCTTGCGATAACGTGTCTATCAGCGATTTCCAAAATGTTCGCCGTAAACTTGTCTACGTTCCCGCTGACTTGCGCACGCGAGAACTGATTATGCAGAACATGCTCGAAGAAATTGCCAACAAAGATGACCATCAAGGACGCAGATTGGGGCTGTAATTTATTTTACAGTAAAGTTACAAATCGGCACTTGTCGCTATATTCAAATATTGATACATTAATGCATGACCCTAGAAAAGGCCTCAGGCATCCGAAAAATTTCGGATGCTTTTTCTTTTTTTCAAAACTAGGAGGCTAAATGAGTCAAGAAAAAACACGTTCGTATTCAGTTGGATTCCGGCAACGGCGGTATTTAGAATTGCAAATCGAAACGGTAAAATGTATATTAGGAGAACAAATATGGCCTTAGCAATTAGCAATATCCCAATTTTGACGGATGCGGTGGCGGAATCTTTCGTGAAAAATGCGGAAGAGGCAGAACGTAACCGCGGATCTATCGACTTTACTCGGCAACATTCTGAGTGGAGTGGGTTTGATATGCGCAATGCTGCACGAATTGCTAAACTGAGGGCCGAAGGAAAATGGCCTTTTTAGAATCTAATTGCATTCGCACGGCTCTGACTCCATCAGTTTTAAATCGTTGTAATGCTTTTTCTTGTGGTAACGAAGACTTGGATTCGTTCTTTTCTAAGGATGCTGTCATGTATAGCCAACAACTGATGGGCAAAACTTATGTTTTTGTAGATTCATCTACCTTAAAAGATGTAGTTTGTGCTTTTACTGTATCTAATGCAAGTATTTTTACAAACTATCTTCCCAATGCACGAAAGAAACAGATTGGTAAAAATCTACCTTGGGAAAAACGGGATTTGATATATCCTGCTGTGTTGATTGGCCGACTTGGCGTAGGTGTTCCTTTTAAAAAACAGCATGTCGGAAGTGAGCTGCTTGACTATATCAAACAGTGGTTTGTAGATCCTGATAACAAGACCGGGTGTCGTTATCTTGTGGTTGATGCGTACAATCTGCCAATTCCGCTTTCGTTTTATGAGGCTAATGGCTTTCGGTACATGTTTTCATCTGAAGAACAGGAGTGCCAGTATCGGAATATAGAGTCGTCTGCATCTTTGCATACTCGCATGATGTATTTTGATTTGATGCTGTTGTCAAATTAAATTCTGTTGGTATGTCGGACGACGTTAATTGTCGTCCGTTGAATCTACATTCTTGATAGTCTCAAAAAAAGAGGATTCATGACTATCAAAGAATTTCTAAAAGCAAAAACCCTGTTTTGCGTTGTGCAAGGTAAGGACCTTAGTGAGCGAATTGTTGCCGCACTCGGTAATTGCCCTATGTGGGAAGATGTTGACGTTTTCAAGGACGAGGTGGGCGAAGAATGGGATGATTTCGCTGCTACGGAACATTGCCGGCTGCTTGTAAACAGTTGCAAAAAGGATTCTCCGTATATTGTTCTTTATTGCGACGTGGCTGAATATCGCTGCGAAGACACGGAATCTCCTGTAACGGTCGCCAAGCTCCGCGAATTTCTTAGTTGCTTTACGTGTTCTGAATGGGATTCGACTTCTTGGATTTCGAAGTACCCTGATTTTTACTCAGAAAAAACGGTAAAAGCTTTTACCAATGGTGTTGTGGAATTCTCTGCAAAAGAAACGAACGAAAGTCCGAAACTCTTTATGCTAATCCCGCAAAACGTCTGGAATGAAAATAATTATATGTAAATTTTATAGCCCTTTCAGATACTCTTCTACATTCAAATAATTAATATCGCCAAAGCGGTCTTTTGCTCCGCGGTAGATGACGTTCTTGCTTAAGATTTTTCCGTAGCGGAATTCCGTCTCGGCACATTTCTTGGGGTCAAGCAAATGGCGACATTGCTCTTTGGCAATTTTGTCGCTGTGCTTGATTTCGTAAATTTCGGAACAGGCATTTTGTGGGTCGAATACCACCATGTCGAATTCTCCGACGGCAAACTGTAATTGGAAAACTTGCTTTGTGGGTTTTGCAATTTTGGTTTCCAGGAGTACGATTTCTTCCATCATGCGTCCACGGATTTCATCGAGAATTCGTTTCTCGATTGCCATACGCTCAGTAATCGGAACTTGTTTGAACGTCTCGTCTAGCAAAAGGCTCTTGATGAGTGCTGATGCTTGGGCGTAACGGAGTCCTGGTTGCGAAAGAACTGTACGTGTACGGTGCTCGTTCAGGTTGGACATGTTGACAATATCGATGCCGCAAGTCAAATCGAGTAAGTCGAGATATTCCTTGATTTCTATGCGGTGTGGCTCGCTGATTTCTACAGATTGTTCTGCTTTGTCCTTGATGAGCAAAAGATGTTTTAGTTGTTTTGTAAAAGCATTGATATCGATGCGGTCGAGAATGTCGGTGGGCTTGTTTCTGTCGCGACGCAAATTCGATGCTGAAATTCTCAAATCGCTTGACTTGAATTTTTTAGTCAGTACGTCTATGGTAAATCTGTGGTTGACGTCTTCGACGATGCGATTGATGGCGCTCGTTAATTCGCCAGCATTGTATAGATCTTGCAATGCGCGGAAGTGCCCTTCGTGCTGGTAGCATTTGAGGGAATGTTGGATGTTGCGTGCAATGGCGGAATCCACGTAATCGTTTGCGCTTTTTTGTGTGGCAAAAGTAAACTTGTCTGTGTTGTAGTTGCTCCCGCCCATGCTCATCGTTCCACCGAATTCGATAAATTTATCAATGCCTGCAATTCCAAGAACGTTTTCAAATTCCCGATAGGGGATGAATGTCGTGTGCAATAAAATGCAACGGTCATAAAGTTGCTCGTCTTCGGAAAAAACGAATCCCAAGGAATCGGTTCCCGATAGGACCACCTTCATCCCGCCGGCGGCGAAAATATCGGAGAATAATGCGGCACCTTCGATGAAATCGTTTAGCAATGTCACTTCGTCAATGAATACGTAACGAAAACCAAGCAATTCTAATTGTTTCAGGTCGTGGTTGACGTCGGCGAGCGAATGTCTAGAGCTCAGCTGAATAAACGCCGTTTTCTGTTGCATGTCGGCAGACATTTCGCCAATAAGTTGGCGGATGAGCGTCGTTTTGCCTGTGCGACGTAGCCCGTATAGGATGAGAACTCGGTCGTTGTTTTCTCCGTAAATGTAATCGTGGAGCGCGCTGAACCATTCACGCTTTTTCCATTTCATGACGGGTTCGAAAAAACGGGTAAGCTGTGCTCCAATTTTTATGTCGGTTTTGAATTCGGGTTTTGCTGAATATGGAGCGGTGTTTTCGGCGACCACTAGTTGCTGAATGTTTCTTGACGAATTCTTTTTCGCTTTTTCTGTCGCAATTTTTGCAGCGAGTTCCGCAAATTCATCATCCTTGACACGGCGACTGTGCTGCTTGCCGTTTTCGGTCCATTGATAGTAAGCGTAACGCTTGCCGTTGATGGTCTTAAATGTAATTCCGCCGATGCTCATGCTCTCTCCTTTTAACTTTAATTTAACTTATTAAGTTAAAAAAGTCAAGAGCAAGTTAAATCACTCAGCTTGCGTTAGCGCTTTCTGATAAATGTCGTTCATCACAAGACCTGCAATCATAAAGCCGAAAATGGCCGTGGCATGTGCCATGGTGCCGTTGATTTGAGCCTTGCTGCTACACCATTCGTGATCGACAAGTTCGGCGTTCTTGAGTTCCGCTTCACTGCGTTCTTGGCGGACTTTAGGACACATGCAGGCGTCGGTTCCGCAAGAAGAATTTTGACCGCGATTTTTCAAGAGTTCGTCGCTATAAACGCAAAGTACTTTTTTCTTGAGCCACAATTTTTTTCGCTTGAACTTGTCGCGAAGTGCGCGTGCGAGCGGGCAACCTGTAACCTTCCAGAATTCGGCGACCTTGATTTTTGTGGGGTTCATCTTGAGGGCGGCTCCCATCGACGAGAATACGGTTGCCTTGGTGTGCGTGGCGTGCCAAAGCAACTGCATCTTGTTTTCGAGGCTGTCGATAGCGTCGATGATGTAATCGAATGTGTCTAGCTGGAACTTGTCCGTATTCGCTTCTTCGTAGATGTCCTGCAGTGCGATGACGTTTGCGTGCGGATTGATTTCTAACAAGCGGTTTTTAAGCACTTCGACTTTGACTTGGCCCACGGTTTTGGTGGTGGCCATCAGCTGGCGGTTTATGTTGGTGACGCACACGCGGTCAGAATCGACGAGCACGAGTTCCTTGATGCCGGAACGCACCAGGCTTTCGGCACACCAACTGCCGACTCCGCCGAGTCCAAAAATGATGACGCGTTTTTGGTAGATACAGTCCATAACATCGTCTCCGAGAAGGAGCGATGTGCGGTTGAAAATGCCTTTTTCAATTCCCATGAGAATCCTGCAAAACTGGCGGAATTTAGGCGAACAGACGGACGACGCGCTTGATGCCGGCGACAAAACGGTCAATGTCGCGCTCGAGTGTGTAAACGCCAAAGCTCAGGCGGAGCGTGGCATCTACGCCAAAACGGTCCATTACCGGTTGCGCGCAATGGTGACCGCTGCGCACGGCGACGTTTTCTTCGTCAAGAATCATGGCTGCATCACCGACGGCGATGCCATCCAACGTAATGCTGATAAGCGCTCCGCGTTCCTTCGGGTTGCCGAGGACTTTTACTTGCGGGATTTCGGCGAGCTGCTTCAGAGCATACTGTGTGATTTGTTCTTCGTGTTTGCGAATATTGTCAAGGCCAACATTGTTCAGCCATTCGATGGCTTTCCCGAGGCCGATGACTTCGGCAATGGCAGGTGTGCCAGCTTCAAAGCGAGCCGGGACGTCAGCGTAAGTCGTCTTTTCGAACGTGACGTTCTTAATCATTTCGCCACCGCCGTGCCATGGCGGCATGCTGTCGAGCACGTCGTACTCGCCGTAAAGAACGCCGATGCCAGTCGGGCCGTACATCTTGTGGCCGCTGAAAGCGAGGAAATCGCAGTCGAGCTTCTGCACGTCAATCTTGATGTGGCTAGAGCTCTGGGCGGCGTCTATCAAAACTTTTGCTTGTGGGGCGAGCTTGCGGGTGGTTGCAATGATTTCTGCAATCGGGTTCACTGTGCCTACGGAGTTGCTCACGTGGGCAACGGCGACCATTTTGGTGCGCGGCGTGAGAAGCTCGGGGAGCTTGCTCAAGTCCAAATCGCCGTCATCGCGGACGGGAATGACCTTGATCTTTGCGCCCTTCATTTCGGCGACGAGCTGCCAGCTTACGATATTGGCGTGGTGTTCCAAACCGCTGATTAAAATTTCATCGCCCGCTTCAAAGAACTTGCGTCCGTAGCTCCAGGCAACGAGATTGATGCTTTCGGTGGTGCCGCGAGTAAAGACGATTTCGTCTTCGGATTTTGCGTTGATAAACTTCGCAACGTCTTTGCGGGTCTTTTCAAAGGCTTCGGTAGTGCGTGCGCTGAGACGGTAAACCCCGCGCTTCACGGAGCTGTAGTGCTCGCGGTAAAAATCGTCCATCGCGTCGATGACGCTTGCGGGCTTCTGGGTTGTGGCGGTGCTGTCCAAAAAGGCGAGCGGCTTTGCTTCTTTGTCGCCTGCGACCAACATCGGGAATTCATTGCGTAAGACTTCTGCGTTCATGCTCCAAAAGATAGAAATCCTCTATAGCCGGAGTCAAATTCAAGTAAAATATTATTAGGGTTCAAGATTTTTTTTGATTATTCATTAGGGATTGTTTATAATTCGTTATATATTAAAACTATTCATAGTGTCATCCTGAGCGAAAGCGAAGGATCTAGTTAAGTTTTAAAAGAGGTTTAGATGAAGAATCTTTTTATAGCAAGTTTGGTTTGTTCTGCAATTTTGGCACAGGGTAGTTTTGCCCAAGAAGCGCTCCGCAAGGCCGTTGATTCCAACAACTGGAAAAAGGTGAAAAAGATTGTCAATTCCGGCGAACTTGAAGAAATCTATTGCGGTAAGATGTCTGCGAAGAATGCGACAAACATTTATGGCAAGCATTTCAAGCAGATGCCGGATGAAGCGTTTGCCGCTTGCCCGTCCCAGTTTGCGTATGGCTTTGGGCCGAAGGTGTGTTCGATGGCGAATGCCGCGAATGCCTGCTCGGGTGTCATCAAGTATTTGCTCGCCGATGGCGAGAAGGGGAGCGCAAAGGCTCTCAAGACGCTAGACGAGGTGGCTAAGGCTGCAACGAAGACGAAGGCTTTTGGAAAACAGTCGCTCGTGAGTGTTGATACGACGGTCTGGAAACCTTGCCCCAAGAAGGGTGCTGCACGAACAAAGTGCATTGCCCAGTGCAAGGTGGATGCGAATTCATTGATGGCGATTGACCATGATGTGAATTGCAAGACGAAACCTGAACAGATGGTGGACAAGACGATTAAGGTCTACAAACCGTCTCCGGTTTTTGCAAGCTTGCGCGAAGGTCTTTCCGAAGGCTTCTGGAAAGCTCCGATGTCTGTTGCCGGGACGTATGCCGCACTCGCTGGCAAGTATGCCAAGGTGCTCTCAATTCCCGATACCGCCGTGACGGGCCTCCATTACGTGAAGTCTTGGGCCGCCAAGCATAAGGGCGCTTCGCTCCCGGGCGGTCAGCTGTTCCGCTTCTGCACGGCTTGGAAGGGCAAGGTCGATCCGATTCTCTCGGAGGCTGGCTTCAGCGCTCGCTGCCCGGTGTTCAAGAACTTTGTGGACAAGCGTGACAAACAAGTTTACAAGGTCAAGGAAATCGGTGGCGTAGATTGGTTCGTCGAAAACTTGAACTACAATGATCCTGATGGCTCGATTTGCTACGACCGCGATGATGCGAACTGCAAAACGTTTGGCCGCCTTTACACGCAAGAAGCCGCCAAGAAGGCTTGCCCGGCAGGCTACCATCTCGCCACGGATGCGGACTGGAAAAAGCTTGAAGAATACGCCGGTGGCGCACGCTCTGCGGCACTCAAGCTCAAGAGCAACGGCAGTGACGATTATGCATTCACGGCCATGTTCGGTGGCTACGCCAACAAGACTGGCGTCTGCACGACGATGGGCGAGGGCGCCTACTTCTGGACTGCCGATTCCGAAGAAGATTCTCGTGGCAAGGCTCGCACAATGTTCAGCTCCGATAAGGATGTCGGCTCCATTTCCGTGGATCCGAGTTTCTATCTTGCGGTCCGTTGTGTAGCCGGAGCTGAGTAATGGAAAATTTGAACTCGGGCGCATTTGCGCCCACTTGCACGCGTGAAACTTGGGTCAAGCGCCAGGCGCTGATGGCCCGCGTCCGTGATTTCTTTGTTCGTCGTAATGCGCTCGAAGTCGAGACGCCTGTGCTTTCTGCATACGGTGGAACGGATCCGCAGCTCGATTACTTTGAGATTGAAGACCCGAAGCGGTTCATGATGACGAGCCCGGAATTTCACATGAAGCGCTTGCTCGCTGCAAAGTTCGGTGACATTTTCCAGATTACAAAGTCGTTCCGCAAGGATGAATTTGGCGGCCACCACAACAACGAGTTCTCGATGGTGGAATGGTACCGCGTGGGTATGATTCAGGACAAACTCATGGACGAAGTCGAAGACCTTGTGAGTGAAATTATTGGGACCAAACTAAATGCCCGCCGCACCCGCTGGATTGATGCTTTCAAGAATTACGCTGGCGTGAATCCGTTTTGTGAAAAGCTTACGGACTTTGCGGATGCTTGCCGCGCTCGCGAGATTCCCGTACCCGAAAAGAGCGAGACGCTCACGCGCGAAGACTGGTGGGACTATCTCATGGTCTTCCTCGTGGAACCTGCTCTCGCAAGTAATGGTCCCGAGTTCATCTTGGATTACCCGCCATCGCAGGCGGCTCTCGCACAGACGTACGTGGATAATGAAGGTTACACGTGGGCTCGCCGCTTTGAGCTTTTCGTGAACCAGGTGGAACTTTGCAATGGTTACACGGAACTTACGGACCCGGTGGAACAACGTCGCCGTTTCTATGCTGATTTGGAAATTCGTAAGGGGATGAACAAGCCCTTACCGCCTATTGACGAACGGTTCCTTGCTGCTCTTGAATCGGGTATGCCAGCTTGCTCTGGTGTGGCTCTCGGGCTCGACCGCCTGTTCATGCTCGCCCTCGGTAAAGAAGAAATCGCTGACGTGATCCTCTTCCCAAGCCCGATAGCGTGAGTAGACGAAAGAGAGGAAATCGCGGCTAAGCCGCCCTATAAAGACGCACGAAGTGCCATTATTTTTCTCTCGTCTTTCGTCTATCAGCGAAGCGATCTTTCGTCTAAATTACTGTCCCAGCAGTCGCTTTAGCTCGTGTCGGACTCTCAGTTCGTTGAGCACTCCGACATCAACGTGCTGGACCTTGTCGTCCTTGTCGACCACATAGCTCACGGGGATCACACCCGGGCTTCCTAGCGCCTTGAGCGCGTCGTAGTTCCAGTGGAGCATCGTCCACGGGATATCCATGCTTCTCTTGTACTTGCGGGCGACCTTCTTGGAGTCGTCCTCGTCAATCATCAGAATCTTGAGGCCCTTCGGTCCAAATTCCTCGTTGAACTGCTTGAGTATCGGAAGTTCCGCCCGGCATGATGGACACCAGGAGGCGGTTAAAACAATAAGCGTTGCAGTCCCCTTCTCGCTTGCGTAGTCCGATTTGCCGCCCATCACATCGTCAGCCGTGAAGTTCACGACCGTTTCTGGGTAGTTCAGGCGCTGTCGGGACTTGGCTTCGAACGCATAAAACGCGAAGCCGAGGAAAATAATTGCCCCTACCCATGCGAGAATTTTATAAGTGGATGAACGCATTGCATAAAGAATTTATGAAATTTTTGAGCTTTTTAAATTATATTCTAGTGCATGGCATATAACATTCAAGATCTTTTAGCAGAAATGGTCAAACGTGGGGCGTCCGACTTGCATATTACGGCCGGCGCACCCCCTCTTATTCGTCTTTCCGGCAAGCTTACCCCCATCGGGGAAAACAAGCTTAAGCCCGACGAAACCATGCGTATGACTTACAGCTTGATGAATGAAGCCCAGAAAAAGACTTTTGAACAGCAAAAGGAATGCGACTTTTCATTCGGTATTGCAAATCTTGCGCGATTCCGTGCGAACGCCTACTTGCAGCGTGGCTGTGTGGCGCTTGCCCTCCGTATTATTCCGCTTGATATCAAGACGTTTAAGGACCTCGGCCTCCCGAAGATTATGGCCGAATTTACGACACGTCCTTCTGGCCTTGTGCTTGTGACGGGTGCTACCGGTTCTGGTAAGTCCACGACCTTGGCTGCCATGATCGACAAGATTAACAAGGAACGTCACGACCACATTCTGACGGTTGAAGACCCGATCGAATTTTTGCATAAGCATCAGGGTTGCATGATCAACCAGCGTGAAGTCGGTAGCGATACGCATAGCTTTGCGCAGGCCCTCAAGATGGCTCTTCGTCAGGACCCGGACGTGGTGCTCATCGGCGAAATGCGTGACTTGGAAACGATCCGCTCGGCGCTTACGATTGCCGAAACGGGTCACTTGACTTTTGCAACGCTTCATACAAACTCTTGCGTGCAGACCATCAACCGTGTGGTCGACGCCTTCCCGAAGGGTGAACAGCAGACCGTGCGTACGCAGCTCTCGTTTGTGCTCCAGGGAGTTATCTGTCAGACCCTTTTGCCAAAGATTGGCGGTGGACGCGTGATGGCGTACGAAGTCATGAACGTGACGCCGGGTATCCGCGCTTTGATCCGTGATGACAAGGTTCACCAGATTGAATCCATGATTGAAATTGGTCAGAAGTTCGGCATGAACACGATGAACATGTGCTTGTGTGAACTTGTCAAGAACCACAAGGTCGATCGTTTTGACGCTCTTGCTCGTTCGTCGAGCCCGGATCAGTTGGAACAGTTGTTTGTAAAGGAAGGGGTGTAATCAATGGCTGAATTTTTGTACAAGGCCCAAAACTCGCAGGGTAATAGCTTTGAAGGTACGCTTGAAGCTAAGGACAGGGCCGAAGCCGAAGCCCTTTTGCTCCGCCGTCGCTTGATTATTACGAGCCTCAAGAAAAAACCGACCGAAATCAAGATTAAGATTGGTTCCGGCATCAAGACCGAAGACATCACCCGTTTTACGCGTATGTTCTCGTCCATGTGCTCGGCGGGTCTTCCAATGTTGCAGTGCTTGAACATTCTTGAAGCGCAGTGCGAAAACCCGGAACTCAAGAACGTTGTGCATAAGCTCACGCAGTCAATTAACGGCGGTTCTTCCTTGGCTGATGCCTTGGCGCAGCACCCGAAGGTTTTTGACTCCCTGTATTGCAACATGGTGGCTGCTGGTGAAGCGGGTGGTATTCTTGAAGGCATTCTGGCTCGTCTGGCAGAAACTCTTGAAAACAACCAGCGCCTCAAACGCAAGGTGAAAAAAGCTTTGACGTACCCGATCATGGTTATTATCGTGGGTATTGTCGTTGTGATTGCACTTATGACGTTCGTGGTGCCGACGTTCGCTGAACAGTTTGCTGCTCTTGATGCAGAACTCCCGGCCCCGACGCAAGTCGTGATGAATATTTCTGACTTTATACGCAACAACGGTGCGTTTATGTTTATTGGCGTTATCATTATCATTTTTGCCTACAAGATGATAATGCGAATACCGCAAGCGCAATTTGCAATGGACAAGTTTACGCTAAAAGTCCCAAAGCTAGGCGATTTGCAGATTAAGTCTGCGACGGCTGGCTTTGCTCGAACGCTCGGAACGCTTTTGAATGCTGGTGTGTCTGTGATGGATGCCTTGAAGGTTGTTGCGACAACCGCAGGTAACAAAGTTGTTGAAAAGGCAATTTATAAGATATCGATTGGTATTGCTGGTGGTAAGTCCATTGCCGAGCCGATGGAAGAAGTGGGCATTTTCCCGCCCATGGTGATCCAGATGACGGGCGTCGGTGAAAAGACTGGTAACTTGGGTGGTATGCTTTTGAAGCTCGCGGACTTCTATGATGAAGAAGTGGACGCCGCAGTTGATGCCGTCGTGAGTATGATTGAACCGCTCATCATCGTGTTCTTGGGCGGTGCCGTCGGTGGCCTCCTGATTGCAATGTATATGCCGATGTTTAGCATGGGCGACGCAATCAAGGGCTAATAAACGGCGTAATACTGCATGTTTTTACAAAATAAGTGAAAAAAAGCCCTCGTTTTGAATGAGGGCTTTTTAATGTACAAAAAAAAGCGGGAGCAATCATTTTTTATATTGAAAAGATAAGATTCATCGAAATTATGGAATAAACATGCTAAAAAGATCTTCTTTTTCGAATTATGAAACTAATATTCTTTCCACCATTCAATTAAATCTTGATAACTATAAATATGGCTCTGGTTTTACCATATTAAAGGAACTAATTCAAAATGCCAGTGATGCCAATGCGACAAAAATTGTTATTCGTTCGTTTACAGCTGTTCCTAATGCTCATTGCCCGCTATTAAAAAGAGCTGGGATTGTTGTTTATAATAATGGAAAGTTTGATGAAGATGATGCAAAAAACATCGCCATGTTTGGAGGCGATAACAAAAAAAATGATGCTACCACAATTGGTAGGTATGGTTTTGGCTTAAAAAGCATTTATCATTTATGTGATGCATTTATCTATTATGGTCATAAAGATAAGCTTATTAATGGATTGAGTCCCTTAAAAGGTAAAGATGACGATGGTAATTCTGGTGAATTTGCTGATCTTACAGAAGACGATGAAAAGGCTCTTGTTGAACAATTTGAAAAAGAACAAGATGGTTTATCTTTTTTTATTCCTGTTGATGGAAAAAATAAAATTGGCTCTGAACCGGTCGATCCTAAACATCCATTTAACAGAAATGAAAAAGGATGCTCTGAGTTAATACAAAATATTATTCTTACTTTTGCAATTCTTTCGAAATCGTCAAAAGGAACAAAATTAAAAGAATTTCGCTATGATTTAGGAGATTGTAACATTCTGCTGAATGTAAATGAAAATAACTGTAGACTTTCACTGAATTTTCAAGACGAAATTGTAGTTCCTTTTTCATCACTAAGAGATGTTGTTGGCGAAAGTATTTTTGCAAATGAAGAACAAAAAAGAGTTGTTAACGAATTGGCACGTAGACTGGCTAAATGTGATTACGAAGGTTCTTTGAAAACTAAGAAAAAAATCGTTGATTTTGGGAAATCAATAAATGAGCTTGCTGAAGAGCGCCTTCGTGGGACTACAGTGTTACAGTTGTTACGAATTCCAAGAATTGTACAAGATGAAAAAATAAATTTGAGGCTTTCTTTTGCCTCGTATCTTCCTTTGCCGAAACAAGAAAAAATTGGGGAAATAAAAAGGATTGATTGCGATTTTAATTATGCTGTAATTATACATGCTCCATTTGCAATTGATTCTGGAAGAAAAAATATTTACAAATTTGATACAATCTGCCATCATAGAGTAGAAATGAACGATTTTGAAAATGTAGAATATTCTTTGGATGAGGAAAAACCGCTTCATCGATGGTGGAATAGAATACTTTTTCAGTCTATTTTGGCTCCTAGTTTACCGTCGTTATTAGATAAGGCTTTAAAAGATGGGGTGTTGTTAGAACAGGATGTTAAGGATGTTGGTAAAAAACTGTATGATTTGCTTCAACAAGGCGAAGATGGCGAGAAACGTCGCCTAGAATACGTTAATGCCAAAAATGTGTTTGTTAGAAGAATAAATGCTGGTGGCGTAAAGGAATGGATTTTACTTCAGGTTGAGCGAGGCGGTAGATATATACACATTCCTGAAACAGATGATTCTAAATTGTTAAACTGGCTAACGAAAATGGCTGGGTCAATGGATGTTCTTCTTTTGACGGATACTGTTTCTACTTTGCCGCCAACAATAAAATTTGATTTAAATGCTTTTGAACAATTACTTGCGACTATTCCTAGCGAGCTTTTTGAAGATGAATTGATTATTGAATTTCTACATAAATTAATTTTAATAAATGGAATAAATAAAACTAGGTTGCATAGCGATTTGAATTTAAAAAATTGCATAAGAACAGCTATACTAAGGGCTTTGGCGAATTTAGGTGTTGCCAAGGTAATGACATCTATAAATAAAATAAAGGATTTGTGTAGTGTAATAGAGTTTTACGAAATTCAGAATATTGACATTTTAGATGACGAGTGGACATATTTATGGGAAAAAGATAATCCCTTTATATTGTTGCCTTCGCAAACACTAGTTCATAACAATTGTAATATTGAATATGATTTTGATGAATTTCTCTATTTTTTATGTATTTGTGCAGAGGAAAATAAACTTTCAGGCAAAGCTCAGTTAAGTGTAATACAAGCTATTGCCGGTGATAGTATAAAGTCTGTTTTGTCAAAAATAGAAAGAGACTATCGCTCAAATTTGAAGGTCTTTAAAGTACAGAAAATTCAGTATGATAGGGGAAAAAATATCCTTAACAATACAATAGACTTTTTAGACTATAATGCAGTTTTAAAAATAAATCTTTTTAGGGAATTTGATTTTAGTGATTCGTCGCATATTATTTGCAAGCTTGTAAAGTTGATTGAAAATGAAAACTTATACATGGTGGAAAATGCTGATGTCAATCGAAGTGCTTTCCTGAATAAATTTGCACGTAGTGCAAATAAGGCTGGTGCCTTAGATTATCTGAAAGAAAAATATCAGCAATATCTTGCAATTTCAAATGATGAAGATATAAGAAAAGATTTTCTTGAAAGTATTTTTGATAGAAACAGTTTGCTTGAAAATATTCGACCAGAATATTCAGGAATCTATACATTTTTATTGATGGGGTTCAAGGAAACGCAGTCAAAAATTTGTATTCTAAAGCCTAATTGTAGTGAAGTTTGGAAAAAAATATATGAAGATTGCTTAAAAAAGGATAATAAAGCAATAGAACTTTTAACTCTTAGCGAAAATCAAAAAAAATTTGTTGAAAATCACAATACTCTTTTGAAAAATATAACATGGCTAGATAATAATGAATGTCAAGAAATGCTTGTACATTTTTCTCAAGGTAATAATCTTGATTTTATGAAAACGGAGTATTATCAAAATGAGAGTAATCGCAAGCAAATATTTGAAGTCATTAATGAACCAAAAAGGAACTTGTATTATAGAATACCTTTACATAAAAATGAAAAAGGTGAATTTGTGTCTTTCGTTCCAGGATCAACGTGGTATAATAAGCATAATATTGAATTTGAGGTAGATGTACCTTCATTGGAGGGTAAAATTATACCATGTGAAAAGGATGATTTGCTGAGAAGTAAACAAGATTCGTTTTTTATAAGCGATTCGGACAGAAATCGTTATGAAATTTTGACACAGGGAGCTGCGTTAAGGGAATTTCTTATTTCATATAAATTTGAACCTAGAATTCTTAGAAACTGTTGTGATTGGATTCTTGAAAGAATGCAGCGTTATGTCACTTTTTCGGATAAAGAATTAAGTCAAATAGATAGTATCTGTTGGATTCCTTTAAAGAATTCGGAAAATCTATGTTCAATAAAAGATATCCTTACCACAGATAGGTGCTCACAAGAATCTTTTGCAATCCTAAAGGAATCGTTGAATTTTATTTTATTGGAAGATGTAGATATAAATGATGATAAGAAAAAATACATAACGGGTTTCTTGAAAAGGAGAAATTTAGATTTAATTGATGAAATAAACGTTCGAATTCAAGAAAAATATTCAAACTATTACTTTCCTATTGAAGATAAAGATGAAAAGCAGCGTATATTTAATCTCGCAATAAATAATCTTACACAAAAAAATAAAATACTAAAAATATATGCGGTTATCGGAAGTGATTCGAAATTAAAAATTTCAAAAGAAGAATTGTTGAAGAACTATTGTCAGTTAAGAATTCCTGGTGCATTTGATTATGAAAACGGAATAGAATTATTAAATACTTTGACTGAAAATACCCGTTGCGAAGATGATGCTTTAAAATTATTTAATCATATTTTAAAATTGATTAAAGATAACCCAAATTTTAAGTTGTCTGATATTCGTAGATTTCCAAATGCAGAAAATGAACTTGAAAGGGAATGGAAATTAGCGACGGAACTGATTGCTGTTCCTCAATGTTCTGATTCCCATAGTATAGGTCAGAAACTTTACAAAAGAGATAACCTGTGCTCTTCTGAAACTTATGATTTGATTTCAAATTATATACCCCAAAATGATATGGTACAGCGTTTGCCGAAAGCAACGGATGCTGAAATTAAAGAAGTTGTTGATTTTTGGAGACAGAATTGTAAGCAACCTAAATTGGTTTCTTTAGCTTTATACTTGATGCAGGGAAAATTCCGCAGAATGGCTGGTGCTTTAGAAGATTCCATTCTTGGTAAATTGGATGAATTTTGTCGAGATGAATTTACTATTCCGTCTAGTCATGTCAATAAACTTTTCCCAACGGAAGAAAGCAAGCGTAATCGATTCAGGACTTTTGATGAAATTAATGTTACTGCAAATGTTATTTCTCAATCTACAAATAAGGCGATGAGTCTTGCTGGAACATGCGAGGAATTTCCAATAAATCCGAAAGTTACGTATGATCCAAATGTTAATCTTGATTTGATCTCAAAGACATTTAATGTTAGGTTGCTGAAATCGTCTGGAATAAATACTGATGAGTCTATTAAATGTTTAATAGAAACTCTTTTGTGGAATATTTATAAGATCGATGTTAAAAAAGCGTTTTTATTGAAAAATGAGTTTTTTAAATTAATTGACGAAACTAGCCAATATACGATAAAAGCTGCTCAAAAACACATTAGACGAGAAATTTTCTCTACATTACATTTTTTGAATGTAAAACACAAAGAGTATAAAAGATTAAATAATGAAATAAATCGTCTAGACAATAAGGATGAGAATTCTGAAAGTGAATCGCAAAAAGAATGGGATTTGCGAAATGAAATGTTAGAAACAGTAATAAGAGAACCGGATTTACAGCGATATATTTTTGATCGCGTTTGTCATAAGATAAAGGAACATCAATATTTTAGTTCAAGTATCCTTTTTGAATTATTTCAGAATGCAGATGATTGCGTTAACGATTTTCTAAAGGCACCTGAAGATATTGCCTTGAAATATGCCGATAAGAAAAAATTTGAGGTGCATTTTGATTCTATTGCAAAACGACTTGAAATAATTCATTACGGTCGAAAGATTAATCAAAGTTTTCCAGAAGTGGATGATGATATTGCGAATTCTTTTAAACGTGATTTGCAAAACATGCTGTCTATCGCGTCTTCGGAAAAAAGCCAAGAAAATGGCCAAACAGGTAAATTTGGGTTAGGCTTCAAAAGCGTTTATACTGTATGCGATGAGCCGGTTGTTCGCAGCGGTGACTTGCAATTCAAAATTATTGCTGGTATATATCCTGACGAAAATATTGAATATGATAAAACATGTGATGATTGTACCAAAATTGAATTGAAATGCAGAGACGATATTGATGTCGAAAACGATTGCTTTGCTGAGTTTGAAAAATGTGCCGCATTTTTAACGGTATTTTCTAAACAGATAAATAAAATATATTTATTGGATAAGGTTATCGAGCCTGAATATCAAAATGTTTGTGAATTGTCGAAAAGTGAAACTGCTATAAAAAAAGTGAAGTTGAATGGCGAAGTCTTTTTGTTAGTGGATCATAGAGATTGCGAAGTCCTTTTAAAATGTTATTTAAAGAATTAGATGGAATTTTAGTTAACTTGACAGAATGTGATAGTTGGCATCCTCGCGTATGGCATCTTACGCCACTTGAAGCGTCTGAAACGTTACCTTTTATTATTAATGCTGATTTTGAAATAGATACAGGTCGAAAGAACCTTGCTGCAGGAAATAAGAAAAATGAAACGTTGATGAAAAAAATCGCTAATTGTCTTTTTGTCATCTTGCAGGAAATGATATCTACATCATATTCCTATCAAAAATATGCATACGATATTGCGACGTTATTATTGAAAACTCGAAATACGAATGATAAGTATTTTGCTCCTTTTGCTGAAAATATTTTGCAAAAATTATTCAGACAGGAGAAAATATTAGTTTCAGGTTATGGGCCTGTGACTAAATTTGAAGACCGCATTAGGCTTTTTTCTGTCGCCGCATCTAATTATACGGATGGAGATGACTCTAAATTGTTGAATGCTTTTCAAAATATATTGGCAATCAATAAATGCGATGCTTTTGTAATGACTCATTTGGCTTCGGAAAGCTATCTTTCAGAATTTGGTTCTCTGATTGAAATAAATAAAATGGAACTGGCTGATCTTTTTGCCGAAATAAAAAATAAGACTTTGACAGTTGATCTTTTGGACAATATTATTTTAATTGAGTCTATCCTCAAACCGAATGTAAAGCCTAGCTTTTGGGAAGATTTTAATAAAATTGATTTTAATATAAAATCAAGTGATGGTTTAGTGGTTGCCATTCGAGAACTATATGAAGTAAATGGTACATCGGTATGGTTGGCAAAAGAAAAAATAGATTTGTCATATTATACATCGAACAGCATTGCTTTTTTTGAAAAAAATAATTTATTAAATAATCTCAGAACTGCTTCAAATTATTGGACTCCAACTCCAATAAATGTGTTGTCTGAACCATCGCAGGAAGAGAATATTTATTATTCAGAAGATGATTTGAAAAATTGCAGAGAATTGACTGAATCAGAATTGCTTCAATTGCTGTCTGAAAAGGAATCTCTCGTCGCCTTATACTATGAAAAACTTTATTCGAGTGATTTCTTTGATCATGAAAAATTAAGATTCCGTAATTCTCTGATTCTTGATGAATCTAGTGATGATTTAAAAATGACCAAGGAATGGTGCATTTTGATGCTTTATGGAATGTGCCAAAGTCTTCCGTACTATAACCATCAGGAAGTTTCTCTCAAAAAAGCAATACAGTTCCTTAACGAAAATGGCTTTATTGATGATTTTTGTAATAAAGTAAATCTTCAAGATATCCGCGATCAATTCAATAAAGAAACCCATTCCGAAGAATGCTATTTGCGTCCGTTTGAAATGATGTTGAGATTGCGTCGTTTCCAAAAAAGATTTATTGACTTCTATACTGTTGTGCGGCAATTGCCGTTAAGAGAGCATTTTGAAAATATTGCAGTACTTCTTTATCCTTCCATGGATTCAGAATTATCCGGTACGGATATTGATTATGCGACTATGAACAGATCGTTCAAATTGGGCATCCATTTCGTACTTCGAGAATTGCTCAGGAGTGGTTTCTGGGTGGATGGCGAAGATGCCGTGGAACCAGAAAAACTTGAACAGATTAAACTACAAACTTTTATGCCTCGACAAAAAATCTGCAAAATGCTTGGCTTAGATTGCAAAAATGCAAGTTCTGTGCGGATATTCAGAAAAATAGGCGAAATGTTGCCTGATCATAATACTATGGATGATACATTTGATATACTTTTTATAGAAAAGGAGTTTTAATAATGCAACAGGGCGATATTGTAATTCATAAAGAGTTTGGTAGAGGAAAGATTGAAGCGGTATTGACTGATTCGCAGGTTGTAGTCCGTTTTGATTCGGATCGTCAAAATGGCAAGTTTATCTCCATTTCGGAATTGGCTCCGGTCGCATCATTCTCTGATCAATTGTCAGCCTCTGTTGATAATGAAATAGAAAAAAAAGCTCTTGTCCATATACAAGGTGAAGTGGTCAAATTTATAAATAACAGTTGGGGACTATTTTCTAGTTCGTCTATAGAACTTTTGCCACATCAACTGTGGGTATGTAAACAGGTTTTGAGCCGTTGGCCTATAGGATATGTTATTGCGGATGATGTTGGCTTGGGAAAGACTATTGAAGCGGGTCTTATTATGACTAGTCTCTTTAGTACTGGGAAGGTACGCCGCATTTTGATTCTTGCTCCTGCAAAACTTGTCGGACAATGGCAAGAGCGTATGAAAAGTATGTTCAATCTAGGATTCTTTGCCTATTCAACGGAAGTTGAAAAAACGAATCCAGATTTTTGGACAAGTGCGACTTTTGTTGTTGCTTCGGCATCGACTATGCAGGCCGATAGTCATGGTAGGTTTGACCATTTATGTGATGCTCCAGCATGGGATTTGGTTGTTGTCGATGAAGCTCATCATATGAATGCAGAAGAACAGGGGAACAAGACTCTTCAGTTCAAACTGTTTGAAATGTTGCAGGAAAATGGGAAAATTGTTTCGAGCTTACTATTTACAGGTACGCCTCATCGAGGAAAAAATTATGGCTTTTGGTCATTAATGTCACTGGTGGCTCCTGGTGTGTTTGGACCCGGTAAAGACGAAGCATCGCAATATTCTCATCTTAAGGATTATTTTATTAGAAATAACAAGAAGAACGTTGTCGATATGAAGGGAAAAATTCTTTTCACGAAGATGACTCAGCATCCTTATACTTTTACTTATTCTCCTGAAGAAAAAGAATTTTATGATGCGATGACCGCTTTCATATCTGCTGGTTATATGTATGCTAAAACCTTAGGGAATGCTGGAAGTGCGGTAGGTCTGTTGTTGAGCTGCTTGCAGAAAATTGCATCTAGCTCTATTGCTGCGATATCGTCTGCTTTGAAAAATCGTAAGGAAGCTTTGGAAGGGAAAGCTACTGCGTATAAAAATTTCCTATCAAATTATGGTGAAGATGAACGGGAGGGCTTTGATGATGAGGCTACAATCAGTGTTCAGACTCTTGCTGAACCTTTGAAACTGATGGAAAATGAAATAGACCATATCAATTTATTATTAGAAAAAGCGACAAAGGTTACCTCAGAAACAAGGATCAACCGCATTGTTGAAATTATCAAAGAGAAATATCCGAATGATCAGGTTCTTTTATTTACGGAATATAAAAGAACGCAATCTCTGATGATGACAGAATTGATGAAGGTATGGGGGGACAATAGTGTCACCATAATCAATGGCGATGAATCCTTAAAAGATGTAGTTTATCCTGATGGATGTTCTCGTGACATTTCTATTTCCAGAAATGATGCTTGCGAAAAATTCAACAATGGTGAAGTTCGCTTTTTGATTTCCACAGAGGCGGCTGGTGAAGGTATCGACCTTCAAAAGAATTGTCATGTACTCATCCATATCGACTTGCCTTGGAATCCTATGCGACTTCATCAGCGAGTTGGCCGTGTTCATCGACTTGGACAAACTCACGATGTCGAAGTCGTTTCGGTGCGCAATCCCGATAATATTGAATCCAAGATTTGGGGATATCTCGAAGAAAAAATTGATCAGATTCAAAAGATGTTATCTGAGAGCATGGATGATCCCGATGACATGATGCAAATTGTGCTTGGCATGCAATCTAGCCAATTTTTTACGGATGTTATGGAAAAAACGGATTTTGCGGAAGCCAAGCAAAGTGTAGATAAGTGGTTTGATAAGACTACTGGAAAATTTGGTG
The DNA here is from genome assembly GCF_000146505.1 of Fibrobacter succinogenes subsp. succinogenes S85. Classification (GTDB taxonomy): domain Bacteria; phylum Fibrobacterota; class Fibrobacteria; order Fibrobacterales; family Fibrobacteraceae; genus Fibrobacter; species Fibrobacter succinogenes. The sequence goes on along the minus strand of NC_017448.1, from coordinate 1,739,667 downwards.
GAGAGTCGGCTGTCGATACTGCAACGAAATTGGGACTTAACGCTAGTAAATTTAACTTGAGTGGCCTTGATGATATTCCCAAGTTGGATTTGCCAAATCTTGTTTCTTTTATGAAGCGAGCTTTGGAAGTTAGGGGTAAGCGCCTTATGTATGAAGAGGCTGATGATACCTATAGATTCAACATTCCGAATGAATGGCGGACATTTGGTGTTAGGGCTGTTGTGAATAAGGCTGTTTTTAGACGACAATTGAATGATGGGGAAAACAGTCGGATATAATCGGCGTTGGTTCAAAAGTTGTCAATAACGCTCTTGAAGATGCATCTCGCTTCGAAAACTCCGTGGTTCATATTTCTGGAACGAATTCCTATTTTGTCTATTCTGTAATGGAGTCTTCGTCTAGAGGGAATGAATCAGGTAATCCTCAACTGTTTGTTGTAAACTATGACGCAAATAGTCAAGCGGTAAAGGAAATGTCGATAGATGGTTTCTACCAATTTCTTGAAAATGTTAAGTCTTCTCAAGATACGAATGCCGGATATCTAAAGAATGTTCCTGAAATAGTGCAGGAACTTGCAGAACAAAAGAAAGTGTCTTTGAATATGACATCACCGAATATGCGTCTAGAAGGGATTCTTTGTGGAGCTAGTTGTGCTTGATTAAAGAATTTGCCCTTCCTTACTCTTTCCACCCGGTGTATTTTGCGGTTTCGAGAATCTCGTTGGCGTTGGCGACACGTTCGGCGGTGGGCGATTGCGTGTCCTTTAGCGCATAGTCGATTTTGAGTTCCTTGTACTTGCTTAGTGCGAATGCATGGTAGGGGAGGACTTCGACTCGTTTGACGTTGTGGAGCGTGCGGATGAAGTCGCGGGTGCGCGTGAGGGCTTCGTCGTTATCGCTAATGCCAGGCACGAGCACGTGGCGGATCCAGATGGGTTTTTGGATGCGGTCGAGGTAACGGAAAAATTCGATGATGTTTTCGTTGCCGTGTCCTGTGAGTTCCTTGTGTGCGTCAGCGTCGATGTGCTTAATGTCCACGAGCAAGAGGTCGGTGGATTTCATCAGTCGTTCGATTTTAGCAAACGGTTCGCCTGTGGGTCTGAATGTGACGCCGCACGTGTCGACACACGTGTGGACTCCTGCCGATTTTGCGGCCTCGAAGAATTCAATCATGAAGTCGATTTGCGCCAGCGGTTCGCCGCCGCTTACTGTAATGCCGCCGTCAGTTCCCCAGTAGGGCTTGTAGCGCAAGGCTTTTTTCAGCAGGTCTTCTGCTGAAATTTCGAACGATCCGTTCGCGGTTCCGTTTGCGCTTTTAGTCCCGAAATCCCACGTTTCCGGGTTGTGGCAGAACTTGCAGCGCATCGGGCAACCCTGCGTAAATACGACAAAGCGGATTCCCGGTCCGTCGACCGATCCGAACGTTTCAAGCTTGTTGATTCTTCCGAGAGTCATGCTGTAAAAATAAAAAATTGCGTTTTCGTTTTGCGTGGAATTTTTTGCGGTGTTCTGTAAAAAGCGAAAGATGTTCTATATGATACAAAACGATGAAAATGCGTTGCGTATGGTTGGTAAATCCGTAATTTTTTCCGGAGAAAATATCTTTTTTTATTTTGCGATTTTTTTTAGATTTTATGGTGTATAAAATATTTTGGAAGAAAACATAATGAAACATTATTTGCAAATTTTGGTTGCAGCAGGCTTGTTTGCTGCGTGTTCAAGCGGTCCTGATGCACTTGCGTCTTCGGCAGGTGCTGCTGATAAGTCTTCGATTGTGCTTAGTGATGATGCTCAAAATTATTTGAATTCAGCGCGGGTTGCTTCATCGAACGTTGCGGTCATTGAATCTGGTAATGAAACTTTTAATGAAATGAAAACACTCTTGAGTGAAAAGTATGATGTACGCGTTCTAAGTACCGATGAAATTTTGTTTGAAAAGGAAGGTGTGCAAGTTGATCTTTCTGAATTGGAATCAAATCGAAAACAGTGCGCCAATGGGATATTGAAAACCATTATGCCTAGCAAGTATGCGGATAAGTATATGCTTGTTTCTGTTGATGAAGAATGGCAGTTTTCTGAGCACGAAGACTCAAAAATATCTGGATACACATTTAATTTCAAGCGTCTTTTTGAAGGCCGTGTTGTACGAAATAATAGAAACAACTTATATATTTCAACTGACGGAAATGGGCTCTTTAAAGATGGCCTAATCACTGTACAAGACCTGAAAACGACAACAGAAATGGTTGCGGTAAATGATGATGTTAAAGAAAATGTGGCCGTGCTGGATTCAATTTATAGAGAGAATTCATATACGGTTGTCGTTTGCAGTATGTGCAAAAGAGGGGAGAAGAAAGTTCAAATAAATAAAGTAATTATTACGGGTGTAGCCGATGCGTATTGCAAAAGTTCACAAAATTCGGATTTAAAGTTGTGGCCGTGTATTTCTTATACGACCAAAGAAAGTTTGGCCGATGGCGATACAATAGCTCGTGTTATTGACGCTCCGTATTCGCGTGCGGTCAGTGCGGAATAAGGTCGTAATTATTTTTTTTTGAGAATTGTGTTTACGCTATTGTTTATGAGAACAGAGAATCGGAGGAAAATTCTATCTTTGGCTTTCGATGACGAAAATCGTGAAACTGACAGATAGAATCCGGTATTTGCAAATGTCGTATGAGCCGCTGAGCGCGGATGTTGTTGCTGTGCGTGGCGATTCTGCGTGGTGGATTTTTGATGTGGGTGCCTGCGACGAGGCTGTTGATTTTATAAACGCGTTGCCGTGCAGTTCCGAGAGCTCGACGCATCTTGATACTAGCGAGTGCATCAAAAATGCCACTGTTCCGCTCAAAAAGAACATCGTAATTTCACATTTCCATCGTGACCATTTGCTGAATGTCCAGCGCATGTGCGGTGGCGAGATTTCGCTAGATTTTGATACGCTTTATGTTGGTTCGCATGCCTCAAAAGTCGTTGGCGAAATTGCTGGTCACGAAAAGATTACAGTGTCTTCACCGCTTTTGTTTGACGATGTCGTGCATATCGAAATTTTGCCGGTTCCCAATAGCCATGCTAAAGGCTCGCTTGCGCTCATTGTGGATGATTATGTTTTTTTGGGTGGTGCAACGTACCCGATGGTAGGTCATGGCTCTCCTGACGTTTATAACGTGCAGATTTTGGGCGAGCAAATTAAGCTGTTGAAGACACTCTCCGCATCGCGTTTTTGCTTGAGCCATAAGCGTGGGCTTGTGCGCGATAAGACTTCTGTGATTCAGTTCCTGGAATCCGTTTACGCTCGCCGTCAGAAGAACGAAAATTACATCGTGGCATAGTTTTCGCGGCTTTTCGCCGCATCTTTGCGGCATTCCCCCAATAACAAAAAAAGGTCCCCTTTCGGGAACCTTTTTAAGCTTTTTCCAAGCGATTAGAGAACGCCGTGTGCCTGGCGGGCAATCACGTCGAGCTGCTGTTCGCGAGTGAGCTTGATGAAGCGCACGGCGTAGCCAGAAACGCGGATCGTGAAGTTCTGGTATTCTTCCTTCTCCGGATGTTCCATAGCGTCCTTGAGCTTTTCGACACCGAATACGTTCACGTTCAAGTGGTGGCTGCTCTGGCCGAAGTAACCGTCGAGAACCTGCACGAGCTTGTTGGCACGTTCTTCGTCGTCATGGCCGAGTGCATCCGGGTTGATGGTCTGCGTGTTGCTGATACCGTCGAGAGCGTATTCGTACGGAATCTTGGCGACAGAGTTGAGGGATGCCAAGAGGCCGTTCTTTTCGGCACCGTAGCTCGGGCTTGCACCCGGAGAGAACGGTTCACCCTGCTTACGACCATCCGGGAGTGCGCCCGTGGCCTTACCGTAAACAACGTTACTCGTGATGGTAAGGATGGAAGTGGTCGGTTCAGAGTCACGGTAAGTCGGCGTCTGCTTGATCTTGGACATGAACGTCTTGAGGAGCCAAACGGCGATATCGTCTGCGCGGTCGTCGTCGTTTCCATAACGCGGGAAGTCGCCTTCGATCTGGAAGTCCTGAGCGAGGCCGGTAGCCGGATCGCGGATGACCTTGACCTTGGCGTACTTGATTGCAGAAAGGGAGTCGACAACGTGGCTGAAGCCTGCGATACCCGTTGCAAACGTACGGCGAACGTTGGTATCGATGAGAGCCATTTCGGCAGCTTCGTAGTAGTACTTGTCGTGCATGTAGTGGATCAAGTTGAGCGTGTTCACGTACAAGTGAGCGAGCCAATCCATGTAGAGTTCAAACTTGTGGACGACTTCATCGTAGTTGAGGTATTCGCTAGTGATAGGCGGATATTCCGGGCCAACCTGCGTACCCTTCACGAGGCATTCATCCTTACCGCCGTTGATGGCGTAGAGGAGCGTCTTGGCGAGGTTTGCACGAGCGCCGAAGAACTGCATTTCCTTACCGGTCTGAGTTGCAGAAACGCAGCAGCAGATGCTGTAGTCGTCGCCCCAGATCGGGCGCATCGTGTCATCGTTTTCGTACTGGATGGCGCTGGTCTTCACGGAGATTTCTGCAGCGAACTTCTTGAAGCTTGCCGGGAGGCGGGGACTGTAGAGGATTGTGAGGTTCGGTTCCGGAGCCGGTCCCATGTTCACGAGCGTGTGCAAGAAGCGGTAGTCGTTCTTGGTCACCTGATGGCGACCGTCCTGGCCGAGGCCAGCGACTTCGAGCGTAGCCCACACCGGGTCACCGCTGAAGAGTTCGTTGTAGCTTGTGATACGGGCGAACTTGACCATGCGAAGCTTCATCACGAAATGGTCGATGATTTCCTGAGCTTCGGTTTCGTTGATGACGCCGTTCTGCAAGTCACGGGTCATGTAAATATCGATGAATGTCGAAACGCGGCCAACGCTCATGGCGGCACCGTTCTGCGTCTTGATGGCAGCGAGGTAACCGAAGTAGAGCCACTGCACGGCTTCGCGTGCGTTCGTTGCCGGCTTGGAAATGTCGTAGCCGTAAATCTTGGCCATGACCTTCATGCCTTCGAGAGCCTTGATCTGTTCGGCGAGTTCTTCGCGTTCGCGGATCACGTGTTCGCGCATATCCGTTTCATCGGTCAGAGCCTTGTCGGCCTTCTTCTGGGCGATGAGGTAATCGATACCGTAAAGGGCAACGCGGCGGTAGTCACCGACGATACGGCCACGGCCGTAAGTATCCGGAAGACCCGTAATGATGTGGGCCTTGCGGGCCATACGCATTGCAGGCGTGTAGGCGTCGAAAACGCCCTGGTTGTGAGTCTTGTGGAATTCAGTAAAGATGCGGTGAAGTTCTTCGCTCGGCGTGTAACCGTAGTTCTTGCAAGATTCTTCAGCCATCTTGATGCCACCGAACGGCATGAATGCGCGCTTGAGCGGCTTGTCGGTCTGGAGACCTACGATCTTTTCGAGATCCTTAGTTTCTTCGGAAATGTAGCCAGCATTGTGGCTTGTAAGAGTGGAGACGACGTCTGTGTCCATGTCGAGGACGCCGCCCTTTGCAATTTCTCTCTTCTGTAGTTCCTGGAGTTCTGCCCAGAGCTTGTTCGTAGCTTCAGTCGGTCCCTGCAAGAACGACTTGTCGCCATCGTAGGGAGTATAGTTTTTCTGGATAAAGTCGCGGACGTTAATTTCTTCCTGCCAGCGACCGCCTTTAAAGCCTGTCCATGCTTCCTGCATAGTAACCTCTTTTGTCTCGAACCCGGCTGTCAATACAATTAAAAAGTTGTTTAACTTTTAAGCCTTGTAGAAAAAGGTGGGCCCGAAATTGTGCTTTTTTCTATCGATTTTTTTTGTAAAACGCAATATACATATTAAAAAAGGGGCAGGCAAGGTATAAAATGAGGCTTTTCAATCGAAAACGACCTTTCAAAAAGCTTACGGAAATATTATCTGTTCAATTTTTGGAAAATATGCTTTTGAATGTAAAATTCCGTCTAAAATATGTAAAATACGGCTGATACAGTTGGTTTTAAAATTCCTCTCGGTGTGCGTGCTTCACGCTTGAACAGAAGCTATCTTATAGACAGAAAGAACGAGGTTATTATGAAAAAGATTCTTATCCCTATGGCTGCAATGGCATTCTTCGCCGCTTGCTCAGACATGAACGAAAACATTATCCCGGCAGCTCCGGGCCAGGCCGCTGGTGCGTCTTCCAGCTCCGATGCAACTCCGGTTGCAGAACTCTCCAGCTCTGACGCTTCGGTTTTGCCGACGGACCTTTCTTCTAGTTCTGTCGAAGTTCTTCCGGGCGTGTCCTCCAGCTCTGTGGAAGCTCTTCCGGCTGCTTCTTCTAGCTCGAATGGCGCTGCTCAGTTCACCTATGCAGTGCCGAAGCTTACCGCTCTTGACCCGACGAAGGAATACTCCTTCTACGGTGCTGAACTTACCGGTAGGGATCAGTTCAAGTATGGCCGTTTTGAAGCACGCATGAAGATGGCTGCCATCTCTGGTTCCGTGAGCTCCATGTTCGTTTACTACGATGACTCCTGGGAAAAGGGTGAAAAGCCGTGGAACGAAATCGATATCGAAGTCTTGGGTAAGGCCGCAGACAAGTGGCAGTCCAACATCATCACTCGCGAAGGTGACCCCTCTATCAAGGCCAACACCTCCTCCGAAAGCAAGCCGCTTCATGACTTTGGCTTTGATGCCACGCAGGATTTCCACCTTTACGCTATCGTCTGGACTCCGGAATACGTGTCCTGGGAAATCGACAGCGTCGAAGTCCGCCGCGATCCCATTGGTCTCAGCCGTGGTAGCCATGCCGATGCCGACCAGGTTGCATTCTTGACCGAAGAACAGTCCCTCCGCTTTAACCTCTGGGCCTCCAAGAGTGCCGCATGGACTGGCAAGTGGGATGGCGGTATCGGTCTTCCGGTTGAACAGCAGATCGACTACGTCCGCGTTTACTCTTACGATGAGGCTACCAAGGGCTTCACGATGCTCTGGCAGGATGATTTCAATGGCGAAGATATTGACTACGATCATTGGGACCGTGGCAACTGGGAAATGGAACGCGTGAACCTCCGCCCGGATAACGTCATCGTCGAAAACGGTGTTTGCCGCCTCATCTTGGATTACGAAGCTAACTAACAAGTTTGGTGTATAGAAGCAAGCCTCCCGGAGAAATCTGGGAGGCTTTTTTCTATATTTTGGACGAAATATTTCTAATAAACCATTTTACCTGTTGGAAAAACGCATGAAAACAAAATATTTTGCCGTTATTGCCCTCCTTGCCGCTACTTTATTTGGTTGCGCTGCAAACGAAGTCCACCGAGTCTCTGAACCGGGGCTTGAAATTTCAGGGAAGAAGTTGTACGTGCTCGTAAATGAACGAGCCATGCACGAAGATTTGACGCAAAAGATTGATTCCGTGTGGAATGCAAATGCATCCGACTTGGACTTGGAGACGGAATTTATTTATAACGAAAAACTTTCTATCAATCCGGTACCTATCTCCCAGGTTCTTGATAATTGTAGCGGTAATTATGCCATGGTGATTGGCATGGGTCTTGAAACAACGAATTCGTCAGTTACAGTTGAATATTTGCCGACGATGTTCAGTTGCGACACCCGTAAGGTCGTCTGGAAAATGTCTATCAAGACGGGCGGTAGCTTTGGCAAGTATTACTTGGTCAAGGAAATCGTCAATGACTTTAAAACCAATAAAATTGTAAGGAGCAAATAATGAAGAAACTTATATCCGTTCTTTTCGTCGTCTTTCTTTTGGCAGGCTGTTCTATCACGAATATCGGACAGTCCAATTTCGAAAAGGTCTATGCGCTAAAGGGCGAAACGGTTGTCGTCACGGCTTCTGCTAACAGTACGCTTAGGGACTTTGCAAATAAAGTTGCAGATATGATGGCGAGTTCGCTTGGCGGAACGTATGGTGTAAACGCCATTGCATTCCACGAAACCGACGAAGTGACGCTTTCTGAATCCCCGCTGGCGGACTTTGCCAAGCAGAATCATGCAAAGTACATCTTGGTAAAGACGTTCACGAAGATCGGCCTTTATGGAAACGCCATCGATACGTTTGATGAAGAACTTGCGCTGCTTTCCCTCGCAGAACGTAAGGTTGTCTGGAAGGCAACGATTAAGTATGAAGCTTACAACCGTATCGGCAAGGGCCATGCTGCAACAGGATCCGTCAACAAGACGATGGAATTGCTTCAGAAGGACGGATTTGTTCTGGGCGGAATGTAAATTCTAATTTTTGTAAAAAATAAGTCTGGGCTGGCTATATGCTGGCCCCTTTTTATATATTGATTTTAAATATAGAGGTAATCATGAAAAAATTTTTCCTTACGGCTATTGCCGCAATTTCGCTCGCTTTTATGGCTTGCGCCCCTTCTAAGCTTGACATTCAGGAAGCTTCGATTACGAGCGATGTGCTGATTGAAGTGCGTCAGGTACTGAATGATTCAATTAGTTTGTATGTCGGTAACGTTTTCTATTTGAACTCTAGGCAAATTGTGGCCGATGACATGTACCCGCTGCACGCGAGTACGCGCGACCCGTCGGAATTTGAAAAGCTCACGCCGACGGATGTCATTAACAGCGATGAAGAATTCTTGAGCTATCTGCGCCGCAAGGCTCCGGACATGATGAACGTGGGCATCGTGATTGGCGAAACCGCTTATAACGAAGTTGGCTTTGAAGAGGCTATCGCCGTTGAAAAGCTCACCAAGATTTTCCAGAAAATCCAGGGTGGCTCGCTTACGCTCTTCCACGAAAAAGAAGGCCACCTCACCGACATGAAAAAGATTTATTAGTTGTTGGTCAGTAGTCATTGGTCATTAGCTATTAGTTATTGGTACATTGTCATGCCCGCCATTGAGCGGGCGTTTCTTTTTTTCTACTTTGAGCTCCTTCGGAGCTCATTTAGCTCGGCTCAGCAATGTCAAAACAATAAATTGTTTTGCCGCTGCGTTCGCCTTTTGCTAAATTTGGGCTCGTAAAAAATCAAAGGAATAGCTATGTCCGAAAAAATGACTTCTGCGCAGGTGCGCGAATCCTTTATCAAGTTCTTCGAATCCAAGGGCCACCTCTTCGTGCGTTCTTCGCCGGTGGTTCCGCATGACGACCCGACGCTCATGTTCACGAACGCGGGCATGAACCAGTTCAAGGCCATCTTCCTTGGCGACAATCCGAAGGGTTGGAAGCGCGCATGCAACAGCCAGAAGTGCCTCCGCGTGTCCGGTAAGCACAACGACCTCGACGTCGTGGGCCGCGACAACTACCATCACACTTTCTTCGAAATGCTCGGTAACTGGAGCTTCGGTGACTATTATAAGAAGGAAGCTATTTCCTGGGCTTGGGAACTCCTCACTGAAGTTTGGAAGCTCCCGAAGGAACGCCTCTTTGCAACCGTCTATCAGGATGATGACGAAGCCTGGCAGATTTGGAAGGACGTGTCCGGTCTTCCGGATGACCGCATCATGCGCTTTGACGCTCACTCCAACTTCTGGGAAATGGGCGACACCGGTCCGTGCGGTCCTTGCTCCGAAATCCATTACGACCGTGGCGACCTCGCTACGCAGGCCGAAACGTTCAAGGACCCGATCAAGGGCGTGAACGGCGAAAACGACCGCTACATTGAAATTTGGAATAACGTGTTCATGCAGTATGAACGCGTGAGCGACGGCTCCCTCATTCCGCTCAAGGCCAAGAACGTTGATACCGGTATGGGCTTCGAACGTATCTGCGCTATTCTTCAGGGCAAGACCAGTAATTATGACACCGACGTGTTCACCCCGATTATCGCAAAGATCGCTGAACTCTCTGGCGTTCCGTACAACGATGGCGAAGCCGGCACCCCGCACCGCGTGATTGCCGACCACATCCGCGCTATTTCGTTCGCTATTGCTGACGGTGCTCTTCCGTCTAACGAAGGCCGTGGCTACGTGCTCCGCCGCATCTTGCGCCGCGCAAGCCGCTTTGCCCGCCTTCTCGGTCAGAAGAAGCCGTTCATTTGCCAGCTCGTTCAGGTGCTCGCCGACACGATGGGCGATGCCTTCCCGGAAATCCGCGAACGCAAGGAATTCGTTGCCTCTGTGATCAAGAGCGAAGAAGAAAGCTTTATCCGTACGCTCGACGCTGGTCTCGAACGCTTTGCCGCTATCTCTGCCGAACTCAAGAAGGGCGACAAGATTCCGGGCGACAAGGTGTTCCTCCTGTATGATACCTATGGATTCCCGCCGGACCTCACTGGCATTCTCGCCGAAGAAAAGGGCCTCCTCATCGATGAAGAAGGCTACGAAAAGTGCATGAATGAACAGAAGGAACGCGCCCGCGCTAACATGAAGCAGGGCATCAACACGATGGGTACCGAAGGCTGGACGCAGTACAGCGAAGCTAGCACAAACTTTGTCGGTTATGAACTCTCCGCTTGCGAAACGAAGGTTGTCCGCTGGCGCGAAGACAAGGGCGTTTTGAGCATCGTTCTCGAAACCTCTCCGTTCTACGCCGAAATGGGTGGCCAGGTTGGTGACAAGGGAACGCTCGTTTCTGCCGACCTCGAAATCCAGGTGTTTGACACCGTGAAGGTGAACGATACCGCTCTCTGCCGTGGTAAGGTCGTGAAGGGCGAAGCCAATGAAAAGACGATGGGCGCCGTGTTCATGGCAACCGTCGATAACGATCGTCGCGCTGACATCCGCAAGAACCACTCCGCAACGCACTTGCTCCAGGCCGCTCTCCGTGAAGTGCTTGGCACTCACGTGCAGCAGCAGGGTAGCTTCGTTTCGAACGAACTCCTCCGCTTCGACTTCAGCCACTTCAACGCCATGACCGCAGAAGAAATTCAGAAGGTCGAAGACATCGTGAACGCCAAGATCATGGAATGCTTGCCGGTCCACACCGACGTGATGGACGTCGATGAAGCTAAGGCTAGCGGTGCTATGGCTCTGTTCGGCGAAAAGTATGGCGACAAGGTCCGCGTTGTGAAGATGGGTGACGCTGGCGTCGAATTCTCCCGCGAACTTTGCGGTGGCTTGCATGTGCAGAACACCGGTAACATCGGCATGGTGAAGATCGTTTCTGAATCTAGCGTGTCCGCTGGCGTGCGCCGTATCGAAGCCGTTTCTGGCCGTGGCGCCTTGAGCCTCCTCCGCGCAGGTACGCAGATTCTCAACGCTCTCCGTGAACAGCTCCGCTGCAAGGATGCCGAAGTTCTCGACCGCATCCAGCAGACGTTTGCCAAGACGCAGAACCTCGAAAAGAGCCTCCAGTTCGTGAAACTTGAACTCGCAACGCTCGCTGCTGCCGAACTCTTGAACGGTGGCATCAACGTGATGGGCGTGAACCTCTTCGTTCGCGAACTCTCCTTGCCGGATGAAAAGTACAAGAACTTGCTCGACGGCGTTCAGAACAAGCTTGACGTCGATAGCGTTGCTGTGATTGCAAACAAGGACAACGGTTCTGGTAGCATCGCCGTGATGGTTGGCAAGAACGTTCAGGCCAAGGGCATCAAGGCTGGCGACATTGTCAGGGATCTCGCTAAGGCTTGCAACGGTAAGGGCGGTGGCCGTCCGGACCGCGCTCAGGCTGGTACCCGCGAACCGGAAAAGATTGCCGAAGCTATCGCTAACGCTAACAACTGGATTAGAGCAAAGCTCGGTGCTTAGTTAGACGAAAGAACGCCGCGTTGCGGCTACAGACGAGAGGCGAAAGAATCTCAAAATTTTCAGGCGGCCTTAGGGTCGCCTTTTTTTGTTTGTGGACCGGGGGCCGCGCGCTTCTCGGTTGCGCGTCTCTCGTAAAAAAGCAACAGCCTGTTGCTTGCTTTTGCTATAGCTTGGTTCTATATTATACTCGTCAAAAGAAATGATAAACAATTAAAAATATTTTATTTGCAAAAGGAGAATATTATGGAAGTACGAGAAGTTTTGCTTAAGTTGCGCTCGAATCAAAACCTGACCCAGGACCAGATGGCCGAACGCTTGCATGTAACGCGCCAAGCTGTGAGCCGCTGGGAAACTGGCGAAACCCAGCCGAATACCGAAATGCTCAAAGTCATCTCCCGTGAATTCAACGTGTCCATAAACACGTTGCTCGGCGCTCCGCGCCAACTCTTCTGCCAATGCTGCGGAATGCCTCTCAGCGAAGATTCCATGATCAGCCGTGAACCCAGCGGCGAATTCAACGAAGATTATTGCAAGTGGTGCTATACCGACGGTAAGTTTGTTTACAACGACAAGTCGGTCCTCCTCGATTTTCTGCTTTCGCACATGCCCAATCCCGACAATACTCCCGACGCAGAACGCCGCGCCTTTTTCGACAAACACCTCTCGCAACTAAAGCATTGGAAACAAGCGTAAAGCGTTTTGCACAAAATACGTATAAAAAAATTCTATAAAACGCTATAGTTAAATATATCTTGCTGATAACTCTTGCTAATCCTATCTTTTGTGCGAAAAAAATAGGAGAGTAAAAATGAATATCAGTAAGATTATTTTGTCTATTGCTTTTGCCGCTATTGCTGCGTTTTCTGCCGAAGTCATCAAGGTTGGTGCGACTCCGGAGCCGCATGCTTCCATCTTGAACTTGGTTAAGGGTGACCTTGCCAAGGCGGGTTATGAACTCAAGGTTGTTGAGTTCACGGATTACGTGACTCCGAACGAGGCGCTGGAATCTGGCGAATTAGATGCCAATTACTTCCAGCATTTGCCTTACCTCGAAAGTTTCAATAAAGAAAAGGGAACGCATCTTGTGAATGCGGGCGGCATTCATGTGGAACCTTTCGCACTTTATCCGTCGAAGAATTCCAAGAAAAAGGTCAAATCGCTTGCAAATTTGAAGAAAGGTGCAACGATTGCGATTCCGAACGACCCGACCAACGAAGGGCGCGCCTTGCTTTTGTTGCAGGCTGCTGGCCTTATTAAGCTTGATCCAAAGTCTGGCATCACTGCAACTCCCATTGATATTACCGAGAATCCGAAAAAGCTGAAGTTCAAGGAACTGGAGGCTGCTTCGCTCCCGCGCATTTTGCAGGATGTGGATGCGGCAGCCATCAACGGCAACTATGCGATTCCGGCAGGTCTTAATGCATCGTCTCATGGTTTGTTTGTTGAAAATGCGAGTTCGCCTTACGTGAATGTTATTGCGGTCAAGGCGGGTAACGAGAAGTCTGCAAAGATTCAGGCCTTGGTGAATGCCCTCAAGAGCGAAAAGGTCAAGAATTGGATTAAGGGCAAGTACACCAAGGGCGAAGTGGTTCCCGTTTTTTAGATTGCGTCAATGCAGCTTAGGCTCGAACATCTCAATAAAACATACACGACAAAACGCGCAAGCGTCACGGCAGTCAAGGATGTTTCCCTTGATTTTCCTGATAATTCCATCATCGGCATTATCGGCAAGAGCGGGGCTGGCAAATCTTCGCTGTTGCGACTTGCGAGTTTGTTAGAAACTCCCGATAGGGGCGAGGTCTATTACGATGGCGTTCGTGTGGACCATTTGCCCAAAAAAGAGCTGAACCGCCGTAGGCTCGAAATCGGAATGATTTTCCAGAATTTTAATTTGTTCAGTTCTCGCACGGCAGGCAAGAATGTGGCGTTCCCGCTGGAACTTGCAGGTTGGAACCGCCGCGATATCGACGCTCGCGTCAAAGAGATGCTTGCGCTTGTGGGCCTTGAAGACCGCGAGAAGTCGCCGATTACAACACTTTCGGGCGGTCAAAAACAGCGCGTGGCGATTGCACGTGCCTTGGCGCCGCGGCCGAACATTCTTTTTTGCGACGAAGCGACGAGTGCGCTTGACCCGCAGACGACTCACGAAATTCTGGACTTGATTAAGAAAATCCACGCAGGAATGAATCTCACAGTGGTGATGATTACGCACCAGATGGAAGTGGTGCGCGATGCTTGCCAATATGTCGCTGTTGTAGACAAAGGTTACGTTATCGAGACGGGTGCGGTGTCGGATGTTTTCCGTTCGCCCAGGCACGAAATCACTCGTGAATTTTTGTCGAACATCCGTCGCGAAGAAATCACAGTGGATTCCGCTATCGCTTATTTGCAGGCTCAAGGTTACGAGGTGAACAAAAGATGAGTCCTATAACAGAACTGGTTTTGCAATCGACTTGGGAAACTGTCGTCATGGTTTTCTTTTCGACGTTGTTCGCGATTCTTCTCGGATTTCCTCTTGGAATTTTCTTATTTGTCACATCCCCGCGCGGTATCGCTCCCAAAATTATTCCGTATCAATTAATTAGCCGTATCGTGAATGTGCTGCGCTCGTTCCCGTTCGTGATTTTGATGATTGTGCTGTTCCCGCTTTCCCGTGTGGTGTTGGGTACGGCGATTGGAACTGAGGCAACGATTATTCCGCTATCCATTGCGGCGGCTCCTTTTATTGCGCGCTTGACCGAAACGGCGTTGAACGAGGTGGACAAGGGCGTAATCCAGGCGGCTGTTGCCATGGGCGCATCCAAACGTCAGGTGGTGCGAAAAGTGTTGATTCCCGAAGCGCTTCCATCGATTATTTCTGGTGTTACTTTGACTATAATCACGCTGATTGGCTATTCGGCGATGGCGGGGGCAATCGGCGGGGGAGGTCTTGGTGATCTAGCCATCCGTTATGGCTACCAGCGTTTCCGTACTGACGTGATGATCGAATCGGTCGTTATCATCGTTGCGATGGTGGAGGTTATCCAGTTCCTCGGCAACAAGGCGGCAACTTTGGTGGTGAAATACCCTATCGGGAGTTTTGGACGCCAGAAAAGTCCTAAATAATTTCTTGAAACTTCTTTTTTTTTGTTGCAAAAAGCGTTTTTCTGCGGAACCCTTATTGCCAAGATTGCCTAATTATAATGTATAATTAGGGAGCAGGTTGGAAATATGGAGCCGTTATTTAATCTAGAAAGCATTTATGTTACAAACGTAATCGGGATAGTTCTGATTGCTGTCATGATTGTTTGTAATTTATGGCGTTTCCAGACGCGCAGCCGTGCGGACCAGAATTTGCTATTGATGATGTTCCTTGCTCTCACGAGCTGCATAGCCGATCCGATTTCTTATTCGATGAAGGGCGTGCCCGGCCTTGTTCCAAAGATTGCCGTTTATGCGACGAGTACGTGGCTTTTTGCGGCGAATATGCTTGCAAGCTTTTTCTGGGTGCGCTTTTTGTCGTTCCATTTGAATGGTGGAATCCCGCGCCGTTCTAGAATTGTGCTCGACTCAATTGTTGCCGTTGGCATTACTTTGCTCTTGATAAATCTCTTTACGCCGATTGTATTTTCTATCGACGAGGACAACCTTTATTCGAGAACTAATCTGTACGCCTTCTTTTTGGTGGTGGATTACCTGTTTGTTGTCTATAGCATTGTGGTGTATCTTAAGGCGCGAGCGAAAGGCGGCATTCTCAAGTTTTTCCCGATTTGGGTTTATATTGCGCCGATCCTTATCGGTGGTATGGTGCAGTCACTTTACTACGGCATTTCTGTGATTCCGACGAGTATCGCCATCTCGATTGCGGGCGTGCTTGCGAGCCTCCAGAACGAGATGATTTACCATGACCAACTGACAGGTCTTTTTAACCGTTCCTATTTGAATTACCTGTTGGACAAACTTACGGACCGGACGAAGTTGAACATTACGGGTATCATGATTGACTTGAATGGGTTCAAGCGTATCAACGATGAATTAGGCCATGCGGTGGGTGACGATGCGTTGGTGATAACGGCCCGAATCCTGAAATCGGCGGTGGGTAACGCAGGTAGCGTAGTTCGCTATGCGGGCGATGAATTTATTATTTTGTTGAATACTCAAGATGACGTTGCGATAGAAAATTGCCTTGCTCGAATCCGCCACTCTTTTGATAAATTCAATAAAGAAACTGACAAACCCTACAAACTTTTTATTTCTGTTGGCTTCCACAAGTTCGACATGAAGAACGAAAGTGCGGATGCCTTTATTAACGCTGTTGATGAGCGCATGTACGAGGATAAAGAAGCGTTCTATGCCGCTCATGCCGAAATGAATCGCCGTAAGCGTTAACTTTTCGAGAGGCGTGAGCCTCTCTTTTTCTATCTTTGTGCAGTATGAAATTTGAAGAACTTCCTTTGGCAAATCCATTGCAGCGGGCTGTCCGCGCTGTTGGATACGAAACCCCGACCCCGATTCAAGAACGTTCCATCCCGAGTCTTCTTGAAGGCAAGGATCTCTTGGGAATTGCTCAGACGGGAACCGGCAAGACGGCTGCTTTTGCGCTCCCGATTTTGCAGCGACTTTTGGATTCCGGGAAGTTCCGTTCTCCCAAAACTTGCCGTGCTTTGATTTTGTTGCCGACGCGTGAGCTTGCCATCCAGGTGGAAGACTGCTTCAGGGAATATGCACAGTTCACGGCAATTTCGACGGCGTGCATTTTTGGTGGCGTGAATGACAATCCGCAAAAGCAAAAGCTTATTCGCGGTGTCGATGTGCTTGTCGCTACCCCAGGACGTTTGTTGGATTTGATTGGGCAGAAGGCAATATCGCTCAAGAAACTTGAATTCTTTGTGCTCGACGAAGCGGACCGCATGCTGGACATGGGTTTTATCCATGATATCCGCAAGGTTGTAGCGATGCTCCCGCAAGACCGACAGAATTTGTTCTTTAGCGCTACGATGCCGGAAGAAATTTCGAAACTTGCCGCGACGATTTTGCGCCCGAATCCGGTGCGTGTTGAAGTTGCTCCGCAGAGCACTCCGATTGAACGCATCCGTCAAGAGCTTTATCGCATTGACAAGCGCCGCAAGGGGGCTCTCCTCAAGGAGCTTTTGGCAGAACACCCTGAAATGAAAAAGGTGCTTGTCTTCTGTCGTACAAAGCATGGTGCAGATAAAATTGTGCGCGTGCTTGAAAAGGCTGGCATCAAGTGTGCAGCTATTCACGGGAACAAGAGCCAGAACCGTCGTCAAGAAGCTCTCGGAAATTTCAAGTGTGAACAAATTCGAGTGCTTGTGGCAACGGACATTGCAGCACGTGGCATTGATGTGGATGATGTGAGCCATGTGTTCAATTACGATTTGCCGAATGAACATGAAACGTTTGTGCATCGCATTGGCCGTACGGCCCGTGCAGGGAAGGAAGGCGTTGCCATTTCGTTCTGCTCTCCGGACGAAGAATCCGATTTGCGCGGGATTGAAAAGCTTACTCGTGTGAAAATCCCGGAAGGCGATCAGAGCATTTACGAGAATCTCCCACCTCCGCAAAAAGAAACTGCCGAAAGCATGATGCGCAATTCTCGCGGTCGCATGTCGCGCGAAGAAGCTCAGGCCCGCGCTGCAGAAACCCGCAATAATCGCGGCAATCGCAAAGGAAATCACGGAAAGCAGAATTCTAACAATGCACCGCACAATTCCGAGCAGATTTCTCGCAATCCTGCCCAGAATGTGACCGTACAAAATGCTCCGGCTGATAATACTCCGAATCCGCAGAACGGCGGTCGCCGTCATCGCCGCAACCGCCCGGGTTCCCGTGCTCGCCGCCGCATGCGCGAATCGCAATCCCAACAGCAGTAAAATCTTGCTGCGGGCGCAATACCCGCGCATTTCCTTTACATTGTCACCCCTCACGCGTTGCGGGGTCGCCATTCCCTATTGAAATAAAAAATCTACAATACATTTGTATTGTGAAATATACTCAAGATTTTATAATATTCTCTAAAATCTCCAAAAATTTTATAAAAATCAATATTTTGTATTGTAAATCTATTGCAATTTTAAAATTTATGTTGTATATTTGATTTCAGGAACGAAACGGACAAAAGAACCGCAATTCGTTTGTTTTTTTACGGACCCTGAAAAAATTTAGGGATTGTCGTAAGGAGGAAAAATGAAAGAAATACTAGAATATACGAGCTATCGCCAGTATATTGCGGATTATTACGCCGATAAAAAGGCGAAATCCGCGTTTACTTGGCAAGAGTTCGCAAACGAAGCTGGATTCTCTTCACGTGTTTATCTGAAATATGTGAGCGAAGGCCGCTTTAACTTGAGTGATTCGGCGACCGCTCGCGTGGCAGATGCCATGCGCTTGGTCGATTACGAACGCGAATATTTCACCGAAATGGTCAAGTTCGACCATGCGAAAACGGATGATGAAAAGAAGGCGGCCTTTAACAAAATGCTAGCCATTGCAGAAGCGCACAAGGCGAAAATCTTGGAAGGCGATTCGTTCCGCTTTTTTGAAAGTTGGAAAAATCCGGTCATTCGTGAACTCGCTCCATCGATGCCTGGTGCAAAGCCGCTTGCGCTTGCCCATGCCTGCCGCCCAGAAATTACCGCCGCCGAAGTCAGCGATGTGCTGAACTTCCTCGTCAAGGGCGGATTCCTTGAAAAAAATGACGAAGGCAATTACGTACAAACTGATAAATCCTTGACAACGGGCCGCATGGAAGTGACTCCGTTGGCCGTCCGTACAATGCACCGCCAAATGGGAGAGCTTGCGCTTGAAGCAATCGAGGGTGTGGCTCAGGATAAACGAAATTTCTCCGGTGTCACATTCGGCATCACCAAAGATGGCTACGACGAAATCGTGCAAGAAATTGCTGATTGCCGTAAAAGAGTCATTGCCATTGCTCGGAAGAATGCGGCCACAGACGAAGTCTATCGTCTGAATATGCAACTTTTCCCGCTGACACAGAAACAAGATTTGAAAAAATAAACGAGGAGGAAACCATGAATTATTCAAAAATTAGCGGACAGTTTGTCTGCAAAATGGCGATGCTGCTCGCCTTTATGTTCGCGGCATGCTCGGAAACGAATTCAGGAAACGGTGTTGCCGGTGGCACTGTTGAAGAAACTGGCGTTTACGCCTTGTCGGGCCGCGTGGGCGATGTATATCCCAAGTTGCTTGCGAAGGAAGGCTATAGCTCGGCAAATATCCAAAATGATGAAGGTTCCCTGTATGCTGCGAAAGGAACCGTTGTGACTGTTTACGAACTGGATTCGTCATCTCTTGCGGCCACAGGTCGTACGTTTGTCGATACGATTGATAATGATGATGGTCGTTTTTCGTTCGAAAACCTTACCTTGAATAGCCCGTATGTATTGATTGAAACGCTTGATTCCTGCATCACCAATAATTGTCTTGAGCGTGCTGGTGCGTGGGGCTTTACGACCGATCTTCCTACGAAATTTGATTCAACAGGAGCAATGAGTGTATATGGATCGCAAAAATATCCGGTTTTGAGGAGCGCTATTGTTGACTTGAAAAAGTATAAGAAGATAAGCGTCAATACGTTGTCCAATAAAAAGGTCCCGCTAGTGCGGGCGTACTTTGCCGAAGGAATGTCGTTTGCGGAGGCCAGCAAAAAGGCTGAACAGGACATTCTTGAAAACATAGGCATTTACGAAGATCTTGGAAGCTTTGAAGACCTGGAAAATGAAGAATTGAATTATGTTATGGCATTGTACTTGAAAATTTCTGAACTTGACGATTTGGGACGTGGAGGTGGAGATGAAATAAAAAATGAATTATTGGGTTATGATTTTATCTGGATCTATAAAGAAGTTTACTTTGCGCCTTTGTCGCGATTCTCTGCGTCAGAAGAAATGCAGCAATATTATTTGAATACAATAAAGTTGTTCGAATATGAGGTTGGCTATTTGGCTCATATGGTTGGATTGGGACAATGTACGGAATTGCGTGAAAACGATGTAGATACTATTGCGATTCGTGAATTTTATGAATTGCCCAAGTTCGCAGTCACCTGCCGGTCAAAAAAATGGGTGGTTGATTCCAAAAAGGCTTCATACACAAGTGGAACGATGGTGGACAATCGCGATGGAAAAACATATAAGATCGTTACGTATAACTGGGGTGATGTCACGCAAACGTGGATGGCCGAAAATCTGAATTTTGCGGATACGGTGTCTTCAAGTGTTGATAGTACCTTGAAAAAGAATTTGCTTGGAAAAACGAGTTGCTGGGAATACGATCCGTCATGTGAAAAACTGGGCCGTTTTTACAAGTGGACTGCGTTTATGAATATTGATGAATCTTTTCTTAAGTTGAATGCCGATGTTTACGACCGTGTGTTGGGTAAGGACATGGTACTAAAAACGGAGTCTGTTGAAGATCGGTGCTTGACGGTTGAGTTTGATTTGCGTGCGTATGAAGATGAAAGTAATAGGATTGAATATTGCTTTATTAGAACTGAAGCGGGTGAATGTTATGAATTAGATACTGCTGAAACGTTGTGGGATTATTGCAACCATAAATATGGATATGGAATCTATTTTGATAGTTCGAGTGTTATCCCTGAATCGGAACTTGCAACTTATCAGGGCGTGTGCCCAGATGGATGGCGAATCCCCAATAAAGCTGATTGGGATCTCTTGATTGAAAACATGGCAAGTCAAGGAGTCTTGTTAAAGGACGCTGATGCGAGTGGCTTTGGGAATATTGAAGGAAAAGTTGTGGAATCCTATGGTTCGGGAGTTCCTAGGCCGAACGTGATAACATATGGTTACTATGAATTTGCCTCGGTTCTGGATCAAGATGGTAGTTTTGTCCGAGTTGGCAAGAGCGAGCAAACTCCTCTTTTGGCTGCTACATCCCATAAGAAAGTCCGATTCAACTTTTTTAACTCTGACTTGTTCGCTGTCCGCTGCATCAAAAACTAAACCAATGAAAACTTAACGGAAATACTGTTAGGAGGAAAGGGAAGACGGGGCTCGCCCCGCCTTCTTTTCATCTCGTCATCCTGAGGCGTGAAACGCCGAAGGATTCAGTAGAATCTTACATTGTCATTCCCCGCTCCGACGGGGAATCTCCATCTACACGTTTAACTCAAGTCCCGCGATTTGGCTTTCGAGCTTTTGTGCTTCTGCTTGTAATTTTTGCTGGAATGTCGCGGTGGCTGTCGAACTCTCGTCTTGAATTCTGTGGTTTGCCATTTTCATGAACTTTTCCACTTTGCGGATATCTTCGCGCGTTTTTTCGCTGCAATACGTTTCTGTCATGCGCTCAAAGATGTAGCCTTCTGCCGTCTTTGACAAATGAATCATATCGTCATCGTAAAAACGGTAGTCGCGCAGTTCATCCATCACGATCTCGTAACTCGGAAAATAACTGATGGTCGTTGCAGGCTCTGTGACGATTTCTCTTGTGACCTTTTCTATTGCGAGTTGCAATGTCGCTTTTGAAAGTGTGTTTTCGTGAGCGCCGTCGCTCAAATGCCGTAACGGTGAAACTGTAAAGACGATGTGGAGTTCGCGATTCTCGCCGATCCCGTCGCGTTTAATCTTCAGCAAATCATGCACGATGCTTTTCAGCGCTTCTGCCGCATGGTCCACGGAAATCATCTTGCGAATAAACAGGTTTGGATTTTGCCTGTGGCAATTCGAAACGGCAACCCCGTTTTCTCTCAAAAAGTACACGAACGCAGTCCCGAGCGTGATAAATACGGTATCGGCTTTCTGCAAAAACTCCCGTGCATTAGCGGTCGTTTCGTTCAATTTTGCGATACACTCTTCACGAGTTGCGGCGGAAAGTGAGCTGTGCGCGTCCCAGCAGTGCCAGGGGCCGCGAATCTCATTGCCGTTTTCCGAAACGCCTAATCGCGTATCCTGAAAAACGTCCGCTTCTCCAAAAATTTTCCCGTTTGCAATGGCTTTAATCTGCATTGCCGCTGAGAGCGGGTTGTAAACCGTTCCGAACGGATTTGCCAAAACGTTGAATTTCCGCGATGCAAACTGTGCCGAAATATTGTCTGCAAAGCACGATCCGAAAAATGCGAGCCTAGAATTGTAGTCAATCTGCCAATTGGCAGCCGGAATATTGATTTTCGTGAAAAAGTCCATGAAGTAAATATAGTAGGTTATTTCTACAATATTCTTCATATTGTGAAATTCTATAATTTTTCTAATTACTTTTAAAATCTTTAAAATTATTGTAAAAATCAATAAAATATATTGTAAAACTATTGATTTTTTGAAATTTATGAGCTATATTTAGATTAACAACAAATGATCCGACAAAGAGATTGTTTGTTAGGAGGAAAAATGAAAGATATACTTGAATATACGGACTACCGCCAGTATATCGCAGATTACTACGCCGATCGAAAGGCGAAGACTGCGTTTTCTTGGCAGGAGTTTGCTAAAACGGCGGGTTTCTCTTCGCCGGTCTACCTTAAATACGTGAGCGAAGGTCGCTTTAACTTGAGCGCCGAAGCTGCGGTTCGCACCGCGCAGGCGATGCATCTCGCCGATTACGAACGCGAGTTCTTTGTAGAAATGGTCAAGTTTGACCACGCAAAGAACGATGACGAAAAACGCGCGGCGTTCAGCAAAATGGTCTCGATCGCGGAATCCCGCAAGGCAAAAATTGTCGATGGCGAATCCTTCCGCTTTTTTGAGGACTGGAAAAATCCGGTGCTCCGTGAACTTGCTCCTGCCATGCCTGGCGCAAAGCCTTTGGCGATGGCGCATGCTTGCCGCCCCGAAGTTTCTGCTGCTGAAGTCTCTGATGCGCTGAGTTTCTTGGTCAAAGCGGATTTGCTGAAAAAAGACAAGGACGGGAACTACGCCCAAACCGATAAAGTCGTGACCACCGGCCCGATGGAATTCACGCCGCTCGCAGTTCGCGGACTGCACCGTCAAATGGGCGAGTTTGCTCTTGACGCCATTGAAAACGTCCCGCAAGACGAACGTCATTTCTCGGGCCTTACGCTTGGAATCACTCGCGAAGCGTACGAAAAAATTGTGCAGAGGATTGCCGAATTCCGCAAGGACATTATTGCGATTGCGACAAGTGAAACTGCAACGGAAGAAGTCTACCGTCTGAACGTGCAGTTCTTTCCGATGACAAAAAAGAGTGTTAATAAAGGCTAGGAGGAAACTATGAACTACTCAAAAATTACTTTGGCTGCGCTGATGGCGCTCCTTTTGGTGGCCTGTTCCGACGAAAATAAACCGCTTGGTATAATGGGCGGTGCCGAAGAGGAAACAGGTGTCTATGCCTTAATGGGGCAAATGGGTGATGTATTCCCGAAATTGAGTATGGTCGATTCTTCGTCGCGTGGAAATTCGATGCTTGCACCTAAGGGGAGTTCTATCACTGTTTATGAACTTGATTCCTTGACTTTTGATACAACGGGTCGTTCTGTTGTAGATTCGGTTATTGACGATGAAGGACATTTTGCGTTTGATAGCCTTGATTTGAATAGCCCTTATGTGTTGATTGAAGAAATTGTGCCTTCCCTTGATACGTGCAAGTATGTAAGTGGATTGTTGCTTCCGCAGATAACTTTGGGTGTTGAATGCCTTGCGTACACGATCCCGTCTAAAGAGCTTCGTGCTATTGTGGATTTGCGAAAAAAAGAAAAAATAAGGGTGAATTCGTTGACGACCGCCAAAGTTCCACTTTTGCGAGAATATATAGCCGAAGGAAAAACCTTTGCTGAAGCGAATCAAATGGCTGAACGCAAAATTCTTGAAAACTTTGGAATATACAAAAACTTAGGCTCGTTTGAAAAAATGTTTGATGAAAATTCTGAATTGTCTTATGTAAATAAGCTAATTCAATACACGGAAAAAGATGCTCGCAAGGGACTTGATTGGTTTGATGCTGCTTACCATTATGCTTCGCCTGAAGAATTCATGGGGAATGTTCAATTGGAGCGTTATCTTCTGAATTTAAAGAAAATGATAGATTATAGAATTGGCTTCTTGGCTAAGATTGATGGATTAGGACGGTGTACCGAAGCTCGTGAAAATGATGTAGGTGAAATTGGAATTCTTAATAGCGAGAATTCGGTTAGTGTTGTGTGTCGCTCTGGAAGGTGGACTATGGGCTTTAAAACGGTGGAATATACAAAAGGTTCGTTGGTGGATAATCGAGATGGTAAATCTTATAAGACGGTGACGTATAATTGGGGCGGTGTCACGCAGACTTGGATGGCGGAAGACCTTATTTATTCAGATTCCGCTCACGCTTTATGTCAAACACGTAGTAATGCAAGCCTTTGCAGAATATACGGTCGATATTTGTGGTGGAATGCAATGGATGTTTCGATGGAAGATTTGAATATATATTGGGTTAGTTTGCGAGGGGATACGGTTTATTTGAACTTGGAATGTCGAAAAGCATTTGCGGGCCTCTTGGATTCGACAAATGAGTTTGATTATGATGCCTGTTATGCGGGAAGAACAAGCTGGGATTATGATTATGCCAATGCTGAGCTTCAGTCAACTTTGAATATGCATCAAGGAATTTGTCCAGATGGTTGGCGTATACCGACTACGAATGACTGGAAAACCTTGTTGCAGAATTTGGGAAGTCTGTATGGGGTCGATTATGTTAAAGCGGTGCCTGTCCTTTACGATGAAACTGCAACAGGTTTTGGTTTGAAAAGTTCAAGTGGGCTTGCTATGGATGATAATGGCCGTATATATGTGACTGGAAGGATGGGAGATTTTTATAATCATTTTGCGGTGACGGATCTGCATTTATCTAAAGTTGCTTTCTTTGGTGGGTTTAGTAGCGGATCTGGCTTTGGATTTAGAATGCCGACTGAATATCAATATAGTGAAGGCGCGTATGATATACCTCCTTTTAATGAAGTGAATGTTCGCTGCATCAAAAACTAAACCATTTAAAACCGCATAAAAATTATTTGTTAGGAGGAAAGGGAAGGCGGGCTTCGGCCCGCCTTCTTTTTTTTGCGTTGTAATCCCAGCCTTGTGCCGGGATCGGTATCTCGTTTTGTAGAAATGATGATTATTTTGTTTATATTGTGAAAAATGACTAAAATTTTTAATGAATAATAAAAATTGCTTAAATTTTACTAAAAACGCTAAAAATTTATGATGAAACTATTGACTTTTTAAAATTTGTGATTTATATTTGATTCTGTAAACGGCACGGACTTATGAGTCAAGATGTTGTTTACGTTAGGAGGAAACAATGAAAGATATACTAGAATACACTAGTTATCGTCAGTATATTGCGGATTACTACGCCGACAAAAAGGCCAAATCCGCATTCACTTGGCAGGAGTTCACGCGTGCGGCGGGATTCTCTTCGCCAGTTCATCTGAAGTATGCTAGCGAAGGTAAACTCAACTTGAGCGATGCGGCTGCACTGCGCGTGGCGCAGGCCATGCATCTTGTTGGCTACGAACAAGATTACTTTTGCGAAATGGTCAAGTTTGACAACGCAAAAACGGATGCCGAGAAAAAAGATGCTTTTGGCAAAATGCTTTCAATTGCAGATTCTGTCAAGGCGAAAATCATTGAAGGCGATTCATTCCGCTATTTTGAAAGCTGGAAAAATCCGGTACTCCGTGAACTTGCCCCAGCGATGCCCGGTGCAAAGCCGCTTGCGCTTGCCCGTGCCTGCCGCCCAGAAATTACAGCCGCCGAAGTGACCGAGTCGCTGAATTTTCTCGTCAAGGCGGATTTACTCAAAAAAGATAAAGACGGAAATTACAAGCAGACCGAAAGAGGCGTGACGACAGGGCCGATGGAGGTGACTCCGATTGCGGTTCGCGAAATGCATCGCCAGATGGGCGAGTTTGCTTTGGAAGCCATTGAAGGCGTTGCTCAAGATGAACGCCATTTTTCGGGTCTTACGCTCGGTATCACGCGCGATGCCTACGAAAAAATTGTTCAGGAAATAGCTGAATTTCGCAAGAGGATTATTACGATTGCCACGCAAGATAGCGGTATGGACGAAGTCTACCGTTTGAATGTGCAGTTCTTTCCGATGACGAATAAAAGTTTTAATAAAAAAGGTTAGGAGGAATCATGAATTACTCAAAAATGGGCGGGCAATTTGCCTGCAAAATGGTGACGTTGCTCGCTTTTATGTTTGCGGCGTGTTCCGAGGATGTTGGTAATTCCCCGCTTGCGCATGAAGGCGGCTACACGGAAGAACAGGCGTCTCTTGAAAATATTAAAGTAGTGGCGCAAGCAAGGCTGTTTGAAACAAAAATTGATGAAAATGACACTACTAAGGTCAAATTTGTTAGTTCAGTTCCTGAGGGCTCTGTTGTAAGAATGTCAGAACTGGATTCTGTCAATTTTAGCGCAACGGGTTTGGTTTACTATAGCCAATCTAAAGATACTTCGGGCGTGTTCAGTTTTGACAGTGTCTCGCTGAAGAGTCCTTATGTTATGCTTGAATTGTCTCCTTACGAATGCGGGGAATGGTATGACTTGACGGATCAAGAGCGTAAATGGGTAGACGGCTGTGTCGTTAATGGAACTACTCATTATATGGTGTATAGTTTGATAGTTGATTTGCGAAAGGTTAAGAATGTCGGTATCAATGTGGCGACGACTATAGAGACTAAACGACTGCTGGGCTTGGTTGGCCAAGGAATGAGTTTTGAGGATGCTAAACGAAAATCCGAAAGTGAAATACTCAGTGCTTTGGGGATCTATGGTGTTCCTTATCGTTTTGATAAGGCTGAGTCTCAAGAAAATCAAGATGAAATCTTATTCGCGAGTTACGTGGTCGGCTTTACACCTAAAACTGAGGCTGGTTTGGCAAATGCGTTTGCTAAAGTTGGCTCTTTTAAAGCAATACCTAATGTGAAGAACGACTTTGTTGAAGGAATTGTTAGCTGGTTTGATGCCGAATGGATTGGCGACGATGTGAAGGTTCGTCTGCATGACCTTATGCATAACTTCATGGCGAGCTTGTGGAAATTGGATCCGTGTTCTGCTGGAAATGAGGGCTATAGCACTGCGTTCACCTATGATGTACACAGAGATATTGATTTTGTTTGTAAAAATGGAGCTTGGTCCTATTTAGTCCATTATGTGGTTCCTGATAGTGTCGGTGCTATTTTGGGCGAAATGACGGATTCCCGTGATGGATCGAAATATAAGACTGTTACATATAATGTTGACGGCGGTGCGCAAACATGGCTTGCAGAAAATTTGAAGTATAAATCTGCAGATGGTATTTATTTCTGGAATGATGCAATGGCTTTGCCGGATTCCATTGCGTTGATTCCTTATGAGGATTGTATTGAAGAAGATTCTTATACGAATTGCGATCGCCTGCAGGCGGAAAAAAGCAATCTTGATTACGAGAGACTTTGGGCTATAACGGATTCCGTCAAGGCGACTGGGAAAAACTATCAAGGTATATGTCCTGATGGATGGCATCTTCCAGATGCAAATGAATGGAAAAAGTTGCGTGCTTATGTGGAAGGAAAAGTAAATGTTCGCATGTTGGATTATAGAATGGATATGATGGCGATTGCCGGATTTGGAGAATCTGATAAAAAAATTGGAGCTAAGTATGCTGTAAAAATCGATAGCACGTTTAAAGCTTTAAATAATACTGATCTTGTGAATTCTACGGTAATCTCGATTTATAGCATTGGATCTAAATGGGCATATATAAGTCGAAAAGCGAAATTTAATGCTACGCAATCAGAATATCTAGGTAAAAATGAAGTTTCTGTTCGTTGTGTTAAGGATTAAATAAAGGAGGAATGTTTTATGAATATTAAAAAGTGGCTCATGGCGTTTTTGACGCCGCTTGCGTTAATCGCTTGTTCTGAAGTCGATAGCTTGGTGCCGAATGCTCCTTCGGGCGAGCCGTATGGTTTGTCATCGAGTAGCGATGAAGCTCCTGCTTCAAGTTCGAGTGTTGTGTTTGACGGCTCGAATGTAGTTTATAGGGGAATGAACGTTTATACTGCTCCATATGGGTCTGTTCAGATATATGAACTTGATTCTGTAACTTTTGATACCACGAGAAGAGTTCCTTATAGTTGGAATTTTAGTAGTAAACCTTTGTATTTGGTAACTCCTGATATCGATAGCATTGTTATTGATAGTTTATCTTTGAAAAGTCCTTATGTTATGCTTTCGACGGATTATTCCAATCGACGCTATAATATTGTTGATGTTCGGGATGCGAATGCCTTTGCCGTTGACAAGAAGACGTACTTTGAAAGTATTCGAGCTCGTTATCTGATGAAATTTGGAATGAGTTTTGCTGAAGCCAAAAAACAGGCAAGCAAGGAAGTTCTTGAATCGTTTGGTTTTTATGCTAATTTGTTTGATAAACCCGAAGCTGAAAATGTGCAAGATCCTAACTATAGAATCTACATGGCGTTTATCGAAGATTTTATGAAATATACGACAGAGGATACGGTTGTTGCAAAAATTGAAAAGTGCGGCAATCTTACTTGCGGTACGGAATTTTTGAAGACGCGATTCTTGACGGAATCGCTGAATATGCTGAATGACCTTAGTTGGAACATGACTCGTGCGGAGAATGATGACGATCTAGATCAGTATGCCATGTTGGACATTGAAAAATCTCGTAGAAATCTTCTCTTCTTGAAATCCTTCGTAGCTCATTTGCTTGATGCGGGCTTGTGCACTGCAGAAAATGAGGGAAAAGCTTTTGAAATTCTCGACAAAAACATTATGTTGACATGTCGTTCAGAGGGATGGGAATTTTCGTATAAAGAAATGAAACATTCCATGGGAACGATGACGGATGAACGTGATGGAAAAACGTATAAGACCGTGACCTATGATATAAATGGAAAAACGCAGACTTGGCTCGCAGAACGCTTGGACTATAACGCTTCTGAATTGCAGGTGCCTTGCGAACATCGAGCGAGCTGTTGTGGCATGTACGATGTCGGTGGCGCTTTTAGCTTGGACGCTTCGATAATTGAAACAAGAAAAATGTGCTTTCAGCGCCATTTGAAAGATTGCCCGGAGTGTGAAGAGTCTGATTTCTGGAATGAGTGTGAAGAAGGCCTTGAACGGAGTCTTGATACATTGAAGTATCGTCAACATATGGATTCCGTTATGGTTGAAAAGGGCGTGTATCAAGGCGTTTGCCCCAATGGCTGGCATATTCCCACGCGTGGGGAAATGGATTCTTTGCTGGATTATATGGTGGAATCGTATAATCCGACTGTTCCGAAGAAGCACGAAAATATTGACAGAAAAGGGTTGGTCGGGGATTATTTGCATCGTACTTTCTTGGGTAATCCGACTGGATTTGGGCTGACTTCGGACGAGTATGATTTTTACGTGGTTGATGAATACAATAGGGCATGCTCTGCGGTAGATAGATACAGTTGCTATGGAGATGAATTTCCGAGTATGGCTGAATCGTATGTCCGCTGCATCAAGGACTAAATCTTAAAACGTAATACAATTATTTGTTAGGAGGAAAGGGAAGACGGGGTTCGCCCCGCCTTCTTTTTTCTGACGCCGAAGGCGGAAAAATCCATTATTTTCTTGGTTTTATTATTTTGTCTATATCCTTAAAATTTCTAAATTTTTTTGTTAAATATTTTAAAACTGCCTAAATTTCTCTAAAAACGCTAATTATATATCACAAAAACTATTGACTTTTTGAAATTTTAGTATATATTTCAAATTGTAAACGGTGCGGGCTTACAAGTCAAGACACTGTTTTGTGTTAGGAGGATACGATGAAGGATGTACTAGAGTACACGAACTATCACCAGTACATCGCGGATTATTACGCCGAGAAAAAGGCAAAATCCGCGTTTACTTGGCAAACTTTTACGCGGGCGGCAGGGTTTTCGTCGCCGGTGTTCCTAAAATACGTGAGTGAAGGCCGCTCTAACTTGAGCGAAGAAACTGCAGGTCAAGTGGCATCTGCGATGGGCCTTGCAAATTACGAACAGGATTACTTTTGCGAAATGGTCAGGTTCGACCATGCGAAAACGGACGAAGAGAAAAAGTCCATTTTCAACAAAATGCTCGCTATCGCTGACATCCATAAAGTAAGAGTCCTTGAGGGAGATTCCTTCCGTTATTTTGATAGCTGGAAAAATCCGGTACTCCGTGAACTAGCCCCTGCCATGCCTGGCGCAAAACCGCTTGCGCTTGCCAAAGCCTGCCGCCCGGAAATCACTGCCGCCGAAGTCTCTGAATCGCTGAGTTTCTTGATCAAGGCGAACTTGTTGCAAAAAGACGAAAACGGCAATTATGTCCAAACTGAAAAATCCGTAACGACAGGACCTATGGATGTGACTCCTGTGGCTGTTCGCGGAATGCATCGCCAGATGGGCGAGTTCGCACTTGAAACTATTGAAGGTGTGCCGCAAGATCAACGCCATTTTTCTGGCCTCACGCTCGGTATCACGCAATCTGCTTACGATGAAATTGTTGAGGAAATCGCTGCATTCCGCAAGCGCATCATTGCGATTGCCACGCGCGATGACGAAACGGACGAGGTCTACCGACTGAACGTTCAGTTTTTCCCGTTGACAAAAAAGAGTGTTAAAAAGGGTTAGGAGGATATCATGAATTACTCAAAAAATTGCGGACAACTTGTCTGTAAAAAGACAAACTTGCGATTGTTCCTGATTGCTGGCTTGAGTATAATCTTGAACTTTGCTATCGCTACGTTCTTCGCTGTGATGGTTGTAGGCTGCTCTATGGGCGGTTCCACTGAAGAAACGAGCTATTTAGGAGGCTCTTCCGAGGAACCCTCTGTTGAAGCTTTGCTTCCGAATATAAACGTGACGGGTGGTGCAAAAATGCTAGCTCGTAATGTTGAAAGTACTGAAGTCGTTGATAGTTCTGCCATGAACACGTGGAGTGTAGCCGCGAAAGAAGGTACGATTATAAGAATGGCTGAATTGGATTCGGTGACTTTGGATACGACAGGCGTGTTTTATTTTGCCAAGTGCAACGGTTATGACGGCGAATTCCGTTTTGACAGCGTTTCGCTGAACAGCCCGTATGTCATGCTTGAAATCGCACCTTACGTTGAAGATGGTTCTTGGACGTGGGACGGAACATGGTCTTTTGATGCCTATGATGAAATTTGGGGAGAGTATCCGATAACGTATAGCATAATCGTTGATGTGCGGGATTCTGGTGGCGTTGATATCAACATCATGACTTATTTGGAGGCCGCTCGCTTGCGTTATCTTGTCCGTCAAGGAATGGACTTCGCGGCTGCAAAACAACAGGGCCGATCGTGAAATTCTCAGTGCTTTTGGCTTGCCTAATGGTAGTTTTTATTTCGATAAAGGTAGGTATCCCGCATATTCTAAATATGAAACTGCGATGCTTTATATGAATGCGTTTACGTCTTATTGGAGACGGACAAATTCACCGATTATTCTTGCTGATGTGTTTGGGTCGTCAGGGACGTTTACGTCGGTAGATTCGATAAGGGGCTTTTTCGCTGATAATGCGTATTCGTTCCGAGTCCGTATGAAATCCGGACCAGGGAATCCCGCATTCTTGGATGGTTTCTTGGCAACCCTTTATGAACTTGGGACGTGTACTGCGGAATCGGAAGGGCGTACTGTAGAACTTCCGTGCGAGTCAAAGCTGTTTAAGGATATTACGTGTGTTTCGGGCGCGTGGACTATTTTGGATAAGAATACCCCGGAAGAAATTGAAGAGGCTTTCTCTGTTACGAAAGGGACGATGACGGATGCTCGCGATGGAAAAGTCTATAATACGGTGACGTACAGTTTCGAGGGTTCAACTTATACCTGGTTTGCTGAAAACCTGAGGTATAGCGATTCGCTTGTTCAGCCTGTTTTGGAAATTGATTCGGCTTTCTTTGTTAAAAATCAGGGCCGCGATGGTGAATTTGAAGAATACATCAATTCGCGTGATTCCTCGTATTGGGAAACTTATGCGGGATACGCTGTTTCTGACGTCATTGGTGGCGATTCGATTGTAATGGATAATGGGCATTTCCAGGGTATTTGCCCGGATGGGTGGCATATCCCGACTCGTAAGGAATGGTCTCGAGTATTTTACTTTGCCGAAAAAGAAAGTGGTGAATGTTATTCTCAGGATTGCAGGGAACAATTTGAGGTTTATGAGGGCTTTGGATGGTACGCCTCACAGTATTTGCACCAGATTGGATTTGGCGATATTACGGTGGAGTATATGACATTTTTAGATCAGGAATACAAAGGTGCGTGGTCGGTATGGGTACTTACAATGGATAACTGGAAGCCGATGGATTACAATGTGTCTGATGATCCGGATGTACGCATAAGTGTTCGCTGCGTCAAAAACTAACGGGCAGGAGGCGATTATGACGGGCGTTACTACAGATGATTCTAATACCCTTACTATGTGAGGAGGAAAAGAGGGGAGGCGGACTTCGGTCCGTCTCCTTTTTTTTGAATAGTCACCCCGGATTTATTCCGGGGTCGGCATACGCACTCGCTTTTGTATCGTCATTCCCGGCTTGACCGGGAATCTCCTTGAAGAAATATTGTATCTTTACTCTGTATTGCACATGGTGCGTTAAAAGGAATTGTTATGAAACCTGGTAAGACTGAACTCCGTTTGAATGCTGATATCGAAAAGCGCGGTGCACTTTTTGCTGTGCTCTTGGATCCGGATACTTCGGACGAGGCCGCCTTTGTCAAGGCAGGCTCGATGGCGGCTGAAAACGGCGCGGACTTGCTTTTGGTCGGAGGTTCTTATCTCGGCAATTTCACGCTCCCGAAACAGGTCGCTGCCCTCAAAGCCGCTGTCGACTTGCCGGTGATTCTTTTCCCGGGTGGCGCTTCTCAGGTCGTTCCTGGCTTTGATGCCATGCTTTTCATGACGCTCGTGAGCGGCCGCAATCCGAACTACCTCATTGACGAACAGGTGCGCGGTGGCGCCCTCGTGCGTGCGCTCAACATGGAAGCCATCCCGACGGCTTACCAGCTCATCAACAGTGGCAAGCGTACGACGGTCGAATACATCAGTAACACGATGCCGGTGCCAGCCAACAAGCCGAAGCTCAGCATGGTGAACTCCATCGCTGCAGAACTCATGGGCATGCGCTACGTTTACCTCGAAGCGGGTAGCGGTGCAGAAGAACCTGTGCCGGTCGAACATATCGCTTACACCCGCAAGTCGACCGAAATGACGATTATCACCGGTGGTGGAATCAAGGACCCGCAGACAGCGGCTGTCCGCGTTGCCGCTGGCGCCCAGATCATTGTCACCGGCACCCTTTGGGAAAAAGTCAATGACCCGGCTCTTCTCAAAGAATTCGCCGCCGCAATTCACGTGAAAGGCTAGCTCCTTATAGAAAAACCCTAATTCATAATTTTTAATTATGAATCTTATTGAAAGAAAGTATTAGTCAAAAGGGCTAATTCCATCTAAATTTGGAGCCGAAAAAAAGAGCTCTTGAAAAATTCAAAAAAACAATCTTAAGGAGATTGAACATATGAAGTTCAAGTTCGTTGCCGTATTGGCTCTTTTTGTCGCCGCCATTGCATTTACTGCATGCGAAAAAGTTGAAAACTGTCATTACGATGAATCCGCCAAGACGCTCAAATGCCAAGGCCAAACCTATTCCACCGTCGAAACGGGTGGCCGCGTGTGGATGGCTGAAAACGCCAACCTTCTGAATTTTGATTCCAGTTACTGCTACGGCAATAACCTCGACAACTGCAAAAAGTATGGCCGCCTCTATGACTGGAAATCCGCCAATGACGCATGCCCCACAGGCTGGGAACTCCCTAAACAGGCTGACTTCGAAAAGGCTGATTTCAAGGCTCTCAACATCGGTAAGGATGGCTTCCGCTATTACGATGGCAAGTTCGCCGACGAAAACGTGAGTGCAAGCTTCTGGACTGCTGATGCATTCGACGAATCCCGCGCTGTGATGGTCCGCGTACAGGACAAAGTAACGTACGAGCATTACAACAAGACCATCGCCGCCTCCGTCCGCTGCGTGAAAGTAAAATAGCGCTAAAATTTGTCATGCCTGCCCCCGAGCAGGCACCTCCCTAATCAATCCTCTTAGCTGAATCATAACAAGAAGGCCCTGTGGCATCCCACCGCAAGGCCTTTTTTGCGTGTAAATCGCTTAAAATCGCACGATATTCGCGATTTAGCTCGCCTTTTTCATCTATAAATACATATATTCAAAATGTGAATGCCGTGCGGGTTGTACGGCATCGTTTAGAGGTTTACGATGCAAAAAATAGTGATTGTCACTCATGTGCTTAGGGCGCTCGGTTTTATCTTGGTGCTGCTTTCGCTTTTTGGTCACGAGATTATTTTGAACGTTTTCCCCGGTCTTGAGGGAAAATCTATCAACCCGATTTTCTATTCGGGCATTGTCGTGTATTTGGTCGGTGCCGTCATTTACTTTTTCATCAACAAGAAAGAGAAAGCGGACCGTCGCCGTCGAGAAATTGAAGAATCCTACAAGGCGGCTGGTCTCAGCGATTCCGATGATGTGTCTAGCGAAGATGCGGCTAGCGATTCCGACGAAAATTCTAACAAGTGATTGCGTGTATGAGTGATTTGATGATTGAAATTGAACACCTGCACAAGACGTATCGCAGTGGCTTTACGATGAAGCCGAAGCTTGCGCTCAAGGACGTGAGCTTCAATGTCGAAGCGGGCAAGGTGTATGGATTTATTGGACCTAACGGGGCGGGCAAGTCCACCACTATCAAGGTTCTGACAGGACTTTTGAATTTTGATTCGGGCAAGGTGCTTGTAAACGGCATCAGCCCGCGCGATGTGAAGAGCCGCCAGTATATCGGTTATTCTCCGGAACAGCCGTATTTTTACGATTATCTCTCGGGTCGTGAACTTTTGCGTTTTTACGGAAAGCTTGTGGGCCTCAAGGGCGCGGAACTCGAATCCCGTATTGGCTGGGCGCTTGAACTTTTGCACGCAAACAAGGACTGGATCGACCGCCGCTTGCGTTCGTATTCCAAGGGCATGATGCAGCGCGTGGGGATTGCCCAGGCGATTCTTGGCAAGCCGAAGCTTTTGATTCTCGACGAACCGATGAGCGGCCTGGACCCGATGGGTCGTCGTGACGTGCGCGAGGCTATCCAGCAGCTCAACCGCGATGGCGTGACGATTTTCTATTCGAGCCATTTATTGAGCGACGTGGAAAGCATCAGCCACCGCGTGGCGATGATTGTCGATGGCAAGATTGTCCGCGAAGGGACCGTCGATGAAATCACGGAATCCTGCGGTGTGGAATATCATGTGCGGACGCGCCAGGCGATTTTGGAAGCGGACTTGCCTCGCGGTGTTTCTGCAACGGGTCACCCGCAAGAATACATCTGCGCTGACGATGTCGCCCGCGATCGTTTGCTCGGCTTCTGTCTCTCGAATGGGATTGCCGTAGAAAAGATGGACCACAAGCGTCCGAGTCTCGAAGATATTTTGACGGAGGAAATTGCCCGTGCAGACGCTTAAGCATATCGGCATTATTGCCCTCAATACGTTCCGCGAATCCATTCGCGACAAGATTCTTTATAACATTGACTTTTTGGCGATTGCACTTACGCTTTTTAGCATTGTGCTTGGCGAGTGGTCGGTGTTTGACCGCGCTTACGTCATCAAGTCTACGACGCTTTCGGTGATGAGCCTTTCGGGTCTTCTGATTTCCATATTTGTGGGCATTAGCCTTGTGCAAAAGGAAATCCAGCGGCGCACAGTGCTCACGCTTTTGTCAAAGCCTATTAGCCGTGCCGCGTTTATCGTGGGCAAGTACTTTGGACTTTTGGCGGTTGTTGCCGTTCACCTGACGCTCCTCACGGGAATCTATTATGCGATTCTGTGGATTACAAATTCTAGCCCGACATTGAGCTTATTGACGGCGATTTACCTCATCTTCTGTGAAATGGCAGTCGTGATTGCTGTCGCACTCCTGTTCAGCAATTTCAGTAGCACGGTGCTTTCTGCGCTCTTTACGCTTGGCGTTTACTTTGCGGGCCACTTGAGCGACCAGCTTATGGAACAGGTCAAGTTTGCAAGCCGCATGGGCGAACTGCAGGGAACTTCTTCTGCAATTCTTGAAAAGGCGGCGGTCGTGATTCACGCCGTATTCCCTGGACTTTATCGCTTTAACGTGACGAACTATGTGGTGCATGGGGTAGCGCTCCCGGACATGTACGTGTTCTGGAACAGCGTCTATGCACTTGGTTATATCGGCGTGTTCTTGGCCATCGCAAGTTGGTGGTTTAGCCGGAGGGATTTCTTATGAGAAATCAGTACATGGCAAAGGTTCTTGTACACAACAAGGTTGTGTCCGAGGACCAGGTCAAGGCCCACTGGGGCGAAATCTCCGACTCGATGGATATCGGTCAGGTTCTTGTTCGTGCGGGAATCTTGAAACAGTCCATGTACGATAAGGTTCTTGCATTTGTGAAGAACCTTGAAGCGAAAAATGCGAAGCCCGCTTCAAAACCTGCTGAAAAGCCCGCGGCAGCCTCGTCTGCAGCCCCCGCGCCATCCGCATCAACGCCGGCACAGTCTTCGGCCTCGGCTCATCCCACTGCTCCCGCGCAACCTGCACCCGCTGCAGTTTCAGCCGCGCCTGCTCCGCAGCCGGAAGAAGAACCCGCCATAAAGATTGAAGGCAACAGCAGCCTTTACGGCGAAGCCTCTTCTTCGACGGTCGTCATCGAAAAGGTTGAAGGCCTCGAAACGACGAGCATGGCGAGCGTGCAAGTTCCGGTCGAAAGCGAAACGCCCGCCGAAGAAACTGCGACCGAAGAACTTCCGTCGCAGTTCGCCGTTGCTACCGGCGAAGGCGAAGCCGTTGAAGCTCCCGATGTCTTGCACCCGATTACGCCGCTTGCAAAAATCATCGCTTACGCCCGCAAGTTTAACGTCACGGACGTTTACCTTTACGCCGACCGCCAGATTACCATGCGCCAGTCCGGCAAGCTCTTTATTGCGTCTGAGAAAGTGCTTGAAAAAACGCATTTGATGGACCGCCTGGCCGAAGCGGCCGAAGGTTTTGCAGACGGCTACAAGATTGTGGTCGGCCGCAATTTCAGTAAGACTATGGGTCTCCCGGGTGTTGGTCGTGCCCGCATTTCCGTGACGTGGAACGACGTCACGCCGAGCATTTCTATTCGCATCATTCCGATGGAATCGGTGGCACTCGAGAATCTTTACTTGCCCGAATTCAGCATGCAGTTTGCAACGCTCAATAGCGGGCTTGTACTCATTGCTGGCCCGTCGTCGAGCGGCCGCTCCACGACGATGACCGCCTTTGCCGAGTGCATCGCTGCGAATCGCCAGGTGTTCATCCAGACGGTCGAAAAGCCGATTGAACGCTTGCTCCAGAATCCGAACGGCTCCATCGCCCAGCGCGAAGTTGGCTTGCATGTGCGCTCCGGTGCCGCTGGCATCGAACTTGCCATCCGCACCGGCGCCGACGTGATTCTCTTTGACCATCTCGAAACGATGGAGGAACTTTCCCTGCTCATGCAGGCTTCGAACGCGGGCGCTCTCGTATTTGCCGTCGCAAGCGGCAATAATATCAACGCGCTTCTTTCGCGCCTCCTCATGTCTGTACCGAGCGAGAACCGAGCCGCCTTTGCATGCTCGCTTGCTGAACAACTCAAGGGCGTCATCGTGCAGCACTTGATTCCTGCTGTGCAAAACCAGGGTCTTGTGCTTGCAACCGAAGCGATGAAAGTCACGTCGACGATTGCGGGCATGATCCGCAAGTGCGATGTGTCGCAGATCCTCTCTGCGATTAGCAATCAGAAAGACCAAGGCATTACGCTCGACGATTCTTTGCAGATGTGCGTAGAATCCGGTTACATCGAAGGCAATGAAGCCTGGAAACGTGCAAACGACAGCCGCCGTTTTGCGTCTTACCGCAAGGTTTAGCGAGGTTCATCATGGCATCAGAAATTGAATCTCTTTTGGAATACGCCTTGAACATCGGGGCAAGCGAATTGATTGTGACCGAGGGCGCACCTTCGGCGGTCCGCTTTGCAGGTCGCGTCTGTGCGGTCCCCGAATCTACAGCACTCCCGTTCGGCTCTTTGCTTGAATTTTTAGGCGCGATTGATGGCGAGTCAGGAACGTTTGTCGGTGGTCCTTGGGTGAACACCAAGTGGCGCGTGAAGTACTTCCGCGAAGCGCTTGGCAATGCGGTGATATTCCGCCCGCTCATGGCCGAATGTCCGGATTTTACATCTCTTGGCGCGCCTGCGGCTCTCGATAGCCTGCTCGGTCTCAGTTCCGGTCTCGTGATTTTTGCAGGGCCAGCGTGCTCTGGAAAAACGGTCTCGGCGCTGTCTTACGTTTCGGCTTTGTGCAGTTCTGGCATTTTGCGGTTCTGCGATTTGGATGAAAGCCGTGAACTGCCTGTGAAAACGGGTGAAAGCTTAAAGCTTGTGAATACGGTCGGCTCGACCTCCGAAAAGCTGGAACAGGGCCTCCGTAGCGGAACGGACCTTTTCTGGCTTGGCGATTTTGACGGCTCGTCGTTGATTTCCATTTTACGTGCTGCAGAATCGGGCGCCTTGGTGGTCATGAACGTGACGGCGGGTAACGCCGTTGGCGTTGTCGATGCTCTCCTTTCTGCAGCTACTCCCGAAAATCGCGACCTTGTCCGTACCATGCTTGCGGCATCTCTCAAGGCTGTTGTCGTGCAGAGACTCTTGCCCGCTGCAGCTGAAGGCGGTGGCGCCGTTTCGGCCTGGGAAATCCTTTTTAACACGCAAAACGTGGCTGCTCACATTCGCAGCGGCGAACAGTTTAAGCTCACGTCCGTGATGGCTTCCTCTTCATCTGAAGGCATGCTCTTGATGGACGATTGCTTGGCAGAACTTGTTCGCTCTAACTATGTGACTGCCGAAGAGGCAGGTAGGTATGTTTCCAACCCCGCACGGCTGGCTTAAAAAAACGCTCCTTTTGGCAGTGGCGATTGCTGCTGTTTATGTGGCGCCTGCCCAGGCGGCACATTCCGCTGATGAAACGCTTTTGAGCGCTATGCAGCTTGTTCCCGATTCACTGCAGGCCAAGAAGACCAAGTCTGTGCTTTATCTCGGCGGTGGCGAGCGTTCGCCATGGTTCCATTTGGGCGCTTTGTACGCTTTGGAAGAATACAAGATTCCCGTGGATTCCATTGTCGCCACTTCGTGGGGCGCCTGGATGGGTGCGCTTTGGTCGCTCGGTGTCTCGATTGACGATATCCAGCGCTTGATGATGGATCCTTCGATTGTTGAGTTCGTTGGGGCGAATACGATCCATGATAAAACAGAGCATAGCGGTTTTGATATTCCGCTATCGATAGAGGGTATCCCGACGCTTCGCCAAAGGTTTTCGTTCTATGCGGATTCGGCAGGGAATGTCTATCGCAGTATGCATGCGCTTGTCCCCGATACCGCTTCCATTGAACGTTCGCTTTCGCGCCTCCGCTTTGAGGAGTCTCTTTACCGCCAGCGTGGTTCCTATCGTATCCCCTTTACGCTCCAGACTTGCGATAGCGTGATTGAAAATCCGTCTTATGCCGATATTGTCGCATCGCTCCCGCTTTCAGGGAATGAAAAGTCCGGTGAACTTTGTCCGTACTTGGCTTTGCCCCTGGTCAAGAACCCGCAAGAAGCGGTGCTTATCGTTGTGCCGGATCCCGTTCGTTACGATTTGGACGGCAATGTTGAAACGCGTCAACTTAAGAACAACGTCTTGTCAAAGCTGGGTGATGTGCAGGGCGTGTTTGTGAGGGCGCATTCCATTCGCGATACGTCCCGCAAGTCCATGATTCAGGCGGGATTCTCGGCAGTGGAAGGTCGTTTGCGCGAGATTATTCCGTTGGTTGATGGACGTAGGGAATACACGGACAAGCAAAAGTCCGAAGCTTGGTTCGCCTTCAATCCTGTTTTTGACAGTCTTTCGTCGGAACACCATTCGGCGGTTGCTTCTTACTGGAGTCCCGAAGATACGGGCTTTGTGGCTCCATCAAACTTTGCTTATTCAATTACGGCGAAGGCTCCTTACGATACAATCTCGTTCAATATGCAGCCTGAAGGCGATCTCCTGATTGATGTGGGCGTTCACCCGACTGTCGATGTAGCGGTGGGCGGCTTTGGTTCTAACGTGATTGGTGCTAACGCCTATGGTGAAGTGGCTCTCAATTACGTCAACCAGATGGAAATCAGTTTTAAGTTGGCTGGCTTTTATGGGACGTCGTCTTACGGATTCCGTCCGCGTTTGGAGCTTTCGAACTTGATTAACCGTCGCTGGAAATTTAGCTTTGGCTATGACTTGATGAAGTTGTGTTTTTTGAAGACGTTCGAGAAGGATAATGTGCCTGAAGAGAACCGTATCAAGTTTGAAAAGCGTAACGATCTTTTCCTGTCTGCAAAATACGCGATTGATAAAATGCAGTCAGTCGAGGTCAAGTTCCTGTTTGGCAGTCGCGAGTTTGAACTTGCTCCGAGCGCCATTCCCGAAGAAGACTTCTTTGACGATGTCGTCGTGAATACGAGTAGTAATTATGAGACTAGTCCGGTGACGCAGAGTGTTCACTATTCGTTGTTGAATGGCGAAGATGACCCCTGGTTTGCCACAAAGGGCTATGCCGCAAATGCAAGCCTTGGCATGAACTTGATTGGGGTCGGGTTCCACCAGAGAGGCCCGATTCACGGGATTTACACTCTTGATGGAAGGCTCTCCTATTCACCGGCTAGGAATGCTTCGATAACGATGGGCATGGCTATGGGCTTTGATGCTTATCGTGATGGTGGCAGCATGGCGTACCCCAAGAATTTTGACAATCCCGCGATGGAAGACCGTTATCGCCTGCATGTGGCGGCAACGCCGTGGTCCGGGGACTGGCAAGATC
Source organism: Fibrobacter succinogenes subsp. succinogenes S85 (assembly GCF_000146505.1). Taxonomy (GTDB): domain Bacteria; phylum Fibrobacterota; class Fibrobacteria; order Fibrobacterales; family Fibrobacteraceae; genus Fibrobacter; species Fibrobacter succinogenes. Next base: position 1,699,111 of record NC_017448.1, on the reverse strand, counting down.
CAGAACTTTCAACGCATGGTTATGCGATGTTGCGCTTAAACGGTGGTGTTCACCGTCATGGCTTTGGCGCATGGCTTTCGTTTGCGTATGTCCACGATTTTGAAGACAAGGCAACAGCAAAGCTGAATTCAAATAAGTTTGTGTTTGAACCGGCGCTCCGCTATAAGTACCGTTCGTTTACTGTTTACGCAGGCCTTAACCGCGTTGTTGATACGGAAACGTTTGGTGATTTGAGAGAATTCAAAAACTACAGATACTTTATCCGCATCGGTGACTACAATCTGTTTTAGTTAGGTATGGGCTCGCACCCTTACGGGTGCTCTGGGGTATGAGGTGACGTTACGTTCTCAGAACTTCCTACTTCCTACTTCCTACTAACCACTAACCACCAACCACTGCGGCTCCGCCGCTACTTCTTTTCGCCGCGGTTCTTGGCGGCGACGTCCTTGTACTTGTTGTGATCGGCGAGGTTCGTGCTGAAGAAATGCGTGTGTGAACCATCGTCTTTTGCTACAAAGTAAAGTGCGCTCGTCTTTGCCGGGAAAAGCGTTGCTTCAATAGCCTTGCGACCCGGATTTGAAATCGGGCCGGGCATCAGTCCCGGAAACTTGCGGGTGTTGTAGGGGCTGTCGCTGTTCAACTGGCTCTTGTAGATGGGACCTGTCAAGTTCTTGAAGATGAACCGCACCGTCGGGTCTGCTCCGAGCGGCATGCCAATGTCCAATCTGTTATGGAACACGCCTGCAATGAGCGGACGTTCGTCCGGGATGCCCGTTTCTTCTTCGACCACGCTTGCAAGTGTCAACACGCGGTGCCAGTTTTTAAGCTTATCCCACATGGGGCTTTTGCGTGCCTTCATTTCGTCGCGTACCTTGAAGTTTGCGGCGACCATCTGTCGCAGTATGGATTCTTCATCGGAATTGATGGCGAACGGGTACGTGTCCGGCAACAGGTAGCCTTCAAGAGAGTTTCCTTCGATGCCGAGCGATCGGGCGAACTTCGGGTCCTGGACTAGTTTGTTCCAACGGGCCGTGTCAAGGTTAGGGAAACTTTTCTGGAGGTAGGCGGGGATTTCCCAGGAGGCTCGACCTTCGGGAATCGTCACCTTGCGGACGGCGTTTTTGCCGCTTTCGAACAGCTCGGTGAGTTCATCAAGCGACTGGTGGGCGGGGACCTCGTACCAGCCCGCTTTTAGGGCCGGTTTGTTCAGTTTGCACCACAAATTGAACGCCAGGTCGTCTGTCCAGACCTCTTTTTCGTGTAAAATTTGTAAAACTTTTGTGGGGGAACTGCCCTTTGGAATCTCCAAAATGACGGTATTTTCGTTGAGTGAAACGGCGCTCAACCGTTGATTTACGTGGAAATACGCAAAAACAGCGGTTAAAACGAGGATAATGGCGGCAATTGAAAAAATCTTCTTCATTGCGTAAAAATTTAAAAGAAAATGCAACGGATTGGCAAAATAAAAGGTATATTCGTATAGCATTGTTGAATATTTCCCTTGTTTTGAGGATTCGCTATGAAAATGATGAAAAAAATTATGTTTGTCGCCTTCGCTTTGCTGGTTGCCTCTTCTTTTGCAGCCAAGAAGGTCAAGTCCAAGCTGGGCGATGTGGAACTCACCAAAGAAAAAGATGGTGGCTCCGTAGTCTGCACGGCTAGCTTCAACGACGAAATGACAGTCTTGAAAGAAGGCGATACCGAAGTCCTCGTGAAGGGCGCCTGCGGTCAGGGCTGGGTTCCGAAGTCCAAGGTTGAATACGTTGCCCAGAAGGCTGGCGACAAGTCCATGAAGTTGGAAGACGTGGACATCGTGGGCTGGCTTGATAACCCGAGCGCCGTGTTCGTGTTGGAAAACGACGACATCGACTTTGACGGTGTGAACATCGACCGTGATTTCAAGGAATACTTGCAGCACACGATGGACCGTGAAACGATGGAAATGCGCAACGGCGAAAACTAATAGCTGAGTTTTCTCGAATCTTAACCCGTGGCTTAGTGCTGCGGGCTTTTTTTATGCCCTAAGCCTTAAGCATTGAGTCTAAGTTCTGCCAACTTCTAACTTGCACTTTCACTTCGTTCAAGTGCCAAATGCTGGCCTCGGTCATGTCCAAGCAAGCTTGACCGCGACACTCGACCTACGCATTTGTCCTGCTGTTTACTAACCACTGTCTACTTCCTACAAAAATTGCATGTATTTAAATATTTGCATAAATCACCCCAAAGTCTCTTAAAAATGCTATCTTTGCGCCCATGAGTTATTTGAAGGGCTTAAAGGACGGTTCCCCGATTGGGCTTGGCTACTTTGCCGTCTCGTTCTCTTTTGGTATTGCGGGCTCAAAGATCTTTTCGTGGCCGCTTGTGACGCTTATATCCATGACGAATTTGACCTCGGCAGGCCAGTTTGCTGGGCTCCAGATCATGGCAGATGCTGCCGGTACGTTTATCGAGATGGCGCTTGCGACGTTCTTTATCAACCTCCGCTATTCGCTGATGGCGATTTCACTTTCCCAGAAGGTCTCGTCGGATTTTGGTACGGTAAAGCGCCTTTTGCTCGCGACTGGCATCACGGACGAGATTTTTGCAGTGGCAATGTCGCAGAAGCGCGTGACGCCGATTTACTTCTTTGGGCTTTCGACGCTCCCTTACATTGGCTGGTCGCTTGGGACGATGGTTGGTGCCATTTGCGGTGAAATTCTCCCGGCGATGGTGACGAATGCCCTTGGCGTTGCTCTTTATGGCATGTTTGTGGCGATTGTGGTGCCGCAGATGAAGGTGCATGGCCCGACGGTTTTTGCGGTCGTGATTGCGGTTGCGCTCAGTTGCGCGTTCAAGTTCTTCCCGCCGTTGAGTGGCGTGTCTGTCGGTTTTGCAATTATCATTTGCGCACTCGTGGCATCCTTTATTGCAGCATGGCTCTTTCCGATGCAAAACGTCAATGCAGATGACGAGGTGGCCAAATGAATATCAACATGCAAACTTACTTGATTTACTTGCTCGTGATGGCTGGCGTGACGCTGTTCTTGCGTGCGGTGCCGTTCATTTTGCTTCGCAAAAAGCTCAAGAGCGTGTTCTGGAGCTCGTTCCTCGCTTACGTGCCTTATACCGTGCTCAGTGCGATGACCGTGCCTGCGATCTTCTTTGCGACGGATAGCCGTTTGACGGGCGCCTGCGCGCTCCTTGCCGCTGTGGTCGCATCGCTCCTCGGTGGTGGCCTTGTGACAGTCGCTGTAGTATCGTGTCTCACCGTGCTCGGTGTCGATGGACTCATGCTGTTGTAGAATTCGGTTTTCGGAATTGTCTCCGCGACGACTAAATTGTATATTCTTGCATGTAATTTGTCGTTTTTCGTTATTTTGGAGCTGAAATGGATATTGGAGCCCTTCATTTTCAAAATCCCGAAGCCTTTTGGCTGTTGTTGTTTGTTCCGCTGTTGGTTGCGCTTTATGTTTACCGCCAGCAGCGTCGTAAGAGTACAATTAAGTTCCCGGCGCTAGCCATTGCAAAGAAGGCGGTTCCTAGCCGTCGTGTAAGGTTTAGGCATATTGTTCCGGCTTTTCGCCTGGCTGCCCTCGTTTGCTTTGTGGTGGCTCTTGCCCGTCCGCAGAATGCGATGGAAGTCGAATACACTTCGACGGATGGTGTCGATATCATGCTTGCACTTGACGTTTCGGGCTCTATGGGAACGCTTGACATGCTTACCCGTACCGAACAGGCGAAGCTTGGCGTGATGAATGCCGAAAAAATCTTGAAACGCGGCGAATACTGGAAATACAGCCGTCTCGGTTACGCGCAGGACGTAATTGCCGAATTTATTGGCAAGCGCCATAGCGACCGTATTGGCCTTTCGGCATTTGGCGCTCGCTCGTTTACGCAGTGTCCGCTCACGATGGATTATGGTTCCCTGCTTGAAATCTTGAAGGCAAGCGACGACCTTGCTCGCGATACGCTTGTGAACAACAGGACCGCCATTGGCGATGGCTTGATGAACGCGCTTGCCAGGCTCAAGATGTCCGATGCCAAGTCTCGCGTGGTGATTCTCTTGACTGATGGCCGCGACAATGCGAGTGTCGTTCCGCCGGTGCGTGCTGCCGAGGTGGCGAAGTCCCTGGGCGTGAAGGTTTATACTGTCGGTGTCGGCAAAAAGTCCGGCAAGATTCTTGCGTTCCAGCAGAACCCGTGGACTGGTGAAATCTCCTGGGGCGAACGCGACATTACGCCTGAGGAAGGCATTGACGAGGACGTGCTCAAGGCGATTGCGTCAAAGACGGGTGGACGTTTCTACCGTGCCGAAAACAAGGCTGAACTTGAAAAGATTTACTCTGAAATCGATGAACTCGAAAAAACGGAAATTGAGACGATTGCTTACGCCCGCTATGCCGAAAAATTCTACCCGTGGCTTCTGGTCGGTGCGCTCCTCATTCTGCTTGAACTCATCCTTGCGAACACCCGATTCGTGAGAATCCCGTGATTTTAGAACTTAGAACATCTCTTTTCTCTTTAAGCATTTCTAAGCTCTGCCAACTAAGTTCTGCCGACTAATCCTTCGGTGCCGGAGTTTCTGGCTTGTAGCAGTTCTTCTTGGCTTCGGCAAAGATTTGCGAAATATTGCTTGTAGAGATGTTTGAAATTTCAGCGTAATGCAGGCTGAATGAAATTTTCCATGTGGTCATGTCGGACTGCATGCTGTCGCGGTCGCATTCACGTACGAGCTTCTGGCAGAAAGATTCGATTTCTGAAACCTCGTCGCGTTCCATGACAATCGCAAACTGGTTGTCCCTTGTCCTTGCCAAAAACGCGTTTTGTCCTCTGCACTGGCGCTTGAAGAAAGATGCTAAGTCGGCGACGACGCGGTCGGACATTTCATAACCGAAGTTGCGCACAATATCCTTGAAAAAGTCAACTTCCATCACGAGAATGAACAGGCGCTTGCTCGGATCTTGGTGCTGTGTGATGTACTGGAGGTATTCGATCAGTCGGATCTTGTTGTTCACGCCGGTAAGTGGGTCAGACGTGATTCTGTACTTCAAGAGCGTGACGTAGACGTGCAGGAGTGTGAGCGCGAAAATCGGGTCGGTGAGCGGAATGTCTGGAACGAAGTACTGGATGATGCAGCTTCCGCTTGGCACAAGGGCTATAAATGAAAGGTAGAACGCTTCCTTGCGGTTTGTAGAATTCTTTTGCGTAATGGCATGCTGAATGCCAAGCACCATTGTCGCCAGAATGTATATGAAGTTCAGCCCGATGAGGAATGGCAGTAGGCGCCTGAATTGCAACGATGTGGTGTGGCAGTCGTTTGTAAAGCCGTAGATGCTGATGCCGATGCAGATGAAAATGCCGATAATGCTTGGTGTTGAAAAAAGCGGGAACAGGTGTTTGTACGAGTAGACGCTTTTGCGGATTCGTAGGAATATAAACGAGAACCACAGCTGGGCGAGGAGCAATGAAGAGCTCAAGCTCAGGGCGTACATGATGGCGTAAATGACGCAAATTTTCTGGTTGCTGGAATAGAGGTCGCTCTGGATATGCACCGAGTACAGCATCTTGGTCACCGTGCTTAACACGATGTAGATGATGGTATCGATGATGGTAAAACCGAGAATACGTTCTTCAAGGTGTCTGAGGATACTATCCTTGAACTGCAACAGTGTAATGAGCAATACTGTTATGCAGATGATGTTGATTTCTATTAAGCCTACGTAAGACATTCTCGCAACCTGAACCTTAGTAGGAAATATAACTATTTGCAAGCTTTTCGTATGAAGACTTTATGAAAAGAAATCAAAACCATTTTAAAAGTTTTTTTCCGCAGACTTTTGTATATTCTTGGTGCTTGTTGATACAAGATGTTTTATCGGAGTAGATAATGAGATTTGCCGAACCGAATTTTTTGTGGGGCCTTTTTACTCTGCCCTTGTTTGCACTTCTGTTTGTGTATGCTTACCATCGCCGTAAAAAACTGGCTGCCCGTTTTGTATCGCTCCCTATGCTTTCGAAACTTTCGACGAGCGTTTCTCCGTGGAGGCGCCTGACTAAAGTCTTGCTTTTGCTCCTCGCGATTGCATTCCTGTTTGTTGCACTAGCCCGTCCGCAGTGGGGCCGCAAGATGGAACACGTGGAACGCCGTGGCCAGGATCTTGTGCTGTTGCAGGATATTTCGCTTTCGATGCTTGCCGAAGATGTGAAGCCAAACCGTTTGGTGCGTAGTCGTCACGAGATTTCGGCTTTCCTTGAATCTCTGACGGGAGACCGCGTGGGTCTTGTGGCGTTCAGTGGTGAAGCTCAGGTCATGGTGCCTTTGACGCTTGATTACGGTACGGTGCAGATGGTGCTTCGTGAACTCAATCCGGGGTGGCTCATGCCGGGTACGAACCTCGAAAGCGCTATCCGCAAGGGTATGACTTTGTTCAAAAACTCCGGTGGTGCAAGCCAACATTCTGTGATGATTCTCATGAGCGATGGCGAAGAACTTGAAGCCGCAGCAGTCAATGCCGCTAAGGAAGCGGCTGAATTTGGCATCAAGATTTATACAATCGGTATCGGTTCCCGCGAAGGCGTGCCTATACCGCTCAAGGACAAGAACGGCGGTAGCGTCTACAAGAAGGATATGCAAGGCAACATCGTGACGACACGCCTTGAAGAAGGGACGCTTCAGGAAATTGCAAATGTGACGGGTGCGCTTTACTTTTACGCAAGTCCGGGCGAGTTCCAGCTGCAAAAGGTCTTGACCGAAATTGCAACGCTTGAAAAGAAGGACCAGAGCAGTGACCGCATGGAAAATTACCAGGACCGCTACCAGATTTTCCTCGGGCTTGCAGCCCTCCTGTTTTTGATTGAGGCTGTTATCTCGGAACGTGGCCGCCGCCGCAAACAGCTCAATGGTCGCTTTAGCTGATGGGGACCTAGCCACTATTAACTAACCACTGTTTACTAAAAAAGGCCCGGCGCGCTCGCGTCGGGTCTTTTTCATAGGAGGGATTGAAGAAGCCTTCCTGGTGGGGCTTGTGTCTCGACTGGAGAACTGTGCGGAAGCCGGAGGTAGGCTTACTACGCGTGTTGTGGCCACTAGGAAGGCTCAAGTATTAATATATGACTTATTTCGGTATGGGGACGAATAATCCGTAAATTTCATGGTCTATGTTGGAATGCTCCGACCTGGCTTATCTTTTTTTACCAGAAGTTTACTATTTTCTAATAGATGAAAACGAATTACAAGATTTATATCGCTCTAGGCGTGTCTTTGGTGGCCATGACATCATGCTCCATGATGCCAAAAAAGTCACCGCATGTGAAGCATGTGCCGGATATGTACGCTTCCGCTGTGGATAGTTCTAGTTCTGCAATGGGGGTGTCTAGCCAATTGCCCGAACATTATAGCAAGATTGAATTCCCTGAATATAAGTATGTCGCTCCGTACCCGAAGGATTTCCGTGTAGAAATTGCAGATGGAATTACGGGCTATATCGTCAGTGACAGTACGCTTCCGCTAGTGGATTTCTCGGTCTATTTTGAAGAAAGCCATTTGCCGCAGGTCCTGAAGGACGAAGCCGCTTTTGAAATGGTTGGTTCCATGATCCGTCGTGGTGCGGGTGGCGGTATTTCTCCGCATGTCCTTGAAGATTCCCTGGAATTCGTAAGTGCGTCCATTTCGACGAGCGTTGGCACGTACCTCTCGGCATTTGATATCAACTGCCTTTCTGCAAACTTCCCGTCGATGCTTGAACTCGCCAAAAAGGTGCTGACGGACCCGGCCTTTGACAAGAATCAGCTTGAAATCATGAAGGCGAATTACGTCACCGCTTATGAACGCCGCTATGAAACTCCTGCCAAGGTACTCTCGGCGCTCAAGGCCAAGGTGAACTACGCCCCGAATCCGAGACTCTGGGATGCCAATGCCGCTGAATACAAGGCTGTCACCGCTGCCGACGTGAAGCGCCTTGCAAAGGGCGTGTTCTCTTCGAAACGCATCGTCTTTGCGCTTGCCGGTGATGTCAACAAGGATTCTGCGGTAGTCGCGCTCAAGAAGTTCTTTGCGGACTGGAAGGTCGAATCACCGAAGGCCGAATCGCCGAAGCCAGCACCGCTTGCTTTTGCCCGCAAGCCCGGTGTGTACGTGGTCGACAAGGATATCACGCAGGCGAACATCACCATGAACCAGCCGTTTGTGAAGCGTCCGCATCCGGATTATTACCCGACTGCTGTCGCTAGCTTCATCCTGGGCGGTGGAAGCTTTAGTTCTAGACTTATGAACCGTGTCCGTAGTGACGAGGGCCTTGCCTATAGCGTCTATAGCACGGTGGGTAACGATTACCGCGACACGGCGATGACGACGATTGCTCTCCAGACAAAAGTGGAGACCGTGGACTTTGCCATGAAGCTCATTTTTGAGGAAGTGGAAAAGCTTGCGAAGAACGGCCCTACGGACGAAGAACTTGTGCAGGCCAAGAAGTCGCTTGTTGAAAGCTTGCCGAGTCTCTTTGATTCCCCGGCTGCAACCGCTTCCATTTTTGCAAGGGGTGAGCTCCTGGGCAAGTCGGATGACCATTATCTTGAGTATGTGAAGGAAATCAATGCTGTGACGGCGGAACAGGTGAAGACGATGATTGCGAAGTACTTTAGCCGCGAAAAGATGACGATTTCGATCGTTGGTCCTGTCGCTATGTTTGATTCGCTCAAGCCGTTCACTGTAATTCCTCTGGACAGCCTAGAGTTCCGTTAAATCTCAAAGGGAGGTGCTTATGCAGAGTAAGGGTTTGCGATTCTCTTTTTTGAGTGTTTGCATTGGCTTTGTGCTTGCTTTTGGCACGTCAATGTCTTACGCTACAAAGAGTGTCTCTTCGTCAGAAGTTTCCCGCCGGCAGCTTTTGATGAAAACGAAGAACAACGCCGATAACATGCGTTCGTTCTGCTCGGGAATGTATAAGTGCCTTGATATCAAGTACGAGGCCTGCACGGAAGCGGATTTGAAACCGTGGCCCAAGATTGAGTATGATAACGAGTTCTGTGGCCCGTACAAGGAAATTGTCAAGCGCGGTTTTTCGTTGGATGTCAATGCTCCGATGATGACGGACATCTTTATGCGACTTGGCCGCCAGTACAGGGCTATCTATTCTAGCGAGGGGACGCTCCCGCTTGAGGTCAACGAAATTTCGTACCTGTTCGATAACATGCCCTTTACTGCAGACCTGATTAACGCTTATCTGGAATCGGAATATACACTGGAATACAATAGCCTTAACCGCCGCTATTTCTCGGGCAGCAACGGTCATGGTCTTTCCGGTGACTTTTACTGGGCCTTGCAGGATAGCGCTGGTACAAAGACGATGCTTCGTAACATGTTCTTTGGGTACGGCTATGCGCAAATTTTGAAATGGTCCCTTAAGGGAACCGCTGTTGCCTATTTGGACATGGATCTTGTCGCCCCGCGAAAGCTTAAGTACAAACTTACTGCAGTTGTGTTCCCTGCAAACTCGGTGCTGAATTCTATCATGCAGCTGCGCGTCTTCAAGAGTGTTGTGAACTCGAAAATTGACGATGTCGTGAACGATATCAAGAAGGCTGCGTCAATGTACTATGGCGGAAACAGAAAACCGCTTAAGGAAAATGCCAAGTTGCAGACTCCCGAAAACAAGCGCCATATTGCAGAATATGATAAGGTGGTTGCCGGTGGCTCGTGGAAGCTGGGTGATGCCGAACGCCTTGACCGTTCAAGGATGGAACTTTCCAAGCCGAAGCCTGTGGTGAAGCCGGCTGAACCGAAAGAGAAAAAAGAGACTATTGAGTCCCCTGACTTCAGGGCAAATACTTATATAATAAAGGAATAAAAAATGAGTGAACCTAAGGATATGGAAACTTTGCTTGCACGTGTGACGGAACGCCGCCGTGAACTCTTGACGTCTGTGGTCAATCGCCGTACGCGTCATTTTTGCATGGTGCTCGAGGACCTGTTTGATCCGCACAACATTTCCGCCGTTATCCGTACTGCAGAAGTCTTTGGCCTCCAGGATGTTCACATCATTGAAGAAGACAACGCCTATAGCGTGAACAAGTCCATCTTGAAGGGCTCCTACAAGTGGATGAGCCTTTACCTGTACAAGAAGCGCATGCTCTGCATGGAAAAGCTCCGTGAAAAGGGCTACAAGATTGCGGTCGCCAGCACGAACACTACGAACTCTGTGCTCGACCTTGATTTGAGTCAGCCGATGGCTTTTTACTTGGGCAGTGAATTCCACGGGAACCATCCGGATACGCTTGCCCATGCAGACTATGAATTCAAGCTCCCGCAGTATGGCATTACGGAATCGATGAACGTTTCCGTTGCCGGTGGCGTGCTGATGACTTACCTTGACGTGTTCATGCAGAAGCAGGGCCGCGAAAAGTTCGCGCTCCCGCAGGCAGAACGCGATGCTTTGTTGCTTGACTGGCTTGATCGCCATGTGAACGGCATTGAGACAAACAGCCCTATCGTGAGGGTTGGGGAATAGTTAAAGACGATTACTCTTCCTCGTTAGAGGTGTCAATTTCGTTATCCTGCATCTGGATTTGGGTACTGGTTTCAGAATTTTCTGATACTGCATTCACAAAACTAGACACGGCATTCAGATAACGAGAGCGTTCTTCCATTTCGTCGGCATCGACATCAATTACTTGGGCGTCTCGCAGGTGGCGGGCGCCTGTTCCGCATGGAATTAGCCTGCCTATAATTACGTTTTCCTTAAGACCCATGAGCGGATCCACACGTCCTTCGATGGAGGCGCGGGTAAGGATTTTTTGGGTTTCCTGGAAGGATGCTGCAGAAATGAAGCTGTCCGTTGCCAAGGATGCCTTAGTGATGCCAAGGAGCATCGGTTGATATGTCGCTATGGCTTTACCAAGAGCGATTAGGCGATCGTTTTCGGTACGGAGACTGTCCTTGGTAATTTCTTCACCCGGCAGGAAGTCGGAATCACCCGAATCAGTAATACGAACCTTGCGCATCATTTGACGAACGACGCATTCGATGTGCTTGTCTGCAATAGCCACACCTTGTAGGCGGTAAACCGCTTGAACTTCATTTACCAAGTGGAGCTCTGCTTGCTCGGGACCGAGAATATCGAGGATGTCGTGTGGGTCCACGCAGCCTTCGCTAATCTTCTGACCTGCACGGACGCGATCGCCTTCGTTGACTATTAGATGGATACCAAGCGGAACAAACATTTTCATTTCGTAGCCATTCATCTGCTGAATAACAATTTCTTGGTAGTTGCGTACTTCGTTACCGTACTTGACGAGACCGTCAACCGGTGCGATGAATGCCTTGTTTCTTGGGACTCGCGCTTCGAAGATTTCTGCGATTCGCGGAAGACCGCCGGTAATATCGCGGGTCTTACCTGCAGCACGCGGAAGCTTTGCGATAACCTGACCGGAGGCAACCTTGTCACCCTGCTTCACGGCGGGGATTGCACCATCAGGCAACATGAAGTAGCCAACCTTTTCGCCACGGTCATCATTGATGATAATGGCTGGATGCAATTTGTTCTTACCGTGCTGCTTGTCCACCATGTTGAAGAAAACGACATTGCCGGCAACGTTCGTGATAATCGGGCTGTTGTACGGATCCCATTCGAACATGCAGTCGCCCTTCTTGACGATAGCGTTGTTTCCAACGTGCATGATAGAGCCATACGGAATCTGGTAACGGCCCTTGTTAATGCCGGTGTTGTCAAAGATGACGAGTTCGCCCATACGGGAAACCACGATTTTCTGGCCTTCGTGTTCAATGGTTTCGATCTGTTCAAGCTTAATGCGGCCATCAACGATAGCCTTCTTGCAATTTTCAACGGTCAAAGGAGAATGTACACCACCAATGTGGAAGGTGCGAAGCGTAAGACGCGTACCCGGTTCGCCGATGGAGTGTGCTGCAAGCACGCCCACGGCTTCACCGAGGTCAACCGGACGACCGGAAGAAAGCATGCGCCCATAGCACTTGGCACACACGCCGTTGCGGGATTCACAGGTGAGTACGGAACGCATCCTGATGTGCTCAAAACCTGCTGCAGAAATTTTCGGAAGGTCGCGTTCGTTCACGAGTTCGCCTGCCTTGACAATCACTTCGCCTGTGACTGGATGCTTGATGTCATCGACCGGTGCGCGACCGAGAAGACGTTCTTCAAGAGGAATGACTGTATCGTCCCCGTCCTTGAGTGCGGATACTTCAATACCGTTCGCCGTACCGCAGTCTTTCTCGGTAATCACGAGATCCAGGCCCACGTCCACAAGACGGCGTGTTAGGTAACCTGCATCAGCCGTCTTTAGAGCGGTGTCGGCCAACCCCTTGCGTGCTCCATGAGATGAAATGAAGTATTCCATTTCGTTCAAGCCTTCTCGGTAACAGGACTTAATCGGGTTTTCAATAACTTCCTGACCACCGAGTTGCTTGATCGGCTTTTGCGTCAATCCTCGCATTGCGGCTAACTGCTTGATGTACTCACGGTTACCACGAGCACCGGAGTCGGCCATCATATAAAGCGGGTTGAAGCCATTGCGGTCGTGAGAGAGCGAGTCCCACTGCTTGGCTGCAACGTTGGACGTCGTCTTGGACCACACGTCAATTGTCTGGTTATAACGTTCACCGTCAGTAATGACACCGTCTTCGTAAAGGGCGCGAATCTTTCTGATTTCTTTGGTGGCGGCATTGAGCAATTCCTGCTTTTCCTTCGGAATTAGGATGTCGGCTACTGCGATGGAAGTGCCTGCTTTTGTGGCCCACTTGAAACCGATTGCCTTGAGGTTGTTGAGATAATCGACGGTCACTCGGTTGCCTGCACGATGATAGAGATTATCAATGGAATTTGTGATAAATTCTTTGTTAAGGGTTTCATTGATGTAGCCAAGTGCAGGCGGGACAATATCATTAAAGATGATACGGCCGACGGTTGTTTTGATGATGCAGTCTTCTTCAAGGATGATGTCTTTTTCAACGGATCCCTTGTAAATTTTTTGACCCGCTTTTAGTTTAAGATAAATATTGGCGTTCAAATCCACGGCACCGTTTTCGTAAGCGCTGATGGCTTCGGCCGGGGCATAAAAGTGCATGCCTTCACCCTTGCGGTTGGGACGTGGCTTGGTTAGGTAGTACAGGCCAAGTACCATATCCTGTTTTGGCACCGTAATCGGCTGACCAGAAGATGGGTGAAGGATGTTGTTCGAAGAAAGCATCAACACGCGGCATTCAAGCTGTGCTTCAAAAGAAAGCGGGAGATGCACCGCCATCTGGTCGCCGTCAAAGTCTGTATTGAAAGCCGGACAGACCAATGGGTGGAGGTGAATCGCGTTACCTTCGATGAGCTTCGGATAGAAGGCCTGGATACCCAAGCGGTGAAGCGTCGGAGCGCGGTTCAACATGACCGGGTGGTCTTCAATAATCTGTTCAAGAATGTCCCAGACTTCAGGACGATTTGCGTCAACGTATTTTTTAGCAGACTTGTGCGTGTAGACAATGCCTTCTTCTTCCAAGCGCTGGATGATGAACGGCTTGTAAAGTTCAAGTGCCATGCGTTTGGGGAGGCCGCATTGGTCTAGGCGGAGTTCTGGATCCACGACAATCACGGAACGGCCGGAATAGTCAACACGCTTACCGAGCAAGTTCATACGGAAGCGACCCTGCTTACCCTTGAGGAGTTCAGCGAGGCTCTTGAGCGGACGTGCAGAACCAGCACGAACGGTGCGGCGGTCGCTATCGAACAGCTGGTCGACAGCTTCCTGGAGCATACGCTTTTCGTTGCAGAGAATCACGTTAGGGGTACGGATGTCAATCAACTTTTTCAAGCGGTTGTTGCGGTTGATGACACGGCGATAGAGTTCGTTCAAGTCGGAGGTGGCAAAGCGGCCACCTTCAAGCGGTACGAGCGGACGCAGGTCCGGCGGAAGCACCGGAATCACGTCGAGAATCATCCAAGATGGTTGGTTTGCAAAGAGACGGGCCTCAGTCGGATACTTGTGACGGAATTCTTCGTAGGCGTCGGCAAGCACAAAGTCGGAGTGCTTGGCTTCGTAGTCAACCTTGAATTCGGCAACAGCTTCGGCAAGACCCTTGAGCCAAATTTTGTCTCTGTCTCGCTTTTGTGCTGCTTCTGGGTTATTGTAGTAAGTGCGGAAGCTTTCCATCTGGGATTTACGGAATGCCTCAACGACCTTGAGGCGATTTACGGCTTCGTCTTGCTTGGTCTTGGACTTGGAAGTAGCCTGCAAGCGGAGTTCTTCGGAGAGCTTGGTCAAGTCAAGGCTATCCAAGAGCTGTTTGATTGCTGCTGCACCCATCTTAGCTACGAATTCACGGCCTTCGTCAATGAGGTTTTGCTTTTCTTCTTCGTCAATCAAGGAGTTCTTTTCGAGGTTGGTTGTTCCCGGATCAATCACCACGTACTTTTCGTAGTAGATGATATGGTCGAGGTCCTTGGTATTGAGGTTGAGGAGGGCTCCGATGACGCACGGCTGGTTGCGGACAAACCAGGTATGAGCAAGAGAACACACGAGTTCAATATGGCCCATGCGTTCGCGACGGACCTTGGAGTGAGTCACTTCAACACCGCAACGGTCGCAGACGACGCCCTTGTAGCGGATGCGCTTGTACTTGCCGCAGTTGCATTCCCAGTTCTTGATCGGTCCAAAGATCTTTTCGCAGAAAAGACCATCCTTTTCAGGCTTGAAGGAACGGTAGTTAATCGTTTCCGGCTTTGTCACTTCGCCATAGGACCAGAAACGGATTTGCTCCGGGGAGGCGAGATGAATAGAAATGCCGCCTTCTTGGCTCATCGGTTCTTCTATCATAAGGTGTTAAAACGCTCGTTATAGTTTTTCTTTGTTATCCTTGTCAAAAATAGCCTAATACAAGTCATTCATAACTCAGGACTTAATTAAAATATGCTAGATTAGTTTTAGAATGAAAAAGAATACCGCTTTATACTTCTCCGTCGGACTTGTCGTTCTTTTAGCCATTTTCATCTTGATATTTGGCATGTTCTTTTTGAACGAGAAGGATCTGCGTGAAACTTTCGATGTGTATCACTTGCGCTTTACGCAGGTGAGTACGCTAGTTTTGGATGACCCGGTCAAAATCAATGGCGTGAAGCTAGGCCGCGTGGAGTCTATTGAGCTTTCTGGCCACCGCGTCGTGGTGACGGTCAGGCTCAAGTCCAACGTGAAAATCCCGAAGGATTCCGAAATCCGCGTGCAGAACATCGGCATCATGGGCGAACGCCAGATTGGCATGATCCTCGGTGATGCTGAAGAATACTACGTGCCGGGCGATACCATCACGGGCCAGTTCGATGCGGGCATTGCCGAAGCGCTTGGCCTTGCGGGTGAAGTTTGCGATTCCACGAAGGTCTTGCTTGAAGCGGTAAAGACGGCTTTGAACGGAACGATTGCAAATCCGGAATTCCAGGACCGATTCAAGACTCTCCTCGTGAAGGCTGAGAATCTTGAAGACCGCCTGATGTCGCTTGTGACGACGACTGATCCGCAGCTCAAGAAGAGCCTTGCGAACCTGAACAAGGTGACGGTCAAGGTGAACGAGCTCGTCGATGGCGTCAAGGAACCGATCAATGGGCTCTTTGCCGGAACGGATAAGGTTATGGGTAACGCAAACCAGCTGATTTCTGACCTGGAAGGCGTGACTAAGCATTTGGATGGGCTGATTGCCAAGGTGCAGGCCAAGATGGATTCGAAGGACAATACTGTCGGTATTTTGTTAAACGACAGACAGCTTCATGACGACTTGGTCAAGACAGTGCATTCTGCTGATAGCCTGTTCAAGATCATCCTGCAGGATGGCCTTGACATTAACGTGGATTTCTTCTGAGGAATTGATGATTACAAAGATATTTACTGTTTCCAACAAACTGGGCATTCACGCCCGTCCCGCCGGTATGATTGTTGATATCACGGGCCAGGCAAAAAGTGATGTGTCTATCGTGTTTGAAGGTTCAAAGGCCAATGCGAAGAGCATCCTTAACGTGATGATGCTTGCTATCCCTGCCGGTTCCGAAGTCAAGTTCGAAATCGATGGTGATGATGAGGAGCTTGTCGTTCAGCAGTTGGAAAAGCTTTTTGATGACCACTTCAACGAAGAACCCTGCTGATTTTGTAGCTAAAGCTCCCGACGAGGCTTCCCGGAAATCTTCTAGGATAGAGCTTGTCGGTGTGCCGTCTTCCCCTGGCTTTGCCATGGGAACGGTTTTTCCTGTTGCAAACCGTGAATTTTCCGTGGTTGATGAGACTCTCCCTGAGAGCCGCCTTGCTGCAGAAGAACAGATGTTCCTGAAGGCTATTAGCAAGACCTCCAAGGAAATCGCCCAGATTAAGGAAATCTCGGAAACCAGGGCTGGCATCAAGGACAGCCTGATTTTTGCAACGCACCTGATGATCTTGCAGGATCCGGGACTCGTGAATGGAGTTCTCGACAAGATCAGGAAAAAGCACAAGAACGCGAAGTGGGCGGTACATGTTGTATTTAGCGCCTACATTGAAAAGTTTGAAAAGATTGATTCGCCCGCCATGCGTGACAAGGCGGCAGACCTCAGGGACTTGTATAACCGCTTGATGTCTGCGATGGATGACTCCGGACCGGTATTGGAGGACGTGTCTCACGAAGATGGCGTTGTCCTCGTGGCCCATGAGTTTGTTCCAAGCTTCTTGATGACGCTCAAGCCCGGACAAGTGAACGCTATCGTGATGGATACGGGTGGCCGTACGAGCCATGTCGCTATTTTGTCCAGAGCGTTGCAGATCCCGGCGGTATCGGGCCTTAGGAATGTAGCTGCCCTCGTCAAGAGTGGCGATACGATTATTGTCGATGGTGCCGATGGTAAGGTCATCATCAACCCGAACGAAGAAGATATCCGCAAGTTCCACGATCGTCAGGAAATGTTCGAACGCCAGCGCCGTGAACTTTTCACGATGCGTCAGCTGGAACCGATGACCCGTGATGGCAAGTACATTGTGCTACACGCAAACATCGAAATCCCGACGGAAGCAGACAAGGTAACAGACTTTGGCGCTACGGGTATCGGTCTTTACCGTTCGGAATTCCTGTTCTTCAGAAAGGGTACTCCGACAGAAAAGGAACAGGAGAGCGCTTACAGGCATATTCTCGAGAAGATGGACCCGTATCCGGTTGTCATCCGTACGCTTGATGCGGGGGGTGATAAGCTTGTTTCGGGAGTCTCTGCGGTGAACGAATCGAACCCGTTTATGGGTTGGCGTTCTATCCGCGTGTGCCTTGACCGCGAAGATATTTTCATCACGCAGCTGCGTGCGCTGTTGCTTGCAAATACGAAGGGCAACTTGCGCATTTTGCTCCCGATGATTTCTAGCATGACGGAGCTTCGCCGTGCTAAGGCTTGCATTGCGAAAGCCCGCAAGCAGCTTGAGGATGAAGGGCATAAGCTCCCGGTCGTTAAGATCGGCTCGATGATTGAAGTCCCTGCTGCAGTGATGATTGTGGATAAACTTGCTAAGGAAGTGGATTTCTTTAGCCTGGGTACAAACGACTTGATACAGTTTACGCTTGCCGTTGACCGTACGAACGAACTTATTACCGACATGTTCCAGCCGCACCATCCGGCCGTGCTCAGCATGATTTACCAGACTGTGGTCGCTGCGCACCGTGAAGGAATTCCGGTGGCTGTTTGCGGTGAAATGTGTACGGACCCGATGAGCGTGCTTTTGCTGGTTGGACTTGGTGTTGATGAACTTTCGATGACTCCGTGGAGCGTAATGACCACGAAGAAGATTATCCGTTCTATCAACTTTGAAGACGTTCGTGATGCTGCTTTGACTGTCTTGCAAATGGATGATGCCGAGAGTGTAAATGAGTTTTTGCATAAAAAGTATGCTCAAACCATCATGGAACTTGGTATATCTGGATTTGTGGGACAGGTCGAAAAATAAAAACAGTTGGTTTGGCGATGAAATTATTTTATTCTTTATTGTTTGCTTGCACAGCCGCCTTGTATGCTCAGGTGGATGGCTCTGTATATTCCACGTACAAGTCTCCGTTTGCGGAACAGGAAATGATTGCTCCGGACCAGTTCCAGGATGCCGTAATCCGTGCCGCCCGTGCGAAGAAGACAATGAACGATATTGCAGTTTCGCAGAACCATCGTGATTTTGCTCGCGCCGCCTATTACTATTACAGTGGCCAGTGGGATAGCGCCTATGCCGCTTACAATTCCTTGCGCAAGCGTGAACCTGAATTGCAGGGAACGGTAATCCTTCGCATGGCAAAGGCGAATTTTAAGCAGGAACAGTTTGCGAAGATGCGCGAGACGCTTCGCCTGGAAAAGAGCCTGGAAAATGACAGGGCCTGGCGCGATGCGGCTGACCGCCTGAGAATCGAGGCTGCGATGGCGGATTATTCGCTGAACGATGTTGCTCGTGCGGATTCGCTGATGGTCTATCTGAATGGTAACCCGGACGGCGATGATGTGGACCCGTTGAAGTACCGCTATGCCCGCTATTTGGAAGATTCTTACCAGCTCAGGCAGGCTAAGCGCATGTACATGAAGCTTTTGACGAGCCGTACATCGTACAAGGATTCTGCTTATGCTTCTGTACGCCGCCTGAGGGAAGTCTTTGGCACTCCGGAATCGCTTGCCGAAAAAGTCGCCTATGCGAAGATGGCTTGCACGAAGGACGAGATGAAGAGCTGCCTTGAATTGCTTGATTCCATCCAGATTATGGATGCCCAGCAGGCCCAGAAGAATCCCGCTTCGGTTGTGGTGCTCGATGACCCGGCTTATGCTCGTTTGAAAAAGAGTACGCTTGACTTGAATACGCGAATTGTCCTGTGGGAAAAACGTGCGGCAGCGCTCCGTTCGCTGAACCGCAATGAAGATGCTATTGAACAGTATCGCAATCTGATTGAAAATGTGGAACCGCGCCCGTCGTGGATTCAGGCTATCCTCAAGCTTTACCGCAAGGAAGCGGCAGGGCTGTTTGACGAAGAAATCCACATGTATGATTCGCTTTTGCAGGATGTGAGCCAGTTCAGCACCGAAAATGCCAACAACCTCTGGCTGCGCGGTTTTGAATTTGAGCAGAAGCTCATGTACGACAAAGCGATTGACTGCTACAAGAAACTCATCCATAAGCGATTCAAAAGCAATCTGAAACGCCAGTGGGCGAGATTCCGCATTGGCTACTGCTATTTCAAGCGTGGCATGTGGGTTGAAGCGGCTGCATACTTCCGCGATGCGACAAAGGATCCGTTCCTCTGGAGTGGAAGCGCCTCTAGAATGTTCCTTGGCGATACGTACATGAAGATGGGGGAGGATTCCTTGGCACGTGAAGCGTATCTTGATTGCATCAAGGATTTCCCGCTTTCGTACTATGCTCATCGCAGCCGCACCAAGCTTTTGGAAAAACGCTTGCTGCCGGAAGACAAGATTCCGTATGCTCATGGCGTGGCGATGTCCCATGCGGCGACGATGGACTGGATCCGTTCTGTGAACAAGCTCGGAAAGCCGGATGCCTCGTACAGCAAGGAACGTTACGAACGCATCAAGAAGCTTTTCCTGTACGGCTTTGAAGAAGAGGCGTTTAGGCTCTATGACGAAATCAAGAAGAAGAATTTCAAGCGAATGGATTTCTTGTACGAATACGGAAAGCTGTTCTATGAAATGGGCGAAACAGCTGCCGGTTACAGGCTTGCTCGCCAGTTCCAGGCGAAGATGGATAGGCGCTTGTTCTTGGCACCGCCGATTGACGTGTTGCATTACTTGTTCCCGGTTCCGTATGCAGACCCGGTTGTTTACCACTCGGGTACGAGTATCGATCCGTTCTTTGTGTATAGCGTGATGCGTCAGGAATCTATTTTCGATTTCCAGATTACATCGCCCGCGGGCGCCTGCGGCCTTTTGCAGATTATGCCTGCGACGGGCAAGATGCTTGCTGACAAGGAAGAAATTTCGGGCTTTAATCCGAAGCGCCTGTACAATGCCTACATGAATATCCGCCTGGGTATCCGCTATTTGGTGGACCTCAAGGACGAATACAAGAACGACTACATGTACGTGCTTTGCAATTACAATGCGGAACCGAAGCCGACGAGACGCTGGCAGTCCGAAAGCGATGGCCTCCCGTGGGATTTGCGTGTTGAGGAAATCAGCTACTGGGAAACCCGCGACTACGTCAAGCGCGTCATGGGAAATTACTGGATCTACAAAGAAATTTATGATAATTCGAAAGTAGGAAGTAAGAATTAATTATAAGTACTTCTGAAATCCGAATTCCTAATTCTGAATTACAGCATGCTCTTTCTTCTTCTTACAATCGGTCCTGCGTTTTTATTTGCCTGTGGAAACATCCTGGAAAAGTCCGGGGTGTCCACTGTTGGCAAGCGCACAGGCGGAACTTCTAGGCCTTGGGAATTTTTCAAGGGCGTTATCACTAATAAATTTTGGTGGCTTGGCATTGCATGCTCTGGGCTTGCGACTGTCGGCTATTACATTGCGATGGCGCGGTATGACCTTTCGCAAGTGCAACCGATGATGGTCCTGAATCCGGTGCTGACGGCACTCATGGGATTTTGCATCCTCAAGGAAGTCCTGACCAAGCGCATTGTGGTGGCCATTTGCTTTGTCGTGGCAGGCCTTTTGTATTCCGTCGAGAATCTCGGTGAATCGACTGCCGTGCAGAATATTGGAACGCTTTGGCTTTATGCGGGCGGGCTTTGCTTTGCAACGCTTATTGCGCACCTCTGGGTGAAAGACCGCGAAATGGTGGATTCGCTCATTATGGGGGTTGGCTTTGGACTCTCGGCGGCATTCTACAAGAGTCTCGCAATGGATTTTGATTTGGACCATATCGAGTTCTCGTCAGTGGCAAATTTGCTCATGGACTTTAGAACGCTTGGCTATGTGGCGACATACGGCATTGCCTTTTTGTATTCGCAGGTGTCGTTCTCGCGTGGACGTGCGCTGTTCATCATCCCGTTCAGTGCGGCGGTCGGTGCCGCAGTACCTACGCTTGCGGGGGCTCTCGTTTTTTACGAAGCGTTCCCGATGGGCAAGGTGATTTCGGTGACTCTCGTGCTGATTGGCGCATGCCTTTTTATCGTTCGTAGACCGCGCCGAAAGAAAGTCAATAATTCGGAACTTGAAAATAAGAAGTAGTTTTTTTCTTATATTCCGAGCCTGGCATTCCGAAGACTCAAGCATAATATATATTCCACATTATGGTGTGTTGGAATAATCTTTCGTCTCAGATCTGTAGGACTTTTGCTCCTCTTCTTTTTGTTGCACTGTTTTTGTCATCGTGCTCAGACGATAATCCAAGTTCGCTGAATTTTGATTCGGGGAGTAGTTCTTCTGCAAATGGTCATGCAGATGGCGCGAACCTCCCTTTTGCGGGTGGCCCTGTGATTTTCACGGAGGTCGACCCGGTTAACATTGATTACAAGGATCACGAAGGCGATGACGCGGGCTGGGTAGAACTTTTCAATACGTCTGCAGATACGGTGAATTTGTCTGGAATGTACTTGACGGACTCGCAAGATGAACCTTTCAAGTGGAAACTTGGCAATGTGAAAATTGCGCCGAGCTCGTTTTTGGTCATTTTCTTGTCGGGGAAGAACTATCCCGATTACGTGATGCCGCATGATTCTATTGATATGATTGGGCCTGGTTGCTGGACATGGACGGATGCAGAAAGCGATCCGCCGGGTTACAGCTATGCCGATCCGTTACCGGGATACAAGAAAAATTGCTTTAGCGAAAATGGAAAGCGCCGCATTGGCTCGGTGATGCAATTGGGTGAAAACGAGGAACTTGGATGGGCGTCCATTTCGCTTTTCGTTGGGACGGGGAGCACCGACCCCTCGGATGTGCTAGATATTTCGGCTGCCAATGAAATCTTGATGCAGGCGTACATTACAAAGGGCCGCAAAGTTTCTGTGCGCTTGGCACAGCCTGATATTGATGACTGGAAAGGTTACGAAATGGTCCTTGAAGGGACGGGGGATTCTTCAACGGTTTACCGCATGGCTCTCCCTACGGGAACGACTTTCCCTGATTTGGCGAATATTTACGGGACGCGGTTTAGCCCCGATGCGAATGAATCGCAAGAAGTGACTCTTAAGGTTTTCAGCTACATTGCTCGCAATCGCGGCCATGAACCGCATGCGGGTTTCAAGCTTTCGAAAAAAGGCGGCTCGCTTTACTTGGTGAATGCTGATACGGCGATTGTGGATTCTGTATCTTACCCGGAATTGCCTCTAGGGAAAACTTGGAGCTATGCAAATGGCTGGGGCTACGCAGACCCTTCGCCGTATGGTTATACGGAAAATACGCTAGCTTATACTCGAGAAGAAAATATTGACACCTTGCTGTTCCCACCTTCGGGATTTTATACAGAACCTTTTGTTCTAAATCTTGAAAGTACGAATAATGCCGTGTGCGAAACAGGTGGCAAATTGCCTTCGGAAGAGACTGTATTTCAGAAGAGTATTTTAATCAACAAGACGACGGTAATACGTTGTGCAAAAATCGCTCCGCAAAGCCTCCCGAGCAATGTGGTGACTCGCACTTACGTTTTCGAAAGTGCGCCTGCTGTGCCTGCGGTGTTCCTTGCTGCCGACCCGAATTCGCTTTTTGACCCGGATACAGGTATTTATGTGGAAGGCCCGTATGCGCAGAGCAAGGAACCTCATTACGGCGCCAATTACTGGCTTGACAAGGAAATCCCCGTGACGGTGGAATTGATGGAACCAGGGACGGATGCGCCTGCATTTGCGAAGAATGCAGGACTCAAGATTTTTGGCAATTACAGCAGGCAAAAAGACAAGAAGTCGGTGGCGATTACGTTCCGTGAAAAGTATGGTGATTCTCACCTGAAGTATCCGCTGTTCCCTGATTTCCCGGAGCTGAACAAGTTCAAGGTGTTCCTGTTGCGCAATAATGGGAGCAATTGCGGAAACGACTACATTCGCGACCGCTTGGCAAGTTCCGTGAGCGAAGGACTCGGCGTTGATTACCAGCGCGGGCGATTTGCAGTCGTGTATTATAACGGCGAATATTTCGGTATCCACAGCATTCGTGAACGCTCGACGGCAGACTATTTTGAAACGCATTACGGACTTGATCCGGATAAAATAGATTTGCTCAAGGCGGATAATGCCGTGTCGGCGGGCTCGACTGTTGATTACGTGGCGTTGACGGATTGGCTGGAATCAAATAATTTGGATGACGAAGAAAATTATGCTTATATCGCATCGCAAATAGATGTCGATAATTTCATCAATTACATGCATACGGAGCTTTTTGCAAATAACCGTGACTGGCCCGCAAATAATCTCAAAAAGTGGCGTAGTTCAAGCCCCAAAACTCCGTGGAAATGGTTCCTGTATGATCTTGATTTTGGTTTTGGGAATGATTATAGCAAATATACGAATAACATATTTGAATTTGCTACGGCAGAAGATGGGGATTCTTGGCCAAACGGGCCTGAATTCACATTATTGCTCCGAAGATTGCTTGAAAACGAAGGCTTCAAGGCCGCGTTTATCAATCGGATGGCGGTGCTCTTGCAGATGAATTTTGAAAGTTCGCGAGTGCTTGCACGCATCGAGAAGATGATGGCAGAAATCCAGTCGGAAATTCCTCGCGATCAAAAACGCTGGGGGCTGAGTGCTTCGAAAATGACAAAACAGCTTAACGCCATCAAAAATTTTGCGATGGACCGCCCGGGTGTTATTTACGACGAATTGCAGGATTTTTTTGCACTCGGTAAAAAGGCTCCTGTAACCTTGTCTGTAAATGGCCCTGGTAAGATTCTTGTGCATAACCTCCCCGTTGATGAGCCTGAAATGACTGTGAATTTCTTTACGGGATTCCCGGTGGTGCTTAGCGCGGAGCTTCTTATGGGAAGTACTTTTGTAGGTTGGAGTGACGGCGAGACTAGCCCCACGCGAGTGATTCTGCCGGAAAGCGTCAGTGAAGTTTCAGCTCTCTTTAAATAGGCTGGAGAGCGCTAGAACCTTATAAATAGCCTATGTTTTGGAAGCGTAGTACATCGTGTTGTATTGTAATTTCTATCTTGTAGTATCATGAGTTTCGAAACTAAAATCGTTTGCATTGGTGCTGGCTACGTCGGTGGCCCCACCATGACCGTTATCGCCGATAAGTGTCCCGATGTTAAGGTTACCGTAGTTGATATCAACCAGTCACGTATTGATGCCTGGAATAGCGAAAATCTTCCGATTTTTGAACCAGGTTTGGATGACGTTGTAAAGCGCGCTCGCGGCCGTAACCTGTTCTTTAGTACGGATATTCCTGCCGCCATCAAGGAAGCGGACATTATCTTTGTTTCGGTGAATACCCCGACGAAAACGTTTGGCCATGGCGCCGGCAAGGCTTCAGACCTGCAGTACTGGGAAAAGACCGCCCGCAACATTTTGGAAATTGCTGACGAAGGTAAGATTATCGTTGAAAAGTCGACGCTCCCGGTCCGCACCGCTGCGGCCATGGAACGTATCCTGAATTCGAACGACAAGGGCCTCCACTTTGAAGTCCTCTCGAATCCGGAATTTTTGGCCGAAGGAACGGCCATCAACGACTTGTTTGAACCGGACCGTGTGCTCATTGGTAGCCACCAGACAGAATCGGGCCTCGCAGCCTGCCAGAAGCTCGTAGACGTGTACGCCCACTGGGTGCCGCGTGACCGCATCCTTACGACGAACCTCTGGAGCTCCGAACTCACGAAGCTCACGGCGAACGCCTTCCTCGCACAGCGCATCAGTTCCATCAACTCCATTAGCGCTCTCTGCGAACGCACTGGTGCCGATGTCGACGAAGTCGCCTATGTGATGGGCAAGGACCGCCGCATTGGTTCCAAGTTCCTCAAGGCATCCATCGGTTTCGGTGGTAGCTGCTTCAAGAAGGACATTCTGAATCTCGTGTACCTTTGCGGTTATTACGGACTCCCGGAAGTCGCCGCTTACTGGGAAAGCGTCGTGAAGATTAACGAGTGGCAGACGCACCGCGTGGTGGACCGCATGCTCGAAACCATGTTCAATACGATTGCAGGCAAGAAAATTGCCGTGTTCGGTTTTGCGTTCAAGGCCAATACCGGTGATACCCGCGAAAGCCCGGCGAACCTCGTTGTGCGTGACTTGCTCGCCGAACATGCACTGCCTGTCGTGACCGACCCGAAGGCTATCCCGGATGCAAAGCGCGACCTCAAGGACGTGATTGAACAGGTCTCGTTCGAAGAAGACCCGTACAAGGCTGCCGAAGACGCCCACGCCGTTGTTGTTTGCACGGAATGGAAGTGCTTTGCCGAGCTTGACTGGAAGCGCATTTACAGTTCGATGGCAAAACCGGCATTTGTATTTGATGGCCGCAACATCTTGGATGCGGACGCCCTCAGGAAGATCGGCTTTGAAGTGACGAGTATCGGTAAGGGCAAGGCGGAGTAAGGAATGTTTGATTACCTTGTTGTCGGGGCTGGTCTTTTTGGAGCAGTCTTTGCACATGAAGCTATCAAGCGAGGAAAGAAAGTCCTCGTGATAGACAAGCGTAACCATGTCGCAGGCAATGTCTATACAGAAAATGTAGGGGGCATCAACGTACATAAGTACGGCGCCCATATTTTCCATACCAGCAACAAGGAAGTTTGGGATTACGTTCAGCAGTTTGCTGAGTTTAATCGCTATACGAATAGCCCCATCGCATGTTATAAGGATGAACTGTATAATTTGCCTTTTAACATGAATACTTTTAGCAGGATGTGGAACATCAAGACTCCGGCTGAGGCGAAGGCTAAAATCGATGAGCAACGTGCTGAGGCTCTTGCTGCGTTGAATGGTCGTGAACCTGCCAATCTGGAAGAACAGGCGCTGTCTCTTGTCGGTCGCGACATTTATGAAAAGCTCATCAAGGGCTACACCGAAAAGCAGTGGGGCCGTAAGTGTACGGAACTCCCTGCGTTTATTATCAAGCGATTGCCGGTCCGTTTTGTCTACGACAACAACTATTTCAATGACAAGTATCAGGGAATCCCTGTTGGCGGTTATACGCAGATTGTCGAGAAAATGCTTGAAGGTGCTGAAGTGCGCCTTGGCGTTGATTTCTTTAAGGAACGTGAATCGCTTGTTGTCTCTGCAAAGAAAGTTGTTTTCACGGGTATGATAGACGAGTTCTACGGGTATAGGTTCGGTGAACTGGAATACCGTACGCTGCGTTTTGAGACGGAAGATTTGCCGCAAGAAAACTATCAGGGCAACGCCGTTGTGAACTATACGGAAGCGGAAATCCCGTATACCCGTATTATTGAACATAAGCATTTTGAGTTTGGATGTCAGGGTGGGGTCGCAACGGACCATACTGTGGTGACTAGGGAATATCCGGCAGCCTGGAAACATGGTGACGAACCCTATTACCCCATGAATGACGAGAAAAATAATGCCCTCTTTGCACAGTACAAGGCGTTAGCGGAATCGGAGAAAAATGTGATTTTTGGTGGCCGCCTTGGAATGTACAAGTATTTTGATATGCACCATGTTATTGCTGAAGCACTTGCATGTGCCAAAAAGGAAGTTTGGTAAAATATGTTTGAATCCTTTGTGATATTTGGCGGATGTGGATTCATTGGGTCTCATATGCAACGGTTACTTCGGGAAAAGTATCCGGATGCGAAAGTGTATGTCGCGGATTTGCTTGCTGATGGCTCCGAACTCTCTCAAAAGGTCGATGTTCGTGAACCGATTGAAATGCAAGGGAAATTCGGCAAGAATACACTTGTATTTAATTTTGCTGCTATTCACCGTACTCCGGGACATCCGGACCATGCCTACTTCGAAACCAATATTCGCGGCGCAGAAAACGTCTGCAACTTTGCTCGCAAGCATGGAATTGAAAATATTGTGTTTACCAGTAGCATTGCCCCGTATGGCGCTGCTGAAGAGCTGAAAACAGAAGAAACGTTACCCACGCCGAATACTCCTTATGGAATTTCTAAGCTGGTGGCTGAAAAGATCCATCGCGAATGGGCTGCGGAAAATGAAAACCATAGGCTTTCCATTGTTCGTCCGGGAATCGTATTCGGTACCGGTGAAAACGGAAATATGACGCGCCTGTACAAAGGGTTGAAAAGTCACAAGTTCGCGTATGCCGGTCGCAGGGATACCATCAAGGCTTGCATTTACGTGAAAGACCTTGTACGTGTCATGCTTGAAATGGCCGAGAAGTCTTTGGTTGAACCGCAGATTGATAAAGTCCAGCTTTACAACTGCTGCTATTATCCGTCGTTCACGATTGAACAGATTGCAAATGCAATGCTCAAGGCTGTCGGAATGAAGAGACATATTCCTTATATTCCGAAAACGCCCATGATGGCGGCTGCTACGGTGTGTGGCATGCTCGGTGGTCTTGGTCTTGGCATCTGCCCTGCCCGCGTAAAGAAGCTCATGGTTTCGACCAACATTGAAGCAAAGAAACTTGCACGGGACTATCCGTTGAAGTTTACCTTGGAAGAAGCTTTTGCTGACTGGTGGAATGATTGCAACCAGAAGTGCTTGGAATAATGCCTGATAGAGAAATTTGTATGAACGCAAAAGTTATTGTCGCAACTCATAAAACGTATAGAATGCCGACGGATCCTATGTATGTGCCTGTTCATGTTGGCGCAGAAGGAAAGCCGTCTCTTGGCTATATCGGAGATAATACTGGCGACAACATCAGTTTGAAAAACAAGAACTATTGTGAATTGTCTGGGCTGTACTGGGCCTGGAAAAATCTGGATGCCGATTATCTTGGCATAGCCCATTACCGCAGGCATTTTTCTATTCGCCCGAAAAAGGACAAATGGAACTCAATTTTGAGCGAAAAGGAGCTGATGCCCCTTTTTAGTGATTGCGATGTCGTTTTGCCGAAACCTCGTGATTATTTTATTGAGACAAACTATTCTCAATATGCACATGCCCACCATGCAATCGACCTAGATACGACTAGGGAAATCCTTACGGAAAAGTATCCGGAGTATATCCCTGTATACGACGATTACATGAAGCGGACGATTGGTCACCGCTTTAACATGTTCATCATGAAAAGGGATGTGTTGAACCGCTATTGCGAATGGCTTTTCGACATCTTGTTTGAACTTGAAAAGCGCTTGGATATTTCTCAGTACAGCTTGAACGACTCCCGCGTTTTTGGCTTTGTGAGTGAACGCCTGCTGGATGTGTGGCTGGAAAAGAACGCTATACAATATAAGGAAATCCCTTGCATGTTCATGGAAAAACAGAACTGGATTGTGAAGGGCTTTAAGTTCTTAGTGAGAAAGCTGACTAGAAAATAAGGATTTTTTATAGTTTAAAAAGTTTTAGTGGTAAAATATGGCAAAAACAGTATATCTAGGAATGATTGGTGACATCATGCACCCGGGCCTTATCAACATCATCAATGAAGGCGCAAAGTACGGTGATGTGATGATTGGACTTTTTACGGATAAGGCGATTGCAACGCACAAGCGCCTTCCGTATCTGAATTACGAGCAGCGCAAGAACGTCATCGAGAACATCAAGGGCGTATCAAAGATTGTTCCCCAGGATGAATGGAGTTATGTTGAAAACTTGAAGAGGTACAAGCCGGACTATATCATTCATGGTGATGACTGGCTTTACGGCCCGGACAAGTATATCCGTGACGAGGTGTTCAAGGTTATGGAATCCTTAGGTGGCAAGGTTATTGAAATCCCTTACACCAAGGGCATTACTTCTGCTGGCCTCAAAAAGGAAATGGATAGCCTCGGTACGACACCACAGGCGAGACTTTCTTCACTGCGCCGCCTGATTGCGGCCAAGCCGATTGTTCGTATTTTGGAATCTCATAATGGCCTTACGGGCTTGATTGCTGAACATACGAGTGTTGAAATCAACGGCTGCGTTCGCGAGTTTGACGGTATGTGGTCTTCTTCGCTCACCGATTCCACGAGTAAGGGGAAGCCGGATATCGAGGCTGTGGACCTTACGACTCGTCTGCATGACTTGAATGATACGCTCGAAGTCACGACAAAGCCGGTTATCTTTGATGGCGATACGGGTGGAAAGGTCGAACATTTTGGCTTTACTGTGCGCACGCTCGAACGCCTTGGCATTTCTGCGGTCATCATTGAAGACAAGGTTGGCCTCAAACAGAACTCTCTGTTTGGTACAGATGCTATTCAATCGCAGGATACGATTGAAGGTTTCTGCACAAAAATACGTGCGGGCAAGGAAGCCCAGATTACGGACGACTTCATGGTGATCTCCCGCTGCGAATCGCTCATTGCGGGCAAGTCCGTGGACGATGCCTTGGAACGTTGCCATGCCTACGTGGCCGCCGGTACTGATGGCATCATGATCCATTCCAAGGACAAAAGCGGCGAAGACATCAAGGAATTCTGCAAGCGTTTCCGCGAGAAGGACGCTCATACGCCGATTGTTGCAGTACCCACGACCTACAACCAGTTTACTGAAGAGGAACTTTCGACTTGGGGTATCAACATTGTCATCTATGCAAACCACATGCTTAGGTCTGCATACCCGGCGATGGTGAAGTGTGCGGAGTCCATCCTTACGCACAGCCGTAGCCTCGAAGCTTCAAACGACTACTGCATGCCTATCAAGCAGATTTTGAACCTTATTCCCGGAACGATGAAGAAGTAATCATGATCTCTCCGAAGTTTTTTATCGACACGCTTGGCTCTTACGGTATTGATTTTTATGCCGGCGTTCCCGATTCCTTGCTCAAGAATATTTGCGCCTATATCGCGGATCACATGGACGCGAAGCACAACGTGATCGCCGCGAACGAAGGCGCCGCCGTGGGGCTAGCCGCTGGTTATCATCTCGCGACGGGTAATATTGGCGTTGTCTATATGCAGAATTCCGGCGAAGGGAACATCATCAATCCGCTCGCATCGCTTACGGACAAGGAAGTCTATAACATTCCTGTGCTGCTTTTGATTGGCTGGCGTGGCCGCCCGGGCGTTCATGACGAGCCGCAGCACGTGAAGCAGGGCAAGGTGACGACCGGGATTTTGAACACGATGGGCGTGAACTACGATGTACTCTGCAAGGAAGAGGACAAGGCTACGAAGCAGATCGCGAAGGCCGTCAAGACGATGAAGGAAACGGGCGAGGTCTACGCGCTCGTCATCGAAAAGGACACATTCGAGGATTACAAACTCCAGAGCGTCGAGAAAAATGACCTCACGATGAGCCGCGAAGAAGCTATCCAGACGGTGGCGGCCTCGCTTGGCGAAAAGGATGTCATTGTCTCTACGACGGGCATGATCAGCCGTGAACTTTTTGAATACCGCGCCCAGAAGGGGGAAGGTCACGAACGTGACTTTTTGACGGTGGGCTCCATGGGACATGCCTCGCAGATTGCGCTTGGCATTGCGATGGAAAAGGACGACCGCAAGGTCTGGTGTTTTGATGGCGACGGTGCGACCATCATGCACATGGGTTCCATGGCGATTGTCGCAAGCAAGTCCCCCGCAAACTACGTCCACGTGGTATTCAACAACGGCGCACACGACTCCGTGGGTGGCCAGCCGACTGTAGGTTTGAAGATTGACCTGCCTGCTGTTGCCCGTGCCGTGGGATACCGTGATGCTCTGACCGCCGATAGCAAGGAATCGCTTGCTGCTGTGCTCGAAAAGCTCAAGGGCATGAAGGGCCCCGTGCTCCTCGAAGTCAAGGTGAAGAAGGGTAACCGCAAGGATCTGGGCCGTCCGACAACGACGCCTATCGAGAACAAGAACGCTCTTATGGAGTTCCTGAGGAAATAAAAATGCGACTCGCCCTGCTGTCGGATATCCATGCGAACGTGACTGCATTGAATGCGGTGCTCGAAGAAATTAGACGTCGCCATGTCGACAAATTCGTGTTGCTGGGAGACCTTGTCAATTACGGCATGCGCCCGAACGAAATCGTGGACATGATTCGCGGTATGGATGACAAGTTTGTTGCGAAGATTTGGGGAAACCACGAGAAGGCTGTCATGGACAACGACACGACCCGATTCGCGACAGACCGCGGGCGCGCTATCCTCCACTATACGCAAAAGCGCCTCTCTCAGGAGTCCATCGACTTTATCAATAACAAGATGAATCGCGATGGCACTTGTTCCCTGGAAATTGACGGCAAGAAGTTCCTGCTGGTGCATGGCATCTTGGGCGACCCGTATTGGGGCAAGTTTACACCTGTGGAACTCACTCGCGAAGAATACGCGGAATTCGATTATGTCTTGACTGCGCATTCCCATGTGTGCCACTACTTCGAGGTGCTTTTCAAGGCGGATTCCCCGAGCACGAGAAACAAGAAAAAAACGGTTTTTATTAATCCCGGTTCTGTCGGGCAGCCGCGGAATATCAATCCCTGCGCGCAGTTCGGGATTCTCGATACCGAAACGACGGAATACGAGCATGTTTGCGTTCCGTACGATATCGTGGCGGAACAGGATCTTTATACGGACGAGGTAGATGTATTCTACAAGGATCGTCTGACTTTAGGAATTTAAACAGAGGCTTAACATGAAGAAAAATCTGTATGTCATAAGTGGTGCTACAGGCATGACCGGCAGTGAACTTTCGCACCAACTGCTGAAAGAAGAAAACATCGTTGTCGGTTTTGACAACTTCTTTGCCAGTTCTATCGATACGGTGAAGGACTTGGTCGGTCGTGATGACTATATCTTTTTTGAATACGACATCAACAATGCCGGACACATGGCCGCTGTCGCCGACAAGGTGAAGAGTCTCAAAGGCTCTTATTCCGGCCGCCTGGTTTTCATCAACTGCGCCGCAGTCGTGCATACGAAGCATTTCTACGAAGTGGAACACACGTTCCTTACAAACGTCATCTCGATGAAGACGTTCTTGGAAATGGCGATCGCTCTTGGTGCGGATACCTACATCAACTGCTCGACTTCCGAAGTTTATTCCATGCAGTCCTGGAATGCGAATGGTGGCGTTCGTGAATCAGACTTCCTGGTGATGGCCACAGCAGAACACAGCCAGCGCACAAGCTACGCTGTCGGCAAGCTCCTCACGGAATTCTTCATGAAGGATGCTGTGGACAAGGGCAAAATCAAGGGCTGCTCGATCCGCTTTGCCAACGTCTACAGCAAGCATGAACGCTTTGCGGACCATATCATCCCGCACATCATCAACAACCTTCTTGAAAAGCCGCAGGTCACGCTGCTCGAAAACTCGAAGGTCAACAAGCGTACGTTCCTCCACAATATCGACAGCTGCCGCGCCGTGATGGAACTCATGGAATCGCCGGAAGCGCTCGACGGTACCGTCTATAATGTCGCGACCGAAGAAGAAATTTCCATCGTGGATCTCGTGAAACTGATTGCGAAGAAGATGGGCATGGACGATGTGAAAATCAAGTTCGAAGGTTATCGCAAGTCCGACCCGGAACGCCGCCTGCTCAACACAGACAAGATCCGTACGCGTACGCACTGGAAACCGGTCGTTACGCTGGAAGAAGGCCTTGAAATGTGCGTAAAGAGTATTGAAAGATGAAATACCTGATTATTACTGTTGCCGGGACGGCAACCCGCTTTAACAGGGATACCGAAAAGGAAACCCTGAAGTGCCTTTATTATAAGGATTCTCCGAAGTTTGCTCTTTTGCCGCAGCTTTTGAAAAATTGCGGCGAATACGACAAGTACATCATCGTGGGCGGCTACCTCTATTCCGCTCTCGAAGAATACGTGAAGCAGAATCTTCAGGTGTATGGCGATAAGATTGAACTTGTCTATAACGAGCACTTCAAGGATTACGGCTCGGGCTATAGCCTGTACAAGGGCATCGAGGCCGTGAAGGAACCGGGTGATGTCACGTTCGTTGAAGGTGACCTGTTCTTCTTGAAGGAAAATTTCAAGAAGGTCTACGACAGCGAAAAGAGCGTGCTCACGATCAATCGCGAACCCATTTATTCGAACAAGGCCGTGGCTCTTTACGTATCGACGGATGGCCGTCCGCATTACCTATACGACACGAACCATTCTTCGCTCACGATTCCGGAGCCGTTCCTCGCGGTATTCAATTCTGCGCAGATGTGGAAGTTCCGGTCGGCAGAAAAGCTGCACGAGGCTGTCGCTTCCTTGACGGAAAAGCAACTTCAGGGAACGAATCTCGAGATTATCCAGGCGTATTTCAACAAGCTTTCCCGTGAAGAATATGATGTGGTCACGTTTGATGCCTGGTATAACTGTAACACCGTTGCGGACTACAACATTGTTCGCGAACTTATGGAGTAAGATATGGAAATCCTGAACAAGAAAATAGCCTTGCTCAAGTCCAAGGTCGAAAAGAACGAGACGATTACGATTATGATTATTGGGCTCGGGAGCGTCGGTACGTTCCTGCTCGACTTTTTGGTGAGTCTCCGTGACCCGCAGCTGAAAATTGTGGTTGCTGGCCGCAATGCAGCCAAGATGCAGATGGATGTGAACATCGTTCGCACGGCGGCGACAATCCGTCGTGAACTGCGTAGCCAGATTGAAATTCTCGGTGACTGCGATTTGAACGATGTCGACAGCATCGCCGCGACAATCAAGAAGGCGAATCCGGACTTTATCGTGAACAGCAGCCGCGTCTATTCCGGACTCAAGTACGGAAGCATCTCGTGGAGCAACCTGCGCGCTTACGGCATTTGGTCTCCGCTCTCTATCCGTTATGCGAAAAATATCATGGCCGCCTACGAAAAGGTGGGCTCCAATGCAGTGACCATCAATACCTCGTATTCCGACGCAGTGATTCCTTGGCTCAAGTCCGCCGGTAAGACATATTTTGATTTTGGTAGCGGCAACCTGAACCACCTCATTCCGCGCATGAAGTTCTTTATGGCCGAAAAGTACAACATCGACAACTTGAACGATATCGATGTGACGCTCGCCGTGAGCCATTTCCACGATGTGGTGATTTCGAAGGAAGGCCATGCTGAAGGCCAGACGCTGCTCTTGAACTTCAAGAAGGATGGCAAAGATTTGCCGTTTGACCAGACCGAAGTGCTGGCTGCCTGCTCCATCCCGATGCCGGTGGACCAGAAGCGCAACATGATGAACGCTTCGAGCAATTTCAACATCATCGATTCCATCTTGACGGCTCTCCGCGAAAAGACGGTGACCAAGGTGCATGCTCCCGGTGTCAATGGCGAAATCGGCGGCTACCCGGTGCTTATCGATGGCGCAAAGGCGGAAGTTACGTTCGATACGACGCTCTTCAGTATGGATGACATGCGTGCCGCGAACCGCAAGTCCATCTACTGCGACGGTATTGAGAATGTGGAAAACGGCACGCTCGTCTATACCGACGAACTCGTCGCGAAGGTGAAGAAGGCTTTCAACGTCGACTTGCCGAAACGCGTTGCGTTCGAGGATATCGAGAAGACGGCCGACTTTATCATCAAGAACATC
This sequence comes from Fibrobacter succinogenes subsp. succinogenes S85, assembly GCF_000146505.1. GTDB lineage: Bacteria > Fibrobacterota > Fibrobacteria > Fibrobacterales > Fibrobacteraceae > Fibrobacter > Fibrobacter succinogenes. The sequence continues at coordinate 1,664,657 of NC_017448.1, read as the reverse complement.
ATCGAGCCGTTTGCACCGAAAAAGTAGAGCCACCTGCATTTGAAATAACATGGACAAATGAGGAGATGCTGATGATTGATCGAGATTTGCAAGCTAAATTTCGAAAGCGCTTTAATCCTGATGGATCAATTTTGCGTCGGGCTCAACTTCGGATGCTTGAAATGCTTAAGTTTATAGACGGCATCTGTTTGGAAAATGAAATTGACTATTGGCTAGATTGCGGAACCTTGCTGGGTGCCGCTAGGCATGGAGGCTTTATTCCTTGGGATGACGATGTGGATATTTGTATGACCAGGGAGAGTTATCTAAAGTTTAAAAAAATAATGCTTACGCAAAATCCTAGTAAAGAGTTTGTGCTGCAGTGCGATGAAACTGATAGCGGTTTTTACTCTACGTGGGATGTGCTACGTGATTTGAAAAGTGAATATTTGCAGGATTCTCCGCTTCACAAAATGAGAAAATATCGAGGTGTGCAGGTGGATATTTTTTATCAGGATGACCAAGTAAGCGATTTTTTTTGTAAAAAGATGATGTTCTGTTATGAAAAAGCGGTTCAACGTGTTATATTATCATCTTCGATAATTGCAAAAATTTTGAGACCGTTGTTGCCGTTAAATTATGTGGTAATAAAAAAAATCATCCCGCCCCTTTTGCGATTCATATACCATAAAAGAAATGATTATTACAGATTGCCTTATGGAGCGCCTTGGGATGAAAAAAGATACAAGAAGTATATTTTCCCGATAGGGCGTATTGAATTTGAAGGTTCCATGTTTTGTGCTCCCTGTAATGTTGATGCCTATCTTACAGACCTTTATGGGGATTGGAATAAAGTTCCTGAAGATGACAAAATTCAAACGCATAATGTTGTCGTCCGATTCTTCGATGATGATTAGTTGGTATAGACGAGAAAATGCCCAAATCAGTCAAAAAGAATTTTGCATATAACTTGTTGCTTACTTTAAGTAAGTACCTTTTCCCTTTAATTACATATCCTTATGTATCGAGAGTTCTTGGTGTAAGCAATATCGGTATATGCAATTTTGTCGATAGTCTGATTGATTATTTCGTCCTTTTTTCTACTTTAGGCGTTGGCTCTTTTGGCGTTCGCGAAATTGCAAGGTGCAAAAGTAATCTTGAACGGAGAAATAAGACCTTTTCAAGCCTGATGGCGATTAACTTTGTCGGTACCATTATTGCTGTTGTGGTACTCGTCCTTTGCACGCTCTATGTCCCCAGTCTTCAAGTATATAGGGACTTTCTTTGGATAGGGCTTGTAAAGCTATTCTTTAGCTTATTTTTGATAGAATGGCTTTTTGAGGGCTTGCAGGAATTCAAATATATAACGCTTAGGACTATTGCGGTTCGCTTTCTTTATGTTGTAGGCGTTTTTGCCTTTATTCGCTCTCCAGATGATGCTATAATCTACTACGCATTGACAGTGGGATCTGTTTTTGTGAACGCCTTGTGGAATTGGAATTATTCGAAAAAATTTAGAACATTTTCATTATCCCAGGTCAGCTTTAGAATCTTCATATTGCCTGTTCTGGTGTTTGGGTATTATCGTATGCTGACCTATATGTATACTTCGTTCAATATGGTATTTCTTGGGTTTTGTTCTGGGGATAAGGAAGTTGGCTACTTTGCAACAGCAACGAAGATGTATAGTATCCTAATGGGTGTTTTTACTGCTTTTACCAATGTGATGGTCCCCAAGGTTAGTGAATTGTTGAGTGATGGAAATCGCGAAAAAATTCAAAAGATAGCAGATGATACATTTAATATTTTGACCATTGTCTCGTTGCCCATTATTATTGCCTGCCTGTTCTGCGCCGATGAAATTATTTTCATTATTGCGGGTAATGGTTATGAAGGTGCCATTTTGCCGTTTAAAATCGTTATTTTCCTGTTGCTGATTATTGGAATGGAGCAAATTGTTATTCAGCAATTCCTGATGGCTTCGACATCGAACAAGTCCATTTTCATAGTCAGTTCCGTCGGTGCTGTGATTGGCATTCTTGGCAATATTGTATTGACGACTCGTTTGGGGGCCGTTGGCTCTGCGATGTCCTGGGGCTTGTCTGAATTGTCTGTTCTTGTTGTTGGAATGTACCTGGTGAAAAAAATCCTGGGCCTTGTATTTGACGCGAAAATCCTATTGAAGAACATCGGCTGGGCGTTATGCTATCTCCCGGTGCCGATTGTTTTTAGCTGTTATTTAGAAGTCCCGTATGGGTTACGGATTGCTGTAGAAGGCTTGCTCATGGCCTGTATCTTTGCGTTGATAAACCTGAAATTCAACAAGAATGAGCTTGTGGTAACGGAACTGCGTAAAATGATGCAGAAAATCCATTTCGGAAAGAGCCGCTGATAAAAAGCGATTCGCATATTTTATATATTTTCGCTACATTAGACATCTTGATAACGGGATGTTGTAGTCTGTTTTTACGATGACGGTATGGAAGTATTCTTAACTAATGCATTCCTGTATATAGTGTGGTTTGCATGGTGCTATAAGCAGAAAAGTGAATATAGCGCCTTTTATTTATTTTCTATAGGACTGTACGCTGTTGTTTCTTGCATGGGGGCGTATGTATTCGATATTGGCTTATACCAGGAAGAAATACGCGATTCCAGAAGTCTAGAGTATTTGAGCTATCTTCCCTATTTTCTCATGTTTATCATGATGATGGGGGTGATGAGCCCGTTGAAGGTTGTTCCCAAATTTGAAATAGGGTGGGATGCCCAGAGGGTGTCCTTGTTTTCAAAGATTTTTCTTTTCTTTATGCTGGGACACCTGTTCTTTTTCCTGGAAGGGTATCAGCTAGGGGCGGCAAGTGACTTGGGCGATGCGTACCATATGAGTGTTTCCGGAGATCTGGGGCAAAAGTATGGTTCCGATATCGAAATGATTCTGTCTAAGGTTTTTAGACGTTTGTCCATCTGTGTGATGCCGATTTTTCTCTATTTGCAGTTTTACCGGATTGTAAAGAACCAAAAATCGATGATGGCGTTATTTCTTTTGATTGTCGGTTTTGGAGCGACCGTCACACCCTCTGTTTTACAGGGAAGCCGTGGATCCTTGTTTTTCAATTTCTTTGCCCTTGTCTATATTTACACGAATTTCAAGGACGAGATTCCTGTAGACATCAAGAAAAAAATCTATGGTATAGCGTTTGCCGTGTTGGGCTTGTTGGGCTTTTATGCGATAATCATTTCTTTTGCCCGTGTCGATGGTGATGTCGATGTTGCGTTGAACAGAATAATGCGCTATTTTGGGGAACCCTTCTTAAATTTGGGACTGGTTTATTGGGATTCGACAGATATCCATACGTATGGGCTTCGATTCTTCCCGAAATTGCTGGAATGGTTTGGTGGGTTTGAACTCCCGGATTCAAAGTATGGCGTAGACGCGGTCCGAGAATTTTGGAGTAACGTCTACCGAGTGAACATGTATTATTTCAAGACTCTCTTTGGGGATTTGTATCTTGAGTTTGGTACAATCGGGGCTTTTGTCGTAGCCTTGTTGACTATAGCCGCCGGGTGGCTTGCCAAAAAGATTAGTAATCCGCTTTTGTCCCATTTCCTTTTGTATTACTACGCCAGAGTCATTGTCTTGTGGGGCATTTTTGGTTATGGTTTTTTGCAGGATGTGTTTATCGATTTGTCGTACGCTATTGTATTTTGGCTTCTTATCTCAAAATTTTGGAATCCCGCAAAAGTAGAAGATGGTGCTTGCGATAAAAAGGCTGAATCAGATGCGGAAAAAGCTGAAACCGGCGAAACTGATGAGGATGACGAATAACTATGCAGGTGTCCGTTGTAATTGTGAATTTTAATACACGCGATCTTTTGCGGAATTGTCTTCGTTCCGTTTTTTCACAGACCAAGGATGTTGAATTCGAGGTTATCGTTTCTGATAACGGGTCCGTTGATGGTTCTGTAGAAATGGTCCGGCAGGAATTCCCGCAGGTCGTCTTGGTCGAGAACAAGGCGAATCTCGGTTTTGGCCCTGCGAATAACCGTGGCGTGAACGCCGCTAAGGGTGAATTCATCTTTTATTTGAACAGCGACACCCTGCTGCTGAACAACGCTATCAAGATTTTTTACGATTATTGGAAAGCGCACGAAACTGAAAAATTGGGCGCGATTGGTTGTAATCTGGTCGATGGCGAAAAAAAGATATCGCATTCGTATGGAACTTTCCCGACCGCCTTTTTTGTTTTGAAAAAAATGGTTTTGCATGTTTTTTCTTTTTATGCAAAGAATGTGTTTAAAGCGTTTGGTGCTGATATGCGGAAACACCAGAGATTGCCTGTTAATGAGTATAAGACGGGAAATGTGGATTATGTGACAGGGGCTGACCTCTTTGTCAAAAATGACCCGAAGTACCTGTTTGATGAAAATTTCTTCCTTTATTTTGAAGAAACCGATATGCAGTACCGCATGAAACAGGATGGCCTGCTCCGTCGCATTATTGAAGGACCTTCCGTGGCGCATCTCGTTCGTGGTGGAGCTGAAAGGCCCGACGACGTCCTTCTTTGTGGAGCATTTTCCTTAATTCAGTCTGAAATTTCCAAGGTGAGATTTACCAAGAAGCACTTGTCAAAAACGGTTGCGCTTTTGCTGAAGTTTATGATTAGTGTGATATGGCTTTCTCCTTATATTTTTAAAAATACCCGAAAACATTTTAAGGCGTTGTGGAGCGTGTAATGTCTATTCCAAAGAAAATACATTATTTGTGGTTGTCTGAGCAAAAGCCTAAGGCTGTGGAAAATTGCCTTGCAACGTGGCGCGAACATTTGAAGGATTATGAGATCGTTGAATGGAATAAGACAAATTTCCCTTATGAGGAATTCCTTTTTGCTAGGGAAGCTTATTCTAAACAAAAGTGGGCTTTTGTTACGGACTATTTCCGTTTGTGGGTCCTGAATAAGTATGGCGGAATTTACCTAGATGCAGATGTGACCATTAATGGTAATTTTGACTTGTTTTTAGATGATAAGCTTTTTATTGGCGTGGAAACATCGGATCAGATTGCCGCCCATGCGATTGGTGCAGAACCGGGGCATCCGTTTATAAAAAAGTGCCTGGATTACTACCAGAATAGACATTTTATTTTGCCTGATGGAAGCCTTGACCAAACGGCGATTCCTTGCATTGTGACGAAAATCTTTATGAAGATGTATGGCTATGAAGACGAAGTTGTCAAATATGATGGAAAGCCAATCTTGTTTTCTGACATGAAAGTGTATCCCGATTCCTATTTTACGATAAACACGTATGATGGCAGCAACGTTTGCGTGCATAATGGGCTCGGAAGTTGGCGTGATGACCATAGTACAAATCCTGTTCTGGAAGATGTGATGGCGCAGTATTTCTGGAGAAAATTCTGTAGAAAGGATATATTCCATCTGCCGACTTTGAAAAAGTGGGTATATTTATTGATGCCGGTGTGGATGGTGTCGCTTGTCTTGAAAAAACATGCAAAGATAAAGAATAATAAGAGAGCCGCTCGCGTAAAGCTATGATGTCTAATCTGAAGAATAAGATTCGTTATTACGAAATCGTCATCTACAACAAGATAATATTAACAAAGGCTTATTCTTTGCTGAGAAATTTTTTGTTGCGCCATAAGTATGACGACTTGCCGGCAAAATACGAGAATGTCTTGCAGAATGTTCAGGCGAAGGCTTCTCGTGGTGAAAAAATCAATGTCGCCTTTTATATCCTGGAAACGAACAAGTGGAAATATGAAGGCATTTATCGGCTCCTGGAAAAAGACAGCCGTTTCAACCCATATATCGTGGTTGTGCCTTACGCAGCCGGTGCTATTATTCAAAGCAACTTTGTTCCGCACATGCTACAGGTTTATCGCTATTTCAAGGACCGCGGCTACAATGTCTTTTTGCCCTATTCCGAAAAAGAAAATCGTGTCCTGTCGAGGGCCGAGGCTAAGGAGTTGAATCCCGATATTTTGTTCCATATGAATTGCTGGCATGAATATGGCCGCTTCGTGGACTTTGGCTATGAACGGAATATGGATTGCTTGCAGGCTTACGTCCCTTACGCCTGGATGATCAGCAACCGTTATATTGAACATTTTAACAGGGACTTCCATAACAAACTTTGGAAGATCTTTTATGAAACCCCGTTGCATGTCCAGATGGCAAAGGAACATGCAATCAACAAGGGGGTGAACGCTGTTGCTTCTGGTTATCCCCTTTTGGATGAATTCTTTTTCCCGAGGAAGCCTCCAGTTGATGTCTGGAAACCTCAGGAGAAAAAGAAGAAAAGGATTATCTGGGCTCCGCACCACCACATGCTGGAAAAGAATCGTTGTGCAAATTTTTTGGATATTTGCGACTTTATGGTTGAAATGGCTAAAAAATATGCAGACGAAGTTCAGTTCGTTTTTAAGCCGCATCCAGAGCTTGCCAAGAAACTGGATTCTGCAATCCCCGGCTGGAATAAGGAACGCCGTGAAGCGTATTACAAGTTGTGGGAGACAATGCCCAATACGCAGGTTTGCCTAGATGAATATGTTGATTTATTCCTCACGTCGGATGCGATGATTCAGGATTGTGGCTCCTTTACGGCGGAGTATACCAGTACCTATAAGCCGATGCTGTTCCTGATTGCAAATCCAGGTGTAGTTCGTGATTGGAATGAATGTGGCAAGGCTATTTTGGATCACATCTACACCTCTGAAAAAGGTAAGGAAATCGAGAAGTTCATCAAGCAAGTCGTGATTGATGGTGATGACTATATGAAGGAAGAACGTTATGCTTTTGTCGATGCGTATCTGCGTCCGCAAAATCCAAACGGAGCTTCGGTCGCTATTTATGAGTACCTACTTGATTCTTTGAAAATGCCGAAAAAGAAGGAAAATGCATAAATGAAACGGTTGGTGTTTTTGCTGTTGTCTCTGTCTGCGTTGCTTTCGGCTGCAGAAGATAGGATTGACTTTTTGCTGAATAAGCTCCATGAAAAGGGGCCGCACAACTATGCGATGATTATTGCTCATCGCGGTGACTGGCGCTATGCTCCGGAAAATTCGATTAGGGGTTTTGAAAATTGCATCAAGACAGGATTTGACGCCATTGAGGTGGATGTTCGCATGACAAAGGACAGTGTCCTTGTCATTATGCATGATGAAACCATAAACCGTACAACGACGGGAAGGGGAAAGGTTTCTGACCTTACCTTGGCCGAAATAAAAGAATACAAGTTAAAGACTCCGACCAACTATGTTTCCGACCAACGAGTTCCCACGTTTGAAGAAATCTTGGAACTTTCGAAGGGAAAAATCCTTATTTATGTGGATAAATGGCAAGACCATAAAGAAGCGGTTCTTGAAATAGTTCATAAACATGGTATGGACAGACAAATTTTACTGGCGGGTACCACGAATATGGAATCCGATGCATACAAATTGGTAAAGCAGTATCCTGAGGTTAATTATGCTCCGTTTCTGCAATGCAATGGCTTAAACGACGAAAAGCGTTTCTCGGATTTGCAGAGAAAGATGAAACCCATTGGATATTACATTGCTTTTCCTTCGGATACGTTATCCATTTTAAAAGCGGTCAAGAAGTATTCCAAAAAAGGCAATAGGCTTTGGGTTGATACCTTGCTTGGTTCTTGCTGCAATGGTGGCCGAAACGACCAGCTGGCGTTGAGCGATGTTGAAGCCAGTTATGGTTGGCTGATAGACCATGGATTCAGTGTATTCTTTACGGACGATCCGCATGGCGTTTTAAAATATCTTGAAAGTAGGAATATGAGGTAACGTATGAGAAAGAATGTTGCTGTCATTTTCGCTGGTGGAACTGGAATGCGTATGAATACGGTTTCCAGGCCAAAACAGTTCCTTGAATTGAATGGCAAGCCCATCATTATTTATACCTTGGAATTGTTCGATAACCATCCGCAGATAGATGGCATTGTTGTTGTGTGCATCGAATCCTGGATTCCTTTCTTAAAGAAACAGCTGAACAAATTTGAAATCAGCAAGGTTGTGGCGGTGGTGCCTGGAGGCTCAACTGGGCAGGATTCCATTTATAACGGATTGGTTGCCGCTAAGAAACATCTTGGGGAAGAATGCAATGTCCTTATTCATGATGGTGTTCGCCCCCTGATTAAGGAAAAGACTATTTCGGACTGCATTGCTACGACCAATGAAAAGGGAAACTGCGTTATCTGCATCCCCGCTACGGAAACATTTGTCGTCAAGCAAGAAGATGGATCTTTAGAAATCCCGTCACGAGCGAATTCCCTGATTGCAAGAGCTCCACAATGTTTTATCTTGACAGACATTTTGGGCGCCCACGAAAAGGCAATTGCTGAAAATCGCCATGACTTTATTGATTCTTGCACCATGATGAGTCATTACGGTTTCCAGATAAATACTGCTATTGGACCGATGGAGAATATCAAGATTACGACTCCAACCGACTTCTTTATTTTTAGGGCCATGGTTGAAGTACACGAAAATCAGCAGATATTTGGATTTTAATTATGAATAAAATTGTTTGCGAAGACGTCCTTGATTTTGCGAAGAATTTTGAATTAAGTAATAGCCTTGAAAATTCGACTTTTTTGATAACCGGAGCTACGGGACTTATTGGTTCATCTCTTATTCGTTGCTTGCTGGCCCTTGACAAGCAGGTGAAAATTTTTGCTCCGGTGAGAAACTTGAAAAAAGTGGAAACACTGTTTGACGCTTCTCAAATAGAAAAGGTCCATTTTATAGAATGTGACATCACGCACTATGATTATGAGTCGCTAGGTAAAATTGATTTCATAGTCCATTGTGCTGCGCCAACGTCGAGCAAATTTTTTGTGGAACATCCTGTGGAAACTTTTGAAATTATCATGGATGGCACAAAAACAATGTTGCAACTAGCTCAAAAAAAACAGATCAAGGGAATGGTTTATCTGTCTTCTCTTGAAGTTTATGGTGAAACACTTGACGATTCCAAGGCTATTGATGAACGATTTCAGGGCTATTTGGATCCTGTATCGGTTCGTAGCAGCTACCCGATGGCGAAGCGTGCGACTGAAAATATGTGTTGCCTGTATGCTGCAGAATATGGGGTCCCTGTAAAGGTAGCTAGGTTGACCCAGACGACGGGGGCTGGCATCGCAAAGGATGATAACCGTATAATAGCACAGTTTGCACGCCTTGCTTCTCTAGGCCAAGATATTGTGCTCCATTCGACTGGTGAATCCGCAAGGCCTTACTGCTATGTCACGGATGCCATTTCGGCAATTCTCCACATTCTTTTGAATGGCGGGAATGGGGAATGCTATAATGTTGCCAATGAATTGACGTATATATCGGCAAAGGAAATGGCGGAATTCGTTTGCGAAAAAGTTAATCCTGATATCCGAGTCAAAATTGAAATAGACGAAAACCAGGGGTATGCTCCTCCAACCAAATTAAGGCTGGATACGGCTAAGCTTAGAAAGCTCGCGTGGCAGCCTAGATTTGGGTTACAGAAAATATTTGACCGTTTAGTCCTGTATCTGAAAAATTAATACTTCCCATATTTGTATCCGTAGCCATCGCTATGCCCGTGTTCGTACTTGTTGATGACGAAGCTTGCATGTGCGGTGGTATTTCCCTTGAGCAACTGCTTCATACCGTCCTGGATTGCTTCGATACTGTGCTTGTTGTATTCGATGACCATGACGATCTGGGATGCGATACGGCAGGCAAGGGCGGCGTCTGTCACGAGCATGATTGGCGGTGTATCGACGATGATTAGGTCGTAAGCCTTTTCCAGTTCGCTGATCATTGTTGAATAGTGCTTGGAACCCAACAGTTCAGATGGGTTGGGTGGCACGTTACCACATTGCATGACGAACAGGTTGTCGACTTCGGTGGATTGAACAACGTTGTCTACAGTAGCTTCGCCAAGGAGAATCTGAGAAAGGCCTTTCCCTCGCTTGATGCCGAATTCCTTGTGCAGGCGGCCCTTGCGGAGGTCCGCGTCGATAAGCAAGACCTTTTTGCCGAGACCTGCATAAAGTGCGGCGAGGTTTACGGAAATAAAGCTCTTGCCTACACCTGGGATAAGCCCGCTGACTCCGATAACGGGGCGGCTGTCTTCTTCCATGCTGAATTCAAGTGAACTGCGCAATGCACGGATGGATTCCACTGCAACATCGTCCGGCTCGACAACTGCAAGTGGGCGAGTGCCTTTGGTGCCGTTGGGGTTGCCTTTGGGAACTTTCGCGTAGACGCTGAATCCTGTTTCACGTTCGATAAAGCTTGCGTCGCGAACACCGTTGCTGAACTTGCTGCGGATGGATACGATTGCAGCTCCAAGGAGCAGACCGAGGAACAAGGCGATACAAACGATGAGGCTCTTTTTCGGCTTTATGGGCTTCGTGACTTTTTCGGCAAAGTCGATAATGCGCACTGAACCTACTTCACCGGCGGACACGAGCTTCAACTGCTGAATGTTGTTGAGCATGGTCGTATACATGTGCTTGCTCATGTCGACTTCATTCGTCAACTTCAGGACTTCTTGCTGGGTGTTCGGGAGCCTCTTGGTGGCGGCATAGTTGTTGGCGAGCTCGCGCTTTAAGTTGTTTTCCTGATCTTCTAAGGTCTTGACTGTCGGATGTTCCGGCTGGAACAGGCGGACGGCACTCTGCTTTCTCTGCTGCAACTCAAGCAAGCTTTGCTGCAACTTGTTGCGTTTTTCTAGGATGAGCTGCGTTTCGGCGCCAATGTCTACGGAACCGACTTTATTGCGGTAGGTGTTGAACTTCAGGAGAGAACTATCCAGTTTTGCTTTGACATCGGGCAACTGCTTTTCCAAAAATTCCAATGTCTTTTGGGCTTCGGCATTGCGCTGTTCAACATTCTGTCTTAAATAGGACGTTGCGATTTCGTTTAGAACTTTTGTGGCGCGGTCGGGATAGATATCCTGGTAGCTGAATTCTAGAATGCCAGTCTTTTTGCCTTTTTCCTTGATATCAAATGCTTTCTTGAATTCGTCAATGGCATCGAGGCGTTCTTCCTTGACGATTTCAAATTTCTGCCCCGGAGTGGCATCCATGCGATAAATGTGGATGCATGCGGTGTCGTTTGCATAAGGGAACCGATATGTTGTACCAACGGCTCCCGAGAGGATTTTCTGATTATGGTGATCGTATAGGTCAAAGGAGGCGCTGTCTGTAGCTACAGCAACCCATGGAATAATTTTTTTGTTCTTTTGAATGCTTGATTCGGGCCTTTCAAATCGGCTGAGTTCCATGCGGCCTTCACGATGCAGCAGGCGGTCAAGTTTGTTGATTGGTGTTGCCACGTACAGCAAATTCATCTTTTCGACGGCGTCGCCGATGATGTGACGGCTCTTGATGAGCTCGATTTCTGTTTCGGCGGGGCTTGTTGTGGCAAACAGGCTGCTGAGGCCGCCTGTCATGCCCATGCTCTTGTTATTCTTTGATTCAATCTGGAGCAATGCGTCTACTTTATAGACAGGCCTAATCCACATGGCGACAAAAACGCCTACAATTCCGGCGACAATGACGCACGGAATCATGATTTTCCAATTTCTTGCCAGCTCCTTCAACAAGTCAAAAAGGTCAGTTTCTTCTTTTTTCGAAGATGAACTCATATAACCACCACTATGTTAAAATTGTTTCCTACACTCGTGAAGCAAAATAGCAATTTTTCTATTATATCATTGATGAAAAAATTTGTTATATCGCTATTTGCAATGGCAGCATCGGCGTTTGCCTACCTTCCCGGAGAATCCGGCTTTGTTTCGCTTGATGGGGCGCATGGTGTTTTCGGAAATCCGGCGGGGCTTTCGGCCTTGGATTCCAGAGGCGCTCTTGCATCGTACCAATATGATGACGGCGTTACTGAATTCCGCATTGGCGGCAACTTGGACCATTTCGGGGCGGGTTTTGAATACCATTTCAATGGTGACGGGATGGATGAATCCCGCTGGAACTTGACGCATGGATTTTCACTTTTTGACCGGAGTGCATTTTGGGGCGGTCGCGTTACTGCGTTTCGCAGTGCCGATTTCAAGGGGACGGAGTGGACGTATTCTCCGGGTATCTTGATTCGTCCGTTCCGCTTTTTATCGCTGGGCTATTCTTGCGATAACCTTTTGTACTTGGGGCCAACTTCGATGGAACGCATCCACAATGCGGGTGCGACGCTTCGCTTAGGGGATTTCCTGAGCGCAAGTTACGATGTGGAAAACTGGAAAGAACACCGTCTGCTATTTGAACTTTCGCTTGCCGGGTTCCGCTTTGGATTCAAAATGCCTGTTTACGGTGATGATGACGAATACATGTTGACTTTATCGACTTCGTTTGGCGGGTATGTTGATGCATCGATCAAGATGTTTGACGATTTTTTGCCGAAGGGTGGTAGCATCGGATTCCATGCATCGCGCAACCCGAAGGCTTCGCGCTCGGCGCAGATTGTGCGTGTGCCGCTCAACATGGAAGTTTCCGAAGTTGAAAAGAAGTTCTTGTTCTTTGCTCCGTCTTCTATCGGTCTCATGAAGGTGCGCAATTTGTTTGAACACTTGTTGCGCGACCCGGCTGCAGGCCTTGTCGTTCTTGACTTTTCGGGCTATAACGGCAATTTGGCGATTTCTGAAGAAATCAACCGTTACGTGAAAAAGCTCAAGGCGCGTGGCGGTCTCGTAATTGCCTACATGGATGATGTCCGTCCGTCGGTGTTGACGGCGGCTGCAAATGTGGACCGCGTTGTCGTGGAGCCTTCGGCCCATTTTACATGGCTTGGGCTTGGTGGCGGAATCACGTTCTATAAGGGCATTTTGGACAAACTAGGTGTCAAGGTTGAATTTTTGCGCCATGGCGCATTCAAGTCGGCGGTGGAACCTTATACGGCTGATTCCATGTCGGTGAATGCCCGTGAAAATATTGAAACGCTTTACAAGGATATTTGGGAACTTGTCCGTATGCGTGTTGCCGCTCGCATGAAAACTGGGACTGCGCCGGTGAATACGGAAAAACTGGATGAGCTCGCCCAAAAGCCTGTGATTACTGCGATTGGAGCGAAAAAGGCGGGCCTTGCCGATACTTTGCTTTACATTGACCAGGTTCCCGCTTACGCATTAAAGACGTTCTTTGATATTGATGCACCTTATGCGGGCTTTAGGACTTGGGCTCCGTCGAATACAAAAATTTTTGACGAGAGCTGGAACCATCGCGCAAAAGTGGCGCTGTTGAATATTAACGGAACGATTGATTCTCGCATGGAAGAATCTGTTCTTGATAACTTACGCAGGTTGCCAGGTATGGGCGTAAAGGCTTTGCTTGTGCGAATTAGTTCGCCGGGCGGTAGTGCCATTGCGTCCGATAAAATTTGGGGCGCGCTCAAGAACTTGAGACGCTTTGATATCCCCATTGTTGCAAGTATCGGAAGTTCAGGAACGTCGGGCGCCTATTACATTGCATGCGGTGCGGACAAGATAATTGCAGAACCATTTGCCATTGTGGGTAGCATTGGGATTTATGGCGGTAAGATTGATGCGTCTGGCTTGATGCAGAAAGTTGGGTTGCGTAATGAACCGGTCAAGACAAATGATTATTCGGATGCGCGCTCTTTTGCACGCCCGTGGACGGATACCGAAAAGGCGGCACTTCAGGAATACATGGATGACTTCTACAATCGCTTTACGGGTGTTGTTTCGCAGGCGACTGGAATTGACCAAGCTGTGGTGGATTCTGTGTATGGCGGCGGTCGCGTGATGGTTGGCTGGAAAGCGAAAGAGGCCGGGCTTGTGCATAGCTTGGGTGGATTTGATGACGCTCTTGACGAAGTCCGCAAGCTTGCCGATATCCCGAAGTCTACTGAAATTGAACTGATGCAGTTGAATACGGAAGATTCTTTTGTGGTGCCGTTTGTGAATACGAAATCGTTTGGTGACTTTATTCGTGATATGGAACGCACACAGTTCTGGGCGATAGAGCCGACTTTAATTGATGGTCTTTAGTAACTGCGCCGGAGGCGCGAAAATATGTTTGAAATTGTAATTACTGTTCTTGCTTGTCTTGGTGCTTCGGCGTTTTGCTCTGTGACCGAAGCTTCGTTCTATAGCGTCCCGCCTTCGACGGTGGAAGTCTTGGAGCGACAAAAGAAATTTACCGCACGTTACCTGAAACACGTGAAAGATAACATCGACCGCTACATTGCTTCGGTGCTTGTGGTGAATACGGTCGCGAATACGGTGGGCGCGTCCTTGGCGACTGCCTTGGCGGTGAAGCGCTTGTCGCCTTCGGCGGCGATGCTCTTGCCGGTGATACTCACGATTCTCATTTTGCTCTTTGGCGAAATCACTCCCAAGACGCTCGGTGTGAAGCAGGCGAAAGTCTGTGCGCCGCTCGTGGCTGTGCCGTTTTATTACATCACGAAAATCCTCAGCTGGACGGGAATCATCTGGCTTTGCCTTACGCTGACCAAGCACTGGACGCACGAAGACAAAGAAAAGAAGGACGTGAGTATCGAGGACATCAATAGCCTTGTGAGTCTCGGGCTTCGCGAAGATGTGATTGACCGCCAGCAGGCTCTTGTCATCAAGAACATCCTTTCGCTCAAGTCGCTCCCGGTGCGCCGCGTGATGACGCCACGACAGGTCGTGTTTACGCTCCCTGCCGACAGTACGATTGGAGAGACTCTTGACGAGCGCGGCAACTGGCCGTTTTCGCGTGTGCCGCTTTACGATGGTAAAAAGGACAACTGGATTGGGATTGTGCTCCGCCGCGATGCGTACAACCAGCTAGCCGAAGGCCATCGCGATGTGAAACTCCGCCAGCTCATGCGCCCGATGCAGCTCGTTCCTGATAGCCTCATGACCGACAAGTTGTTGTTGCGTTTCCTCAAGCAGCGTGGGCATATCGTGGGCGTTGTTGATGAATGGGGTGCGATTGCGGGCATCGTGAGTCTCGAAGACGTGCTTGAAGAAATCCTCGGTCGCGAAATCGTCGATGAATTTGATGTGGCTGTGAACCTCCAGGAAACCGCCCGCCGCAAGTCCAAGGCTCTCGCCTCCATGCGCAAGGAGAAAAGTAAGCAGTAGGGGCTTAGACGAGAGGTGCGGCTATAATCAATTTTACTATACTAATTAATACAATTCTATCAATTGATAGAATATCTAGTCCGCGAAAATACTACTTTTTTCAAAAATTACACCTTTTTACCCTTGAACCCTTGCGGAAAATCATCTAAATTTACTCTGCTTTTCTCGGGGCGCCTTTGCCCCGGAATTTCACTCACTAGAGGATTTACATGAAGACCATTACGGTAAACCCGAAGACTGTCTCCCGCAAGTGGAAGCTTGTGGATGCAGCTGACAAGCCGATGGGACGCGTTGCAAGCGAAGTTGCTCGTCTCCTCATGGGCAAGCACAAGGCCATCTATTCCCCGAACGTCGACACTGGCGACTTCGTGGTTGTTATCAACGCTGAAAAGGTTGCCGTTTCTGGCAACAAGGCTCTCCAGAAGCAGTATTTCCACCACACTGGCCACATCGCCGGTGAACGTTGGATCAACTTTGCTGACCTCTTGGCAAAGAACCCGACTGCTCCGCTCGAAGCTGCCATTTGGGGCATGCTCCCGCACAGCGCTCTTGGCCACAAGATGATCAAGAAGCTCAAGATTTTTGCAGGTGCCGAACATCCGTTCGCTGCCCAGAAACCCGAAGTCGTAGAACTTTAATTTAGAACGGAGAAAACTATGGCTACAGCAAAGAATAAGAAGATCTACCGCGGCACTGGCCGTCGCAAGAACGCCATCGCCGCTGTGATTCTGAAGCCGGGTTCCGGCAAGCGCACTATCAATGGTCGTGATTTCAAGGAATACTTCCATTCTGAAGTGCAGGACATGATTGCAAATCTTCCGTTCGCCATCCTTGGCAACGCTGAAGAATGGGACGTCGAAGTTACCGCTCGTGGCGGTGGCATCGCTGGCCAGATGGGCGCTGTCCGTCTCGGCATCTCCCGCGCACTCGTTGCTAACGACGCAGAAGTGAAGCCGGCTCTCAAGAAGGAAGGCCTCATGACTCGTGACGCACGTGCCGTTGAACGTAAGAAGTTCGGCCGCAAGAAGGCTCGTAAGCACTTCCAGTTCAGCAAGCGCTAATCTGCGATTTTGCTTTTACGGAAAACCCTGGCATCTGCCAGGGTTTTTCTTTTTGCAAAAAAGAAACGCTCCCGCTTTGCGGGAGCCTCCTGACTACTAATCACTAACCACTGTTTACTAGAAATTATCGTCGCGGTCGAACATGTGTGTCACGAATTCCGTCACAAGCGTCACGTAAGCGTCTTCGCTGAAAATCGGCTTCTGCATCATGTCTATCGCTTCCTGCGAAAGCTTACCCGTCGTAGCGAGTTCGGCACCGCCCTTACGGTACTTTTCGCGGAGCATGTTCAAACGGCGCGGACCGCCACGGTGGTCAAGCGCACGCATCTGCGGACAAGCGATAAGCGTGTAGCCCTCATGTCCGAGGATGATGTCGAACTGCTTGCGGATTGGTTCGTAAACCACGTCTAGATCCATCCATGCGCAGCTCGAAAGCAGAATAATCTTCTGCCCTTCCTTCTGGAACTGCAACCCGTGCAAGTGCGAATTCAGCGCGTTGGCGCCTTCCTTGAGCTTTTGGCCCATGTACGGGTGTACCATGCCCACGATGCGGTCCATCAGTACCTTCATCTGCCCTGGGAGGCTGAACAGGAACAGCGGAAAACTCCAGATGACAATGTCCGAATTGATGAGCTTTTCGCGGATCATCGGCACGTCGTCGTCCTTCATGAAGCACGAACCGTCCTCGCGCCCCCAGCAGCTGAGACAGCCGCGGCACGGCTTGATGTGCATCTTGTCGATGAAAATATACTCGGTCTCGTAGTCGCCGTTCTGCTCCAGCCCTTCGACAAATGCCTTCGTCGGGATGAGAGTGCCACTGCGTTCATTCTTCGGGCTTGCGACCATTACGAGGATTTTCTTTTTTTCTGCCATGCGCGCAAATTTAGAAAAAAATACTATATCCCGATTTTTTCAATAACGCACTTGTGCTCTTTGGTTTGTTCGTCGTAGTTAATTTTCAGATTTTGCTTGTTATTTCCCAATGTCCGCCTTTGTCCGGACCGACGCGTTTGACAAGCCCCATTTCGACAAGTTTTTTCAAGTTCTTGGCGACATTGGCACGATTAATTCCTACAATCAAAGCAATTTTTTCTTGCGATGCTTGCGGATCTTGCGTTATTGTGGAAAGGATCTTTCTTTGGTTTTCTGTAACCTTTTCTGTATCTTTTTCTGTATCCTTACTAACAGTTTTTTGCACGGTCACCCGTATTCCGCCGCAAATTTCTTCAATTGATGGAGTTGGCAATCCCGCTTCTTGAAACAGACCTATAACACGGGTAATGCCTGAGCCGTATTTTTCAATTTCACCCAACATGTTAAAATGGTTCGCGATGGCTTTGTTTCTGAGAGTCGATAGATAATTTCCAGAATTTAAATCATCGGTTGTCAGACCGTCCATCAGTTTCCTGGGATTGAAAAATTCAATGTGGTCATCGAAAACCTTCACGCAAGATTCCGAAGTTGAATGATAATCCCTATGGACGATCATATTCAAGATGAGTTCTCTAATAGCTTTCAGCGGATAATCCCAAACAAGGTCGTTTTCTAGTTTGTCGCTTATGACAACTTGACAATTGATATGTTTTTTCACGAACTCATAAATTTCTTCTACCTGACTTATCAAATCGCCATGAGCCTCACCTTTGTCCTTGATGATTGTTGGTGACTGAAAGAATCCCATCTGCACGGCTGTATTTATATGCCAATCCTTGGCAAAGAGCATTTCGGCCGCGAATGTCAATTTGCCGTCCCGCAGCAAACGATTCTTACGCAAAAATTCAAGGGGATCCTTGGATATATGGTATCCACGTTGGTTTATTCGCTGTATACTCTGCACGACCTTTTTGAGGGATATATCGTCCATTGAACTAGAATCGTCAAGAACGAAATCCCAGCTTGAATTCTGAGTGCGCAACGTGCAATCCCCGATTTCGGTTGGGCTCATTACATGAACGCTGTTTTCGTGCCTAATAAAATAACGTCCCTGCACAGCGACCGGCTTAATTGGGCTTTCCTTGAACGTTATCGCGACAAGCGTCTTACCTTTGTACTTTACAGTCTCAATATCGGGAACCAGCACTGGTTCAGTCTTGCTCTTGATTTCGTTGAGCCACTTTTGCAGGGATTCTTCAGCAAGTTGGACGCCTAATACCTTGCTGCTAGACTTTAATCCGATGATTATGATTCCACCATTCTTATTTGCAAAAGCTCCGACAGCTTCGATTACCTCTTGGTTAAAGGATGACTTGAATTCGGCGGTGGAGGATTCTCCTGTATTGATTATTGAGTCGTATTGCATTTTATCCACTTTTTATACATTACAGTATGTAATGTATGCTCTCTGTTATTGTTTGTCAATACCTCCCTTTTACATGGTAAGGTATTATAAAAAAGGGCTTGTTCTTTATGCTGTATTTGATTACATATAAAATATCTAACAACTGATTCAAGTAGATTGGGATTTGAAAAATACTGAAATTCAGACTCGTGAAATTCTGTTTAGAGAAATAATTCTTGTTTTGGACAACTAAACAATATCTTGAACTTTTCAACAGCTCACTAGAGCTCTTTGGTTGTTTGTCGTAATCTTCGCCTATGGCAGAGGGACTGCAGATGTATTTTGAAGATTACTTAAAAGGCTGTATTTTGTAAATGATTCCTTCCTTCGACCACTGGGTGTGGTCTGTCATTGTCTAGTCTTTTTTGCAAAAAAGAATTGCGTATTTTTACGTTTTTTCGAACTTTGTTTTTGTAGGTTTCTTGCAAATAATTATTTTTACTGCTAGGTATCTTGAAGTTTGAGATGAGTATTGCAGTTGTTGGCAATGTTGCTATTGTAAGTTGCACCTGTTGCGCGGAAATGGGTGTAGATGATAGGGTCTAAAGCTCTTTAGGGCTTGTTTATGAAAAGAAAAATTGCGGCTATTATTTTGAATTATGTGTCCTGGAAGGATACTTTAGAAGAAGTTGAAGTTTGCAAAAAAAAGCTTGGTCTTCACTCTCAGGATATCATTGTTGTCGATAATTGTTCTCCTAATGATTCTGCCGAAAATCTCGAAAAAAAGTCAAAGGACAATTTTGTTTTTATTAGATCATTAAGGAATGGTGGTTATGCAGCTGGGAACAACATTGGCTTGAAATATGCCAACGAAAACGGGTATGATTATGCTTTGGTTATAAATAATGACATCATTGTAGAAGACGAATTTTTACTGGATAAGCTTGTTTCTGTTTTTGAAAAAGACAAATCGGTAGGTGCGGTAAGTCCTGATATTTACTCACCTGAAGGGCATCTGTTTAATCGGGATAGCATCAAGCCTTCATTTTGGGATTTTACTTTAGGATTGCTGAATTATAAAAGAAAAGGTCGTAAGGTTGTTGATTTAGGTGGTTATGGTTATGTGTATCGCCCGCAGGGCTGCTGCATGATGTTAAAACTGAATGTCATGAAGGCTGTGGACTATATGGATGAGACGACTTTTTTGTATTGTGAAGAGTTTATTCTGGCCGAAAAAATGAATTCATTGGGGTATAAGTGTGCTTGTTGCTTGAATTCGTCTATAATTCACAATCACTCTAAAGTTGTAAAATCAAACATTAAGCTAAAGAAAATTATATCCATAAACAACGAAAGTTTTGCGTACTATTTGAGAACGTACAGACACTTTAATGCTATTTTTGTAAAAATTTGCTGTGCGTTTAATGGATTGAAAATAAAGATGTTAGAAAGTTAAAGACTGATGTTGTCACCGTTAGAGGCTTAAAGTGAGAGAAAAAGTTATAGTATTGATGTCAACCTACAATGGGATGGCCCATATTCAGGAACAAATAGATAGCATCTTTGGTCAAGTTTATGACGGTGAAATAGAAATTCTTGTTCGTGATGATGGATCCAAAGACAATACGGTATCTTTTTTGGAAAATTATCCTAAGACTGAGTTGCGAAAAATAGTTGTCCAAAAAGGTGAAAATGTTGGACCGCAAAAAAGTTTTTTGAAATTGATAAAAGATGCAGAAACTGCTGATTACTATTTTTTTGCAGATCAAGACGATGTTTGGTTGCCGAATAAAATTGAGCGCGGAGTTTCTTTTTTAAGAGATGAAAAAAAAGCGGCAGTGTATTGCTCAAATTATACGATTACAGATGGTGTGTTGAATGTTAAGGCGGAAGCCTTTATAAAAACAACTCCGCTATTTACGCCAATAAAAGCCTTGTTGTTTAATCAGGTGCCCGGTTGTTGCATGGCCTTCAATAGATCCATGATGGATTTGTTGAAGCGGATTAACATTGATAATGTCATGATGCATGATAGCATGTTGCTTTCTTTGGCCTCGTATGTCGGTTCTGTTAAGTATGATTGCCGGCCCAGTATTCTACATCGTATTCACGGAAATAATGTTGTGGGCTATGGCCATAAAAAAATTGTATTGCATAAGTGGATTGTGGAAAAAATAAGGCTTCTTGTAAATCGAGAACCTTATGATATTAGCAAAATGGCCGATCAGTTTATTCGTTTGAACGCCTGTGATGCTCCGTCTTTATATCAAAAAGATGTTGAATTGCTTCGAGATTATAAAAAGAACTATAAAAAAACAATCCAGCTTCTGAAACATCCTGATTCACACGATATCCCTTGGGATCGAACGACGTTGTCTATTCGTTGTAAAATACTATTTCATCTCCTTTAAACTTTAACAGGTAGAATTTACGTATGAAACGCATTATCACGTACGGCACATTTGACTTGTTGCATTATGGGCACATCAATTTGCTAAAGCGGGCAAAAGCTTTAGGTGATTATTTGATTGTTGCTTTGTCAACTGATGAATTTAACTGGAATGAAAAACAAAAAAAATGCTACTTCAGTTATGAAAAAAGAAAAGCTTTGTTGGAAGCTATTCGTTATGTTGATTTAGTTATACCTGAAGAGAACTGGCAACAAAAAAAGAGCGATGTGCATGAATACCATATCGATACTTTTGTTATGGGAGATGATTGGAGCGGAAAGTTTGACTTTTTGAAGGACGAAGGTGTTGACGTTGTTTACTTGCCTAGAACGCCGGAAATTAGTACGACTCAAATTAAACAAGAATTGAAATCATGCGAACAAAAGAATCAATAGCTTTGTTTGATGGAATGGTGGGCCATGAGGACCGTTCTCGCGGCTTGGAAAAAAAGTTGTTGTTTTTATTTGGTTTTTTGGGAACCATGCCGATTATTCAGATTGGCGGTTTTACCATATTCACAATTCTCTTGTTTTTAGTCGTTTTTTTTAAGCTGCTCGTAACACGAAAAATTTGGTTTCGCAGCGTAAGCTTTCCTTATGTGTTAATTGTCTTATGCAGTATTTGTACCGTTGTATCTTGCTTGACAAGCAATATTCCTGAATGGTGGAAAAATGCTCAGTGGACAGAACTGTTGTGGGATTTTTTCTATTTATTCCTTTTTCTTGCGTATACGGGTAAACAGAATTGCGGCTTGATAATCAATTATATGAGGGGCGTCTTTGTTGCTGCCATCTTTCAGATGGCTTGGGGGTATTTTCAGTTTGTTTCTTATTATCTAGCTCATTTTGATGTAAACAACTTTGTATTCGTTAACCTGCTTGGAATGGTGCCTAATGCCAGCCAGTTAATGGAAGAAAATCTAAAAATTAGTGGCTTGTGCTGGAATTCAGGAAATTTTGCGCCGCTTATGTTATTGGGTTATTGCCTTAGTGAAAAATTGGGGCTGAAATTGCTCTTTGCTGGAATGTGTTGTATGAGCGGTAGTAGAACACTCTTTTTGGGATTTATTGCGGTGATTTTTTGTGAATTTATTCGAGCTATTTACTGTGATTTTTTCAAGAATGGAGTTAAGGTTCGCCGGAAAATGTTGTTATATGTTATTGGAATTCTTGTCGTGGTTTTTGTAGGGGTGCATAACCAGATTGTCGTGGGTAAAGTTATTGGTGTTCGTGATAGTTTAAGCAGTAATGTTTTGGAATCGCAATCAAGTGCTCGGTTACATGCTAGATATTGGACTTCAATTCCGCTTATAACAAAAAACAATTCTTTAGAGAAAAATTGTTTTGGCTATGGACTAAAATCGAGTGGCTATTCTCAGGTCCTTTATTTTGGACAGTATGCTGATAGTAAGTACGCATGGGTTGTGGAATGCGATTTTATCAATAATTTATGGAGCCGAGGTTACTTGGGCTTTATTTTGCTTTATTCTTGGCTATTTTATCATTTTATTAAAGGCGCAAGGATGAATTACAGGTATGGGCTATTTTTCTTAGGTCTATTAGTAGAAGGTGTTACCTATAATGTTATGTTCAATTGGTGCTGGGTGTTTTTATTGTTCTGTATCTTGTATAAAAATGGACTTCAGAACTTGCCTTGTCTTAGTTCATCGAAGATGAATGTGGCTGAAAGGGAAGGACTCATTTCATGATGTTTATAAATAAGTTTCTTTGGCTTTCTTATAATTTATTTAATTACTTGTTGTATTGTGTTTCGTTCCTTTTGCCTCGAAAAAAAAATCGTTGGGTGTTTGGTTCTTGGTTCGGTAACCAAATATCAGACAATTCGTTGGCAATGTATAACTATGTTAAGAAATGCTACCCTCAATTGGAATTGATCTGGATGGCCAGAAGTCCGGAAAAGTTTAATCTGGATTGCAAAATTGTTAAAAGAAATTCTATTAAGGGAATGTTTTATGTGGCTACTGCAAAAGTAGCTTTTGTGAATCAAGGCTATTTTGATTTGTGTACCTTTAATTTGTTGGGGGGGGCATATAAAGTGCAGTTATGGCATGGTGTTCCTTGGAAAAAAATATGTAATGATACGGTAGATTTACCTGGCAATATTGTAGAATCGTTTACGCAATGGCTTGTTCGAAAGTTGTCCAATTATGATCTCTACATTACCCCCTCTGATAGTTATGCGACAATTGCTCAGTCTGCATTTAATGCGCCGGTTAACGCAATCCTTAAGGTTGGACAACCTCGAAATCAAGTTCTCTATGATGAAGTTTTCTGTAAAAAATCTAGGAAAGATTTGTTGGATGCCTGCGGAATGAATGGTGAATGCAAAATTGTTGTATATATGCCAACATTTAGGGACAAAAAGGCTAAAGCGGAATCCTTTTTTGAACCCTCTTTATGCCAGTCCGTAAATCAATTAGCTAAAGAATTTGATTTTGTTCTTATTGAAAAATCTCATTTTCAGGATATTTCTAGAGGGAAAGAGTCCTTACTTTCTAATGAACGAGTTTTTTTGTGTCCAAATTTGGACGCGCAAACGTTATTGGCCGGGGCTGACATTTTAATAACGGATTATTCTAGTTGTTTTTTTGATTTTTTGATTTGTGATAGGCCTATTATACATTTTGCCTATGATTATGAGTATTACAAGAATAAGGATCGGGGACTGTATTACGATATAGAAGATGTTGCTTGTGGAACGGTTGCTGTAAATCATGATGAATTACTTACTGCGATTCGGGATAATATTTGCAATCCTAATTTGGAACAGTTACGACGCCAAGAAAAACGAGATAAATTCATTAAATATGAGTCAAGTGATTGCTGCAAAATAATAATGGAATTCGTTCTAAATAAAATTGGATGAGATGGAATGGATTGCGTGTTGAAAAAATATGGTTCCTTATCAATAGAAGCCAAAGCTTCTCTTTGGTATCTATTTTGCAATTTTGCACAAAAGGGAATTTCTTTTATTGTAATTCCATTGTATACTCGTTTGTTGACTACTTCGGAATATGGTACGTACACCGTTTTTCAGTCTTGGCGTGATTTGATATTGATATTTGCGACACTAAATCTCTCGGCTGGTGTTTTTACACGGGGACTTGTAAAGAACGATGGATCAAATGACAAATACACTGCACAGATGCAAGGATTGAGTTCAGCTGTAGCGGTGCTGACTTTTTTAATAGTTTTGCTTTTCTTTGACCCGTTCCGCAGGCTTACGGGCTTTGATGAAAAACTCGTTATTACACTGTTTGTCTACTATATATTTAATCCGTCCTTTTTATTTTGGTCGGTACGTCAGCGAGTGGAAAACAAGTATAAGAGTATGGTCGCGATCACGCTACTCGCCTCTCTACTTGTCCCCGCAATAAGCCTTTTGATGTTCTTTTTGACGGATATTAGGGCTAATGCGCTTATTTACGGTTTTCTTTATGTGCAAATCGCTGTAGGAATGCTCTTTTTTGTAAAACAGTTCGTTGATGGCCGTGCGTTTTTCTCGAAAGTAGTTTGGTGGGAAAGTCTTAAATTTAACATTCCTTTAATTCCCCACTATTTATCGTTGATTGTTCTTGCTCAGTCGGACAGATTGATGATTGATCATATTTGTGGGACGTCTTTTGCGGGCATTTATAGTTTGACGTACAATATCGGTCAGATTATCCTTATAGTAATTGCTTCCATAAATGGCTCCCTTGTTCCTTGGATGTATAAGAAACTTAAGTCGGGAGAATACCATTCCATAGCAGTTACTTCAAACATGCTGTGTATACTATTGGGACTTATGTCGGCTATAGTAATGCTTCTTGCCCCAGAAGTTGTTTTCATTATGGGTGGCTCGGAATATATGCCGGCAAAATGGTGTATTCCTCCTGTTGTTATGGGAACGTATTTTACTTTTTGCTATGGATTGTTTTCTACGGTAGAATTTTACATCGGAAAAACTTCCTATGTAGCGGTCGCCTCTTTTGTTGGCGCCGTGCTTAATGTCATTTTGAATTTGCTTTTTATTCCAAAATATGGTTTCATTGCTGCTGCATATACAACAGAAATGTGCTATTTGGTATTTATGGTTCTTCATTATTTCTTTATGAAAAAGATGACTAAAGAAAGAATTTTCAATATCAAAAAAATGATTGTAATTTGTTCTGCTTTTTTTGCTTCGTCATTGATTTTTACCTTCTTGTACGATTACGATTTTGCTCGTTGGGGCGTAGCCGTTCTTGTCTCGCTATTGGTATTGTTTAAGCGTAGAACATTTATGAATATGATTAAAGGCCTCAGAGAAAAGTGAGTGGATTTGTCTGACGGATATACTTGCTGCTACTAGACAAAGATGCTTGAATAGTTTAGATTTACTGCGGTTGAAGCAACTGAATTTCAACTAAAAATGGGACAAGTTCGGTATTGTTATTGTCAATAAGAATAAAACGGTGACATGAGGAAAAAATGTTGAAAAAGGAAATTACTTTTATATACTTGGATACTGTTCAGAAGCAAGTATATGAGATGATTGCGGAAGAAGCGAAGAAAAGGGGATACAAAACTAGTATCACGGACAATAAGTTTGAAAAATGCGAAATAGGATGGTATTGCGAACATATAAATCATCCTCAATTCAGTAAGTTTTCTGTAATTATGCTCCATGATATCATGCAGCAGTATGGTAATTGGCCGGATATTTGGTTAAGAGAACCATGGAATAAATATGATATTGGTTTTCTTCCAAGTAAGGTTTGGGTGGATAACTGGAAACTGAGCTCTCAGTATTATTATGCTAACCCAAGAAAAGGCGTATATCTTACCGGATGGCCTAAGGCTGATAGACTTGCTGAGTATAAAGATGAATCTAAAAGAATAATGTTGGCAAAGAAAATAGGTCTTGATCCCCTAAAAAGAACTATTCTATATGCGCCGGCGTGGGAGAATGACCACAAGCAAGATGAGTTTGTCCAGTCTATGCTTCCGTTGAATGTCAATATCCTCATAAAGCAAGCTCCGTGGCCAGATTGTTATCCAGAACAATTGGCTAACATAAAAGAGATGTATGAGCTTCATAAGGATAATCCTCGTGTTATACAGATGGATCCCAAAACGAGCATTTTAGATGCAATAATGGTTTCCGATGTTCTAGTGTCAGAAGAATCTAGCACTATGAGTGAATCGGTAATGCTTGGAAAACCTGCTATTTCCGTTGATAATTGGTTAATTCCGGATACGAAACCAAGTAGAAAACCTGCTAATGATTATGACTATGTTATAAAGACTACGAAGGAAAAATTGACAGAATGTATTGCTGGTGTGATTGCGGATTATGATAAGTATCAACGAGACGCACGACAGTATTCTGAATCTCATTTTTCAAATATTGGTACTTGTATTCCTAAAATGCTAGATATTCTGGACGCAGTTATTGCGGGACAAGAATCTCCCATTGAATCATTGAAAAGGGAAAAATCGACGAAGCTTAGTTTAGCTCAATGGATTAAGCACAAGGATATTGCTTTAAGAAGAGAAATAACTACTAATTACTGTGTCAGATATCGATTGCTTAAGAAATTATATAAGATGTACAAAAAGATAAGAGGGAAAGAATAGAGTCTGGAGGCGATGTCAAACTCTTGACATTATTCTGACGTACAGATAAAATATAAAAGCTAGTGGATAATACCCTGCTGCCAATAAGGGGTGGTTTACTAGTTTCCGCTGAATTTTGCAAAACATTCCTAAATAACGATCTGGATGTATGAGTAACTCAAAAACATTTATTCTCACATCTTTGATCGTTTTATCTTTGCTTTTTCCTGTTGTATAATTGTCAAAACGGTTATTATCTAAATCATTTAGCCATTCGCATCTTTTTTTTGAATTAAAGACAACAGACTTTAGCACTATTTTTGCACACTGTTTTAGAGAAATTTCATTATTGCCGAGCCACGCGCACATTCCTTTAAAATGCAACAGCATTCGCTCTTGCATATCTCGAATGTATTTGTCATATAAGTATTTTTCTTTTTCGTTCGTTTTCAAAAGAGCTTTCACTGCTCCAAATTCTTCATAATACGTGTCTACAGAGCCGTGCGGCGCAGTAAGAATCTGTTCATACATGGAACAATTTGTGCATAAAATACCATAATACTTTGTATTCGGCTTTTTTGTCCCCATATCGAAAAGCAAGCCTTTTCTTACGCATTGATTAGGAATATTCAAAGTTTCCTTTTGCCTAGTGCCAATGTAAAAACCAAAAGTGTTCCACCCAGAAACGGATGCTAAAATTTGTTGAGAATGGTTATACCATCCTTCATCAACAAGGAAAATTGAATCGCCACATTTAAATTGCTGTAAATATTTTAACAAAAGGCTTTTCGCGTTTTCGTCATTTTTTGCTGCAAAACAAACTTTTCTAGAATTTAAGCAATATGCGCTTTTAATTTGTTCTTTTGAGGAAATTACGTCTTTTTGATATTCATCAAAAAGTGTTTGTAAAAAAAATCCTCCTCTGCTAAGAAACGCTAATTTTTCTGCATTACTTTTTTTTGCTTCTGAATATAACCTTTGTATAAAGGCATATAGAACTACGGCATACTCCTCAAAAATTGAATTTTTATATAGCCAGCTTGATTTTAGAGCTACAACTCTTTTGGAGTAATCCCAATTTAAGTATTTGCTTAGATTGGTATATAATTTATGTTTAAATGGGAAATAGCGAATAGCTGCAATATTTTGCTTAAGCGCAGACTTGAAATCATCCTTTTGGCTATCGCCAAGCATTACAACTTTTTGTGAAAAACTGTTTGTTTTTTCAAGAGCATATTTGTACAGAGAACCTGTTCTTTTACTTGCATTATGTTCTGATGAAATAAAAATGTCATCAAAAAGATTATTTATACTGAATGCAGACAAAAAAGATTCATATGCTTTACGAGGCATATAAAAATCAGAAACAAGATATAATTTCTTTCCTTGCCGCTTCAAGGAATAAAGAATTTCAACTACTTCTTTATTAGGATATTGACACCCTAGTTCCACAGCCTCATCTGCGGTATAACTTAATTCAAAAAAAATATTAAAATCAACGAAAAATTCCAAATTTCCTAATGAAAAAATTTCAAAGATTAAATCTCTATATGAAGGCTCATCATTTTTTTCCCTAAGATTTTGTAAGGCTTTCCATCTTAGAGCTACCAGTTGTTCTTCATCTATATGTTTAGATACGGAGTCTAATTTTCCCAAAAGTACTTTTGCCCATTGACTGTAAATCTGATGGGAATGAATATTTCTAAAAACAAGTGTATCAAAATAATCAACAAAGATTACATCATATGGTTGCAATTTTTTCAGTATAGACATTTTCTTTGAACAGGGCTTCGTGATTTCTAGAGAAATCATTTATCTTTTGGTTTCCTCTAAAAATACATTTTTTCTAGAGTTTTGCCCCCAGTATTTGACGAACAACTTTATGAATTTCCAATCTTCAAGTATGTAGCGTTTAAACATACGTACCGGTTCTTGATAAAGCCGATAAACCCATTCTATTCCCGCATTTCTCATCCAATGCGGGGCTCGTTTCACATTTTCTGCTGCAAAGTCTAAGGTGGCCCCTAAACATAGTGTGATTGGAACCCCGAATAGATTTCGAAATTGGTGTGCTAGGACTTCTTGTTTAGGGCAACCTAAAGCCAAAATTAAAATATGTGGATTTGCATCTTTAATCAAGTGCTCAATTTTTTCAAGTTCTTTTGGATTGGACTCGAATCCAAATGGGGGGGCGTAACATCCGGTTATTTTTAAATCAGGGAAATGGACTTTTAGTTTTTCTGCAGCTTTTGCTGCAACACCCTCTTTAGCTCCTAAAAAAAACATTGAATAATGTTTTTCTGCTGCAAGTTTACATAATTCTGGGAAAATGTCTGATCCCGAAATCTTTTCTTTAATAGGAGTTCGGTATATTTTGGATGCCCATATAAGGGGCATGCCGTCTGTCAAAATTAAGTCAGCTTCAGAGTAAGATGCTTTTAGCTTTTCATTTGATTCGAGCTTTACAATGTGATCTACATTTGGGGTTACAACATATGCATTTTTTCTTTGCTGAATCAAATCCTCAATAGCTGACAATGTTTCGTTCATTGTCAGATTGTCTATTTCGGTATTCATAAACTTGATTCGACTCATGCCTAGCTCATTCCTGGTTATACTTATCCGTTATAATATAGTAACCGATTGTATATTTATCTTTATATATTTTGTCTCCACCTACTTTTCACCCTCTTTCCCATACCACTCCGCATACCATTCCGCAAACTTTCTTAGACCTTCGCGGAGAGGTGTTGCGGGCTTGAAGCCGAAGTCTTGCTCTAGGGCGGTTGTGTCGGCGTAGGTCACGGGCACGTCGCCAGGCTGCATGGGTACGAGTTCCTTGTGCGCCTCGAAGTCGTAATCGGCGGGGAGCACCTTTGCGCGGACGAGCTCTTCTTGGAGGATCGTCACGAAGTCGAGCAGGTTTTCGGGGTGGTTGTTGCCGATGTTGTAGACCTTGTATGGCGGGAGGGGGAGGCCGTCTTCGCCATTCTGCTTTTCGGGGGCGTGCTGCATCACGCGCACGACGCCTTCGACAATGTCATCAACGAACGTGAAGTCGCGCTTGCACTTGCCGTAGTTGAAAATCTGGATGGTCTTGCCGGCTTTGAGCTTGTTGGTGAAGCCGAAGTAGGCCATGTCCGGGCGGCCGGCGGGGCCGTAGACGGTAAAGAAGCGGAGGCCCGTGCTCGGGATGTTGTAGAGCTTGCTGTAGGCGTGTGCCATGAGCTCGTTGCTCTTCTTGGTGGCTGCGTACAGCGAGACCGGGTTATCGACTTTGTCGTCGGTGGAGTACGGGATCTTCTTATTGCTGCCGTACACGCTGGAGGAGCTCGCGTACACGAGGTGCTCAACCTCGCCTTTTTCGGCGCCCCTGCGGCAAGCTTCCAGGATGTTGTAGAATCCGATGAGGTTGCTTTGGATGTAGGCATCCGGGTTCGTGATGGAATAGCGAACGCCTGCCTGGGCGGCGAGGTTCACGACGACGGCAAAGTGGTATTTCTCGAACAGGCTGTCGATGGCGGCCTTGTCGGCGAGGTTCGCTTTGACGAATGTCCACTTCTTGCCGGTTAATGTCGCGAGAGTCTCTATCTCCTTGAGACGCTCGTGCTTGATGTTCACGTCATAGTAGTCGGTGATGGAATCGAGTCCGACGAGTTCGGAACAGTTGTAGTCGTTAAGCAACTTCTTGCAGAGGTTGCAACCGATAAATCCTGCCGCGCCCGTAACAAGAACGGCCTTTCCATTGAGGATAACGTTTTTGTCAAGCATGGAAATTCCTTAGCAACCGATGGCGCTGTATTCAAAGCCGGCGTCGGCGAGTTCCTTCGCGTCGTAGATGTTGCGGCCGTCGATGATGAGGGCGTTCTTCATGGACTTCTTCATCACGCCGAAACTCGGCATGCGGAACTGCTTCCATTCAGTCACGAGGAGGAGGGCGTCTGCGTCGAGGAGCGCTTCGTACATGTCGTTGCAGTAAACGATTTGGCTTGCGATTGTTGCTGCGTCGGGGCGTGCTGCCATGCGGCGCTTGCATTCGTTCATGGCGACCGGGTCATACACGCGGATTGTTGCACCGGCCTTGGTCAAGAGGTCGATGAGCACGAGTGCGGTCGCTTCGCGCATGTCGTCGGTTTCGGGCTTAAAGGCGAGGCCCCACATGGCAATGGTCTTGCCTTTGAGGTTGGCTTCACCGCCGAAGCGCTTGGCGAGCTTGTGGAAGAGTACGGTTTTCTGGTATTCGTTGACTTCTTCAACGGCCTTGAGAACGCCCATCTTGTAGCCATTCTTTTCGGCGGTCTTGATGAGAGCCTTCACGTCCTTCGGGAAGCAGCTTCCACCGTAGCCGCAGCCCGGGTAGAGGAACTTTGAGCCGATACGCGTGTCGCTACCGATGCCTTTGCGGACCATGTTCACGTCGGCGCCTACGAGTTCGCACAAGTTTGCGATGTCGTTCATGAAGCTGATGCGGGTTGCAAGCATGGAGTTTGCGGCGTACTTGATCATTTCGGCACTCGGGATATCCGTGAAAATCACGCGGAAGTTGTTGAGCATCATCGGGCGGTAGAGGCGGGTCATGAGTTCCTTGGCCTGTTCGCTTTCGACACCCACGACAACGCGGTCCGGCTTCATGAAGTCCGTGATGGCGGAGCCTTCCTTCAAGAATTCTGGGTTGCTTGCAACGTCGAACGGGACGTTCACGCCACGCTTGTCGAGTTCTTCCTGGATGGCTGCCTTGACCTTCTTGGCTGTGCCGACCGGAACGGTAGACTTGGTCACGAGAACGGTGTACTTCTTGATGTTCTGGCCGAACGTGCGTGCCACAGCGAGCACATACTGCAAATCGGCGGAGCCGTCTTCGTCCGGAGGCGTACCCACGGCGCTGAATACCATTTCGACATTGTTGAGAACGCTGGCGAGGTCGGTCGTGAAGTTGAGGCGGCCTTCGCGCTGGTTCCTGAGTACCATTTCGTCGAGACCCGGTTCGTATATAGGAATTTCACCCTTCTGGAGAGATTCAATCTTGGCCTGGTTCACATCGACGCATGTCACATTGACGCCCATTTCGGCAAAGCAAGTGCCGCTAACAAGACCAACGTAACCGGTACCGACAATAGCAATGTTCATAAAAATTCCTTGAAAATTTTTCCTTCTGTTAAACGGAAGGAAATGTAATAAAATGATAAGACGCTGTTTTCAAAATACAAAAAAGGGAATGTAGAACTTAAACAAAGAAAGCACCGACTCGGACGGCCGGCATTGTTTATGCAAAAGCGGATGTGACTATAGCGCCTTCTTCATGCTCCAACTGCCGATTTTTCGGCCGTTGTGCTCGATTTCACATTCGTGGAAAACTTCATAACCTCGCTTGCTGTAAAAGGCAAGATTCTCCTTTGAATTTGTAAACAGCAGTAATTGCGTTCCGCCGCGTTCTCGTACATGTTCTTCCATATAAGTTAAAAATTTCGAACCGACGCCCTGCCCCTGTGCTGACGGGTCCACCTCTAGCATGCTCAAATACCAAAAGCCCGGACCGGATTTTTGGTAATCGTGGCAGGGCTTGCTAGCGCCTTCGTCCATAGCTAAAAAGCCGTTTATGTGGCTCCATTTTGTCGTGAGATACACTCGCCAAAAACCGTGCGCCAAAAATTGGAACACCGAAGGCTGCTTGAAATCGGGCGGTTCCAATGTTGCACGAGCAACTAACTTGCCATCGCGATGTGCGACCAAGAGATCTGCTTTGCCGAAGTTTGTCTTTATCAAACTGTTCATAAAGACGTGCAAGCCCTTGCGGCGTTCTTCCGCATTCGGAAAATAAAGCGTGACGTAGTCGTAATCCTGGTAAGCGCGGGCGATGATTGCTGCTGCATCGTCAAGTTCTTCGCGAGTCTGTAAACCGAATTCGAGTTTCATGGTTACTCCTTACCTGTGTCTGACTGGTCTAACATCTGAGTGAGAAGAGCGAAAAATTCCTCGGGCACATTTTTATGGAACGCAATTCCAAACATGTACGGAATTTTCGCTGCAGCAAATAGCGGAAGCCGGCGGGTCGCTTCTTCGATTTTCTGTTTGTCGTTAGTCCCGAGATAGGCCGAAAAGAAAATGTTCCAGTGGGTCTTCATCGTTTCTGACGGCAGATGAAATAGAAAGTCTAGTTTATCCGCATCTGGCATGTGCGCCAAGTTCCACATAAGTGCAAGGTCCCATTCCGGAGCTCCGTATCCGAAACCACCCAAGTCAATCCAGAAAGTCCTCTTTCCGTCGGTGATGGCATTACCAATCTGCAAATCGCCATGGAGGCAAGTCTCAGTATCTGGAACTTTATCCAAAAATTTCAGAATGCGATTTCTGTAGTCTTTCGGTACGAAATCCTTTTCGGAATAGAACTGCGTAATCATCTGCTTGTAAGACTTGAGCCGCGAAGTATCTGCTTTTGTTGCGTGGAGCTCTCGTGCCATGCGTGCAAATTCCAAGGAAATCTCTTCTAGCCGTTCGGACTCCTGCGAAATGATTCGCGAAAAAGAACGCTTGCCTTCAATGAGCTCGTACTCACCGCCAAAACGCTTGCCGTCTGTAATCAAACGAAACGGTTCCGGTGTAGAAATGCCCAACTCGAAAGCCGTCCGCGATGCCCAAAATTCATTTTTTATTGTGTTTGCGTCAAAATCCGGATTGTACAACTTTGCAAGCGATTTGCCATTCTTATGCGTGTACGCGAGCGCAGTCCCGCCTTCGCCCGTCTGGATGTAATCATTCAGATCAATCTTCTGAAAATCGTTGTTCGCTCCCATAAAATTTCTCCATCTATTTATAAAGCTATACAATTTTTCGGGTGATAGCGCGAGGGATGAAATTTTTTTGAAGGGGGAGGAATCCCCCTCGCTTCAGCCCCGCCCCGGCCGGGTCTTACGCTACCCTCACTGCGGGTGCTCAGTCGCCGCACCCGCAACGCCCGGCTTGTCTCTCTCGCTGAATTAGTGTACATTTAATGGCGGAGGCTATTATGTCTTATGAAACTGTAATTGATCAGATCAAGTCTCTTCCAGAAAGTTCTTTGGAAGAAGTTTCGAGATATATCGAATTTTTGCTGTATCAACAGGAGCAGACTGACATGGCTCCGTTAATTGAATCGGATGAAGTGTTTGAAGAAAAAATGGAACGCGGTTATGCCGATGCTATAGAAGGCCGTGGAAAACCGATGGAAGATGTTTTCTCCGATTTAAGTAAGCGGTTCATCTAATGAACTACAAGGTGCTTGTATCTGAACAGGCCGCCCGCGGCTTGAACGGTGTTTATTCACGCGGTGATGTATGAATTAAAGAAAAAACCTCGGTTTATCACCGAGGTTCTTTTGTAAAAGGAGATTCCCGCTGGAGTTTACCCCGTACTTGTTACGGGGCGGGAATGACATCGTCAGTAGGCGGCGTAGCCGCGATTATAAGCCTAAGACCTATAACCTAAAGCCTGTCACCTACTAATTAAGTCTGCTTATAGCTCTCCATTGATTCCACGCTGAGGCTCTTCACGAAGTTGTAGTGCTTGGCGACTTCGGCTTCGGCGAGGTTCAGGTACACCTTCATGCTCTTGTCGAACAGTTCAGGCGACTTGGTGGCATCGCGGAGAAGCCGCTGGCTCATCACGCAGTTGGCGGCCTTATAAGACCGTTCGGCTTGCGCCTCACTCTCGCCGACACGGCTCATTAAGATGAGCCGCTTTAGGCTCACTGCGGGTGCTCAGGCGCCGCACTCGCAAAACCATGCAAGGCGAGTGCCGCAGCCATGCTCGCATGGCAATGGCCGAGCCGCAGGGGTTTCTGTAACGCCCGGCTCTTTTTGCTTGGAAACTCAATCCTCTTGCGAGTTATGATAATTAGATGTATATTTGTTGCAACAGGATTCCCCGCATCTCTCGTTGAAGTGTCCCAGGGGAGACGTTTTTTGTGGGCTTGAAGCTATTGCAGCATGACGGAAAATTCTTGCAAACTCTTCAGGATTAGTTTTGGAAAATCTATTTCTCGAAGAACGCTGAAATGTGAATCATTCGATACGATGAAGGTTGCATTCCCGGCAATGGCGCAGTCGACAAACTTGTTGTCATCTGGATCATCCTTTATAAGGTCAAACCTGAAGAATGTGTCGATAAGTTCTACGGAAGGCGCGTTCAATAGGGTTTGGATGACGTTCAAGGCGATTATTGAATTTGTCTTTTGTCCAATAATCTCTTCATATTCGTCAAGAATCTCATTTGAAACGCAAAGGGTGTATTTGCCTTCCTGTAAGCCGCGCCAGACATTGAAATAAGCACCCCTCTTAGAAAGGGATGCTAAAAGGCAATTTGTATCAAGAACAATTCTCATATGTTCTTGTAAGGCGTCCGAAGGTGTTCGTTCAGGACGGCTTCATTTTTTTCGTTGTCCCACTCGCCGGACTCCCACAGAGCATCCATGCCGTTCTCGACACGCTTGGCGAAAACATCCGTCAGGGCAACACGAATCTCTTCCAAGGATTTAGAATCCTTGGCAAAGGAAAACATCTTCAGAAGATGCAATTGAGTCGGGTTTAGGACGGTTTCCATAGGTCGCTCCATGTTTCTAAATAGGAATATACATTATTTATGTGCTATTTGCCAACCCCATTCCAAACTGGAATAGCTCTCTTTCTTTACAAATGGGTCCGAGAATGTCGTTTTGCTTGTAAAGTCGATGCTCTTGCGAACTTTCCAATAGCCTTCCTTATTTCGGCAATGTCCTCTTTTACGCTTTTGAACTTGGATTTGATATCCCTTCTCTTGGCATCTTGCTCCTCGAACGACTTTGCTTCGGGGCTGTCGCCTTGACATAGGTATTCCGTTACTACCTGGTCGCTTTTTCTTGAAACCAGGTAGAAGTAAACCTTCTGTCCGATTTTCTTTTTCCGCAGAGACCCTTTGGGGAGAGCTTCGAGCATGGCAGAATACTTCGCCTGAAGCCTTTCCAGCCGATCGAGTTCTTCTTTCAATATTCCGTTCACGACGCTCATTGCCCTACAATATGCAAAATCTTAGTTATTGTAGGGTAAGATTCTTTAATGTACAAGAAGGGGGGAGGAATCCCCCTGGCTCCTGTTTCGACAGGCCGAGAATCGCGGAAAAGGTTGGTGAGCCTGTCGAACCATCCACGCACCCCCACTGCGGGGCTCAGACGCCGCATAAGCAATGTCCGGCTTGTTTGATAGGGATGTAGCATATTTGTTTTCGCTTGAAATTCAAGGTATTATATAGTCGGCTGAAAAAATGGCTTAAAATGCAGGCGATCAAACGTTTTGATTCAAAAAAGTGTATATTTAGGGAGCTATAGGAGTTAATTATGGTAAACTATTCAACTTTAGATTATGAAAAAATGTTTGGTGTTCTGCCGTCAGCAGAGAATGCTATGGGTTCTTGCATAGGTCAGTGTACGGGCTGTATGTGCAGCTGTCGTTGCTCCTGCTCTGGCGGATGTACTTCAGATGTAGAATGGGAGGCTGTATAATGAGCGTTACAGTATATCAGTATGCTAAAATGTTTGGTAATATCGCGGAACGTGATGATGAACAATCTATGGCTCGTTGTGCGTGTGTTTCATGCAATTCTTGCACTTGTGCATGTTCCTGTCGTATAGACTCTGATGACTCAGATGATGTTGATTGGGGCAGTGTCTAATATTTAAGGGCAAAATATGGCCATCGCGTTGTGAAGAATTTGTTTCCTCACAACGATTTTTTTTAGGAGATTTAAGTGCTTTTTTCCCGCTATACACACAAGTTCTTTGTAGGGAGCGATGTGGCTCTTTATAATTCGTTGAGAATGAAACCTGTTTTTTTGACTAGAGACAAATTTAAACAGGTGGAAACATTTCTAGGAGAAGTTTCAGACAGACAACCTGTTGTTGTGCCTTTTGAAGTTGAACAAGAGGTTCAAGAACTCCTAAAATATAAGATTCTGATAGATAGCCCCGAAAAAGATGAAAAAATGTTGTCTTTTGTAAAAAGCAAACTCTCGGAGCCTGAAATTAGCGTTTGCTATTTCATTTTGTCGGAACAATGTAATTTAGCGTGCAAATATTGTTTTTTGGGAAACAACGATAAAGAAAGAAGAAAAAATTTTGCAAAAGAACTAATGTCAAAGGAAATCGCTGAAAAGGGTGTGTATTTCTTCCTAAAACAGCTGGAATCTGTTGAATATAACGCAAATCGAAAGCCGGTTGTGATTTTTTATGGTGGCGAACCTTTGATGAATTTTGAAACGTTGGTGTATGTGGTTGAAAAATTTAATTCACTAAAATCTGAACATAAGGTTCTTGAAAATA
Organism: Fibrobacter succinogenes subsp. succinogenes S85; assembly: GCF_000146505.1. Taxonomy (GTDB): domain Bacteria; phylum Fibrobacterota; class Fibrobacteria; order Fibrobacterales; family Fibrobacteraceae; genus Fibrobacter; species Fibrobacter succinogenes. The sequence continues at coordinate 1,627,858 of NC_017448.1, read as the reverse complement.
TTGAATTTTCAATGGTGTCGAATGGTCTTCTGTTGTCTGAAAAACGACTTCTGCAACTTCGTGAATTGAATGTCTCAATCGCAATATCAATTGATGGTTGCGATGAAGCGTCTAATGCAATGCGTGTTGATTTAAATGGCAATATTGTTTTCCCTAAGATTGTAAAGACTCTTGATATTGCAAAAGAACTTAATGTCCCTGTGTCATTGTCTATTACATTAACTGAAGAAACAATAAAGCGTCAGTCTGATGTTATTGATTTGATAAAAAAATACAATGTGAAAGGGCTTGGCTTTAACATTATGATGGGCGACCATCGTTATCCGTTGCCTGCTGATTACAATGATAAAGCTGCTCAATTTATTATTGATGTGTTTAAACAATTGCGTGAAATTGGCGTTTATGAAGATCGAATTATGCGCAAATTGAAGTCATTTGCGAAGGCTCAAGTTTATTTTTCTGATTGTGCTGCAACATCTGCTGGGCAAATTGTGATAGCTGCAGATGGTGCAGTCGGTATTTGTCATGGCTGTTTATCAGATAGGAATTATTTTAATTCTTGTGTAGATGATCTTGATTTTAATCCTCGTGAAAACCCTGTGTGGCAAGAATGGAATCATCTTTCCCCCATTGAGAAAGATGAATGCCAGGATTGTGAAGCTCTTGGTATTTGCGGTGGTGGTTGCCCGATTAATGCTATGGGGGAACATGAGGGCAATACGATTCATTCTTTAGATGAACGATTCTGTGTGCATGCAAAAAAAACTTTAGAATTCTTTATTGGTGATTTGCATAGAGTAGTTACGGGAGAGGATTGTTCATGCAGGAAGATATTGTAGTAAAAGAGATTTCTACAAATAATCTTAAAGGAATTAGCGTTCATATAAAGAAGAATGCTATTAATATTATTGTTGGACCTTCTGGCAGCGGAAAGTCCTCGCTTGCGTATGATACTATCGCAGAAATTGGTTTACAGGAATTGAATTCTATGTATTCTGACTTTGGTGGTGAACCAAAGTATTGCGTTGGTGAATATCATAATATTCTTGTTACAGTTCCTGTTAAGCAAATAAATAATAATAACAACGTTCGGTCAACAATAGGCACATACTTTAATATTGTGCCATATGTTATTAATATTTTCTCTTTTGTTTTGAAAAAAGAGTATGGTTTTTTTGTTTTGAATAAAAAAGAAAATGTATGTCCTGTTTGTAAAGGACTTGGATTTGTAAAACGTTTAGATCAAACAAAAATTGTTGATGTTAAGAAAAAAATTAAGGATGTCCCGTTTAAACCCTGGAATACGCATAAAGATTTTTTTTCCGGCATGCTAAACTTTTTTTGCGAAGAAAAACATATTGATTGTGATTGTGAGTTTGGAAAGTTGCCTTTTGAATTGCAAAAGAAATTGCTATATGGTGAAGGTTTAAAGAAATATTCTGTTCGCTATAAAACCCTTGGACGTTTTGCTAGGAGAACTTGTCGTTATTTTGGCGTGATGACTGGTGTTCCAATGTTGCGAACGTCATCAATTAGTGAAAATTATTATTCTGATTTTACTTGTGAAGAATGTAATGGTGAAAAATATGCTAAAAAATATAGAGAATTGACTGTCTGTGGATTGTCTATAGGAGAAGTTCTAAATAAGTCCTTTGAAAATGTCGTTGAGTGGGCGTCTGAGGTTGGTTTGCGTTTCCCTTCAATGATGTTTTCTGTCAAAAAAATTATTGCTTTTCTTAAGAAATCTATAGAATTGAATTTGGCATATTTAAATTTGAATAGATCAATTCCTTCGTTGTCAGGAGGAGAGCTGCAACGTTTGAGATTAGTGCAAATTTTTAATTCTCAGATAAAAAATACACTTGTTGTTTTGGATGAGCCTCTTGCTGGTTTGTCCAAAACAGAAAAGGATGTTGTTGAAAAAAATATTCTGAATTTAAAAAAAAATCATACGATTTTAGTTATTGATCATCATGAAAACTTCATTAAGGCTGCATCTAATGTAATTGCTCTTGGCGAAGGTGGTGGAAAACTTGGTGGCAAACTTGTTGATTATAAAAAATACTTAAAAAGCCAGAATGTGAATGTTGCCTGGATTAAACGTCCTGTTGTTGATGTTTGTGATTATCGTATAGATCATCCTATTTATCAATTTAAAGGTGTGGACGTGAATTTGGCTTATGGCAGAAGTAATTTGATTATGGGAGCCTCTGGGATTGGAAAGTCAATTTTACTTCGAGAGTATTTCCCAAGAATTTTTGATAAATATGTTTATGTAAGTCAAAAATCTTTAGTGGGAAATTCACATTCTTTTGTTGCAACAGTTTTGGATGTTTTTGGCGAAATTATAGGTTTGTTTGCAAAAAAATATTCAAAGAAAAAGACTTTTTTTTCAAATTTGGTTGGCTCCGAAGGCGCCTGCCCAGAATGCTCTGGATCGGGGGTGATAATTTACAATCAAAATCGAAATGAGGAGGTCTCATTTGTCTGTGCTAAATGTATGGGGACTGGTTTTAATACGGAACTAAAAAAATATTTTATTAATGGAAAAAATATTTTTGATTTATGGCAAATGACTATAGATGAAGCTGCTGATTTCTTTGCGAATAATGCCAAAATTGAAATTCCTTTGAAGAATGCTCAAAAGCTGTTGTTGGGACATTTAACTTTAGGACAAAATACTTCTAGTCTTTCGGGGGGAGAAAACGTCAGAATAAAACTTGCTCAAATACATAAGATTTCTGTAGATGTGTATGGGATTGATGAACCTTTTAAGGGCCTTAGTAAAACTGAAATACACGCCGTTGCTTCATATATCAATTCATTTGTTGAAGAGGGAAAAACTGTTGCCGTTGTTGATCATGAAGAATGTGCAGAAAAATATTTTGATTCTCTGTATGAGTTGATAAATAAAAATGGTGTGCTTACTTTTAAAGATGGTATGTGAAAATTTGATTGTGTATTCACTGTAGATTTCTTTAAATTTCTTTAAATAATTCAAATCATATTTGCTCAGAATCAATAAAGAAAGCCCCGACTCGTTAGAGTCGGGGCAATTTCTTTTCGCTTTTCAGCAGTCGGCGTAGCCGCGATTATAAACTAATCACTGCCTACCGTCTAGTTGTTCTTTCGCTTTGCTCAAGAACCAAATGCTTGGCTCAGAAATAGGCTTGCAAGCAACCCTGCTTCTTTCGCCTTATGCATTTGTCCTACTAACTAAGCCTGCTTGTAGCTTTCGAGCGATTCCACGCGGAGGCTCTTCACAAAGTTGTAGTGCTTTGCGACTTCAGCTTCGGCGAGGTTCAAGTACACCTTCATGCTCTTGTCGAACAGTTCCGGTGCCTTGGTGGCGTCGCGGAGGAGCAACTGGGTCATCACGCAGTTGGCGGCGAGTTCGTACAAGTGACGGCTGCAGAGGTCGGTGAATTCGTTGTTTTCAACGGACTTCACGTATTCAATAGCTTCGTTGTACTTTTCGTCCATAGCCTTGGCGCGAGCCTTGAGGCTTTCGTATTCCGGGCGAACGTCCATGGCTTCGAGTTCTTCGAGCATGAGGCCGTAGCTGCCGGTGGTGATGTGCGGGAGTGCTGCAACCGTCTGGAGCTGCGTCGTACCTTCGTAAATGGAGGTAATACGAGCGTCGCGGTAGAGGCGCTGGCAAGCGTATTCAAGCATGTAGCCCGAACCGCCGTGAACCTGGATACAGTCGTAGCTGTTCTGGTTTGCGTATTCGGAGTTCATGCCCTTGGCGAGCGGCGTGCAAGCGGAAGCGAGCTTCTGGTAAAGCTTGAGTTCCTTCTTTTCGTCATCGGTGAGCTTGCGGGTGCGTTCGATGTCTTCGAGGCACTTGTAGATATCGACGTAACGAGCTGTCTGGTACAAGAGGGCGCGGCCTGCATCGAGGCGAGCCTTGATGTTCGAGATCATTTCGTAGACGGCGGGGAAGTTCACGATAGCCTGACCGAACTGCTTACGGTCCTTGGCGTAGGCGAGAGCTTCGTTGTAAGCCATCTGGCTGATACCCACAGACTGAGCGGCAATGCCGAGGCGGGCGCCGTTCATGAGGGCCATCACGTACTTGATGAGACCGAACTTGCGGCGGCCGCAAAGTTCAGCCTTGGCGTTCTTGTAGACAAGTTCGCAAGTCGGGCTTCCGTGAATACCGAGCTTGTTTTCGATGCGGCGAACGTCAACGCCACCGTCACGCTTGTCGTAAATGAACATGGAAAGACCACGACCATCGTGCGTGCCTTCTTCGGAGCGGGCGAGCACCAGGTGGATGTCGGAGTCGCCGTTCGTGATGAAGCGCTTCACGCCGTTCAAGTACCAGCACTTGTCAGCTTCGCTGTAGGTGGCCTTGAGCATCACGCGCTGCAAGTCAGAACCTGCATCGGGTTCGGTCAAGTCCATGGACATCGTTTCGCCGGCGCAGATGCGCGGGATGAAACGGGAACGCTGGTCTTCGTCGCCGAATTCATAGAGCGTTTCGATGCAGTCCTGGAGGGACCAGATGTTCTCGAAACCGGCGTCTGCAGAGGCAATCATTTCGTTGATGGCCGTGTAGGCGGTAATCGGGAAGTTGAGGCCGCCAAAGCGGCGCGGCATCGTGACACCGTTGAGGCCAGCCTTGCGGGTGGCTTCGAGGTTTTCGTAGGTCTTGGATGCGTAGCGGACGCGACCGTTTTCGCAGTGCGGACCTTCGGCATCCACGTCTTCGGAGTTCGGGAAGACCGTGTTTGCGGTGATGTCGCCAGCGACTTCGAGCACGCGGTTGTAGTTGTCCATAGCGTCGGCAAAATCTTCCGGCGCATAGTCGAAATTGTCCTTGTCAGCAAAGCCGTTTTCCTTGAGTTCGACAATGCGCTGCATCAAGGGGCTGCTTTCGAGGTTGAATTTAATCTCGGGGTGATCTGTGTAGAAATTTGCCATAGCGCTTACTTGTTGTTTGCCTTGTAATACTTGATCATCTTCGGGAGAACTTCTTCGACGGTGCCGTTGATTACGTAATCAGCGATAGCGTTGATCGGAGCTTCGGGGTCGGAGTTCACGGAGATGATGATACCTGAATCCTGCATGCCAGCGAGGTGCTGGATTTGGCCGGAAATACCGAAAGCGATATAGACCTTCGGGCGGACCGTTACGCCAGTCTGACCGATCTGACGGTCATGATCGACGAAACCTGCGTCCACAGCGGCGCGGCTAGCACCGACTTCAGCGTGGAGTTCCTTGGCAAGTTCGAACAGCATGTCGAAGTTTTCCTTGGAGCCCATGCCGTAACCACCGGCGACCACGATCGGAGCGCCCTTGAGGTTGTGCTTGGCCTTTTCCACATGGCGTTCGAGCACCTTGACCACGTATTCCGTTTCCGGAACGTACTTGGCCACGTCGTGCTTCACGACTTCGCCCTTGTAGTTCGGGTCCACGATTTCCTTCTTCATCACGCCTTCGCGGACGGTTGCCATCTGCGGGCGGTGTTCCGGGTTCACAATCGTTGCGACGATGTTACCGCCGAATGCCGGACGGATCTGGCAGAGCTGGTTTTCGTAGAACTTCTTCACGCCACCGATGCTCATTTCAAAGCTGTCGATTTCGAGTTCGGTACAGTCAGCGGTAAGGCCGCTGTGCATGGCGCTGGAGATGCGCGGGCCTAAGTCACGGCCGATAACCGTTGCACCGAGCAAGCAAATCTGCGGCTGTTCTTCCTTGAAGAGGTTCACCACGAGAGATGCGTGCGGGTTGGTGGTGTAGGGGAACAGGCCTTCGGCGTCGAACACATGAACCTTGTCCACACCGTAAGGGAAAACCTGTTTTTCAATGCCGTCAAGGCCCTTGCCAGCGCAAATGCACTCGAGCTGAACGCCGAGAGTGTTGGCCAACTTGCGACCCTTAGAAAGCAGTTCAAGGGAAACGTCAACGACGGTGGTTCCCTCAATTTCGCAATATACAAATACGTTATTCATAGGTTAGCCAATAATCTTCCCGTCTAAAAGTTCCTTGATAAGTCCTTCAATGTCGGCGTCGCTTGCGGAGAGCGTGCGGCTTTCCTTGGCCTTGAACACGATGTTCTTGACGGCCTTCACGTTCGTCGGCGAGCCTGCCTTACCGATCTGAGCCGGGTCGGCGTCGATATCGGCTGCACCCCACTGCGGGATGTCGAGGTAGGGCTTTTTAGCGATGAGAGCTGCGTACTTGTCTGCATCTTCCGGCTTGCGTTCGGCAACTGCAGTCGCATTCTTGAACTTCATGATGCGCTTTGCATTGCGCGGACGGCACGGAGCTGCACTGCCGTTCACGGTCACGACCAGCGGGAGCGGTGCTTCCACAGTTTCGACACCACCGTCGATGTGGCGGCGGATCACGACCTTGCGTGCCTGTTCGTCGAGCTTCAAGATTTCTTCGGCGTAAGTGACCTGAGTAAGTCCGAGCTTTTCTGCAATCTGCGGACCGACCTGTGCGGTATCGCCGTCGATAGCCTGGCGGCCACCGAGGATAATGTCGTAGTCACCGATCTTCTTCACAGCCTGGGCGAGCGTGTAGCTCGTAGCGAGCGTGTCAGCACCACCGAGCGGGCGGTCCGTCACGACGTAACCGCAGTCAGCACCGCGGTACAAAGCTTCGCGGACGACTTCAGCGGACTTCGGGAGACCCATGGTCAAGACGGAGATGGTGGAACCAGGGAACTGGTCCTTCAAACGAAGGGCTTGCTCCAGGGCGTTCAGGTCTTCGGGGTTGAAGACCGCGGGCAATGCGGCACGATTGATAGTACCCTGCGGCGTCATGGCGTCCGGGCCTACATTTCGTGTATCAGGTACTTGCTTTGCAAGCACAACGATTTTAAGACTCATATTACTATAGTGTTTTAATTTAACGGTTAATTGAAAATCCTGCTACTCTGCAAAATTTTACGGATACAAGATAAAATTATTAAGCCCGCCGGATTTCTGAATATGCTCCGAACGGGCCGGAAATAACTCCATTATAAGTTTTGTGTAATATTTTTGTAATAAGATGTCGGAAAGCCTTTTTTCTTGCACTTTCTTCCTACTTCCCACTTCCTACTTCCTACTACTTTTTCTATCTTTGCACCCGTCCAAGCAATATCGCCTGGGCATAAACAATCACCGGCTTGCAAGAGTCGCTTCGGTGGCGCGGTACAATTAATATTGACTTCGCTTTGTGGCTTAATTGCAGTCCGGGTAGTAACAACCGAAAAGGAAAATATACTATGGCTAATTTGCCTTCCGTCGAAGATCTGCTTGCTGCAGGCTCCCACTTTGGTCACCAGACTCAGCGCTGGAATCCGAAAATGAAACCGTACATCTTGGCAGAAAAGAACGGCATCTACGTTCTCAACCTCTCCAAGACTCGTGACCTCCTCGAAGAAGCTGCTAAGGCTGCTGCCAAGATTTCTGAATCTGGCAAGACCGTGCTCTTCGTTGGCACGAAGCCGACTGCACGTCAGTGCGTGCTCGACGCTGCTGCTACCTGCAACCAGTTCTCCGTCACCAACCGTTGGTTGGGCGGTATGCTCACGAACTTCCAGACTGTCCGCAAGTCCATCAAGAAGATTGACAAGATCGACACCATGGAACAGGACGGCACCTTCCAGGCTCTCTCCAAGAAGGAAGTCCTCGACAAGACTCGTGAACGCGCCAAGCTCCTCGACGTGTTCGGTGGTATCCGCGAAATGGTAAACCTCCCGGGCCTTCTCGTCGTGACCGACCTCGCTCACGAAAAGATCGCTGTTGCAGAAGCTCGCCGTCTCCACATTCCTATCATCGGCATCTGCGACACGAACGTCGATCCGACCCTCGTGGACTACCCGATTCCGGCAAACGACGACGCTGTGAAGTCCCTCAAGCTCATTGTGGACTATATCGCTGCTAACGTCAAGCCGCGCGTCGCTGCTGACAAGAAGGAATCCAAGGAAGAAGTGAAGAAGTTCGACAACGGCGAGGACAAGTAATATGCAGATTACCGCATCCCTCGTTAACGAACTCCGCCAGAAGACTGGCGTCGGCATGATGCAGTGCAAGAAGGCACTCGTCGAAACTGACGGTGACATGGACAAGGCCGTTGAACTCCTCCGCAAGCACGGTGCTGCTGTCGCTGCAAAGCGCGCAGACAAGGCTGCTAAGGAAGGCCGCGTTTACCTTATCGAAACTGCTGACAAGGCTGCCGCTTTCGAACTCACCTGCGAAACTGAACCGGTTTCCAACAACGACGACTTCGTTGCCCTCGCTGCTATGGCCACCAAGGCTGTTGAAACGCAGGATATCGCTTCCGTCGAAGATCTCAAGAACGCTGTCGTCGATGGCGTCAAGATCAATGACCGCCTCCAGGACGTCCTCGTGAAGATTCAGGAAAACATTGACTTCCGCAAGTTTGCAGAAATCAAGAAGGTTCCGAACTCCGTGTTTGGCGTTTACAGCCACATGAAGGGCAAGATCGGTGTTATCACTGAACTCGCTTTTGAAGGCTCTGCTGACGAAGCTGCTCTCAAGCAGGCTGCTAAGGACATCGCTATGCAGGCCGCTGCTTTCGCTCCGGTTGCTTTGAACGATGCTGCAGTTCCGGCTGAAACGATCGAAAAGGAAAAGGAAATTGCCAAGGCTCAGATCGAAGCTTCTGGCAAGCAGACCAAGCCTGAATTCATGCAGCGCCAGATTGATGGCCGCGTGGCTAAGGTCCTTAAGGAAATCGTTCTCGAAGACCAGGAATTCTTCATGTCTGAAAAGAACCCGAAGAAGCTCTCTGTCAAGGACTACCTCCAGGAAGTCGTTGCAAAGCAGCTCGGCCTTACCAGCTTGAAGGTCGTGAACTTCATCCGCTTCGAACGCGGTAACTAATTAGTAGACAGTAGGAAGTAGGCAGTAGACAGTGATGCCACTGCTGAAAACGCTGTTCTCTAGTTAAAGTTTAAATTGGTCGTCCCTCGCGGGGCGGCCAGTTTTGTTTATAGTTTATTTTGAAATCGGAATTTCTTGCACGTGGTCGCGCTGTTCCAGGTTGACCTTGTAGCCGCTTTCGATGGTTGTCCCGAGCCGCAACTGGATTAACTTCATTGCGTGTTCGCGGGCCCTGCGCTTCAGCTCGGCACTATTTTCTTGCTCGTATTTCTTTTGTTCAGAAATAAAGAACTGCTTGAAGTCTTCAAAGCGGATATTGTTGAACCAGCCCTGCTTTTCCCAAAGAACCTGGATGCTTTCGAAATCAATGCTGTGGCTCAGAATCTTGGGCTCCGGCAGATAAATGAAAATGTTCTGCGAGTTCGGTTCGACAAGAATCTTGATATCCTTCAAGTCATAACCCAGCTTGACATCGCCCTGATAAACGAGCGAAAATTCCTTGATGGACTTGTTGATTCTCCAGTCGGGCATGTATTCAAGAAGCTTTTTGGCGTCCTGGTAGTTCGCGTTTTTGCGGTAGTGGTGATGGAGCGTCGCAAGCTCCGAAATCTCGCTGATTTGCTGTTCCACAAACTCGCTCGTAATGCTCGTCTGTTTTGTGTCTGGGTACAGCTTCTTCATGACAAGCGCAGTCGTCACGCTTGTAGCGCAAATGATGAGCAAAATCGCAACTATTTTCAGGGCGAGTTTCATGCTATAAATCTACGTTAAAAAATGCAAAAACGGAAAATGTCTATAAAAAAACGCTGCCCCGCAGGGCAGCGCTGATGCGTGAGCTCAGTTCTCTCCATTTCGTCTTTCTGTTTGCTCACGATCGATTGTGTATGTCAGGTATTCTTTGAAATCGCGGTCCATTTTCACCTCCTCATCATCAATATCGGGGTGTTCAAAAACGATTATGGCACTCGGATTATCGGTCCAGTCTACGAGAACCTGTTCATCCAAAGTAATGCTTTTGTCTCCTGGTCTTTTCACCACATACACGACCTTATCTTTATCAACCCAACCTTGCCCGCATTGGCCTTTGACGAGAACTTTTGTTTCTGCTTCTTTGACAATTGTCAGTTCGTCATTGAATTCTGCGGTGCAGACAACTTCGCTTGCATCTTGTGTTTTAGTGATTTCGATATCGCCTAGTTTTGATTGTACAATTCGTGCTGCGAATGATGTTGTCACCATCAACGCTAGCATGGCTATCGCCATAATTTTTACGCTTTTCATGATTGCCTTCTTAATTTTATTTTGAGACGTTTAACCGACTCAATTGTAAACTACAAAGTAACATATATGAGGAGTAGTTGTGGGGCAGTCTAAATTGGAATATGAAAAAAATCCCTGCAGAGGCGGGGAACCGTTAGTGCAAAATATTGTTGAATTTATTGTTTGTTCTTGCGTGGAGAAATTGCAATGAATATGAGTACGCTGACAAGTAACAGGAATGGATAGAACATGTAGGGAATGAGGTCGAATGCGCTGATGTTTGCGTTCGGGATAGCCGTTGAAATGGCTGCAAGTGCCACGAGCATCTGTGCGCCGTAAGGCAAAATGCCTTGCACCACGCAACTGAATATGTCCAGAAGCGAAGCTGTCTTTTTCGGCGAGATTCTGTATTCGTCGCCCATCTGCTTTGCAATCGGGCCTGCCATCACGATGGCGACCGTGTTGTTTGCTGTAGCAATGTCGAGTGCGCTCACCAAGAGGCCAACGCCCACTTGACCGCTGCGGTGCCCCTTGAACACTTTATGGATAAAGTCTAACAGAGCCGCAAAACCGCCGTGAATGCGGATGAGCCCGCACAAGGCGCTCACTAGAACCGCCACGAGAATTGTCTCGTACATTCCCGAAATGCCGTTCCCGATGTTCTGCAAAAGGCCAATCATATTAAGCGTGCCAGAACCCACCATAATGATGGAGGCTGCGACAATGCCGATGAGCAAAACTGCAAAAACGTTGATGCCCGTGAGCGCGAGCGCCAACACGAGAACGTAAGGAATAAGTTGTACGAGATTGTAGGAATTTTCTGCAACCGTATTTGCTTTGGTCACAAAGGAAATTGCCGTGATGATGATAATCGCGAGAAGTGCCGCCGGAGCTGCCACCAGAAAGTTCACACGGAACTTATCCTTCATCTTGCAGCCCTGCGTAGACGTAGCCGCAATCGTCGTATCCGAAATAAAGCTCAAGTTGTCGCCAAACATCGCGCCGCCAATCACCGTCGCTACGCAGAATGGAACGCCAAAGCCCGCCATCTGTGCGACTTCGACCGCAATCGGGGAGACCACTGCAATTGTGCCAACAGACGTACCCATCGCCGTAGAGACAAACGCCGCGACAACGAACAGCACCACCACCGCAAACTGCGCCGGAATGAAATCCAAGAGCAAGTATGCTGCCGCCGAAGCGCTTGAACGCCCGAGAATCCCCGCGAAAATGCCCGCGCAAAGGAAAATCAGGATCATCAAGAAAATATTGCGGTCGCCAAGTGCACCTGCCATCACATTCATCTTGTGGTCAAAATTCAGCTTGCGGTTCTGTACGCAAGCCACGAAAATCGCCACCAGGAACGCCGCGACAATCGGGATGTTGTAAAATCCCATCGGGATTTTGAGGATATATTCAAACGTGATGCCGAGACCCAGATAAAGTACCAGGAACACGGCGATAGGCAAAAGGGCAATCGGGTTGCCCTTGATCTTTTCTTGAATGTTTTCGTTTTGCATGACGTGAAAGATAGAAAAGTGGGGGCATAAATATTTGCTTTTTCGGGTAACGTCAACTTCACAAGGGTATCCTTCTTCTCTTTGCAAAGTAAAATGCCGATAGTCGGTTTTTTGAAATCCTGCTTTACATAACGATCATAGTAGTTTACGTACATCTGCATTTTGCGCTTGCGCCACGGGAGCAAGAAAATTTTACAAGTCCTTCGGTGTGGTTATTGAGAGAAAATTTAAGGAATAACGACCTGGTCCTACTCCTTCTATTTTATTCAAAAGATTTAGCGAGCGCATTCGTTTAATCATCTCTGTTGCGGCGGTTGGCTTGCACGCTAAAATTTTCATAATATCCTTTGCTGCAATTACTTGATTTTCGTCTATTTCATCAATGATTTTTTTCATTTTTTCTTTTATTGTCTTCCCAAAACCTGAATTTAATACAATAGATGCGATTTCCATTTTTTGGAGAGCAAATCCCGTTTTTTCAGATTCAATTCCCGTTTTTTGAAGAGCGAATCCCGTTTTTTCGGACTCAAATCCCGTTTTCTGAAGGGCAAAACCTGAATTTTTGACAATGACCTTCAAAATGAAAGAATCCTGACGGTATTCAGGCACAGGTAAACCTGACGCCTCCATTTCTCGATACATTCGGTCAACGCCTTCTTCAAAATCCTTAACATACTTGTAATCCTTTAGGTACTCCGCGATGTGTGAGTTTCGTGCAAAATGCGCATTCCTAATCTTGTCAATTTTTACTTGACTCGGCAAATTGCCAGGTGACTCGACAACCAAGTGATCATCGAACATCTTGATTTGAATTTCTGTTCCGCGAATAGAGTAATCCCTATGTGTTACCGCATTGACAACTAGTTCTGTACGTACAAATTCAGGATACTCAAGTTCTGTGGTAAAAATTCCGCCCTTGGTCAAATACGTACGTTCCTTGATTTGCGTCTGAATATAGGCAACAGCCTGCCGAATCTGTTCAAGAATTCGCCCCTCAAAGATTACGTCCTTGATGACATTCATCTCAGTTCCAAATTTTTCCTCGGTACCCTCATAGCGGATAAAGCGTACACGAGCGCGAGGAAAGAACTGCTGCGGATTCTTTCCGAATAGTAATATAGCTGCAACGCTTAGCCGTATTTCGCCGGCCTTCTCCTTGGCAAAGTTCTTGTTTTGCAATAGATACTCCCGAGGGCTTCTTGAGTATCCTACCATTTGCAGATACTCCTTGAGGTAAACTTCATCAATATCGTCGTAACTTGAATCTGGAACCAAAATATCTTCAAACGAGCGCAATCCTTTGTCTAGGCTAAGCGTCATGCGGTCCTCGTAAGAAAGAATTTTTGATTTGTCTCCAATCCGTATATAGGCGTCATGCGCTTGGTTCTCGTGAACAAGCGGACTCGCTTCTATATGGAAAACAAGAACATGGTTTGCCTTGCCGTTTGAATCTACACAATCCACAAATTCATGAACGAATGGAACCGTAGGCAGGCAGAAATCCATCGGTACTCGTAATAGCTCGTTTATTTGACGTTCCCGAGAATCAACGCCTTCTATGCGTTTGGTCTTGTCCGAAATGCCGACTACGATAATGCCGCCATCGGCATTGGCGAATGCGCAGACATGGTTGGAAAAATCACGCGGAGCAATATTAATGCTTTTGCGGTCAAAAGTCTGCGATTCTTCCATTGAAAGAATTGTAGCGATGTCGATATTAGATAGAGCCATTGCGCCTCCTTTGATTAGTTGAAGGCGTCCCCTTATTCCAAAATCACGGAATAAAAAAAGACGCGATTCTCCATTTGACAGAAAATCACGTGCTGCATTAATGTACCTAATATCGAAAATGTTGGCTAGGGGTGCAAGAAAATTTTACAAGAGCAATGTGCCTACTTCCCATTCTGGATTGTGGCTATTTCGGCATTTATTAATCTTCTCGCTTTTTCAACTTTAATTTGTTTATAACCTTCGACACCTCGAGCACCACATCTGTGTATTTAGTTTTTTTAGTGTCAAAGCAAAGTGTTTTATCATAGTCAATAAATTTGATACAGGTCCCAGTACTCCAGTAATAACTTACGTTCTCGTATGTATTGCTAATTTCTTTGAAAAATTCTACAACCTTTTGCGCATTATTTTTTTCTTTTTGTAATGGCGTAAATATTCGCTCCAATTTATCGTACAACTTTTTTTCTTCTTCATTGAAGCCGCTTTCCCCATCAGCGTACATTCCCCAGTTGTACATCATTTCAACTTCTTTTTCTGTAAATGTATAGTTCATTTTTACCTCGCTTTTGTAATTAAGTTTCCTGCTTGGCGTACAGTTCTTCAAACATGTTCCGGTATGCCTCAATGTCATCCAGTTGAACAATAGTCGTAATCTTATTGCCGGCGTCCTTACTAGAAGCCCCGCAATGGTACAGCTTTTCGCTTTTGGTCTTGATATCGATTAGAATGTATCGGTCGTGGAACTTGTGCGCAGCAGAAATTTTGTCAATCGAAATGCCCGGCATCGCAGCACGAAAATCGTTGAGCATATCGTCTGTTTGCGGGTATATTGGTCACTCGCAATCAAGATGGAAACGCCTTTGTGCGCATTTCTGAGCAAATTCAACGTCTTGATGTCAACATAGTTATCGACAATCAACAGCGTTTTCTTCGCCATGCCGTAAATCTGTGCGTAGGCGACATCGGCTTCCAACTTCTGTCCATTCAGAATCAAGAAGTGCTTGTAAGTCGATGGATCGACGAAATTTTCCATGACCATCTGGAGGTCCATATTGATTTTTCCCAAATCACTCCGAATGTCGCGAACTTCGCCGGAAAGTTCCTTTACTTCGGCAGAAACCACCGCAATTTCATGTGTATTTTGAGCAGTCTGCGCTGCAATCTGGGCGATTCCCGCAGTTCCGAGCAGTTGCTGATTTTCTGCAACGATATAGTCTTTCATCTGCTTAAAAAGACGAATGAGGGCCATACTCTGTTGTATCGCTAAATCGCCTTTCAACACGGTCATGAGCATGTAAATACCTTGTTCCGTAAAAACAAAGGGATAGGAGCGGTTCATTGTGCTGATATTTGCGGTGCAATTTTTGCATCGCAATTCTTCAACTTCCCTTTTGGACAATTGGAACCGGAAATCCTCCGCAAAACGCTCAATATTATTCTTGACTTGCCGGTTAAAAGCTCCGGTACTATACCCATAAATTTCGGCTAAATCGGCATCAAGCATGACCTTGGCCCCTCGGATGGTATAAATACGCGATTTGAGCAAGTTCTCGTCTATCAGGGACATTTCTGATTTGACTGGCGCAACAGTCACATTTTTTGTGTTCTTGGTCATTTAGCCTCCATGTGGTCACGATTTGTGGCCGGTTGATGTTAGAGGCGTCCCCTAATTCTGAAATTACAGAATAAAAAAGACGCGATTCTCCATTTGACAGAGAATCACGTGCTGCATTAATGTACCTAATATCGAAAATGTTGGCTAGGGGTGCAAGAAAATTTTACAGTCAGAATTTGAAATATGTTTCAGGCGGGACGTCGAAAATTTGAGACAGCTTTGCGGCCATTTTCTTGGATACCGGACGACGGTCATGTTCCATCGCAGAAAGGTTCTGTATAGAGATGCCGAGTTTTTGCGCGAGAACATTCTGCGTCCATCCGCGAAGCCCACGGTCGGCACGGATGGCCTTGCCTGGTGTCATTTCCGCGGACATTCTCTTGTTCCAATCGGTACTTTCGAGCACAACCGATTCCTCATCCATATCATGACGTTTTTTGAGCGGCGTTTCATAAATCTTGACACATTTCGGAAACATGTACTTGAGCATCCCCAAAACGAAGTCGGGAATCTGTTCTCCTTCGATCTTGAAGGATACCGGCTTCTTAGTGCCGTGCGTAGGGGGCGCTTTCACGACTGCCAACATAGTAGACCTCTATAGTTAAAGTTCCCGATTCATTTTTCCAACATGCAACCCATTTTCTTGACAAATGGCAATGATACATGTTCATACCGAGTTTAGAATAATTCATAAACGAGGGCTGTTCAGGACCTCTTGTTTCCAAAGCCGTTTTCAAACGGAAGAACTTTTCCTGTTCTGGCTTGGGCATTTTATCAAGGTTCTTTAAAGCCTTATGAGTTATTCTGACCGTGTATCTTTTTATAATGTAATCAAATTTTGACAAGTTGTCAATATTTTCATTCATGATAGGTGCTTTTTGCCTCCATGTGGTCACAATTTGTGACCGGTTGATGTTAGAGGCGTCCCCTAATTCTGAAATTACAGAATAAAAAAAGACGCGATTCTCCATTTGACAGAGAATCACGTGCTGCATTAATGTACCTAATATCGAAAATGTTGGCACAAATGCGTAAGGCGAATGTCGCAAAAATAAGCTTGCTTATTTTTATGACTGAGCCTAGCATTTGGCGCTTGCGCCATGGAAGCAAGAAAATTTTACAAGGCGTTCCCCGGCCCAGGTCCCTGAGCTTGCCGAAGGGCCGGGTCGGGCTATATTCTAGGGGCAATCGCCTACGCTTTCGCTTGCCGCTCGCCTCCTAGAACCAAGCCTCGCTATGCGAGTCTTGTCCCCAAGGGGTCACTATCCCTAACGCAAAAAAATCTTTGGACTTTTGTATGGAAATAATTTATTTTAATTTGCAGGTGTTTAACTGAAAAGGAATCCAGAATGAAAATAGAAATAGCAGAAAGCATGCTTTATTCCTGGCTGAGACATTGTAAAGGCTGTCAGATTGTTCAAACTAACTTCAAGGTGTCTAGATTCTGGCAGCAATATAATGAATCAGAGCTAGAAACTCTATATAATCGTTTTCAAGATGATGAACGTTTTTCTGTTTTTCGTTTTACATCAGGCAATCGACCACAATCCTTTTCAACCGTATTGGAATCCACCGAATGTGATTTATTAGGTCTTTTGTTTGAAGGAGGTCGTACAAAATTTTTGCCTATGAATCAGCTTTTCATGAAAACGGTTTAAATTATCAAGACACTCAAAAAAAAGTAATTCATAAATTTTTCAGAAACTATTTAATGACGAAATCCTTTTTCCCAAATAGTGCCATAGAACTAACATTTATTTCGCCTAGAATTGGAGATACTACTTTAACCCAATTAAATGCAAATATCAATAATCTAAGAGACTTTTTTTCCGAAAATAATTGCGAAGTTGATCTAAAGATTATCGCAAATGAAGAATTTAAATCAAGCATATTGATTCCACTTTGCAATTTGACCGACAATATAGCTGACGAAAGCGAATTGTTTATTCGAGCTGTAAAACTTTGGAAGATGACAGAGATTAATCCAGGAAGACAAAATAGGATTCGAAGGTTCAATAACCTCGCTCCAGCGCAAGCTCAAGTAAATGAGAATTTGGCTGAATTAAGACCTGGATTTATTGTTAAAACCAGACTGTATGATCTTTTGAAAAGCGGCAATTTATCTAACGAAGAGGTATCCAATTTACAAGACGCTGCATACTGCCGTCGTACATTTGGAAATCTTCGCTACCCAGTGTTAAAGCTAACTGATGCTGGGCGTAATGATAATCATGGCAGATCCAGATATTATGCCGATGATATTTCTATCAGAAATGAACATTACTTTGTTACTAATGACTGGTATGATCGCAACATGAACTCATTATTGCAATACTTGGCTGAACATAACATATAACCCAAATATGAAAACATGTCCCACAGCAAATACAAAACCGAAAAAACAGTACCTTATAGAAAAACTCATAAAAAACACGGAAGAGTATTGGCGATTCTGCAAAAAAGAAAATAGTCGATATCTTTCTTGGGAACACTGCTACTCGGCTTTTTGTGAAGTTCGAAATAAAAAGTCCATAACAGAGAGTGACAAAGACCGCCTTTGCCTTCATCTGGCTTTTTATCTTGCTAGCTGGGGAATGTATCGCGGATCCTCCTTCCTCCTGCAACAAGATAACAAAATCCATCGCAAAGTTGTTGAAATGATTTTGAACTCGGACAAGCGTCTTCAAGGAGCAGGATGTAAAGAACTTATCAATTCAGAACTGAACCTGGCATTATGGGATTTATCAGAAAAAATCACTGAATACTACTCCGATGTTCGAAAAAGTGTTTCCGATTTATTGTACAAGGAAGAAGTAGAATCTGATCTGTCGACAATCCTGATAACAAAAGTCCTTTTAGGAACTCTGGGATGTGTTCCCGCCTATGATCAGTATTTTGCCAAAGGTGTCGCATATGAACAAGTAACGACGAAAACATACAACAAAACATCCTTGAACAATCTTATAGAATTTTATAAAAATAATTTTGATCAATTAGAAAGTTATAGGGTAACACTCCAAAAAGGGAACCTAGAATATACGCAGATGAAATTGTTGGATATGGCTTTCTGGCAAATTGGATTTACATCAATAAATTTCGAACTGCACGATGAGCGTGACAGAATCGACGAAAAAACAGTCATCCAACGTAAAAATAATGAGTTAACTTTTGAAAACAGTGTGAATCTTTTTATTGATGAAAAGAGGCTAGATCGCAATCACTTAATACAAAAATGGCCCCAAAACAGGAATAAGATCATATTATGCAAAACAACAGGGGCCGGCTCAATAGAAGGGAAGATTTTTTGAGATAAATCTAAATAACCCCTATGCTAAAAATCATAGGGGTTATTGTTCTATAAAATAGTGATAGAGACTGGGTATCTGCTACAGCAAATTGTTATCTGCAGCAAATTTCCTAAAATAAGAGATGGCCGCTTGAACGAATCCATTTTTTAAATAGGAGCTATGACCATCATCATCCCATTGGCGAAGTAGCTGTCTGTAAAAAATGCTATTCCTTTCGCTAAGGTCATTTTCTTTTTCGAGAATCTTGTAAGCATTCCCGTAACCAAGATTCGGCAAGTTTAGATATTCTGCCAAATATTTAATTGCAAGATAATAAGATCTTGCCTTACCACTACTCACATTTGTTGTTTCGCAATAAGGAATGTAAAGCCGTTCAAAAGTGCTGAAATCCATAATTTGATCCTATTGTTTATTAACCTTCTATCTAAACATAACTCAAAACAGCACTATTAGGCAACAAAAATACCAAAAAACGCAAAAAACAACGGATAGTGTGTTGCTCTTTTGAATTTCATTTATATAATTGAAAAAATGAACGATCCCTTCCTAAAAAATTTTGGCTTACTAGTTAAGAAAGCTAGAGAAAAGAAATGCATAAGTCAGGAACAGCTTGGAAATGCTGTTGAAATGCATAAAAACTATATAGGAATGATCGAGAGAGGAGAAAGAAACATCTCCTTTCGTAAGGCGATAGTCCTAATTCAATATCTCAACATAAACATAATGGATCTGTATAATGTTACTAATGTAGGAGAGATAAAAAAATGAACACATCAGAAATAATAGAACTTGCAAATCAATATTATTCAGAGGAAACGGAAGAATCCGGATTCAAAATTGTAACTCCTGTTTGGTTACAACAAAATTCAAACGCAAGTCAAGCAGATGTTGAATCGTTCATAAACAAATTCTTCAATGCCTACAACCATAGGCCATCAAAACGAATATCTGGAAAAATGACTACGGTACCGGATAAACTGATAGACAATCTTATTGGAGCACGAATAAAATCTTTTACCCCTAATGACATTGCTCTTATTCGTTTTGGCCACAGGCTTTCAATGGGAGCCGAAAATATAATCGGTTTGATTCTCGAGGAATATATCCATACGAAAGTACTAAAATATGGATGGGCCACTTGCTGGGGCAGCTGCATCAAAGCTGTTGACTTGTGCAATAAAAACGGCGACCTGATTCAGATTAAAAACAAAGACAATACAGAAAACAGCTCCAGCGATAAAATACGAGCAGGCACAACCATTCAAAAATGGTATCGTCTTAGCTCAAGGACGGGGCAAACAGAATGGGGGGCTCTCAATACAATGCTTGGCATACCAGCAAGTGACAAACTCAGTGAGGAAGAATTTATTCAGTTTGCACGAGCTGTTGTTATAATGAATCCAAAGTGTTTATACGTGGATTTAGCTGAATGCGAAGCTATCCAGAAAATACTTAATTATAGAACATAAATCCCTTTTACAATTGATTATAGGAAACGCGTGTCTTGATACGTTAAATAAAAAAACATTTTTTTGCATCGTAGATTAAAGAAAAATGGCGGCCTCTGTATCTGAATTCATAAAAAAAGGATGTCTAATTCATATGACGAGTTCGAGTCGTTCTTTCAAAGAAAAACTGGAAATAATCAAGTCCCAATATTCTTCGCTAGAAAAATTTAAACAAGCGTCTGTGAACGAAATTAGCCCCCTCCCAAACGGGAAAAAATTAACACAAAAGGAAATAAAAGCTATAGAAGAACTGCAAAAAGAAATAAATAATGATTGCACAATAGAAGAAAACTTTATACAGCTTTTTACAAAAAAATTTATAGCAAAACAGCTGGAAAAGATTAAAGAAATTACAATAAATGATCTAAATACAAATCCCTTATTATGTTATGCATTGAAATTTGACAATCCAAAAGATTTTATCAAATTTTATACATATCAAGCTGTTTCCAGAAGTATCGTGACATCCATGGGCTTTCTTGTCCAAGACCTGCTTTTATATTCAAATGAACATATATATGATGGCAAGAACTATAACGAAGGCAAAAAAACTAAGTTCGATTTAGTGATAGATAAAGATGGAGAAAAGACATTCTTTGAAATAAAAAGTGGATTCAACGATTTAGATAAGGGGCAGATTAAGCATTATGATGAAGAACTATCCAGCGTTGAAAAAAAAGGCAATAAAGCGTATATTGGCATTACCTACGGCAAGAAAAACGCAGCGACCGTCACTTCTAAATTGCTAGAAACTTATGTCAAAGATTGGAAGAAAAAAACTTTTGTGGGAAGAGAATTGTGGGAGCACATATCTGGCAAAGGACAATATCATTCAACACTCTCAAAAAACATACGCAATGCAGCAGATGCTGTTTTGCATGATTCAGGCATAGTAAAAGAAATAGAGAAAAAATAAACGACTTGGTTCGCGATTTCAAATCTCACTACAATTCTATGGACGATTACTATGACTCTTTATGGTAATAATCAGAAATTCAATTCTAACTGACCTACTATTTCTTTCTTAGACATTACCAGTTTTTTGAATGTGTCTACATCCGTGTTTACATAGCGAGAATACGGGAATCCTTCAATTTGTTTGACTTTTTTTCCTTCAAGCAATTTCACAATGTGCTTACCTATTGCCATGCCTAAGCTAACTGGCACGGCATTTCCAACCTGTTTGTATTTGGCTTTGATGTCACCACAAAGCTTCCAATCGTCAGGAAATTCTTGAATTCGTTTGTACTCTTGAACACTCAAAGGACGATCCTTATCAGGATGGCATAAATCTGTAGCCGGCATTGTCGGGTCTGTTACCAACGTAGGAGAAGGCAAATCCCAAGCCAATCTTCTAAAGAACCCTGTCTTTCCACCGCCAAGTTGCAGTTTTGAACCCATTGCTTCTTTTTGGGCTTCTTCGGGGAGGTCTTTCCAATACTGGCCGGCCTTCAGCATTCTGAAGAACTTTAGTCTTTTTTCGGAGAATTTTGAATATTCCTGGACATTTTCATCTAGGTCGTTCAACACTTCGGAAACGGTTCGCCATTTGGGTAAATTGAACAAGCCCGTTTCCGAATGAGTCGGGGTCAAATACGGCGCTTTTGAACCGTCTCGCGAACAAATAATGACTATTCGTTCTCTTTTTTGGGGTGCTCCATAATTTGCAGCATTGTATAAATTGAATGAAACCCCATATCCACCATCTTCCAATTTTTTTATGATATAAGCTAATGCTCCCCCCTTTTCATTTTTAGGAGTTGGCATTGCGAATCCGAAACTTTCTTTTTTAGGCGGGTTGTAAGCGGCGGATAAGAGGCCTCGAACATTTTCAATTACTGCGTACTTAGGGCGTAATTCAAGGATACGGTCAATGTAGGTGAGGAACACGTTTCCGCGTGCATCGGAAAAACTCTCTCTCTTACCTGCGGTGGAAAACGCTTGGCATGGAGGGCCTCCTACCATTACATCAATTTCTTGATTCTTAGGTAAATTAGCGTATTTTCTGATGTCTTCGGCAGAATAATCGCTTATATCACCTATGAGACCAATGTTCGGCTCATTCGTTAGAATTGTTCGTCTTGCATTTGGTTCTATTTCGGATGCAAGCAAAACCTTTATACCTGCTTTCGATAAGCCTATGTCAAGTCCCATGGCGCCAGAAAAAAAGCTTAGTGCGACAATCTTAGGAATCTTGTCCGACTTTCTTATTTGGTCTTCTACTAAATTTATCTTACTGCTCATATGTGTATAATATATAAATAGTCAATGTAATTGTCAAGAACATTTCTAGAATTATAATAATTAAGCTAAAACATCTCTTTAAAGAGTACAAGTAAAACTCCGGCTGCGCCATTTTCGTCTTGGGTTTCAATTAGGATGTAAACCAATGGCTATACAAACGATTTGATCATCTTTGAGATAACTCACATTTGCCGAAATAGGAAAGAGTTTTATTCCCCTGTCCTCTCTGGCATGTGTCGTACGCCGAGGCCGCCGGGAGATTCCATCCATTCGGATTCCGGCCAGAGTTTGAATTCCAGTACGGGAACGCCCAGGAGTCCTTCGTAGGTGGCGACGTCGCCCGTCACGATTTCGCCGATAATCATGCCGCATCCGTTTGTCTTGTCGAACAGCTTTTCGGCCTTGGCGCGGTTTCTCTTGAGTTTTGCGAGCGCGGTTTCGCGGTCTTTTGCGGTCGCTTTCTTCAGGAATTTGCTCCACAGTTTTTCCCACTTGGCGATGTCGTTTTGCAGGTCGTCTTCATGGGCGCGAGATTTGGAGACTGCGACGGCGAGGCGCTTGTTCGCAAACATTTTTGCGTTTGTCCTCCATTCAAATGTCTTTACGCCGGTAAGCACTAGCTGGACGTACGGCGAGCGGATGACGAAGTAGTGTGACGGTTTACCTTGCATTTGGCGGGTCTCCGGAGAATGTTTGACTTTGTTTAAAATACTCTAATGGTTGTCTGCGGTCAAGCGAGGTTTTAGGGGCAGAGTTCCTAAGCGAGGGGGAGGATATTTTTATATTGTGCACTACGTGGCGTGGTTATGACAATTAGAAGATAACAGTTTATCCATAAAAAGGAATTTATATGACTCAAGAAGAAATCAATGAACACAAATCTTTTGTTGCGTACTATTTTGCGAAGTTTAATGAAAAGGCGAAATCCGCTTTAGGGTATGAAACATTCACTAGAGCGTTTAAAGATATTTCCGTCAAACTTGGCGGTCCTGACAATCAATATCTCAAACAACGCCGAGATGAATTTGATGTTTTCTATGAATGGCGAGAGGGCTACAATAAACGTCCGGTTTCCGAAGCGGTAAGCAACTATCATCATCAATGGAAAAATATTTCATTTGAAGAATTCACCACAAAAGTAAAAAGATTGCTTTTACAAACCCGATAACATTTTTGGATTTCTATTTCCTTATTCGGGAAAGGTGTCATTTCAGCATCAGTACCATAACATCGTCCTTGTCGAAGTCGGTGCCGAAGGCTTGCCGGCAGCTCGATTCCAGCGCCTCTCCGGGGGTGCAGTTTTCCCTGAACAGGACCATTCCGCTGTCGATGCTTTCCATATCAAGTTCCCCGTCTATGTCTATATTTTCCGGCTTGAAAGTAGACCAAAGACAATAATCGACAAATCCTTTTTGGATGTCTTCTTGCTGCAAATTGTCTCCCGTGCCCGCCTGAATTTTCAGGAAGACTTGTTTGCTTTTGATCCATGAAAGTGATGCATTGAACATGTTATTTTTTCCCTGTAGAAGAATTTAGATTCTTTATGCTTGAGATACAATGGCTCCGAGTTATGGGACGAATTTCGAAGAAGTTGAGTTTTGGGGGCTTGGAACCTCTTGACAGAGAACTTTTGATAACTTATATTGTTGGTGTGCAAATGTGCAGAATTGTTTCTGCGCATTTTGCCTGAGATTACGAAAATCCCTGTGACAGTCGGCATAGGCCTTATGGCCCGTATGTGCATCCGCGATGGGACGCATCCACCTTCTTGTGGGTGTTGTTGGATAGCTAGTTGAAATGTGTCACCACTGGGGACCAAATTAATCTGCTTGATATCTGAATACAAATTTCAACACTTTATCTGTTGTTTTTTGTTCGTATTTTTTATAGTTTATCCCTACCAATTATTTTAAGGAGTACACATTATGAGAAAACTGATTCTTCCTATTGCTGCCATTGCTATGGCTTCGTTTGTTGCCTGTAGTGACGATAGTTCGCCAAACGCTCCGGCTGCCGGTCCAAAACAGGATACACTCCCGGCGAGTGTTGATAAGTTCTTTGATCTGGATAACAACTACACTTGTTCCCAGACTGTGAACAAGTGCGCAACGGTCGTTGTTACGGGTTATTCTGAATTGGCTCAATGCAATGGCGCTCAGTGGGATATGCAGACTTTGGGCAATCCTGTGGCGGGTTGCGAAAATGCAGCTCCGGCCACGAATCCTCCTGCAACTGATACGCCTGCTACAGGCACGCCCACTACTGATACTCCGGCAACGGGTGCGATGGTTTCTTGCGATGTCCCGGGGGTCTTTGGCGAATGCCTTGAATATCCGGCAGGCAGTGCAGAAGCGGCGGCGATAGAAGCCCAGTGTGTGAGTGTGATGATGGGGACTCTCGGCACGGGTTGCGCAAAGTAATCTAAATCCTTAGAATGGATGGAAAAGTCGGCCGCAGGGTCGGCTTTTTTGTATCTTATCATCAAACCTAAGGAAACGAAAATGAACGGCTTAAGAAAAAATTTGGCGATGAAGGTCGCTATCTTTGTTGTGTCTGCGGTTCTTGCGGCGGGGGCGTCCGAAGATATTAAAATCGTTAAAATCAACGATGACAATTTCGAAAAGGAAATTCTGCATTCCAAGAAGCCTGTGATTCTTGAAGTTTCGTCGACGAGCTGCCCGCCGTGCCTTGTCATGATTCCGACGCTTATCGGTATTGCAAAAAATTACAGCGATATCAAGATCGCGTCTATCGGGATTGACGAGCCTAATATCGAGAAAATCAAGAATACGCTCCCGATTCAGGCGTTTCCGACGTTCTTTTTTATCAAGGACGGTCGCATTGTCAACCAGCGCGTGGGCGTTGTCAAGGAGCCTGAACTTCTGAGCGCTTTGGATTACACGCCGAAGCCGAATGCTACGCAAAGGGCAAAGAACAAACCGAAAAAGAAGAATGCGCACAAGAATCTTGTCTGCAAGGTGGATGGCCAGTTCAATGGACTCAAGAATCTTGTGACGATTTCGTTTGTGTTCGGCGATTCAGAAATTGAAAATGTCGATATCGTGACGGACGTGTTTGTGCCGCCGGAACAGTTTGACAAGCGCGACCAAATGATGGAACATATCCGTGCAAGCGGCAAGGGCGAGGTGACCCCGACGATGACGGGTTTCCAGATGCATATCGACAATGATTGCCGATTCATGAAGGCGATGGACATGAAGCGCACTTCGACTTACGGCGAAATGCGGGCCGGGCTTGAGTTGCAGGGATTTACTTGCAAGTAGTTTTGTCAATCCGACAATAAAAACGCTCAAATTGCAGAAATACCCCCTTTATGGGGGTATTTTTTATTGTGGTAAAAAGGATGTGGTATGAAAAACAAATTTCTCTTTGTATTTTTGGCGGTTTCTGCTTCTCAGGCCGCGGTGAATCTGGGTGTAAGTCTTGGCGATAGCATCAAGCCGGTGACGCATGTGGCGACGGGCTCGCTTTATGGCCTTACTGAGAGTCTTCCGAGCAATATCGAGCGTGATGTCGCCCCGCTCAAGCCGAACGTGTTCCTTTCTCCGGCGCGCAGCGGTAACGGTCGCCAACAGCCGATTGGTGGGGCTTTCCTTGTGGCTCCCCGTGTCGAAAGCATTGGTGCGAAAATTCAGATTCGCCTTGCTGACGTTTTGCCGGGATGGCCGTACAAGTTCCAGAATATGGACCACTGGAAAAATGAAGTAAAATCGGTCATCAACGACAAGCTTAAATCAAACAACAAGAATTTTGACGGTTACGAAATCTGGAACGAGCCGAATGACACTTGGAAATCGAATATCGACTTCAATTCCGGTCTCTGGAAACAGACTTACGATTTGATTCGGCAGATGGACCCTGGTGCAAAGATTATCGGCCCTTCGTACTCTTTCTACCACGCTTCGCAAATGGAAGCGTTTATCAAGTATTGTGCACAGAATAACTGCTTGCCCGATGTCGTGAGCTGGCACCAGTGGGGGAGTGGTGGCTTTGTTGGAGCTGTCGAAACCTACCGCGCGCTTGAAAAAAAGTATAACGTGACTCCGCGTCCGCTGAGCATCAACGAATATTCTTCGACGGAGCATTCCGAAGAAGGTTGCCCGGGTTTGTCTGTGCCGTTTATTGCAAAGTTTGAACGTCACGGCGTCGAAAGCGCAATGATTTCCTGGTGGTTTGTACCGCTTCCAGGTCGTTTGGGGAGCCTTCTCACCAAGGACAATGAACGTGGTGGCGGCTGGTGGCTTTATAAGTGGTATGGCGACATGAGCGGTTACATGGCTAAAGTGACCCCGCCGAACGACAAGAGCGATGGCGTGGACGGTTTTGCCGCTCTCGACAAGAAGAAGGGCTTTGCAAGTATCGTGCTTGGCGGCAACACCAAGGGCGATGTGAATGTGAATATTTCGGGCATCCCTGCAGAATTTGGCAGTCAGGTAAATGTCTCTGTTGAATATGTTGTATGGGAAAATAAGGACAAGGCAGTGCCTTCGACCACGACTGTATCAAATAAGGATTACGATGTAAGTGGCGGAAAGATTACGGTGCCTGTAAATATCACGAATACAAAGTATGGCTATCGTGTGTATATCACGCCGATTATTCCGCAAGCCCCTTACAAGGATACGGCTATGGAGATTCCTGGTAAAGTCGAAGTCGAAAATTACGATGTAGGCGGTTCGGGCAAGGCTTATCTTGATTTGGATGATGACAACAAGGGTGGTGAATATCGCGAAGACGCTGTTGATATCGTGAAGGCCGGCGATGGCTATGCCGTTGGTTACACGCAAGAGGGCGAATGGCTTGAGTACACTGTGAAAGTTGCTGAAAAAGAAGATTATGCGGTTTCAGTCCGCTATGCGACTTCTTCGGAAAATACGGGCATGAAGCTGTATGTCGATGGCAAGGTCGCCTTGGACAATGTCGCGTTCCCGCAAGGCGCGGACTGGGAAACTTATTCGACTGTCGATGCCGGGAAGGTGAGTCTTTCGGCGGGCGAACATGTGCTCAAGCTTGAAATTGTCGGAAACTACGTCAATATCGACTGGCTGAACTTTGAAAGCGAAAAGACGATTGCGATTGGAAAGCCTACGCTGCACGCTGTTCCGCATGAGGCTAGTTATGATGTGTTCGATATGCAAGGTCGCCTTGTTGCAAAATTGAAGGCGTTCGGCTCCGAAAGTTTGCGCTCAAAAATTACAGCTACGGTGAAGCGCCCTGGAACCTACATTGCAAAGCCTCAAACGGGCGGAAAAATGTTGCGAATTTCGGTGAAATAGATTAAAAACTTTATTCGCTAAAGTTTGTTTAAAACTTGTGCCAAAAAGCCGGTTCCTTATGGAGCCGGCTTCTTTGTAGGAGTCTATGAGGAGTCTATGAATTTTTCAAAATGTGCTGTAGCAAGGCGGTACAGCCTTCGTTGACGTCTTGCCAAGTGGCGTTGAAATCGCCTGTGTACCAAGGATCTGCAACGTCGCGGTTTTTGCCCGCCCAATCCATGAGGAGCGAAACTTTGCCGACTCGTGAATCGCGCGCATCTTTGTATTGCGCAAGTTCTCGTTCGTAAATGTCGCGGGGTAAAATCCAACGGAGATTCCGCAGGTTATTTTGATCCATGAGCACGATGTAATCGTAATGATTGTAGTCAGCGACGGTCATTTGTCGGGCCGTTTTTCCGCTGCAGTCAATGCCGTGACTGGCGAGCATACGTCTTGCGGGCGGGTACACCGGATTTCCGATTTCTTCGGTGCTTGTCGCTGCAGATGCAATCTCAAAGTCTGCGGCAGTCAATGCGCTGTTCGTCGTAACATGTTTTGCGGACGAACTAATATCGCGTACCAACTTTTTCATTACAAATTCTGCCATCGGGCTTCTGCAGATGTTCCCGTGACATACGAACAATATTTTTATCATGCGTCTTTCCTAAGACTTTCCAAGATTTTGTAAAGCGTGCAGTAAAGCGACTTTGCTTCGTCTTCTGACAAATTTACACAACTTGCCATGGGCTTAGGAACGCTCGCTGCTTTGTGCTGCAACTTTTCACCTTCATCGGTCAGGCTTACTGAAAGGCAACGCTCGTCGCTTGCTTCGCGGGTGCGCATGATGTAGCCTTTGCTCTCGAGCTTTTTCAGGAGCGGTGTGAGCGTTCCTGAATCGAGGTAGAGCTTTTGTCCGAGTTCAGTGACGTTACATTTTTTCTCTTCCCACAGCACGAGCATTACGATGTACTGCGTGTAGGTGAGGTCGAGCGGCTCCAGGAATGGCGCGTAACGACGCGTGATTTCCTTGGATACTGCATACAACGGAAAACATAGTTGATTTTCAAGTTTTAGTTGAGGACAAATCATTGCACCTCCTAAAGTAGCTTTTCAACGCAAGAACGTACGTCCTCCATTTTGGCAGTGGGTTCAAAACGGGCGACAACGTTGCCTGCGCGGTCGATGACGAACTTTGTGAAGTTCCACTTGATATCAGGATTATTCTTGTAATCCTTGTCGATCTTCTTCAGAAGCATGGCCATTGCTGCCGCCTTGACGCCGAATCCGAAACCTTCAAAGCCTATTTTGGATTTCAGGTAGGTGTAAAGCGGGAGCTCGTTGGGTCCGTTCACGTCAGACTTTTTCATCTGCGGGAACGTGGTGCCGTACTTGAGCGTGCAGAATTCATGAATTTCGTCGTCTGTGCCAGGGGTCTGGCCCATGAACTGGTTGCATGGAATGTCGATGACTTCGAAGCCCTTGTCGTGGAAGTCTGTGTACATCTTTTCGATCGGCTTGTAATGTGGGGTGAAACCGCAGCCGGTCGCCGTGTTCACGATGAGCATGACTTGGCCCTTGAATTTAGAGAGTGGAATTTCGTTGCCTTTACCATCGGTAAGTGTGAAGTCGTAGATTGTCATATTTTTTCTCCATATACACTATTTTGTTTTACGCAATTAAATTTTATAAAATTTAATTTGAAAAGTCAATAGTTTTTGCTAAAAAAAATTCTTATAAGCAGAATTGTTGTGATTTTAGGCAATTTTTTGACGCTAAATCTTGTTATTTCTACATTTTACATCATGAAATCTATAGAAGTTGTCGCGGGTGTTATCACGGATGGCGGGCGCATTTTTGCCACGCAGCGTGGGTATGGCGACCAAAAAGATGGCTGGGAATTTCCGGGCGGCAAGATGGAACCGGGTGAAACTCCGGAACAGGCGCTCGTTCGCGAACTTCAGGAAGAGCTCGCCATTGAAGTGAATGTTGGCGAAAAAATTTGCACGGTGGAATACGATTACCCGAAATTTCACCTGACGATGCATTGCTTTTATTGCTCGCTCGCTGCAGGCTGCAAGCCGAAACTCCTGGAACATGAAGACGCCAAATGGCTTGACCGTGAAAATCTAA
The DNA here is from genome assembly GCF_000146505.1 of Fibrobacter succinogenes subsp. succinogenes S85. Taxonomy (GTDB): domain Bacteria; phylum Fibrobacterota; class Fibrobacteria; order Fibrobacterales; family Fibrobacteraceae; genus Fibrobacter; species Fibrobacter succinogenes. The sequence continues at coordinate 1,598,417 of NC_017448.1, read as the reverse complement.
ACACAGTCAACTGGCTCCCCGCTGACGTGGAAGTCGTAAAGCATCTTTTGTAGAGTCATCCCGGATTTATTCCGGGATCGCCATCTTGTCTAGCATTCCTTAATGATACTTCGCGCGAGCTCGGTCCCTTCGAGGAGTTCGCCTAAGAATTCGCAGTAGGGCGTCGGAATTCCGTGAGCCTTCCCGAGCTTAGTGATGGTTCCGCAGAAATACGCGTTTTCCGTTTTGCGTCCGGCCTCGATATCCTGCAGCATGGAACACTTGCCGAGCGGCGTGTAGTTGCATGTGAGGCGCAAGTTTTCTTCTAGGTCGTCGTTTGTAAGCGCAAAGCCTTCGGCGTTCGCCACCTGAATGACTTCGTTCCCGATTTTACGCACAAGCGATTGCATTACTGGAAAGTTGAAACCCGCAAATGTCGAACGGCAAATGGCTCCGATCGAGTTGAATACCGTGTTCATCAAGAGTTTTTTCCACATTTCCAAGCGGATGTTTTCTGGAATCTTGTGGACGATGTGCGCTGTTTCAAAAAGCTGGTGGATGGCTTCGATACGTTCGGAACGGTGGTTGTCTTTTTCGCCAAAGAGGATGATGCCTCGGCCAGCGCAGTCAATGTTCCCGTGCTTGTTGATGGACTGCAAATTGACGATGAATCCGTACAACGTCTTTTCTGCACCGTAAACGCGCTCGATTTCTGTTTCGGAATGGACTCCGTTCAAAAGCGAAAGTAACGCTGTGTTCGGTCCGACTGCATTTTTCGCTTCTGCTAGCGCTTCGTTGAATTGCAAATTCTTGGTCGCAAAAATCACAAGGTCAACGACCGGGACTTCGTCCGGCGTGACAAAGTTGAAGTCCGCCTTTTTCCCGTTGATGACGATTCCGCTTGCTTGGTATCGCGCCTTGCGTTCGGCGTCCATCACGCAATAAAGCTTGTTCCCGAGAACGCTCAAGAGTTGTTCTGCCACAACGGCACCGACAGCCCCGAGACCTACAACTGCAACTGTTTCAATCTGCTTCATGGTGAGAAATATATCAAATTCTAGAGTGCTTGGCGGTGAGGGCGGCGCTTGTGCGGTAGGTCGCTAGTTCCCTTTGTATCGGCTACAGCGGTAAACAGGGGGGTGCAAAATTTTTTGGCGGTTTTGGGCGCGAGCGATTTATATTTATGGTATGAAAAATTTGAAGTTTGCGATTCTTGGGTGTGGTCATATTGCGACAAAGATGGCTGCCGCTGTTAAGACTTTGGAAAATCAGGGAATGGGCGTGGAATGCTACGCCGTGGCATCCCGCGATTTGGAAAAGGCGACTGCTTTTGCCAAGGAATATGGCTTTGAAAAAGCGTATGGCAGTTACGAGGAACTTGTTGCGGATTTTGCAATCGATTTGATTTATATTGCGACGCCGCATTCGCATCATCATGTATTTGCAAAACTTTGTATTGAACATGGCCGGAATATCTTGGTTGAGAAGGCTTTTACGGCGAATGCAAAACTTGCGACAGAAGTGATTTCGCTCGCGCATGATAAGGGCGTCTTTTTGTGCGAAGCGATGTGGACGCGATTCTTGCCTGCGCTAGAGACGATTCGTAGCTGGATTCGCGACGGTCGCATTGGAAATGTTGAAACGGTCGAAGCTGATTTCACGATGAAACTTAGCGATAGGGACCGTATGCATGACCCGGCGCTTGCGGGCGGTGCGCTCTTGGATATCGGTATTTACAGCCTTACGTTTGCGGACTTGTTCCTTGGCACACGCGAAACTTCTGATGGCAATTTCGTCCGCAACGAAATTACATCGATGAATTGCAGATGCGTCAAGTTCAAGACGGGCGTGGATGCGAGCGACTGGATAAATCTCACGTACGAAAACGGCCAAAAAGCATATCTTAAGACATCAATGGTCTCGCCGACGCATAACGAGGGCGTGATTTACGGAACGGCTGGGCAAATCCGTGTGCAAAATTTAAATGACATGGTGAAGCTGGAATTACTTGATGATGCCGGAAATGTTGTTGAAACCGTTGAGCCTTCGCGTCTTTGCAACTGTTACGAATACGAAGTCCTTGCATGCAAGGAAGCGATTGAAAATCCCGCGCAATTCCGGCACGAAATTTGCGACCTCCCGGCTTCTTGCGCGCTCTCAAAACAAATTATTTGGGAACGCCCGGAAATGACTCATGCCAAAACGATGGAATTCATGACGCTCATGGACAAGATTCGCGAGCAGTTTGGCGTGAGTTACACGTTTGAAATTTCTCCAGGTGAAACATGGAATCGTAACGGCGACAAGTCTATTTTGCAAGTGTTTGATATCGAAACGGGCGAAGCAAAAGTTCTCAAGGAATTCGACTGCGTGATTGAAGCGCCGAACTGGAGCGCTGACGGAACGTTCCTCACGTACAATAGCAACGGTCGCATTTTCAAGTACACGCTTGCGACAGACAAGGTGACAGAAATCGAAAGTCATTATGTGGACAACTGCAATAACGACCACGTTCTTGACCCAGATGGCAGCGGCGTTTACGTGAGCCACCACACCAAAGAAGACGGCCTTTCCCGCATTTACAAGATTTATTTTGATGGCCGCGAACCGCGATTGGTGACGCCCCTTGCGCCAAGCTATTTGCATGGCATTACGCCTGACGGAAAAACGCTTGCGTACTGTGCGGAACGTAACGGCTCGTATGACATTTACACAATCCCGGCAGCGGGCGGTAACGAAACTCGCCTCACGACTGCTTTCGGGTTGAATGATGGCCCCGAGTATGATTGCAATGGCGAATATATTTGGTTTAATTCCGAACGTTCTGGACGCATGCAGGCATTCTGCATGAAGGCGGATGGCTCTGAACAAACGCAGATGACGCATGACTTGCATTGGAATACCTGGTTCCCGCATATTTCGCCGGACCGTCAAAAGGTCGTGATGGTCGCGTACACAGAAACGGATGTGCGTCCGGGCGAACATGTCCCCAACAAGAATGTGGAACTCCGCTTGATGCGCCGCGCACTCCCCGTAGAATCGAATTGCGCACTCCCTGCAGATTCTTGGTCTGCACCGCAAACGATTCTTAAACTCTTCGGCGGTCAAGGAACTATCAATGTCAATTCCTGGGCTCCCGACAGCAAACGCTTTGCTTTTGTAAGCTACATTCACGGTGACGACCCATCCAACTAACACCCCTCTCGGAACGGAAACGCACTTACAAAAACACAAAAAGCCCTCGCGAATACTCGCGAGGGACTTTTGTATAGGCTTCTCCGTCAATTACACGTTTTTCACACAGCGGATCGAGAGAGCGTCGGATCTGTACACGCCTTCGATATCAACGGAATTGTTGGTAATGCTCAGGCGGAATGCGTTAGCCTTGCCGTATTCATCCTTGCTCCAGAAACGGGCGCGTCTGCTGAAATGGCAGAAGTTGCCGTTGTCAAAGCGGTAACCCGCCGGGAGCGCAAAGAATCCGAACGTATCCTTGCCCTTGTTCTTCCACATGAATTTGCCGCGCAACTCACCACCATCGGACTTTGCGTCAAGATTGCTGAGGAGCTGTTCCCATTCCTTGTTGCTCGGAATATGCCAACCTTCTGGGGCAATGCCCTTGTAGTTCTTGTCCTTGATTTTGTTATGCATCTCGATGTCTTTTGCCGTAGACTGTTCAGCGTATTCATCAGGAATGTCAAGAGCCTTTGTCCATGTGTACAAACGACCGAACTTTGCAACGTTCGATTCTTCGTTGTTCGGAGCGTAGCTACCTTCGGTCTTGAAACGCAGGTTTTCTGCCATCCAGACCTGGTTTCCGATTTGAATGGTGCGGTACGTTTCGCCATCGCGGGCGTCCGTGAATGTTCCGTATTTGAACTTGGCTTCGTTTTCCTTGACGCAGTCTTCGTAAGGCGTGTTGTTCAAAGCTTCGGGCGCATTCTGCTTGGTTTCCTTGCTGATTCTACGCCCTAGTGCGTATGCAGCGACGACGATGACAATGAGAACAAAGATATTGAATATGATGAATGAAATATGCATATGAACCTCCGTATGTTTAATGTATAATCTTTTTTGATGAAACTGATAACTTTAACTTATATTATTAAAAGGGAAAAATCAAAGTTGTTATAAATATATTTGCGGCTAGGATGATAAAATTCATTGGAAGGCCTATTTTGACAAAATCTGTAAAATGGTAACCGCCCGGGCCGTAAACGAGCATGTGGGTGGGGGAGCCAATCGGGGTGGCAAAGCTACTGCTTGCAGCAATCATGAGTGCGATACAGAATGTGAGCTGATTCACGCCAAGGGCGCTCGCGGCGCTCAATGCAATGGGGCAGAACAATGCTGCGGCTGCCGTGTTGCTGATGAATTCGGTGATGAAGGTTGCGACAACGCACATGATGGCAAGTGTAATGTAGGGGTTGCTTCCGCTCACGCTCAAAATGCTGTTTGCGATTTTTGAGGCGACACCGGTGATTTCAAGCGCTTTGCCAAGGCAAATGCTTCCTGCAAAAACGATGATGATTTCCCAGTTGATGGCGTTCATTGCTTGCGTGCTTGAACAGCAACGGAAAAGGATCATGGCTGCGGCAGCGAGTAAGCAAGACGAAAGTAACGGCATTATGTTAAATGCCGAAAGGAGCACCATGGCAATCATGATTGCTGCGGAAATAACGGTTTTCTTTCCAAATTTTTTTCCGACGGCTGCGTTTTCAATGACGCCTTCCAGATGCTCGTTTTTCAAGTTGAGGTTGTTGCAAATCCATTGGAGTTGCTCCGCCTTGCCCGATACGATGATGTGGTCTGCGCCCATGATGATGGAATCGGGGGTAGCAACTTCGACTTCGTTATCGAAACGGCGGATGGCGAGAATGCCGTTCTTGTCTTTCTCGAAACCGCGCGGATTGCTGTCGTAGATTTCTCGCAAAGTCATGCCGATAAAGTTATGCTTTGAGGGCACGCAGAGTTCGAGTGTCATTTCGTCATCGCTGAGCCCGCTTAACGGGGACTTGCGTTCGGGGAGGAGCTTCTGCAGTGCGATGACAGACAAAATGCCAACAGCAAGGCAGAATAGCCCGCAAATCGTTGTCGTGAAAATCCCGAGATGGATGCCGGTCGCATCGGTGTAGAGCCCTGAAATAATGAGGTTTGGCGGAGTTCCGATCAAGGTGCAGATGCCACCCATTCCAGATGCGTAACTGAGCGGGATCAAAAGCTTGGACGGCGAAATGCCGAGCTTTTTGGACCAAATCTTCACGATGTTGATGAACAAGGCGACGATGGTTGTGTTGGTGAGGAGTGAACTCAAGAGGGCTACGGGGAGCATGAGTCGTGTAATGGCGCCTGTAAGAGTTTTGGGCGCACCCATGAGGTGCTTGACAATCCAGTTTAAAACGCCTGTCTGATTGAGACCTGCAATGACTGCGAAAAGGACGCCAATGACGAGGACGGACGGTGCGCAGAAACCGCCAAATGCGCCCTTGACATCAAGGACTCCGCTTATGAATAAAGCGGACATGGCGGCGACAAAGATGAGGTCGGTGCGCAATTTTGAAAACATCATGGATGCAAATAGGGCAAGGATTACAGCAATTGTAAACCACGCATTCCCCGAGAGTCCCAATAGTTCAAAAGAAAGTAAACCTTGTAACATTCTTCCCTCCATTGGGGAAATCTATAATAATATTACAAGGATTTCAAACGGCTAATTATTTCAAATTGGAATGATTTCGGGGCTTTTAACCCCTGCTGGTGGCGATTCTCTTGATGATGCGGACGACTGTTTCCATGCCTTCGACGGTCACGTGTTCGAAAGGACCGTGGTAGCCGTAGCCACCGGTGCCGAGATTCGGGCAGGGGAGTCCCATAAAGCTGAGCTTGGCGCCGTCGGTGCCGCCGCGGACGGGGTCGCTTACCGGCGTGATGTTTTCGGCGGCAATGGCTGTGCGGGCGCGTTCAAGGACTTCGGGCGTTTTTTCGATGATCTGCAGCATGTTGCTGTAGGAATGCTTGAGCTCGAGCTCGATAGAGCCTTCGCCGAATTTCTCGTTAAACTTTTTGGCGATTTCGCGCAGGAATTCCTGGCGTTCTTCAAATCGTGTCTGGTCGTGGTCGCGGACGATGTAGTTGAGAGTAGCTTCGGTCACGTCGCCTTGCATGTCGGTCAGGTGGTAGAACCCTTCGCGGCCTTCGGTGGTGGCGGGTGTTTCGTTTTCGGGGAGCGCCATCGCAATTTCGGCGGCCATGAGGCTTGCGTTTTTCATGATGCCCTTGGCTTCGCCGGGATGCACGCCCTTGCCGTGAATCTTGAAGGTGGCACTTGCGGCGTTGAAGTTCTCGTAAGCGATATCGCCTTCGTAACCGCCGTCGACGGTGTAGGCGTATTTAGCCGTGAAATAGCTCAAGTCCAGACGGTCGGCCCCGCGTCCGATTTCTTCGTCTGGCGTGAAGCAGACCCAGATGTCTCCATGGCCTGAGAGATTCTCGTAGCCGCGGCTTTCGGCGTGGCGGTCGATTTCGATGAGCTCTTCCATGGCGGTCACGATTTCGGCAATGCCTGCTTTGTCGTCGGCGCCGAGGAGCGTTGTGCCGTCAGTCGTGATGAGTGTGCGGCCCTTGAGCCATTTGAGCGTGGGGAAGTCTTCGACCTTGAGCACGGCGCCCGAGCCTTTGAGCAGAACATCTTCGCCATCGTAATCTTCGATGATTTGCGGTTTCGGGTTTACGCCCGAAAAATCCGGTGACGTGTCCATGTGACTGATGAATCCGATGGGCGTGTCGCTTTCGCGGCCTTCGGTGGCGGGTAGAAGCCCGTAGACGTAGCCGTTCTCGTCCATCTTCACTTGTGAAAGTCCAATCTGTTCAAGTTCCTCGGTCAAGAACTTGGCGAGTTCGAGTTGCTGCTTGGTGCTCGGGCAACTTTCGCTGTTCTCGTCGGAGGTGGTGGTGAAGCTCACGTATTTTAAAAAGCGGTCTTGAACTTTCATTTTGTGCCTGCAATTAAAAAATCATAATAACTTGCGATTTTATTCTGCAATTAAATTTATCTTTTTTAACGTAATTGGGAACACGATAGTGGATAAAGTTTCAAAAAAATCGAGTGCCAAGAAAAAGGCGGCAAAAAGGCGCAGGGCTCGCAAACCGATGACCCGCTCGCAGATGATGCAGGCGGTCCATTCGGAGGATACAAAGCCCGAGATGATTGTGCGCAAGGCGCTCTTTGAGGCTGGGTTCCGCTATCGGCTTCACCGTCGGGATTTGCCGGGGACGCCGGATATTTTCGTACAAAAGTATGGGGTTGCGATTTTTGTGAACGGGTGTTTTTGGCACCAGCATGGTTGCAAGCTAACGAGTCGCCCGAAGTCAAATTCTGCATTTTGGAACGACAAGTTCGACCGCAACATAGTGCGCGACATTAAGACGCAACATGAACTTTCGCTCTTGGGGTATCGCGTGGCGATTGTCTGGGAGTGTTCCTTGCGTGTAGAAGGTGTTGCCGATGCGGGGAATATGGGGGCAGCCCTCACGTTGGAGCGCTTAATTGATTTTATCAAGAGTGATGACGAGACAATTGAGCTGTAAAATTGTAGTTTAGAATAGTAATTCTTGGGAGCTTTTGAGAAGGAGAATTTATGACTATTGAAGAGGCTGTTTTAGCACGACATTCTGTGCGTAGGTATGCTTCGACGCCTTTGACTAAGGAGCAAGTCGAAGAATTGCAGTCGCGGATTCGTCGGTTGAATGAAAATTTTGCGCTCCACATGCAGCTTGTTTTAAATGACGATGTGGCATTTAGCGGTCGCTTGGCGCATTACGGCTCGTTTCGGAATGTGAAAAATTACATTGCGATTGCGGGTCAAAAGTCAGTGGCGGGGTGCGAAGCTTCACTTGATGAACGCGTGGGGTATGCGACGGCGGATATCGTGCTTTTGGCGCAGATGATTGGGCTCAATACTTGCGTGGTTGGGCTTACGTTCAAGAAGACTCCGACGATTGAAATTGACGATGGCGAAAAGCTAGAGCTCGTGATTGCGATTGGCAATGGTGAGACGCAGGGCGTGCAGCACCCGATGAAACCTGTGACGCGAATCGCGCCGGATTACGATCAATCTCCGGATTGGTTCAAGAAGGGAATCGACTATGTGATGCTTGCGCCGTCGGCTTTGAACCAGTTCAAGGCTAAATTTAGCGTTGACGAGAGCGGCCGCGTTTTTGCGGAGAAGCGTTTGGGCTTTTTTAGCAAGGTCGATCTTGGAATTTTCAAGTATTTCTTTGAAATAGGCTCTGGCAAGGAAATTTTCCGCCGTTCTATGCAAACTTTGCGCAGTTCAGACACGATTTAGCGCTGTCATCCCGGCCGCATTGCATTGTCATCCCGGCCTTGTGCCGGGATCGAATTCTTATTTATAGAGAATAATTCAAAATTTTTATTTTTTAGGTAACACTTTTGAATACCTCCGGTGTTACATAAACGTGAAAAGCCTAGAAACCTTAAAAAAAGCAGGATTTGCAAAGATTTACGAGAAGTACGCGCCTATGGTCTATAGGCGCTGCCTGCAACTCCTTCGCGATGATGCTGAAGCTAGCGACCTCATGCAAGACGTTTTTTTGCGGATTTATTCTGCATCGGAACGCCTGGATATGGAGTCGCCGAGCAGCCTTTTGTGGAATACGGCAACGAGACTTTGCCTCAACCGCATTCGCGATAAGCGCCGTCGTGGACTTGACGTAGATTCTTCTAGCCTGCTTTTGAGCATCGCCTGTGCCGAAGACGAGCATGACGATTACGAAACGAAAAATGTGCTGGCAAAGCTCTTTTTGAAGGAACCCGAATCTAGCCGCACAATGGCAGTCCTCCATTTTGTCGATGGTATGACTCTCGAAGAGACTGCCCGTGAAGTGGGGCTCTCGGTAAGCGGTGTGCGCAAGCGTTTGCGCGGGTTACAGGCCAAAGTTAAAACTCTGGAGGTTCAGTGATGATTCCCGATTGGAAATTAGAACGATTCCTGACTGGCGATTTGCCGGAAGAAGAAATGAATAAGCTTCGCGAGCTTGAAGCGAATGATGCGGTATTTGCAAATCGTGTAAAAATGCTCCGCGAAGACAACAAGGCAATTTTGAGCAAGTTGCCGTTTGAAACGCTTGCCGCGAATCTTGGAACGGGTGCCGCCGGGAATGCCGCGAAAATTGCTGCGAAAAATGCGGTGCGCTTTACGCTCGTGAAATTTGCGGCTGCGGCGATGTTCGTTTTTGCGATTGCGTTGGTGGCGTTCTTTGCCCAGCGCGAAACTTCCGTGATGAATGAACGCGTGGGTGGCGATGTTGCAACAGTCAATGGTTCGCAAAACACGCAGGTTGCTCTTGCCGAAACCCAGTCTGATACGCGAATCAAGGGACTTGACGCCCGCATGGAAGTATGGAAAAAGACTCCTGCCGGGATTGTCCAGCTGAACGATCTTGATTCTGTCGGCGAAGGCGATGAAATCCAGTTGCGCTATGCCGTTCCTGAAAAATGCTTTGGACTCCTTTTTAGCATGGACGGCAATGGCGCTCTGACTCTCCACATGGGCGATGGCGTGAAGGCGATTGAACTTGCTCCGGGCAAGATGAATTCGCTCCCGTTTGCGTACAAGCTTGACGATGCTCCGTACTTTGAAAAATTCTTCTTCGTGACTTCTCCCAAGGAGTTTGCGGTTGAAGAAAATGATGTCGATAAGTTGCTTAAGAGAAGCGACGTGAAGGTGATTGGTTTTACTCTCAAGAAGGCGGGTAAATAATGTTTATGATTTCGAATAAGGCTTTTGGGGTGTTGTCTGGTTTGTCTTTTGCATTTCTTTTTGTTTTGCTCTTTTTGGCTTCTAATGCCGATGCTGCAACAGAATCGGGCCGTATCAATCGCTACGTAGTGGCCGTGAGTGCCAATAACGGTGGTGCAGGCCGTCCGATGCTTCGCTATGCGGAAAGTGATGCCCGTTCGTTTGCCAAGGTGCTTAAGGAAATGGGTGGCGTGCTCCCGCAGAACGTGATTCTCGTGAAGGAGCCTTCTGTTGTTGCTTTGCAAAAGGAATTTGCGAATCTCGATGCAAAAATTTTGCAGGACAAGGCGTCTAACGGTCGTGACGAAGTGCTTGTCTATTACAGTGGTCACGCCGACGAAAAGGGCCTCCGCCTGGGCGAAGAAACTTACGCCTGGAAGGACTTGCGTAATCGCATTGACGCGCTCAGTGCCGATGTGAAAATTGCTGTGATTGATGCTTGCGGTTCTGGTGCAATTACCCGCGTGAAAGGTGGTAAGGCGGTGCCTGCTTTTATGGTCGATCAGAGCAGCGACATGAAGGGCTATGCGTTTATCACGAGCAGTACGCAAGATGAATCTAGCCAGGAAAGCGATAAACTCAAGGGCTCGTTCTTTACGCACTCGCTTGTGAGCGGTCTCCGTGGCGCAGGCGACTTGAGTAGCGATGGCCGTGTGACGCTCTCGGAAGCGTACCAGTTCGCGTTCAATGAAACATTGCAAAAGACGGAAACGACGCTGGGTGGCGCACAGCATCCGAGCCGTGATATGAACCTTGCGGGTACGGGTGACGTGGTGATGACCGATTTGCGTGCGACAAGCGCAGGCCTCGATTTGGACGAAAGCGTTGGCGGTCGACTTTACATTCGCGATGCCGATGGCGAACTCGTGGCGGAACTCAATAAAAAGCAAGGTCATGCGATGAGCCTTGGCCTCCCGGCAGGGAATTACACGGTGAATCTCCAGCAGAAAACCGATTACATGGGCGCAACTGTTGCTCTTGTGAACGGCAAGCGCGAAAAGATTTCGATGGGCAACTTCAAGAGTGTTATGGCTGAACAGACGGTGTTCCGTGGTGAAATTGGCGGCAATAGAAGTTGCCCGGGCGGCGATACGATTGCATGTTCGCTTGATTCTTTGGATCATAACGGTAAGTTCCGTACGACGTTTAACTTCGTGGATACGGATAGCGATCCGCGTAAGGGCTTGCAGTTGGGCTTGTTCGTCGCTCGTACGAAGGATTACATGTTGGGTACGCAGGTGAGCTTGTTTGCAAATATTGCTCAAAAGGAAATGCACGGCTTGCAGGCGACAACGATTGTGAACGTGGCAAAAGACCACTTTGAAGGCGCTCAGCTTTCGTCTGTGGCAAACTATGCAGGGTCTTTTGATGGTGCGCAGGTGAGCTCGGTTGTGAACATTGCGAAGGACAAGTCCTCGGGTGCGCAGATTGGTATCGTGAACGTGGCCGTTGATTCGCTTAATGGTTTGCAGGTCTCTGCGGGTGTCAACTATGCGAAGGTTACAGATTGGCAGGTGACGGCTGGTGTGAATGTTGCACAAACTACAAAAAGCCAAGCGGTTGCTGGTGTCAATTATGCGACAAAGTCGAAAGTTCAGGTGGCTGCGGGGGTAAATGCTTCTCACGTTAACGAAAAGGTGCAAATTGGTGTTGTCAACTATGCGACAAAGGAAAAGGGTCGCCAGTGGGGTATTGTCAATATCTGCGCTCATTGCGAAAAGTCTCCGGTGGGCCTTGTCAATATCGTTGGTAACGGCGTGTGGAGCGTGACGCCATACATCAACGAAATGGGTGCACTTGGTGGATCAGTTCATTTGGGTACGGCTTATTTCTACACGAATATTGAATGGGCCGCATTCTTCAAGAAAGGGCATATCTTTAAGGAATTCGAAAAGTTCTATGAACACGGTGTTGGTATCGGTACCCAGTTCGGAAAATACGGAAGCCATTGGGAACTGGAATACACGTTCTTCAACGTCTACGATAAATTTGGAGTGGACGAAGATGATTGGAAGTCTGGATACCACCATCGCGGCCGCGTTGGTTATGTGTACCAGGTGTTCCCGGGTTTTGGCCTCTCGGTGGGTGGCTCGTTGAATTTGACGAGCGAAGGCTATCTGAACAAGCTATTGCTTAAACCGCTTGGCGATTACCACGACGACGTAAGCTGTAATAGCCATAAAGGTCGCTGGTGGCCGGGATTCTACGCAGGCCTTACCATCGGACGATTCTAGTTACTTTGTCATCCCCGATGCCTGTCCTCGCTTGATGGGGACGAGCGGGCATCTCCTATATGCTCTTGTCATCCCCGACTTGTTCGGGGATCTCCTTTTGTATGAAAAATTTTGAGTTTACTATAAATTTTTAAATTTTTTGAATTATGTGGTAACACTTTTTGTACCTTGAGGTGTTCCATTGGGGAAAGGTTTAGGAACTGTAATGAGTTTTATGTTGAAAATTGTTGTTTTTGTGTCGTTGATGGTTGCGTTTGCCGCAGCCCACGAACGTATTATCTTCAATGGAATTGTTCAGGATGACTCGTTTGAAGCTCACGAAAAGCTAAATGTCGAAATTCTCGAAACGGGCGAAGCTTTGCAGACGACCGTGGGGACGCCTTTTAGCGTTGTCCTCCCTGCCGATACGCTTTGGAACATTTGTGTGACGAACTCCGATACTTCTGGTGCCGAGAAGGAAAAATGCTATGAACTCCTGTATTTCGGTAACGATAGCACGTTCAGCAAAACGCTTGGCCCCGACGCAGTCACTGTTGACGAGGTTGGTTCCGGAACGGAGTCCGTGATAAACTCCGCGCAAGCGGAGTCGAAGGATCCTGTAGACTCTGCCGAAGGCGCGGCAAACTCCGATAGCACATCCGATGTCGATGTGGAAAAACTTCTCGCTTCGGGTAGCGCGAATTCCAAAGTGACCGAACTCAAAAAAGTCGTGGTGCAGTTGCGCCGCCGTCCAAAGCGCAAGCCGGGTGAATCCGTCGTTTCCGCAAAGTCCATCAAGCGCATGCCGGGCCTTGCCGAAGCCGATGTCATCAAGAGCATTCAGGCGCTCCCGGGCGTTGTCGCCAGTTCCGATTTCAGTTCCAAGATTTACGTGCGCGGTGGTGCTGCCGACCAGAATCTCTTCTTGTTCGATAACGCCGTTGTCTATTCTCCGGTGCATTTCTTTGGGCTTTTTAGCACGTTCCTCGTCGAAGGTATTGACGATGTGCAGTTCTATAAGAGCGGATTCCCGGCGCAGTACGGCAACCGTTTAAGTTCTGTGCTCAAGATGGAAGGCCGTGCGGGCGGTCAGGATTCTGTCGAAGAATGGTTTAGCAAGTCGAGCATCAAAATCAGTACGTTTGCGGCACAGCTCCATACCGAAGGTCATAAGGGGCCTGCCCGCTGGGTGTTTGCGGGTCGTACAACTTACATCGGCTACATTCTGGACTTGTGCAATGCCATTGGCCTCCTAGATTTGGATCTAGATTATGAATTCACGGACTTGCAGGGAACATTTATGTATGATCTCTCCAAAGATACGCGCCTCAAGTTCAGTTTCTACATCGGCAAGGACCGCCTGGAATTTGACCCGCTTTATATGGACTGGGGTAACATAGCCATTCCGCTTGGCATTTACCACCGCATCGATGGCAACTGGGATTACAATTCGACATTTGCTTACAGCAAGTTTTACCAGTTGATGAAAGTAAGCGATCTCATGTCAATTGAAATGCTGCTTTACACATTTGCTGGCAAACAGTGGCTGAATTATCGTGGTATTGATAATCATACGTTTACCTTTGGCTACGAATTGGAATACGATAACGAACGTTATCAAGAAAAGATGGCGTCAATTTCCGTGGCTGATAATGAAGAGACTTTCCATCATGTCGCCTATGCACAAGATGCGTGGAAAATTTCACCGGATTACTTGCTGCAATATGGCTTGCGCTTCAATTACCAGACCGCATCACAACATTTTGGTGTAGAACCTCGTGCCTCGTTGACTGTTAATCTTGATGATACGAAATCGCTAGAACTTTATGGTGGTTACTATTTGCAGTATTTGAATTCAATTGTCTATACCGATCAGGAAACGCTCAATGAATTCTATTATCCTGCAACGACAACAACGGATGGACGTCACGTTAAACCCGCTTCGTCATGGCTCTTTGCCGCGGAATATAGCCACCGTGATCTTTTTGAAGGCTACGACTTTACGGCAGGCGTTTACTATAAAACTCAAAATAACTTGAATACGTTTGCGATGAAACAGGACAGTAGTGATGAATCGTCTTCAAAAAAATTAGTGCTGGCGGATAATTTCGGTACGGCAGATGGCTATTCGTTTGGCTATGAACTTTCTCTGCGTAAAGATAAAGGCTGGTGGTTTGGTGGAATCAACTGGAGCCAGAGTATAAGTGTTGCACGCGCTAATGATGGTTCCAAGCCGTATTTCCCGAGTTGGCATCAACCGTATGCTCTGAAGATGGATTTGGGCATCAACTGGAAAGGTGGTGAAGACGCCTTGTGGCAACATAAGAAAAAGGGGCGCTATTTCCGCTCGTCGCTTGCACTCAAGTATTCATCGGGTATGCCGATTAGTGAGTACAAAGGGTATTATCTGCAGCAGGAAATCGGTACGCAACGATATTCAGATGATATTGTGGTGTTGCCGGGAAGCCGCAATGCAGGCCGCCAAACGGATTATTTCAGAATTGACTTGAAGGCGATTGATATGGGTCGTGAAGGCAAGTGGAACTTTAGCTGGACAATTATCAACTTGACGAATCACGATAACATGTTCTTTACTTTCTACGATACGCGCAAGAATCCTCCGAAGAAAACAGAAATTACTCAGTTCCCCTTTTTACCGATTATGCTGAATTATGAATACTATTTCTAGACAAAAGACGAAAGACGAAAGACGAAAGAACTTAGTCAAAGAATCTTGTAGGCGATTCCTCTCGTCTCTCGTCTGGATTCTCTCGTCTGTTTATTTTGCGGCTTGTGATTTTCATGGACCGTGGGAATACTATCCTGAAGAGCGTGATGTCTATACGGGTATTTATACGTATGGTTACGTGATGGCAAACGGAAACCCTTATGTCTGTTTTTCAAAAGTCTATCAGCTTGATGAAACTTCATCACAGAATTTCGCTTTCTATGATAGCGCTGATGTGACTGTTCGTGGACGATTTACAATTGGTCGAGATTTCGAAAAACAGGATACAATTGCAATTCTGGAACCCAAATCATCAAACCCGAATTGTTTTTATACACCTTACATGTTTTACGGAATTACGGGCGAATCCTATGAACTGAAAGCTTATTTTAAATGGGATAGCGCTGGCCATGTTGCAAAATCTACCTATAAGGCTATTGCAACTATTCCGAATAAAGTTCAAGTTAAGGGAATGAATGTACCCCGACAAAATGGTGATTATGTGTGGACAGAAAATCGGAATTCAAACAACCTGTTTTATGTTCAATTCCTAGAATATCCGATGGATATGGAGTTTGTTAAAGTTGCGCTAGACTATGATAATTCTGTGCGTGGAGTGCTGTCCATCATGAATTACGGTATTGAAAATGGTGAGTCGCAAAATACTACGATGAACCGGATGTTCAAGGGAATGACTGATGCCGATGAAGAGGGGTATCGCGGAATTGCGATGCACGATCCTTTGGAAAAACAACAAAATCTTGGTTTTTCATCAAATCGCGCGGTCGCAGGGAACAAAACTCTTGATACGCTTTATCTGATGAATATGATGCTCCCTATTGGTGAAATTTCTGTAGACCTCTATGCGACAGATGAATCTTATGTTGATTATGTGGATAAGGTAAAACAATCTGTTTCGGATTCGCGATTTATTCCTGAATCGAATATTGAAAATGGAATGGGTGTGTTTAGCGGAATGGCGAAAACAACGATTTATGTCAATGTTGATGGTGAAGGTGTTGGTTATGGTCATATCGCGGCCTCTAATTGCACGGATACAAAAGGCGATAATGCCGACAGTTGGGATTCCAGGGGGTGCCGCCTTTACCAGGATATTGCTTGTGCAGGAGTTTCAGGGCCGGATTACTTGTGGCAAGCGGGCGATTTGGAAGGGCTAAACGAATATGCGACCGAAGTTTATAGAGATTCCGTTTATAACAAAAATGTTAAGGCGTGCTATGCTTCGCATGTTAAGGCGGCGATGATGCTTGATACAACGAAATGGTCGCAGTTCCTGCCGGATTCTATCGATGCTGCGGATAAGGCGAATGCGTATGCAGACGGATTAAAACGCTATTGCGTGGCGAACAATTTTAAAAACAACCATATTGCAGATTGTTCTGCGCTAAAACAGGACTGCTTGGAAGATCCTGAAAGGAATTATTGTAAGGAATATCTGTGGCTTTGGTGTGCTGACCGCGGTTGGAATTTGAAGGATTACGAACAGTGTCGTTCGGCTTTTGTGAGCCGCTATTATCTCCAGAATTTGAAATCAAATGTTTTGCATCGCGAAGTGGAAAAAGTGTGCGATGATTATTATAATGAAATGGTTACGGTAAATTTTGATTCTTCATTCAGTATTTCGATGTGTAAAAACTGGTGTGAAGTTAAGGATGGTCGTGTAGAATGTCAGTAATTCTTGAATTTTTTTTATCAAACACGGTGACACTTTTGGTGGGTCCAGGTGTTTAAATAATGTAATTTAGAGACAACCTATTTGGAATAGTTATGAAACGATTGAATATATTGCCTTTTGCGGTCCTTGTTTTCTCGCTTTCGGGCCTAGCTTTTGCAGACTACGAGTCCGAAATTCGCGACCTGAAATTGCAGAAGGAAAAGCTGAATTCTGAAATTCAAAATTTGAATACTCGAATCGCGTCGACGGATTCGATGCTACGTGCCGATGTGTCCCACCGCCAGTTGCTTGAACAGCGCTACAAGGCGGATGTGGAACGCCGTAATCTGGAAATTGATAGCCTGAATGCCAAAATTCGCAAGGTGGCATCAAGCCTCCAGCAGGAGCGCAACAAGCAGGCCCGCGCGAAGAACAAGAGCGATAACGTGGCCGCAAAACGCCGTGCATTGCGCGGTGAACTTGCCAAAATCTGTAAACAGCTCGAAGTCCAAATTGCGCAGACGCTCCCGTGGGAACGCGACAAGCGCCTTGATCGTGCAAAATCTTTGACGCGTGAAATCGAAAGCGGAAACGTGACCGAAGAAGAAGCATTTTCTCGCATGAAGTCGCTCGTGAATGAAGAAATCAAGTTTGGCGATGAAGTTTCTGTGGTCAACAGCCCGCTCACTCGCAAAAATGGCGAAATTGTGAATGCGACAATTCTCCGCATAGGGAACCAGTGGATGGTCTATGTTGATGAAAACGGAGCCTCTTACGGTCGCCTGGAACGTAAGCTGGAAAACGATAAGATTGTTTATGAATGGAACGAAGAATTGAATCTTGAGGAACGCGCCGCTGTGAAACTTGCCATCGATGTGAAGCAGGCTAAAAAGCCACCTCAGATTGTAAAATTGCCTGTAAGTTTGTCTGTTGTGGGAGGCGTGAGATGATTTTAGACGAAAGAAATGGTGTCATCCTGAGCGGAGCACATAGTGCGAAGTCGAAGGATTTAGTGAAGTTTTTTGCAATTGTCTTAATGCTCGCCTCTTCTGCTTTTGCATGGCCATGGTCGAGCGACAAGAAGAGCGCCGAAGACGAAGCCCGTATCAAGGATTCCTTGTTGCAAATCGAAGTGCGCAATTTGCAGCGCGAAGTCGAAACGCTTACCCGCATCCGCATGCAAAAAGCCGATTCCCTTGAAAAGCTCGATGCCAAGCATTGGAGCAATCGCTATGCCGAATCGCAGTTGACCGAAGAACATCAGAATAAAACGCGTGAACTGGACGGTCGCTATTCCAAACTCTCAACAGATCTTGGCCGCGTCACCGAAGAAGTGATGGCAAACAAAAATGTCACTGAAGAAGCGGAAGAAAAGTCCAAGAGCGAAGAAATTGCATTTGATGCGCTCAACACGCAAGTGAAGCTTTCCATTGAAAAGACTCTTGGCGATGTAGCGGGCGATTATCCGGTCGGGATGAACAAGCGCCTTTTGAACTTGAAACGCGCCAGTGCTGAAGCCGAAAAGAATGTGCCGAATACGATTGCTGCGGTGCAGGGCTATATGGCAGATTTGCTTGCCCGTCACGAAGTCACTTACACGCAGTCTTATGGTGCTGAACTTTCGCAGGTCGGTACGCGCCCGGATGTGAACGTGAATCGTTTGCGCTTGGGAACGGTGTTCCTCGGCGAAGTGGCAAACGACAATGGTGATGTGCAGGCGCTATTGCGCTCTGGTGCTTTGCAGGGCAAGGTCTTTGAATGGAATGCAAATCTGCCCACGGAAATGGCTGCAAATATCAAGTCTGCCGTGAACCAGGCGGGCTCGGTGGCAAGTGCTGCAACGGACGCGCAGGCTACTATCGCAATTCCGCTTGATGTACTGCAGAACAAGGCCATCAAAAATTCTATCACCGATGCAAAGGAACTCACTTGGACCGAAGAATTCAAGGTGTTCTTCAAGAAGGGCGGTATCGTGATGTATCCGCTTTCGCTTGTGGCGATCATTGCGCTCCTCTTGTTCCTAGAACGTTTCGTGATGCTTTCTTACCGTGGTCATCTCGGCCGTCGCTTCACCAAGAAAATGGATGCGCTTGTCGCTGAGAAAAAGTACGAAGAAGCCGCCAATCTCTGCCTCAAGAAAGAGACGAGTCTTGCAATGGTGCTTTTTGCCGTGCTTAACAAGGTAAACGACACGCGTGAAAATGCGGAACGCTCCTTGCAAGAAGCTTTGCTCCGTGAACAGCCGAAACTTGAACGCCGCATGGGCCTTCTGGCGGCGATGGGTACGATTGCTCCGCTTCTGGGTTTGCTTGGAACGGTGACGGGTATCATTACGCTCTTTACTGTCATTACCGAAGTCGGGACGAATGATGCTCGCGTGCTTGCAGGCGGTATTTCTGAAGCTCTTGTCACGACTGAAATGGGCTTGGTCATTGCAATCCCTGTGATGATTTTGCATGGGCTCCTGAGCGAAAAGATTGAAAAAATTACCAGCGAACTCTACGTGCAAAGTACTTCGCTTATGAATAAAGTCTTTGGAAAGGAAAGTAAGTAAAATACGTCATTGCGAGTTGAAAACGCGGCAATCTCATCTGAATGAATTATGACTGATTTTCATTACATATTCATAGAATCTCTGCGGAATACGTATGAGGCGGGTGGCGTGGTGATGCTACCCATCCTCTTGTCGGGCGTTGTTGGATTCTATTTCCTTTTCTCGAGTTGGTTTCGCATCGGTAGCGATTTTTTCAGAAAGGATATCACTAAAGTCGTGAGGCGTATGCAGCGCGGCTTGACCGGCGAAAGAGCTGTTGTTGGAACCGAATCTTCCTCTGATGAACAGCGTGTGCAGACGACTTTGACAAACCTTCGCAAACGCGGTGGATTCCTTTCGAGAGAACTTTCTTACGCGATTGAAATTGCGCAAAAAAATTATGACGAATTTCGCGACTACATGCAAGTACGCATGATGAAAAGTGTGCGCTACATGGAACAAGGAAACCACATTGTTTCTGTGATGGCTGCAGCCGCGCCGCTCTTGGGCCTGCTTGGAACGGTTACGGGGATGGTCTCGACTTTTGAGGTAATCACGTTGTACGGAAACCAGAACCCGGTGCTGATGGCGGATGGAATTTCAGAAGCCTTGATTTCGACGCAGAGCGGGCTCTTGATTGCGTTCCCGCTGACTCTTATGAAACAGCGTTTGGACGAACGCATTGAAATCTTGAAGCAGGAAATGGAACTTGGCGCAACGGTAATCGACAACTATTTTGCAACCCGAGCTGGACAACGTCATTGCGAGCCGTAGGCGAAGCAATCTAAAGGATTTGTTATGGAATTTAATTTACCGAGAAGAAAACAGAAAGACGTGGGCATTGAAATGGGTCCGCTGATGGATATCGTGTTCATCTTGCTCATCTTTTTTGTGGTGACGTCGTCGTTCACTCGCGAAACGGGTGTGGATGTGACGAAACCGCAGGCGCAATCGGCGAGCCAACTTGAAAAAGAAAACTTGCTCATAGCCATCACGCGTGAAGGGACGATTCACATGAATGAACGCCAGGTGGATTTGGCGAGCCTGCAAGACATCTTGAAACAGTCTCTCGCCAAAGCGCCTGACCGCGAAGCCGTCGTGATTGCCGACAAGGAATCCGAAACTGGCGTTCTCGTTCAGGTCATCGATATGTGCAATTTGGCCGGCGTCAAAAAAGTCTCCATCGCCGCCCAAGCAGAATAATCATAGACGAAAGATGAAACTTGTTAAGAAATTATTAAAGCGTTTTTCAATCCTTCTCGCGGCGATTCTCGCGAGCATGGTTCTCGTATTCTCCGTGACGATGGCGAACTTGTTCTTGACGGGTAAAATCTTCCACGAAAAGAAATTCATCAAGACCGAAGTCTCCGTGAAAAAAGTTGAAGAAGTTGAAAAGAAAATTGAGAAAAAACGCACGGCACGCAAGCCAAACCGCCAAAAGTCCAATTCGCGCTCGCCCAAAGCGGGACCGCGTTTTGCCATGGCTCTTGGCGCCGTTTCAGGAACTGCGGGTGCTGCCATCAATAGCGAGCTCGTTGCCGATTTTCGAGGCGGCGCGCTCTCCACTGAAAAAGGCGATGTCGATAAAAAGCCGGAAAACCGCTCCATGCCGAATTTCCAGGTGCCGCCGCAAATCCGTGACCGCGAAATAGATGCCATGCTTCGTCTCAGTTTCTGTGTGGATGTTGGCGGACGCGCGTATGATATCAAAGTCATCGAAGAATCTCCCGCAGGCTCTGGACTTGCGCAAGCGGGGAAGGATGCTATTGCTCGTATGACTTTTGCTCCCGCTGAAAAAGATGGCAAAGCCGTTGCTTTCTGTGGCATGGAACAACCTTTCGAAGTGAAGTTTAGAGACTAGTATGAAACCGCTTTTTCTTGTTTTGCTTTTTGTAATGTCGTCGTTTGCGGCGCAATCGTCTTTTGACTTGATGGAACGCGCAAACGCCCTTTATCGCAGTGGGAAATTCAAGCAAGCTATCCTCTTGTACCGCAAGGCCGAAGACCGCGGCGCCGATCCCGTTGCCGTGAGTTTCAACATTGCCAATAGCTATTATCAAATGGACAAATATCCCGAAGCTGCCGCCGCCTACCGCAAGGCTGTGGACTATTCCGAAGGCAATTTTGCACCCGCACTTTTCAATATGGCGAGCGTCTACTTCCGCTTAAAGCAGTTCCCGGAATGCATTGCCGTTTACCACCGTGCGCTCAAACTCGACCCCGATAACATTTCCGGCTGGCTTTACCTCGGCGAAGCCTACACCAAAACCGGCGACAAAGTCGGAGCCCTCCGCGCCATCGAAAATGCTTACCGCCTCGACAAAAATGACATCAGCATCGTTTACCAGCTCTCCGAGGCAAACATTGCTCTGAACGACTTTGACCGAGCCGTTGCCGTAATTCGCGAAGGCTACACGCTCCATCCCGAAGAATCCGATTTCCTAGTCTACCTCGGTGACGTATACCGCCTGAACAAGAATTTCGAAGAAAGCGCCAACGCCTACCGCGAAGCCCTCAGCGTGAAAATCGACGACACGCAAATTATGTACAAGCTTGCCGATGTCCTCGCCGAAGATAAAAAGCCCTACATCGCCATGGAAATCTTAAATAACATTTTGCAAATCAAGCCTGATTTCTCTGATGCCGCTATCTTCATGGGAAACCTTGCGTACGATGCAAAGTTCTATGATCGCGCCGAATATGCCTACGAGCTTGTCGCCAAAAACGGGAATGCTGAAGCCGTCTTTGGCTTCAAGAATATGGCCTACGATGCCCACGCGCAAAAACGCGACGAGGAATCCGTGCGCCTCCTGAATGTCGCTTTAAAATATTTCCCGAACGACGCTTCCCTCATTGCAGACTTGCTCGAAATGCAGTCTGGAAACTGAAATACATTTTGGGGGCGACAAAGTTAAGGCGTAGGGACCGCTTCCTTTGTGTTAACTCCGCTCAAAAAGAGCCCCTATAAGACCTGCTTTTGAATATACCTTATTTTATGCGGCTTTGCAAATGATGTGGCTCTGGAAAAATCAGAAAAATTGAATAGATTCTTGTATTTTGGGCCAATTTTGGGGAGGCTTTGTATTTTTTGCTAGTGAAGTGTTGAAATCCATAGTTGACAAAATAAACGATTTTGCAAACGGTTGTTTGCAAAATTTGCAAAGTTTCGCTTTTTGAAAATTCTCTATTGTAGATTAGAACCTCCAAACTTAATGGAGGTGTAATTATGAATCAATCTATTCCTGAAAAGCTAAAAGGCAAAACCTACATCGACCCGAGAACCGATACCGGATTCAAGAGCCTGTTCGCCAGCAAGGATGCCATCAAGGACTTCGTTGATGGAATCTTGCACCTGAAAGGCGACGACCAAATCAAGAATCTGAATTACTCGTTTGAACATACGTTAAGATTTATGATTCCCGAAGAGCGGAAAGTCATTTTGGATGCTTTCGCAACTACGGGTTCTAAGCGTTTCCTTAATATTGAAATGCAGAAGGCAGACCACAGTTTCTTTATCGACCGAACCATATTGTACAAAGCGTTTTTGATTATAAAAGGCAAGCATGAAATGGATAAATCAGAAGAATTTAAAACGCTCACAAAAGAAGAAAAGGAATACCGGCGTTATGAAATTCCCGAAACAATATCCATTTGGATTTGTGATTTTGAATTGCCGTACTGCATGGAAAAATACATTGATGAATGGGCTATTTATAGCAAGGAAGTGTTAGATGGAGGAATCATCGAGACGTTATTCCCCAAAAATAAGTATATTATTGTAAGTCTGCCGAAGTTTAATAAAACCGCAGACGAGGTAAAAGATCCTGTTGACGCCTGGCTCTATGTGCTCAAACACGCGCATGAGGGCGAACCGCTTCCTGACTTTGGGAATGGAATCGTCAACGACGCCTTGAACCGCATCAAAATTGAAAACTTGGACAAAACCACTCTGAACGAACTGGAGCGAGAAATGATTGCAAAAGAAGAAATAGAATGTCGTTTGGCTGGTGCCAAGATTGAGACTCGATTTGAAATGGTCGATGCGATGCTTGCTAACGATATTCCTATTGAAAAAATCGCTATTATTTCCGGTATTTCTCTGGACGAAATTAAAAAGCGCAGCGCGCAGCGCTGATGTCCCTAATGCTTTTGTATTATATATCTAAAAATGCAAAAAAAAAACGGCGGTTTTGCCGCCGTGTACATGCACGAAATTCAGTCCGGAAAGTGACTTGATTTCACGCTTTTATTTTTCATTGCAGAGCGGGCGCGCAATTTTTGGGGCTTTGCGGGCCAGTTGCTCGATCGTAATTCCCGTGAAGTAATCCTTGATGATTTTAGCCAAGTCCTTCCACATCGGGAGTGTCGGGCAGACGTCTGCACGGTCGCAACCGTTTTTCCCGTCAGCAACACATTCCACCGGGCTAATGGATGTCTCAATGACACTCAGGATTTCCCAGACCGTGAGTTCAGCCGCTGGCTTTGCTAGCTTGTAGCCGCCGCCTTTGCCGCGTGCGCCTTCGAGCACATTGTTCTTTACGAGGACTCCAAGAATCGCTTCGAGATATTTTTCGGAAAGTCCCTGACGTTCTGCCAGGTTGTGTAGCGGGTGGAATTCGGATTCTCCGTTTTCTGCCATATCAATAATAACGCGAATAGCGTATCGACCTTTCGTTGATTCTCTCATGATTCATGACTCCTTTGAACTACAATATAAATATAATTACAATTATTGTAAATTTTTTCCTACAACTTTAGTTGGCTTTTTTCAGCTCTACAGCCTCCCTTTACATATTTTTTTACTATCAGTGGTCAAAAAAAATTTCTATATTGCCTCGCATTATGGCAAAAATTCTCTTTAAAAAACAGTTATCTCCCGCGGTATTCCAATTCCGCGTCCACGCCCCGCTGATCGCGCAAGAACGTAAGGCAGGACAATTTATCATCCTCCAGACGAACAAGGACAATGGTGAACGCGTTCCGCTCACCATCGCCGATGCCGATACGAATGAAGGTTCTATCACCCTCATTTTCCAGACGGTTGGCAAGACGACGACCGAACTTTCTAAGTTCGAAGTCGGTGACGATATCCCGGTCTTGGTTGGCCCGCTCGGTTCTCCGACCCATATCGAAAACTTCGGCCACGTGGTCTGCGTTTGCGGTGGTGTCGGTATTGCCCCGATGCACCCGATTGTCCAGGCTCTCAAGGCGGCAGGTAACAAGGTCACCATCATCATGGGTGCCCGTAACGAAAGCCTCTTCCTCATGAAGGAAGAAATGACCGCTCTCGCTGACAACATCATTTTCATGACCGACGACGGTTCTTATGGCCGCAAGGGTCTCGTGACCGAACCCCTTAAGGAACTTTGCGAAGACACCAAGGGCAAGCCGGACATGGTCATCGCTATCGGTCCTCCGATCATGATGAAGTTCTGCGCTCTCACCACCAAGCCGTATGGTGTGAAGACTGTCGTTAGCCTCAACAGCATCATGGTCGACGGTACGGGCATGTGCGGTGGTTGCCGCGTCACTATCGGCGGCAAGACGAAGTTCGTCTGCGTTGATGGTCCGGAATTCGACGGCCACGAAGTCGACTGGAACAACATGCTCCAGCGTATGGGTGCGTTCAAGCCCCAGGAACAGGAAGCATTGCACCGCTTCGGTGCCAATGACGGTCACAAGTGCAACATCGACAAGATGGCTGATGCCAAGGCTAAGGAGAGCAAATAATGTCTGAACATATGACTCGCGAACAGTTGGACGCCGCCGCCAAGGTGGAACTTGAAAAGATTAATGCCCTTCCGAAGCCCCTCAAGCCGAAGGACAAGACTGCCATTCCGGCCCAGCCGATGCCGCAGCTCGAACCGTCCTATCGCGCACGCGTGATGGAAGAAGTGGCTCAGGGTTATACCGAAGCACAGGCTATCGTCGAAGCTAACCGCTGCCTTAACTGCAAGAAGCCGTTCTGCGTCGAAAGCTGCCCGGTGCACATCGACATTCCGGCCTTCATCGCAAAGATTGCCGAAGGTGACTTCAAGGCTGCTATCGCAAAGATTAAGGAAACGAGCTTGCTCCCGGCAATATGTGGCCGTGTGTGTCCGCAGGAACGCCAGTGCCAGATGAACTGCACGATGGGCAAGATGCACAAGGACGTGAACCAGGCAGTCGCTATCGGCCGCTTGGAACGCTTTGCTGCTGACTATGAACGCAACAACGGTGGCGCTTCCGTTCCGGCTGTTAAGCCTGCAACGGGCAAGAAGGTGGCTGTGATCGGTTCCGGTCCTGCCGGCTTGGTCGTCGCTGCTGACGTTCGCCGCGAAGGCCACGACGTGACCATTTTCGAAGCTTTCCACAAGCTCGGTGGCGTGGTCCGCTATGGTATTCCTGAATTCCGTCTTCCGAAGAAGATTGTGGACAAGGAAATTGAATCTCTCGCCGCTATGGGCGTGAAGTTCGAAACGAACTTTGTGATTGGCCGTACTCGCAAGCTCAAGGACCTCATCGAAAAGGATGGCTTTGACGCTGTGTTCGTCGGTACCGGTGCAGGTCTTCCGTTGTTCATGAACATCGAAGGTGAAAACCTCGTCGGTGTGTTCGCTGCTAACGAATACCTCACTCGCGCAAACCTCATGCGCGCTTACGACAAGGAAAATGCCGATACGCCGATGTGGCCTGGCAAGAACGTTGTCGTCCTCGGTGGTGGTAACGTCGCTATGGACGCTGCCCGTATGGCACTCCGCCTCGGTGCAGAAAAGGTCCGCATCATTTACCGTCGTAGCATGAACGAACTTCCGGCCCGTAAGGAAGAAGTTCTCCACGCTCAGGAAGAAGGTGTCGAATTCTGCGTTCTGCAGAACCCGGCCAAGATTCTTGGTGACGAAGCAGGTCACGTTCGCGGCATGCTCGTCGACAAGTACGAACTCGGCGAACCCGATGAAAAGGGCCGTCCGCGTCCGGTCAAGGTCGAAGGTGCAAGCTTCGAAATCGAATGCGACACCGTGCTCGTTGCAATCGGTAACGGTTCCAACCCGCTTATCAGCAACACCACTCCGGAACTCTCCGTCGACAAGAAGGGTCACATCCTTCTCGAAGATGCAACCGCCAACAAGACTTTCATGGAAAAGGTCTACGCAGGTGGCGACATCGTGCTCGGCGCTGCAACCGTGATTCTCGCCATGGGCGAAGGTCGTCGTGCTGCTGCAGGCGTCAATGAGTTCCTTAAGAAGTAATTCTTGACTGTCATTCCGGCCTTCGTGCCGGAATCGCCTAACGCACTTTAAAAAGAGGATGGCTTCGGCCATCCTTTTTTGCTTTCGTTCCTTTTTGTCAATTCTTCCTTTTTTGTGACATCGCCTTTTTGCGAATCTTTTGATTATATTCATAGTGGGGGTATTTAAGGAGATGTTATGGTTCAATCAAAATTTTTTGGAATTGCCTGTGGCGTAGCATTTTTCGCAGGCTCTGTTTCTGCAGCCACTCTTCCAACGGCGAAAGAAGTTCAAGCCAAGATGGGCATGGGCTTCAACATCGGTAACTCCATGGAAGTGCCGAACAGCCCGACCTTGTGGGGTAACCCTTACCCGACTCAGCCTTTGCTCGATTCCGTGAAGGCGGCGGGATTCAATACGGTGCGTATTCCTTGCGCTTGGGATAGCCACACGAGTGGTGGCAAGGTCACTGAAACTTGGCTCGATTCCGTGAAGACGGTTGTTGATTACGCGATGCGCGCAGGCCTCTACACGATTTTGAACATCCACCACGAAGGTGAAGGTGGTTGGTTCCAGAGCAACATCGGCACGAGTGTCGATAATACCATCGATAACAAGATGAAAACTTACTGGACGCAAATTGCGAACAAGTTTAAGGATTACAACGAACGCTTGCTCTTTGCGGGCGCAAACGAACCCGGTCCGAATGTGAACACGTGGACATCGCAGCATGTGCAGACGCTCATGCACTACTACCAGACGTTTATTGATGCTGTCCGCGCTACGGGCGGCAACAACGCCACGCGTACCTTGATTATCCAGGGTCTCAATACCGACATTGACAAGTCGGTCAAAAGCGCTCCGGTAAGCACCTTCCCGAAGGACAAGGTCGAAGGCCGCTTGATGTTCGAAGTGCATTACTACGACCCGTACCAGTACACGCTCATGACGAGTCCTCAGGATTGGGGTGCTCCAGGTGGTGAAATGATTCAGCCACAGTATTACTATGGCGACTACACCAAGGCTAGCGAACCCAAGCGCAATGCGGGTTACAACGCCTGGGCGGGTTCCGTCGATTCCAAGCTCGGGAGCATCGTGCATCCGCAGGAACAGTTTGCCAAGATGAAGACGAATTACGTGGACAAGGGCTATCCGGTCATTGTCGGTGAATTTGGTGCAAATGTCCGCTCTCCGGAATTGAGCGGTTCCGATCTGAATCTCCATAAGCAAGGCCGCGTGCAGTGGCACAAGGATGTCGTTTCGGCTGCTAAGCAGTACGGCCTCACCCCGATTCTCTGGGACATGGGCAATGAAAGCAGTACTGGCTATGACAACATGGCTTATATCCGCCGTCAATCTTCTCCGGTGGGCAAGGTCCTTGAAACAGACGTTATCAACGCCATGCGTAGCGTTTACAGCCTCGGCAATTACGTGAACAACGGCGTCACGCACGTTGAAGACTTTATCAATGGCGGTAACGACGCGCCCGCCTCCAGTTCTAGCGAAATTGCGCAGTCCAGCAGCTCGGCAACGATTGCTTTGCCGACCATTCTCGCAACTAACCAGGTAAATCTCCGTCGTGCTGGCAACACGCTTTATGCATCCGGCGATATTACTCTATTTGACATGAACGGAAACCTCGTCCGTTCCACGAATAATGTGCCTGCTGGACAGGCCCAAATGCAGCTGCATGGTCTCCGCCAAGGCAACTACATCGCCAAGTGCAAGAATAGCGTCTTGCAAGTCAAGATTCGCTAACAAAACCACCCCGCGGGCATTTCAAACAATGTCTTTTGCGGGCTTTTCCTAGCGTCGTTTTGAATAAAAATCTCCGCCTCGGTGGGGATTTATTTATATTATTTTGTAGGATATTCAAATATAAAGAGGGAGCCCCCTATGAAAAAACTTTTTCCTGTTTTGACGGTTGTATTTGCGCTTCTCACTGGATGTGCTAAAACCATGCAATTGGATGATCCCAATCTCTATGACCAGTACCTCACTAAAAGCTATAACCAGCCTGTTGGAACTTGCTTCAATGCGGTGAAAGGAGCGTTTGCCGAGAAAAAGGTTGCGCTGACTAAAGAAGATGCCGAAAACGGGCGAATTGTGACAGAACGTCATGACGCTTTAGTTTATGCCACATATACAGGCTACCGTACAGGGAATGTGACTAACTATAGTGGAGGCATGGGCAAAATAACGCACCGCTATTATATTGATGTGAAGGGCGATGAAAAAACATGCACCATAAAAGTGACCAAGTACAAGGCATGGAATAACGAAAACGAAGCAACCTATGTGAAGGTTGATGATATTTATAATTATTACTGGGGTCCGCTTTTCAAAAGCTTCGAAAATCATTTCAATCCTGACGAAGAATAGGTGTTTAAATTTTGCTTCGGTATAATAAGGGACGGCATAAACCGCCCCTTTATTTTTTTTCCCGGGAACTCTTTACAGTCTTTTTTCGCCGGCAAGAGGCCCCCTTTACCACTTTTTTTGAATAGTGTATATTGATTCGTGTATTGTAAGCGAGGCTATGAAAATGAGCGATCACAATTATGAACTTTATGTCGAAAAGAAAAACGCAAGAGCCGAGGGACTTGCTGAAGGTCGCGCTGAGGGACGAGCCGAAGGTCGTGCAGAAGGTCGTGTTGAAGGCCGAGTGGAAGGTCGTGATGATGAACGAACTGCGGTTGCTCTTGATATGCTCGCCGACAATGAACCGATTGAAAAAATCGTCAAGTACTCGCACTTGCCCGAAAGCAAAATTCTTGAATTACGAGATTCTAGGGCTACTTACAGCAGTAAGTAGCGTTGTGTTCCTCTTCTTTAAAAGGGACGGTGTTTTGCCGTCCTTTCTCTATTATACAAGGTGTATTATATAGATTTTGAAAGCTTGTTTTCTTGGAAAAATATCTCTTTTATAACTTGAAAATGCTTTTCCCGTATAATACAAATATTGACTTCTGTATTGTAAAAATTTATTTTAAAACCCATGAAGTCTATTTTCGAGTACCGCGATTACCATCTCTATTTGCAGGATTATTACGACGAACGCAAACGTCTCGGAGCGTTCTCGTGGCGTGAATTTTGCCGCAAGGCGGGCTTTTCATCCCCAAATTTCTTAAAACTCGTCTCCATGGGGCAAAGCAAGCTCAGCAAAATCAAGGCAAGTCAGGTGGCAAAATCAATGGGCCTCGTTGATTACGAAGAAGAATACTTCTACCAGCTTGTCGCTTTTGGTAATGCCGAAAATAACGAATCGCAGCGTACCGCATTTCTCGAAATGCAGCGGATAGCCTTGGAGCATCAGGTCCGCGTTGTTGAAAAGGATGCGTTCCAGTATTACGAATCCTGGAAATACCCGGTCATTCGTGAGCTTGCTCCGATGATGCCTGGCGCAACGCCTCGCGACCTCGCCGAAGAATGCAAGGAATACGTCTCTGCCGAAGAAATCCGCGATGTTTTGGACTTTCTCGTCAAGGCGGGCTTCCTCAAAAAGGAAGGCGAGAAAAAATATGTGCAAACGGAACAGACCGTTGTCGGTTCCAAAGAAGCGCTCCCTATCGCTATCCGCGCTATGCATAAAGAAATGGCCATCATGGCTGCCCGTGCTGTAGACCGCTATTCTACAAGCGAACGCTTTTTTAACGGTGCTACGCTTAGCGTCAATCAGGATGCCTACAATAAAATTGTTGAAGAAATCAAGGCGTGTTGCAAAAAGGTCGTTGCCATTGCAAATGAAAGTTGTAACTTTGATCAAGTCTGCCGAATTAATTTTCAATTTTTCCCACTCACCGATAAAGTAACGGGGAAGAGCCATGCTTAAGAATTTATACTTGATTACGTTTTCTTTGCTCGCTTTTGTAGCATGCTCCGGTGACAACTACGCTACCGGAACGGTGGACCCGAATGCGAATCCGCAAATTGCCGAAAACGATGGCTCTTCAAGCAGCTCTTCAATTCCCTCTAGTGGTGCTTCCCGTTCGGATGATAAAATCTATATCGAAATGCCTGCGAATGATGGTGTCTTTGTTGTCAAACAAGGCCGTCCTGTTTCTTTAGAAAAAGAAGAACTTTACACGGTCACGTTTCAAAAAGAAGCAACGACTAAGTATACGATTGTTCGTGTGTCGGTGAGTGCTGATGAAAAAGCCGAAGGATCGATTGCGGTGTACTCCGAAGAAAAGGGCGCCTCGGCATCTTGTGTAATTGACGAGAAAAATTATTCTTCCCAGTTTAAGATTGGGCAAAACAATCGTGTGGAAAGAAGTATAAAGCTGGAAAAATTTGGCAGCGGTTGCGATGAACTCTTTGAACAGTTCAAAAAGCTTTGCTTGCTCCAGAGTGTAAATGATGAACTCAGTGGCGCTTGCGACGACAACGGTACTCTCGAAGCCTATTGTGCCTATGTCGACGAAACTGCCGTATTTGACACCCTCTTGGACGATTTTACCACGGAATCCAAAACGAATTGTGGCGACAATAGTGTTCAAATCGATTCTTTTGGGATTTAGCCCTTTGTCAAATCAGCAAAACTAATTGCCAAAGCCCCATTCCTAACGCTCGTTATCCAATCTATTTTCTAGGGTAGGGAAGGAACCGCGCGTTCCCGTGACTCACTTTAGAAAAAGGTGGCTCTTATGAAGTTAGGATGGTTTGGTAAACAATTTCGCACGGCGCTCGCTTTGACGGGGCTTGCGTGCGGTCTCGGATTTTCACAGGATGTGCTTTACCCCGACATGTTCGCGTTGTCGGATGTGCAGCTTTTGGATGGCGTTTTAAAGGAACGCCAGGACTTGAACGTCGAAACGCTCCTCAGCTACGATGTGGACCGATTGCTCGCGCCTTTTTACGAAGAAGCGGGTATGAAGCCTAAGGCAAGCAAGTTCCCGAACTGGGCGGGTCTTGATGGCCACGTGCTTGGACATTACCTGAGCGCCTTGGCGATGCATTACGCCGATAATGATGACGTTCAGGTCAAGGAACGCCTCGAATACATCTTGAAAGAACTCAAGACGATTCAGGACCAGAATTCCAAGGACAATAACTTCAAGGGTTACATTAGCGGCGTGCCGAATGGCAAGCAAATGTGGCTCAAGATGAAGAATGGCGATGCTGGCGCACAAAACGGCTATTGGGTGCCGTGGTACAATATCCACAAGCTTTATGCGGGCTTGCGCGACGCTTATGTTTATGCGGGCTATGAACAGGCAAAGACGATGTTTTTAGCTCTTTGCGACTGGGGCATCACGATTACGAACGGCCTGAACGATTCCAAGATGCAACAGATGCTCGGTACGGAACATGGCGGCATGCCCGAAGTCTATGCCGACGCTTACAAACTCACGAAAGACGAAAAGTATTTGAATGCCGCAAAGAAGTGGTCGCACCAGTGGCTTTTGAATCCGATGTCGCAAGGCAATGACAACTTGACGAACGTGCATGCGAATACGCAGGTGCCGAAAGTTGTGGGCTTCGCGCGAATTGCGGAACTCTCTGGCGATGAAAAGTACAAGAAAGGTTCCGATTTCTTCTGGCAGACGGTCGTGAACAAACGCAGTATCGCCATTGGCGGCAACAGCATTTCGGAACATTTCCCGGCGCTCAACAATCACAAAAAATTCATCGAAGAACGTGAAGGACCAGAATCCTGTAATACGTACAACATGCTCAAGTTGACGGAACGTCTGTTCAACATCAAGCACGATGCGCATTACACCGACTTCTACGAACGCGCCCTCTTCAATCACATCCTTTCAACAATCCACCCGACGCATGGCGGCTATGTCTACTTCACTCCGGCTCGTCCGCGCCATTACCGCGTGTATTCCAAGGTTAATGCGGGTATGTGGTGCTGCGTGGGTTCGGGCATGGAAAACCCGGCAAAGTACAACCAGTTTATTTATACGAAAGACAAGGACGCTCTCTACGTGAACCTCTTTGCCGCATCCATATTGAATTGGAAAGACAAGAGCGTCAAAATCAAGCAGGAGACCGCCTTCCCGAAGGGCGAAAGTTCCAAGTTCACGATTACCGGTAGCGGTGAATTTGACATGCAGATTCGCCATCCGTACTGGGTCAAGGAAGGTGCATTCAAGGTCATTGTCAATGGCGATACCGTTGTGAAAAAGTCTACGCCGTCGAGCTATGTTTCGGCAGGGAAGTCCTGGAAGTCTGGCGATGTTGTCGAAGTGCTTTACCCGATGTACACGCACGTCGAGGATTTGCCGGGCGTGACCGATTACGTGGCGCTTTTGCACGGTCCGATTGTGCTCTCGGCAAAGACAGGTACGGCTAACCTGAACGGCCTTGTCGCCGATGATGGTCGCTGGAGCCACATTGCCTCCGGTGCGTTGGAATCGCTGGATCAGGCACCGATGCTTGCGAGCAAAAAAGAAGATATCCCCTCGAAGGTGGAACCGGTGAAAGGCGAACCGCTGCACTTCAAGGCGCCTTACCTCTTCGCAAAGCAAAAAGACGCAAACCTGCTTTTGCAGCCCTTCTACGAAGTGCATGACGCCCGTTACATGATGTACTGGATGGTGCTTACGGACCCGAGCATTCTCGATCGCCTTGAAAAAGAGCAAAAAGAAGCCTTGGCGCTTGACGAAAAGACTGTCGATAAGGTCGCTCCGGGCGAGCAGCAGCCAGAAGTAGACCATAAGATGAAAATCGAAAATTCCACTTCCGGCACGCACCAAGGTGAATTCTACCGCGATGCTGGTAAGTGCTCCGGCGGCGATGGCGGCCTCATCAGCTACGAATTCGAGACGAATAGCGAAGATTCCTTGAGTCTCATGGTGCGCTACTGGGGAAACGAAGGATGCACTCGTACATTCGACATCACGATTGACGATGAAAAGCTAACGACCGAAACGATTTCGAACCGCTGGAAAAAAGATGAATTCGTGAACGTCACATACCCGATTCCGGACAAGATGATTAAGGGCAAAAAAATCGTGCGCATCTCGTTTACGGCAAGTTCCGGAATGGTGGGCGGCATCTATAGCGTGCGTCTCCTCCGCAACAAGCCAAAGCCCGTCGTAGAAGATCCGCCGATAAGCATCAAGTCGGTCGCTGCCGCAAAACAAGGCCTCCGCGTGCGTGCTGACCGACAAACGCTCCAAATCGCATCTCCGAGCGTTCTTGCCCGCACGATGAACGTAAAAATTTATTCCATGGACGGGCGCCTGAAACTCACGCAAATGCTCCCCGCAGGCGCAAGCGAGTTTAATGTTGATATTGCGGGCCTCAAGAACGGTAACTACGTCGTACGCCTCTTCCAAGATGGCCTTGTTCGCGGCTACACGCTATTCAACAAAAACGGGCTTTAAATACTAAATAGTACACTCCTCTCCAATAAGTCCTCGCGTCTGCGGGGACTTTTTCGTATTCCTAGTTACATTGCATGTAAAAAAATTGCACTTAAATTTTTTCGCATGTTTATTTGTGTATATTATTAAAATGAAGGAGTGTCTTTATGTTGTGCTGCTTCCGTAGAATTTGGGTGCTGTTTATTTGTTTGGTATTGGTGACCTCTTTTGCTGATGCTAGAACCATCACGTACATATTGAATGGTGGAACGAATCATCCGGATAATCCAACAAGCTATGGCAATGAAATCACTAAAAAAATCGAATTAAAGCCTGCTACACGTGAAGGCTATGCTTTTTTGGGATGGTATATCGAGTCTGCTAGTGCATGCACTGTTAGCCCGAATTGGAATTTTGAGCGTTCTTTTAAAGGGGATCCGGAATCATATATTTCTCATATTCTCGGTGACTTTACGGTCTCGGCAAGATGGGGACTTGTTCCCAAAACGCCGCAAATAGATGAACGCGGCTGTTATTTAATCCACTCTGCCGAGGAACTTTATGGACTTAGAGATGTTTTTTATGTTGATGGCCGGTATTCTATCGTTGATCCCGTGTGTGTCTCTCTCCAAAATGACATTGTTGTGAACAAGAACCTTTTGGATGCAGAAGGGAATCTATCTTTAGATGATTATGTGTGGTGGCCGAGTTTGAACTTCTTTGGAACGTTTGATGGCAATGGTTTTTCAATATCGGGCTTGAGAGGCGAAGGGGGCTTGTTTGATTTTTTGGAACGCAGAAGTGTCGTGAGAAATTTGGGAATCAAAGACTCCTATTTTTCTGCGAATACGGCTGGCGGCTTAGTCGGAACGGTTGATTGGGAAACTTGGATATATAATGTTTATTCTGAAGCGTCTGTTCATGGAACTCAATATGCAGGGGGCTTGGTTGGAAAAGAAGTTATAAGTGAAAATTGTCTTTTGACTGCTCCAGCAATATCGGCGGACTATGTTCATGTTCTGGATAGAAAACGCTCCAATGCGTCTTCGATTGAGAACGCTTATAGTTTAGGCATTGTCGAAGGTGGAACTGTTGGTGGAATCGCTGCTAGCATGAATCAAGCTGTTTTGAATAATGTCTTTTTTCTCGGAAAACTGCAGGGCTTGAAATCGGACTGCATCGTTGCTGTAAAGGAACCTGTTTGCTCTGCGGGTGATTCTGTTTTTGTGATAGAAAACGCCCTGTGCATGGATTCCAAGGATACTTCTGTTTCAAAAGCGACTTCGCTAAGCAAAGAACAATTTGCTGATGGAACGGCGTTGAATATTTTGTCTAAGAATGACGATTTGCGATGGACTCAAAAAATCGGTACGGATCCGCATCCCGTTTTCGATGGGGTAAAGGTCGAAATTCGTTATGTTTTGAATGGCGGCGAGAACAATGAAAAGAATCCTCGTTATTTTACGGTTGGCGACAAGCCGATCGCTTTAAGTGAACCGCATAAGGCGAACGATGTGTTTGAAGGTTGGTTTTTGGATAGCGCCTTTACAAATAAAGTGGATTCCATAGATACAAGGAATCTCGATGATAGAATCTTGTATGCGAAATGGAAAAGCCGTTTTATTATCACTTTAGAGATGGGACTGTATCGTGGCTCTTATGACAAACAATACTGTTATGGTTCGTGTAAAATTGAATGGTCAACGGATTCATCAACGTTTGTTTTAGAAAAGGCGTATTCTGATGGATATACTTTTGACGGCTGGTATGTGGATTCTCTCTTCACGAAAGAAATTAAAGAAATTCCTGAAGATAATACAGATGATATCACCGTGTATGTCAAGTGGAAACCTGTCGTATATACGATTACGTATCACCTAGTTGGTGGTGTAAATCATCACGATAACCCGACAACTTATACGGTTCTCGAAAGCCCCAAAGTAAAAGATCCAACTCGTGAGGGTGCCGTATTTTTGTCTTGGCGGGAAGAAAAACCTTATGAATGGGCGAATCCGACTTGGCCGGAACCGCCTACTAATAGAGATTATTATGCACAGTGGATTCCTGTTCCGCAAAAACCATTAAAAGATTCAACAGGGTGTTATCTAGTTACCTCAAAAGAGGAATTGTATTGGATTGAACAATCCGCCGACAGAAAATGGTGTGCGTCTCTTCAGAACGATATTGTTGTCAATGAAAACATGATAAAGGATTCTAAACTGAATCTTGATACAAATAGTTATTTTGTTTGGAGACCGATAGCGTATTTTGAAGGAACATTTCTGGGGAATGGACATTCCATTTCTGGTTTGTACCTAAAGTCCGGTGATGGGTATGAATCGTATGATGCGTACAAATATGGGGGACTGTTTAAATCTGTTCAAAGGGATGCAAAAATCTTTAATGTAGAAGTAAACGACTCGTATTGTGATGGCCTTGTAGAGCATCTGGTTATTGCCTCGGTCGTTAATAATAAAATTGCTCTTCCGAAAATATTGCCGAAAAGCACTTGGCGTATTGCCGTAAGTGGAAACGTTGTCGCCATGTCAGGGCTAATGCCGGGCAAGACACTCCTCGTGATGGATGTCCAGGGGAGAGTTCTTCGCAAGTTGCGTACGGAATCTTTGATGAATATCGATTTTCCCAGTGCAGGAAGGTTCTTAGTCCGTTACGGGAATGAAATTAGGGCTATTTCTATCCGATAAATCGAATTGTAAAAAACATAAAACAGAAAAAGCTCCAAACTGAAAGTTTTCGCTCCGCGAGGACTTTTTTGTCATGGAATACCTCTTTCGTCTCTCGTCTGTAGGGGCGAAGTCCCGTTCTCTCGTCTAATTTATGTTACCGAAAATAAACATACGTTGCGGTTTCCTCAATGCGTTGTTGTGGTAACCAACATGTAATTATTTTTTTCAAGAACGAAAAAACTAGTTTTATTATTTTTAGCGTGGGTTCTACAGCCTGGAATAAAAAAATTGGGTGATATTCGCCCAAATCCGTAATAAAAAAGCGGATTGTAATTTTTTTGTTAGTCCATTATTTACAAAATTGCGAGTGTGATAGGCTTGTTTTTAAGTAGATTTTGGAAAAAACGGGCCATAAAAAAGAATTAATTAACGGAGTTATTATGCTTGACCTTCTTGCTGTCCAGTCCAGCTCAACAAACGCAACGATTATTACGCTTGCATACACCTTGATTCTCGCGTTCGTCCTGTCTTCGACGATTGCATGGACTTACGAAAAGACGTTCCTCGGACTTTCGTACTCGCGAAATTTTGTGCAGGGCATTGTGCTTAGTGCCGTGGTCGCTGCCATGGTGATGCAGGCTATCGGCGATAACGTTGGTCGTGGTCTTGGTATGATGGGTGCTCTCTCGGTGGTCCGCTTCCGTACGAGCTTCAAGGACCCGCGCGATATCATGTTCATCTTCGCCGCTCTCGGCGCCGGTATCGGTTGCGGTGTTTACGCTTGGGGTGCCGCAGTCGGCGGTACAATCGCTTTCAGCTGTGTAGCATTCCTGCTTTCTCGCACGGGTCTTGGTACCAAGCACTTCTTTGACGGCATGCTTCGCTTTGCTCTCCCGAACGAACCCAAGGTCCGTGGCCAGGTTGAAGATATCATGAAGGGCAATTTAAAGACGTTTATTTTGATTACGATGCGTGAAGTCGATGGCGGTGCTCGCTTGGACGTCGCTTACCAGATTCGCCTCCGCGCAACGAAGCCCGCTGCCGAAATCCTCACGCTCCTCTCGAAGGTTGAAGGCATTTCGGATGTCCAGTTCATGATGCAAGACGCTACGACGGAAATGTAAGGAGGTTTGAAAAATGAATAAGCTCGAAGATCTTCTCGACAATTTCTGGAATACCCACAAGAACAATGCGGGTGTCGCTTACGTCTATACCCACAAGCTTTCTATTGCCTGGGTGGCATGCGTCGTGTTTGCCGTGATGCTCGGCTTCATTTACCAGGGCAAGGCGGCCATGTTCCGTGGCATTGCCGAATCCAGCGAAACGATTATCAGCCTTCCGTCTCCGACCGAAATCGTCAAGATTTACGTGGTTCCGGGCCAGGAAGTCAAGCCGGGCGACACTATCGTGGTTATCAACCGTCCGGACCTCACGCTCCGCGTTGCCGAACTCACCCGTGAACTTGACGCTCTCGAAGGCCGCAGCAACTTGAGCTCTGCCGAAATCGACCAGAAGGTGGCCGAAGTCAAGGCTAACCTTGAATCTCGTCGCCTCACACTTTTGGCTGAAATTCGCAACCTTGAAGCGGAATACGAAAGCAACAAGGCTATTTCTGCCAAGCTCAAGAGCCTCTCGAACTCCAAGTCCAAGGCCGATGGCAACGATGCCATGGCTATGCGCATCAAGAGCCTCAAGAACGAACTTGCAGTTGCAACCAGGAGCGCCAACGAACAGATTGCCCTCCTCCGTGGTAGCAACAAACTCCAGAAGTCTAGCGGCAAGACCGAAGCTGCAAACATCCGCAAGGAACTTGCCGAACTCCGCAAACAGCAGAAGGAACTCACTCAGATTGCCAAGGAAAACTGGGTTGTCGGTGATGTGAACGTGCGCGATGGCGAAAAGGTCTCTAGCTTTGCCCCGATCGTGACGCTTGCCCACAAGTCCCCGACGCTTATCCGTGGCTATATCAACGAACAGATTTACGAAAACACGAACCTCGGCGAAGCCGTGAAGGTCACCTCTCTTACCGGTAAGGGCAAGGCCGTGATTGGCGAAGTGGTTGGCCTTTCGAGCCGCATCGTGCCGTTCCCGACCCGCATGTGGAAGATGCCGGAAATCCCGGTTTATGGCCGCGAAGTGACCATCAAGATTCCCGAAGAAAATCAGTTCTTGCTTGGCGAAATGGTGACCATCACCGAAACGAGCAAGCGCAACTTGGAAAAGCAGCAACAGAAGGCTAAGAAGTAATGAAGACTGTATCCTTTTTAACGCTTGCACTGACTGCGGCGGCAATCGCAAGCCCTCTCACATGGGAACGCCTGATCGAATCCGCTAAGGCAGATCCGAGGTATGAGGCTGCTGAAAAACGCGCCGAGGCGACATCGAAAGAACGCAACCTCAAGCTTTGGGACAAGGTGGAACTCCGCTATCAGCTGGACGGTTTTAGCTTTGCCAAGCATGACTTTGAACTTCGCGTGACCCCGCAGGCTTTTGGTGAACGCGCTGCCGACAAGGCACACTATGAGGCCGTTAAGAATTACCAGCAGGCTACTTTTGCCGTTGAACGTTCGATCCTCCTTTACGACCGTTACGAACGCGGCGTGCGCTATGTACTTCGCCAGAAGATTAACGAAATCAACAAGCAACTTTTGCAGGTTATTCAGGACCGTATCGAGGTTCTCCACCTCAAGTCCGGTTCTGCTTCGTTCAATGCCGAAGACTTGATGACTTCACTGGAAAAGAGTGCGTCGCTCAAGGCAAACTTGCTTTCGGACAGCACGGCGCTCCGCGATGCCGAACTCAAGATGTTGAGCTGGGCTCCGGATTATGACAATGTCAATTTGGATTCCTCGTTCCTCCCGACGATGGAAGAACTTGCCGAATTCTTGAAGAATGGCGTGACTGTTGACGAAAGCTTCCCGCTTGTGGCTCTTGCCAAGGGCAAGCGCGATTCCGATATTTCCAAGGCGCAACAGGATGCAAGCAAGGACCGCAACTACATCTCGCATGTGGGCATTGGCTACTCGCTCCAGATTGAATCCTTGATGGAAAAGTACAAGACTTTGGACTGTGCAAACTTGCAGAAACCGGAGTATCAGAAATACTACGATATTGACGCTTGCATTGCTGATCCTTATTACACGACCCGTCAACTTGTTCCTGATGAAGATAACCGCAAGACTTCGGATAAGTTCTTCTTGAACCTCGCATTCCGCTTGCCGTTCTTCGATAGCAACAAGGATGCTTCCCTCCGTGAACAGGTCGAAAAGCTCGATGCCGAAAGCAAGTTTTTGGACGAAGTCCGCGAAGTGAACCAGAAGGTTGCCCGTCTCACCGAAGAAGTCCTTACGCTCATCGACCAGTGGAAAGTCTTGAAGGATTATGCCGAACAAGTGAACGCCAGTGGCTTCATGGAACAGTTTGCACACAAGGCCGGTTCCGACCCGCTCTTGCTTCTCCGCGCTCGTGAAAGCGCTCTCGAAAGCGACTTGAAGGCTGCTAAGCTCGAATACGATATTTTTGCACGCTATTTGGAGTTGCTGGATTACTCCGGTGGACTTGCCCGTCAAGACGTAACGAACCATCTTCGTGAAGGAATCAGGTAGTTTATGGCTGAAGCCCGCGGATTTAGTCTTCTTGAACGCTTCGAACTGAAGTACCATATCCCCGTTGAATGGGCGGACCGGATTGGTGCGTTCTTGGCGCCGTATTGCGAAGAAGACTATTATTCCAAGATTACTCCGGGTGGATTCTACTGGATTACGAATCTTTATCTGGACACGCCGACATGGACGTTCCTCGGCTGGAAAAAGAAACAGCTCTTGGACCGTTTCAACATGCGTATCCGCACGTACGGTGAACACCCCGCTCAGGACGGTACGTTCCATTTCGAGGTCAAGCGCAAGATCCGTAACATCTGCTACAAGAGCCGTGCGACAATCAAGGGAATTAATCCCGGCGAAGTTTGGCACATGAAGCCCGAGGAATGGCCGTGCAAGAGCGATAAAGACCGCATGTACCTCAAGGATTTCTTGTACAAGACGGAACTCCATGGCGCTCATCCGCGTCTGTTGACGCAGTACAAGCGTCGTGCATGGTTCGGACTGCGTGAAGAGTATTCTCGCGTGACGATTGATACCGGCATGCGATTCCGCGAAGAAAATGGCTTTGACTATACTGTGGATCCGCACTACATGCATTCCACGGGGCTTCCGCGATTCTTCCAGCCGGGTGCCGATGCCGTGCTTGAACTCAAGTGCCCGGCAGCCCAGATGCCTTACTGGATGTTCGACCTGATTCGTGCATTGAATTTAAAACACGGTGCATTCTCCAAGTTTGGAAATGCCGCCGCTGAATGGAAACGTGTTTACGAAAATCCGCGTCGTTTCAAGAGCCCGTACTGGACTCAACTTGCGGGAAATTTCTAAAATGGATTTAAACAATTAAATAAGGAAGGCGCTTATGAATACAAAAAAAATGCTTGCTGTTGGCACCTGTGTCTCGGTGCTCGGCATGTTCTCTGCCTGCTCCGATGACTCTAGTCCCGTAACACCGCCGAGCTATGCTTCGAGCAGCTCTGTTGTTCAGCCGAATAGCAGCGGTGATGTTTTGACCTCTTCTTCGGATGTCGCTGTATCTTCTTCGTCTTCTGCAGGATCTCAGGTTCCGGCATCTTCTAGCTCGAATCCTGAAGACATTGTTTTGGATACGAATTCGACCTATATGGGTGTTTCGGAAATTATGTATAATGCGCCGAATGCATCTGCTTTGGAATGGGTCGAAGTTTATATTAAGTCGGGTCCGGATCTTGCTAACATGCAGTTGAATAACGTCCGCTTGGATGGTGCCGTTAGCTTTGCCTTCCCGGCCGAACCTTTGAAAAAAGGTGAATATGTTATTGTAACGAATGACGTAGCCTTGTTTAAGCAGACATATCCGAGCTTGCCTGCAGGGTGCCGTGTGTTTGGCCCTTGGGATGTTGATCCCAAAACTAGCGCTGTTGCAAAGCTTGCAAACGAAGGTGATGTCGTCGATGTCAAGATTAAAGGTGAAGGTGACGTCAGTGCGGCCTTCAGCAACAATCCGCCTTGGCCGAGCCTTGCCAATGGTAACGGCCATACGCTCGTGTATCGCGGTTCTGGCAACGAAGCTGACCCGACTTCTTGGGGTGCAAGCGCCTTGGCAAATGGCAATCCGTGTGCCGGTGGCGATCAGGTTCTTGATGCCTCTGCAATTCGTTTGAACGAAATCAAGCCGTACGTGCTTGGTGTTTCAGACGGCTGGGTTGAACTTTATAATGTCGGCGCAGCACCTGTTGACGTTGCCGGTTGGGAACTCGAATCCAAGCTCAAGGGCAAAAAATGGACTGTCGGTGGTACAAATACGATTGTTCCTGCCAATGGATATTTGCTTCTTGAAGCAACTGCCGCTGTATTTGGCGATGGCCTTTACTTGAGCGACAATGGCGACGAAATTTATCTGTACGAAGTTGCTGGTGGCGCTCGTACAGGTAAGGAAACGAGCTTGATGGTGTTCTCTGGTAAACAGTCTAGCGGTATTGTTGAAGTTGCTGGTTCTGTAGCTCAGGGTGCTATGGCAACGGAAACTCCGGGTACTGCAAATTCTGCACTTAAGGCTGGGCCGATTTTCATCAGTGAAATCCATTATCACGAAAATGAAAAGGACCTCAAGGACCTTGAATTTTTGGAACTTGTAAATAAAGGAACTGAAGCTGTTACTTTAGTCGAAAGCGTCAATAATACTCCGCAGGGCTGGAAAATTGAAGGTGTGAATATGGAATTTGCATCGACCGATGTTATCCCGGCTGGCGGAAAGATGGTCCTCTTTGGGGATTCTCTTAAGGCTTATGAATCTCAGCTCCGTACTCGTTACGGTATTGATGCTGCTGTGCCAATTCGCTTCTATGCAGGTAAGCTTTCTAACCGCGGTGAAACAGTCGCTGTGAAAAAGCCCTATTCGTTTGTAACGAAGGCAGATGGTTCTAAACAATGGTACTATGAACTTTCTGACGCAACACTTTATAGTGACCGTTGGCCGGATATGTATGCAGCTGATGGTAAGGGCAAGAGCCTCAATCGTAAGGATTTTACTACGATGGGTTATGGCTATACCAGTTGGACAGTAGCAGACCCGACTCCGGGCAAGTAAAGTTACTCGTACAGTCATCCTCGACCAGGTGAAACGCGGGAGGGGATCCTGTCATTTCACAGCTACAATTATTCTTTTTGAGTTTTACGCCAAAAGTTCCGACATTTTGTCGGAACTTTTTTTATTACTTGTAGGGATTGCGTCGTTTTGGAATTGCAGCTGTTGTCATCTTTTTGTATTATTATTGTAGCTATGAAACGGTACTTTGCTTTTATTCTCAGTGGTTGCGTGGCTGCTAATGCGACAGCGCTTTCTTTGCAAGATGCGCTGGATATGGCCATGGCGAACAATTCCAAAATCAAGGCTGAAAAGGCGAAAGTGGATATTGCCCAAAGTGGCGAAGACGAAGCTTTTGCCCGTTTCCTCCCGACGGTGAGTCTGTCGGCTGGCATTACCAAAATCAATGACCCCATTAATATTGACCTCGGACGTATCCAGCAGCCGCTTGGCGATATAGCCGGTGCTGCCGCTTATTCCAAGGCTTATATCGAGGCCTACAACAAAGCTTCCGATGGTTATAAGCAGGCTTACGAAGGCGCCTATGCCAAGACGGGGAGCGAAGCCCAGGCAAAGGCTTATGCCGAAAATGCCCTCAAGGAAAAGCTTGGCACGAGTTCTCCAGAAACATTCGCTCAGCAGACTGCGGAACAGTATGGCTCGGCCGCGACTAAGAACATCAACGATGCCGATTTCAACATGAAGGTACAGGATGACTGGTTCTTTAACGCTCGCCTGACCGTCGTTTGGCCGATCTTTACCGGTCTCAAGATTTATTCCGCTTACGATGCCGCCAAGGAGAATGTGAACGCCCGCAAGGCTGAATTTGAAATGGCGCAGAACACCGTGCTCATGGATGTGGCGACCAAGTACTTTACGCTCCGCTTGTGCGAAGAACTTGTCGGCATGCGTGAAACGACCAAGAAGGACCTCGAAGAACATCTGAACCGCTCCAAGAAACTCGAAGAGGGCGGCCAGATTAGCAAGACTGAACGCCTCCGCGCCGAAGTGGCCCTTGCCGAAGCCGAAAACGCTTACGAAGATGCCCTCCGCGACCAGTCGCTCGCCCGTATGGCTCTTGCAAGCTTGTTGCACACGGACACAAGCCTCACCGCAACAACGCCGGTTGAATCTCCCGAAGGCATCCGCTCGATGGATGAATTCAAGGCGCTCGCTATTGAAAAGCATCCGGGACTCCGCCAGCTTCGCGTTGAACGCAAGCGCAACCAGAATGCGATTAGGGCTGCCCGCGCCGATTACTTCCCGACGATTGCTTTGTTTGGTTACAAGGAACTTTACACCAAGGACTTGACGATTCTTGAACCGGAATGGGCAATTGGCGCCAAGATGCAGTGGGATATCTTCAAGGGTGGCGATACCCGTGCCAAGGTGAGCTCTGCAAAGGCGATGGACCGTTCTTTGGGAAGCCTCGAAGAAGAAACGATTGACAATTTGAAGCTCTTGGTTGAAAAGCGCTGGCGTGAAATGGAACATGCAAAGGGGAGGCTCGCAAGCCTTGTCAAGACGCGTGAGCTTGCGGTTGAAGCATTGCGTAGCCAGAATAAGGCTTACGAAGCAGGTCTTGCAACTGGTCTAGAAGTTGTGGATGCCGAACTTGCGCTTTCCCGCTTGCAGGTCGCGGACATCAAGGCTCATTACGATGCTGTGATTGCTTGGCTTGGACTCCTTGAAGCCGCCGGCGAAGTCTCTACCGCAGGTACAGT
This sequence comes from Fibrobacter succinogenes subsp. succinogenes S85, assembly GCF_000146505.1. Lineage (GTDB taxonomy): Bacteria > Fibrobacterota > Fibrobacteria > Fibrobacterales > Fibrobacteraceae > Fibrobacter > Fibrobacter succinogenes. The sequence continues at coordinate 1,554,365 of NC_017448.1, read as the reverse complement.
CCTTGTGTCTAAACAGCTTGTGGTTGAAAAGCCTGTTGAAGCTTCGGCAAGCTCAGCAACCGGTGAACCTGCCGCAACAGAACCGCAGGCCGCAACTGAAGCGCCTGTTGCAACTGAATCTGCACAACCGGTTGAACAGAATTTAGAAACGGAGAATAAATAATGAACGCATTAAAGATGATTGGAAAAGTTGTTGTCGTACTTGCCTTGATAGTGCTCGTTATTATGGGCATCTCCCAGCTCCAGCAGTTCGCAACGCAACCGCGTGAGCAGTTCTTGCAAGGCCAGATGGAAGCCCGCCGCGTGCTCGTGGCAGGGAAGGTCCCGGGCCGTATCGAACGTTTGCTCGTTCACGAAGGCGACGTGGTCTACAAGGATTCTCTCGTTGCTGTGATAAGCAGTCCGGAAATTGAAGCCAAGAAGATGCAGGCTCAGGGCGCACTCGGTGCTGCCAAGGCTCAGGCCAGCAAGGCCCGCAATGGCGCTCGCAGTGAAGACATCACGGCGCTCAAGGCAATGGCCGATCGCGCTCAAGAAGCCGCAACGCTTGCCAAGAACACTTACAACCGCGTGCAGAAACTCTACAACGAAGGCGTGCTTCCGCTCCAGAAGCGCGATGAAGCTGAAACGCAGATGAAGGCAACCCAGTCCGCTGCTGATGCCGCTCGCGCTCAGTACAATCAGGCTGTTGCCGGCGCCCGTAGCGAAGACAAGGCCGCTGCAAACGCTCTCGTGATGCAGGCCAAGGGCGCGAATGCCGAAGTCGATGCCTACCTCGAAGAAACCAAGATTCGCACGCCGATTACCGGTGAAGTTTCTCTCAAGCTCGCCGAAGAAGGCGAAGTTGTCGGTTCTGGTATGCCGATTATCGCCGTGACGGACTTGAATGATTCCTGGGCGGTGTTCCACCTCCGTGAAGATTACCTCAAGAACGTTTCTAAAGGCAAAAAGTTCTATCTCCAGGTACCGGCTCTCGACAAGACCATCGAAATGGTCGTAAGCTACATCGCTTCTGTCGGTGACTATGCTACATGGCGCAGCTCCAAAGAAAGCTCCGGCTTTGACCTCAAGACGTTCGAAGTCCGCATGCGCCCGACGCACAAGGTCGAAAACCTCCGCCCGGGCATGAGCGTTTTGCTCCCTGCCGACGATATTCAATAATTGGATAGAAGGTTATCGTGCTGAAAGGTCTTTTAAAGACAATCGGGAAGATTTACTTTGGCCACAAGCTAGTCTTGTGGATGATTCTTACGGTGCTTCCCGTAGGCGTTTCCGTCTTCATGCTGGAAATGTTCTCGAGCGAAATCGTGCAGCACATCCCGGTGGGCATTCTCAAGCAGGACCATAGCCAACTTGCGGACCGCTTGGAACGTGCAATCCAGTCAAGCCCCGTGCTCGATGTTAAAGTGAATTGCCATGACATGAGCGAATGTGAACATGCGGTGATTCGCGGAGACTTGCAGACGTTTATCGTGCTCCCGACGGATTTGGAACGCCGTGCACTCCGCCTTGAAGCGCCTGTGATTCCTGTTTATTCGAGCGGCCAGAATTACCTCACGAACATGTTTGCAACAAAGGAAATTCGTGCAGTGCTCACCGATGTGGGTTCTGAACTTTTTACGGCTTCGTTTGAAGATCCTATAAAAACAGAAATCCATTCGGTCGGGAACATCGAAGGCAATTATCAGGGATTCCTGGCGCTTGGACTTGTATCGGCAATGTTCCACTTGGCGGCGATGCTTGTGGCGGTATATATCGCTTCGTTCCCGTTGCGTGACAAGCGCGTGCGTGAATTTTACCAGTATGCAGAACGTTCTTGGGTGACGTTGGGTGTTGCTTCATTTGTTCCTGCCGTTATCATTCTCTGGCTTGAATACATGGGCTGTTATGCGTACACGCACCGCATGCTCATGCCGATGGGCTTTGAAGAATTTGTGATGGTCTCCGTGGCGCAACTCTTGATGGTGATTTGCTGCGTGGGGGCGGGAATGGTATTCGTAGGCGTGACCGGCGTGATGCGTATTGCCACAGGCGTTTCGGGCGTGATTGGCGGCCCTGCGTTTGCTTTTGCCGGCCAGACGTTCCCCGTGATGGCTATGCCGTTTGCCGTGCGTTGCTTTGCGTTTTTGTTGCCGTTGACTCACGTGCTCCGTGTGCAGTCCATGATGCTTCTTGGCGATGTCGGCATGGCTGCATCTTGGGAAGTTGTCAAGCTCATGGCTGGCATGGCGCTCTTCTGGACCTTGTTCGGGTGCTTTACAATGGTTCTCCGTTGGAAGTACCGCTTGAAGCATGATTCTCAAATGCCGGTCGTTGTCGAAGAAGATGGCGAGATTACCGTAGATGCGCTGTTTAAAAGTGTGCTAGAGAAAATCAGGAGGCGAAAACATGATTAGTCGTCTTTTGAAAGTGACCTTGACGGAATGGAAGTTGTTCTTCACTGATCCTGCGGCAGTGCTCTTGCTTGTTGTTGCTGGTATCCTTTATGCGTTCTACTATCCGACGGCATATATGAACCAGACGGTCTCTCGTGTTCCGGTAGCAATTGTGGATTTGGACCATTCTGCAAAATCCCGTGAACTTACGCGAATGGCTGCTGCAACGCAACAGGTCGAAGTCAAGGCTGTCTTTAACGACATGCTCGAAGCGGAAACCGCAATGGCGCGTGAAGATATTTTCGGCTTTATGGTCATTCCCGAGAACATGGAAAAGAATTTGATCGACAAGAAAACGACCAAGATTGATATCTTTACGCATGGCGCCTACGTGATGCTCCATGGTACGATTGGAACGGCATTCTCGACATGTGCGTTGACGGTCGGTGCGGTGAGCAAGGTGAAGGCGATTGCGTTAGGTAAAAAGGTGCCTTCTGCAAAGGCTATGGCGATGCGAGATCCGATGCCGTTATCAATACAAACGATGTTCAACAACACGGGAAGCTATTCTAATTATGTTGTTCCTAGTGTGCTCGTGCTGATTTTGCAACAGTCCCTTGTGATTGGAATTTGCGTGCTTGGTGGCGCTCGCGGGCATCGCCGTTTCCGCCGCAACCAGCGCTATTCCGAAGTCGAAAACGAGAGCATGCCGTACCGCTATTTGGGCCGTTCGCTGGCGTATTTTATGCACTACTGCTGCTTTATCCTGTTCTACCACTGCGTGATTTACAATATTTTTGACTTCCCGCGTCGTGGCGAGCTCTTGCCGATGACGATTTTTGCGGTGGTGTTCCTTGCTTCGGTCATCAACTTTGGCATGTGCCTCTCGCAAGTTTTCTTGCACCGCGAATCGAGCATGCAGCTGTTCCTGAACCTCTCCATCCCAATCTTGTTCCTTGCGAACTTTAGCTGGCCGAGCTATTTGATGCCGAGCTGGATGGTGGGGCTTTCGTACATTCTGCCGAGTACGTTTGCCGTACCCGCATGGCTCTCGATTGAACAGATGGGTGGTGACATTTACGATGTGGCGCCAAAGCTCTACCTGCTAGCCATCCAGGCGGTCATCTACTTCGTGCTGGGCATGTTCCTCACGCATTTGCGCGACAAGAGCAAGTTCACCACCGGTGACATGTAAAAACCGCCGATAATAAGCAAAAAAGAGTGACGAAATCACAGTCGCTTTCGCCATTCTTTTTGTAAATTGGATAGTGAAATTAAGGAACTAAAATTATGATGTTCGATCCTTTATACATGATGATTCTCGTGGTGACGCTCGTGCTTTCGGGCGCCGTTTCCCTGTTGGTCAAGAAGCGCTTTGCCGCTGGCCAAAAAGTCACAATTTCTAGCGGCCTCACCGGAGCCGATGTCGCCAAGGCTATCCTTATGGAAGCGGGCATTACCGATGTGAAAATCCTCAAGCACCAGGGCTTTCTTTCGGATCATTACAATCCGCTGAACAAGACGCTTAACTTGTCGCCCGAAGTCTATTCCGGCCGCAATGCAAGTGCCGCAGGCGTTGCCGCTCACGAAGTCGGTCACGCTATCCAGCATGCTGAAGGCTACTTCCCGCTGTGGCTCCGTTCTGCCATTGTGCCTGCCGCCAACATCGGTTCTAATCTCGGACCATGGCTTGTGATTATCGGCATTATGCTTATGGGCATGGGCAAGGCTCTTGGACACTCTCTCGCGGTTGTAGGCGTGGTGCTCTTTGCGCTTGCGACACTCTTTACGCTCGTGACCGTGCCTGTGGAATTTGACGCTTCGGCACGTGCCAAGAAGGCTCTTGCCCGCATGGAAGTCGTTGCCGCAGGTCGCGAATACAATACCGTCTCTGGCGTGCTCTTTGCCGCAGGCCTCACGTATGTTGCCGCTGCAATTTCGTCTATTTTGCAGTTGCTCTACTGGGCATACCGCGCAGGACTCCTCGGCGGTCGTAACGACGATTAACGATCAATCTGTCATTCCGGCCTCCGAGCCGGAATCTCCTTTAAACCTCGCTTCGGCGGGGCTTTTTTTGTTGATTTTGCGGCAAAATTCGCCAATATTGAATAATTTGGAGTATCAGCTAAATTCTTTTTGTTCTTTTCTGCAGAAAAAGCGATATTTTTATAAAGAGAAATTTTTTCTGGGGAGCAAAAATGGAATACCAGAATATTGATATTAGTACCTGGACGCAGGTGGGCGAGGGCGGTAACGGGAAAACTTATGTGCATCCCGGCCATCCTGATTTCCTCTTGAAAGTGAATAACCCGCCTCGTTGTGATGAGGCAACCGTAAAGCAAGAACGTGATGCGGCCCAGCATGTCTTTGATTTGGGAATCCCGACTCCTCGTATGTTCGATATGGTGCGCGTGGGGGATGGTTACGGTCAGCTTGTAGAAATCATTAAGGGGAAGAAATCGCTTTCGCGTATTTGCTCCGATGATCCGTCACGCATCAGTGAAATGGCTAAGTTGCTTGCTTCATTGGGCCTGCAACTGCACGCCTTGCCTTGCAATACGGACTTTTTCCCAAGCCGCAAGGATCTTGCCCTGAAGGGTATCGATGCGTCTGATTTTGTTGCAGATGATGATAGAGAAAAAATGCGGGCGTTTGTTCAGAGTATAGAAGACGAGAAAACCTGCTTGCATGGTGATTTCCAGATGGGCAACCTGATTATTTCTGGTGACGGTAAACCTTATTGGATTGATCTTGGCTGGTTTAGTCACGGTTCGCCAATGTTTGATATAGGGCATTTTTTCATGACTTGCCAAGTTTATTCTCAGTTCCCGGCAGCGCAGGAAATTTTCCACATGTCGCAGGAACAGTTGAAAAACTTCTGGAATGCGTTTGCTGAGGCCTACACGGGGAATAAGGACATTTCCGCCTTCACTGCTCTTGCTGGCAAGTTTGCTCCTTTGGATGCTTGTATCCGTTCAATCTTGATGCCGACTCCTGAAGCTTATAAGAAGTTGTTTGCAGGATTGGTTCATTCCCTGGTCGAAAAGTTTTATTAAGAGAGGCTATTATGTCTGAAGAAGTTGAAAAGATCAATTTGGATGATTATGCAGCGACGGGTGAAGGCGCGACTGCAATCTCGTACACGCACAAGACACGCGATACGATTGCAAAACTTTATCATCCCGGATTCGAAGCGGACTGTGCTAAAAAGGATTTCTTGACTTCTTGCACTGCATTTGCTTTGGGTGTCCCGACTCCTAAGCCGATTCGTTTGGTAACAGATGGCGAACGCTTTGGTGCCGAATATGAACTTATCCGAAACAAACGTTCTTTTTCAAGAATCATTTCAGAAGAGCCGGGGCGACTGCAAGAACTTTCTTTGATATTTGCTGAAATGGCCAAGAAACTCCATTCGACGAAAGCGGATACGTCAAAACTTGTGTCAACAAAGGAAAAATTCCGTCGCTTTTATCTTGAAAAGGCTGTAGTTCCTGACTTTTACAAGCAAAAGGCCTTGGCTTTTATCAATACGGTTCCCAACACCCCGACTTGCCTTCATGGTGATTTGCAAATCAGCAATGTCATTACCGATGGAAAGCGAACACTTTGGATTGATATGGGCGATTTCGGCTATGGTGACCCTGGTTGGGATTTGGGAATGTTGTGGAGCATGACGAACAGAATGGATGAGCAAAAGGCGGATCTTGTTTTCCACATGAATAAAGAAAAACTTTTGGCTCATTGGAACATTTTCTTCCCTGCTTATTTGGGAACGACGGACCCGCAGAAAATCGCGGAAGCCACAAAACGAATTTTGCCGTTTGCAGCAGTCAAGATTCCTTATATGTTCTATATCGCAAAGCATTTCACTTTGCCGGATGAAGCCTACCCGTATATCGCCAAACTGTTTGGATAAAGTTTATTCAATATTTTTGCACGTAATTTGTTTTGAAATACACAACTTTAATAATTGTTTCCATTTTATATAAATAGAACGGAGTTTTGTAATGGGAATCGAATTTGGAGCGTTGAAACGTGAAGAGCTAAGCGATGCTGTGGAACTTTCGTTTCGGGCCTATGAATACTATGAGTATTTTTTAAATTTTTTCCCGGATTTGGGCTTGAGGCATAAGGTGATACGGTCCGTTTTGTACGGAACGTGGCGCGCGATTATGCGAAAGTCCCATTTCTTGACGGTTAAAATTGACGGAAAAATTGTAGGCTTGGCTGTGCTCGAAGATCCGCATTACAAGAGACCGTCGGATTTACAGTTCCTACTTCATGGCTGGTGGAATGTCTATTTTAGCGCAGGCATAAAACGTGTGAATGCTTGGGTTAATATGGATGAATCTGCCGGGAAACCTTGTCACGATTATCAGCATGGTGGCGAAAATATTTGGTATTGTAGTTCGCTGACGGTGGACTCGCCATTTCAAGGAAAGGGTGTTGGTACACAGCTTGTTGCCTTCATGGAAGAATACATTCGTGAACATGGAGGTAAGCAACTGACGTTGTTTACAAATTCAGAGAAAAATCTTGCGTTTTATAAGAATCGCAAATTTGAGGTTTTTGATAAACGCGATATCGCTATCCGTGATGGCTTGAAAATGAAAAGCTGGAGCGTGAAGAAAACGCTTTAGCCCATCAATAAAAATTAATCTTTACCGGCTCCGTAGACAACGGGGCCTTCTTCGTCATCGTCGTCGTCGCCGTGTTCAGCGAGGTAAGCTTGGTATTCTTCGTCCGTCATTCCGCCTTCTTCATCTTCGGGCATGAACGACTTTTTCTTGGGCTTCTCGGATGATGTGGACTTCTCGGGAGCTGCGCTTGATGTGGATGCCGCTGACTTTGATTCTTCCTTGCGGCTTGCGCGGGCGCTGCGGTTCAAATAGGCGATGTATTCCTCGTCCGTCATTTCGTTGCCGAAACTGTAAGAGGAATAACGGTCTTCTTCTGGTTCGGCCGAACCGTAAGAGGACGTGCTGCGAGATGCCGCGGAGGTTGGCTGCGTGGCGCTTGTTTGTGCCTGCGTTGATGCTGCCTGCGTTGAGCTTGTAGTTGATTGCGCGGATGTTGCGGCGGATTGTGTGTTGTTAGACTGCGCGGAACTTGCGTTGTTGTAGAATTCTTGGGCCTTTTGCATAAAGGCGGCAAACTCTTCATCGCTCATCTGCTGGACAGACTGCTCGTTCAAACCTTGGAATGTGCTTTCTGCACTGGAATCGTCCGAACTTTCGGTGGTTTCTTCCGTTACGGATTCTGCTTCACCGGATTCAATTTCATCTTCATCAAGATTTTCTTCTTCAAGTTCTTCGACGAGTTCATCTACCGGTTCGAATGTGTGGGCGCGTTCTTCGGAATCGTCATCGTCGTTAGCGCCGAATTCAGGAATTGAACTCTTGCTAAGCACCGGAGCTTCGTCCTCGCTAGCGGATACTTTTGCACTTTCCAAAGTTGCGGACTGCGCGGCATCTTGCGCCGGAACAGCTTCCGTATTTTCGACTGGGGCCGAAGCGTTGTCATTTGCAGGTGCGACATCTTGAATCGGTGCAGTTTCTGCACTTCCCGGAGCTACGGCCTGTTGTGCATCTCCAACAGGTGCGCTTGCAGCTTGCTGTGCGCCTTCGGCGGCGTCCGCTTCCGCAATCATGTCGGCAAACGGATTGTCCTGCACTTCGGAAATGTCTTCGCGACCTTCCAACATCGCGTTGAGGTCTTCTTCGGTGACGTTTCTGCCGCGTTCCGTCCAAAGCACGGCTTCGCGCATCGTAGCGGCAAGGTCGCCCACGCTCTTTTCCTTGGAACGTGCAATTGCCTGGCTGCGGATTGTTTCCACAAGCCCAGCCTTGACTTCGGGATCCTTGCTGAAAAACACGGTCTCGTGCGCCATTTCGTCGGCGTACTCGGGGTTGTTCTTCTTGCGGTAAATCCAGATTGGTCCGAAAAGTTCACTCTGACGGAAAACGATATCGTCCGTCTTGATCATTTCGAGCATTGCCATGAACGTTACCGCTGCGACAATCGGGTGCGAATCGTTGTCGAGCAAGTCTTCAAAAAGCGCACGTCCATGCACATTCAAGAAGTTGTTGATGGCCTGCTGACGGTCCTGAATCGTCACGTAGTCCAATTCAATATGGTGAATCGTCTCGGAAATCTTTGTCTTTAAGCTCTTTTGGTAAGCGCGGAAAAGTTGCCAGATGTTTGCATCGGCGAGTGTGTCGTCGTCACTCTGCGTCTTTTCGAGGCGCCCACGGGAATACGTTCCGAAGTTCTTCGCTTCCATTTCCTGGAGGCCACTGGCTACCTGCTTGAAACGCTGGTATTCCAACATTTCCTTCATGAGCTTTTCGCGGTCTTCGTTGTATTCCTCTTCCATCTCCGGATCGCGTTCTTCGGCCGGGAGCAATTCCTGCACCTTGAGCGCCATCAAGCGGCTTGCCATGAACAAGAAGTCGCCCGCCTTGGAAAGGTCCGTTTCGGAATACTCGTTCACCCACTTGAGAAAGTCGTCTGCGATTTCAGCAATGGGAATCTGGTCTAGCGTCATTTCCTTTTTTTGAACGAGATAGACGAGCAAATCCATCGGCCCGTTAAATGAACCGATTTTTACCTCATAGTCTTCTTGTTCAAGCGCTTCGGAATCTACCATTGAACGATAATATAGAAATTAGACGGGGGGAGCTAGGCGGATTATCATGCGCTATTGTGGAATGTCCAATAAAATGTCCATTAAATGTCCAATAAAGATCGAAAATAATTGGAAAAAAGCATGGATATCGCAATTTGTGATTTCCATTTTTTGAATACATAAATTCCCAAATCTTACTAAAATTTTGAGATTTGGGGAATTATCGGCTATTTTTGATGGATAATTTCCCAAAATCTCGTAAAAAATGTCACTTTTGGGACTTTATCCGATTGAATTTTGAAAGAGTAATATGCAAAAACTGCTTATTACTTTCTTGTATAACGCCTGAACTGTCAAGTATTCCTTGACGGTTCGGTTGCTAAGTGCTCTAGTAGATGTCGCTTTTCCTCAGATTTTTTCAGTACTTCGTCTAATGTGAATTCTTCTTTGCTGAAAAAGAATGTGTTTGCACCTAAATCTTTCAGGGATGCGCCAAAATGATAAGCAGAGTCGTCAATAAACAAAAATCGGTCGTGCATGCCGTAACTTGGCAGTATTTTTATAGGACAATCGATGTACTGAGCGTTATATGTTGCTAAATCAACTTCGAATACCTTGCTTTTGTCGTAGGTGTATATTGTTACCGACACTCCTTTATTGCGCTTGAGCATCATGGCGAGCACTTTTTCGTCTACATAGCGGTCTACAAGGACAATTCGCTTTTTTGCTTGTCGGATCAATCCGCAAACGAATACATAGGCGTCGAACATCTGGTTGTTGTAGTATAGCCCTTTTGTCTGGAGTTCGCTTCTGTCCATTACCTCGAAGAGTTCATCTAGTTTACGGTCGTGGTCGACGATTTTGGCGCCTTGGTCTAAAACTGTTGTCTCGAGATTGGATAGGCGACGGACCAAACCTCCGTTTTGCATCAGAGTGTGTCGCATTTCGACAAATGCGTCCATGATTTGGAGGGATACACGAATGGCAGTATCGCTACGCAATACTGATGCAAGCATTGCAACTCCTTGTTCTGTAAAGGCGTAGGGCATTTTTTTGATGTGTAAGCCTCGTTTGTTCCCACTCTCGTTTAAAGTCACAAATTGTGACTTTAAAGATTCGGGAATTTCTTCTTTTTTCAACATAAAGCAGTTTCTTTCAGGAAAACGTTCTTGATTTCGCTTAACCGCTTGGTTTAGCGCTTTTGTTTCTACCCCATAAAGCGTTGCTAAATCACGGTCTAGTAGAACTTGTTTCTCGCGGATAACTTGAATCATCTTTTCCACGGATGAATTGACGAGTGGATTCTGGACGATGATATCTGCATTCTCGGTCTTTTTGTTCATTTTTCTCCTTATAACAAAAAAAGCCGTATTCCTTTAGATATAAGAAATACGGCTTGTCGCAGGTTTATCCTGCCACTATAGCTTGACTATTGGAGAATATACAAAACACGGTATGGAAAAACAAGTGGGGAGTAAATTTCGCTATTTGTTGATAGAATCCTTAGCAAATTCCACCCTAAATAGTGGCACCCATGTTTCTTGACCATCATCAGATGTCCAGCGAACAACTTGTGAAAGAGTTGCTGTAGTAGTAGGTTTATAGCCGTACCTTTGCAGGTATGCGATACATTTTTTTGAAAAGTCGTTAGAGAATGCCGCAATCAGCCTTCCGTTAATATTTGTATTGTAGTTGTGAAATTCTTGACTGAAATTTACGCTGACATCGCTTTGTAGGGATGATGTTTCAAGTTTGCTTTGAATATATCGAACTCGATTTCTGTTTTTTTCATTTTCAAGAAGATGCCCAAGATTGACATCACTGAGTCCTGTTTCAATGTGCAAAACATTCGGAATTTTTACACTATTGACTTTACCTTGTTTTGCAAAGTGGCTAATCCATTCATGTGGTAGCATTTTCTCATCGCCGATAATAGTTAGGCTTTTCTTTGCACGGGTGGCTGCGACATATAGCAAGCGATAATTTTCCTGAGCCTTCTTTTCATCGGCATCTTTCAGAACCCAAGAGCCTAATGCGAGAATAACATTATCCCATTCAAGTCCTTTTGCACTATGCATTGTTCCAATAGAAACTGCGCCCATGTTTTTTGATGAAAAATCGCTGTAAGATACTTCGCTTAAATATTGATTGAAGTCGCCTAGAGTAATAGAATCTTCACCACAAGCAGTTTCTGTTTCGATAAAATCATCTATTAGTGCATCTAAAAGTTCAAAGGAGCTTTCTGTTGGGTGGCTTGTTTTATAGTCCTCGGCTATGCGTTTAAATTCTTTTGCGCTCCACGGAAATTTTCCCACTCTTGGATCTTCTTGAAGAATGGCGTAGAAACCTAAAATTTCTCGAGTCTTCTCAATGGGGCATTTGTCCTTATCTCGGCCTTTTAACATTCGATATGGAACTTGTTTTTCTTCAAGCTTCGCTGCAGCCAAGAACGCTTCTGCATTTTCTCGGGTTAAAATGCAGTAAGACTCAGTTGGATTTGATTTGAATTTTTGTGCAAGAATTTCAGCTGCGCCGAATGCTGCAGTTGCCTTGTCTCCTTCTTCGTAAAATGCAAGCTCGGCTTGGCTATGCTTTAAAGCGAGTTGTTGAGAACCTTCTTTTACGCGTTCTGTCATCAATTCGAGTAATTTTGCATTTGCTCGGACGAGACCAGCAACGGAACGGTAATTAGTTGTTAGATAGAATTTTTCTGTATTAGGAAATTCGTCGGCAAATTTTTGGAAGTATTCGGAGGAACTTCCTCGGAACGCGAAAATACTTTGATCGTCATCGCCAACTACGATAACGCGAGGATCTTTTTCTCCTAAATCATATAGGGCTCGTAATAAGCGATATTCTCCTGCGGATAGGTCCTGAAATTCGTCGACCAAGATAACTGTGGGTGCTCCTACACCGGCTTCTTCGCCTGATTCTAAAAGCTCTGCTGCTTTGGATACGACATCGTCTGCATTTTCAAGCGCTTTTTTGTTTCCTTGTACTCCTAAAATTGAAAAGGCGAGCGAATGGAAGGTGGTGATATTTACCTTTGCTGCTAAAGGGCCTGCTAAATCGAATAAACGTTTCTTCAGCTCGCGACATGCTGCGCGAGTATATGTTAGACACAAGATTGAATCTGGCTTTGCTTCTTCAATCCATAAAAGAGAGGCTACTTTATGGACGAGTAAGTGCGTTTTTCCCGAGCCTGGACCTGCACCTACGAGAATGTGCTTTTTACGGCTTTTGATAATCTTGCGCTGTTCGTCATTGACACTTTCTATTTTTCGTTTTAATTCATCGGATACGGATTCCATCTGTTCTATGCCTTGCATATATTTTAGACGGAAATCCGCTATATCCATGACGAAGTAATCGTCTAGCAATTGTTGTGCCGCTTTTTCATCAATAAGCATCATCTTTGCATATTCGCCAACAATGTGAATAGCTTCAGCCTTGTGCTTATAATGAGTGTTGAGCATTTCAAAATCTTTGGCTGTGAAATTCCGTTGCTTTGCCTCTGGATTTAATTCCATGACAAGTCCGGTATAGAAAACAACAAGACCATGATCTAGCGTGATAGAACCAACAAGATGTAAGAAAAGAAGTGCATATTCAAGCTGCTTTTGCTTCTCAATGCGAGCGACAGCTATTTCACCTTTTTCCTTGTACATTCTTTTCATTAAGCCATTCAAAGAGAACCAGACAATATTTCCATTTTGGCGAGTCTGTTCCTTTTGCATTTCTATCAAGGTGTCAATGACTTTGTCAAATAATTTCCATTGCTTTCTGAGATTTTCTTTGACGGATTCAGGCGGAACAAGAAACTCAATTTGATAAACTTGGTGACCCGCTTCTACAAGATGAATTTCGGCGACACTTTCATGTGCCCAATAGCGTAAAATACCACGGAATATGAAAAGATTGCGACGTGATGTTGATGCACCAACTGCATCGCCTCTTTGGTTCAACAGGGAATTGAGTTTGGTCATGTCTAACACAAACCGATCGTTAATTCCCTTGCCTTCACAAGCTTTTAATAGTTCCTCTTGTAGTTCGTATGCCGCTTTTAAGAGTGAACGAGGTGTGTCGTTCCCTTTTCTTTGTAATCTTGCGCTCCAGTCATCGTCTTCATTAAGAAGGTGTAATGAACGCAGCAAACGTAAGCCGTCGTTGGCTTGCTCTCTTGTTAAGCCTAGATTGACAGTGAGCTCGTCAAGAGCGCATTCAGGAGATCGTGTCCAACGTTTGCTGATGATGTGGTGAATGATTCGGTATGCAATGCTTTCTACCGAATTAAGAATTTCAATTTTATCGGAGCCTATAGCTTCTCGGGCTTGCTCTGCGGATTCTACTGTAATAGAAGAACCGTACATTTGGGTTCTATTGCGTTTACGTTTTAGGAATCCTTGTTCTTCCAAAACGAGAATGGCTAGCTTGACTTTTGTTGTGTTAACGCTGGCGTCCGTTTCTTTTTCAGTCCATCCGCATTGGTCGGCAATTTCAAGTGCCGACATAATCAAACGATTTTGATTACCTGCTGCCTTTTTAAGTACTCGCCAAACAGCAGAAATTTCTTGTGCAGAAAGTTTAGATTGCTGAAGAATTTGAAAATTTGTGTCGAGATCTTTTGGATTGAATAGTGCAATACAGCTTGCTTGCAATTTGGGATCACGACCTGCACGTCCCGCTTCTTGAACATAATTTTCAAGCGTACTTGAAATTTCGTAATGAGCAACTAACTCAACATTGTCTTTATCAACGCCCATTCCAAATGCGGTTGTTGCGACCATTGTGTCGACTTCACCATTTTGGAATTGGTCTTGAATGGTCATCTTCTTTTCGGATTCCATTTTGCCATTATAGCAGGCACTTGCAAAACCGCGGTTGTGTAATTCTTCGGCTAGAGATTCTGTAGTCTTGACCTTGGATGCGTAAATGATTTTAGGACCATTGTAATCACGAAGAACATTTACTAATTGTTTACGACGTTCGTTAGGTGATTCCGAAGATTCAAGAACTTTGTATGTCAGGTTTGTTCGTTTGGCTGGGCTAATGAACTTGATTAAATCAAGATTAAGACGTTCCTTGAAATAGTTGCAAATATCGTCTACCACAGATTGCTTTGCTGTAGCCGTAAAACAACTTACGGGAATCGGAGTTTCAAGATTCTTTTCTTTTTGCAAATCTTTTAGAAAATCTGCTAAGTAAAGATAGTCGACTCTAAAATCATGTCCCCAACCGCTAAAACAGTGTGCCTCGTCAACGACGATTCGTTCTACGCGTCTGTGCTTCAATAAATTGAATGTCGTATTGGAACGCAATGACTCTGGTGAAATGTAAAGAATATTCTTTTCGCCATTGTTGACTTTCTCAATGACATCTTTTCTTTCGGCTGGCGATAGCATTGAGTTTATGTAGGCCGCGTCTCCAATCTGTCTTCGTTTTTCGAGTACGTCAACTTGGTCTTTCATTAGTGCAACAATAGGAGATATTACAACTGTAAGCGCTCCTATTTGTGTTCCTGCAATTAATGCGGGTAGCTGGAACGTCATGGATTTTCCGCCACCAGTCGGGAATACCGCTAACAAAGATTCTCCTCGCATTGCCGATTCGACGACTTGTTGTTGCAGAGGAACTTGTTCTCCGTTAAAAGAACGAAAATTGTCAAAACCAAACCATTTCTTTAACTGTTTGGTGGAGTTTAGTTGTTCGGAACAATAAGGACATTGCGGGTTGCCACAGGGAACAAGTCGCCTGCGATGCAAAATGTTTTCAAGATGCGGATATTGGTATCGCACCCAATGTGGTACGTAATCGCTAGGCCCTTCTTCATGAAAAAGTGTTAAAAGAAAACACCATTCAGCACGATATGCAGCCCATTCGTTTTGAAAGTTTTGGCGAAGGCATATCGTTTTTTCGTAGTTTTCGGTAAACCAATGTTGTATTTCTGACAGCTTTAAACGTAGTTTTATCGGATTTGGCGTATCGACAAGTTCGAAAAATGGCGCAAAACCAGGCTCGTTTTTTAGAAATTGAAATAGTAGATATTGGAGCTGCCACGGATAATTATCCCATTTTTTAATGCAGTCCTCTAACAGCTTCTTGCAAAGCTTGGTGTCTTCCAACGGGTTCGAAGGTTCGTCTTCATTATGCAGATATTCCTTGCGTAGTTTGTGGTAAGGCTTGCGAGGAAACAATAACGATGACAACATTAAAGTGTCGAGCGCATGGATGTTTGGAAAATCAATAGAAAAATATTGCCGGAGTATTGGGGCGTCGTGACGAAGTACATTGTGCCCTACGATGTATTTTGCTTTTGATGCTGCTTGTTCTAGTTTTGCAGTATTTCTTTCACGAACTTCTTCTTCGCCTAGAATATAGCCGTATTCCCGAACCTTTTGTGTTTCGGGATTGTATTCCAAATCAAAAAATAAGAATTTGCTAAAATCAGCCATTTTTTCGAAATATAAAAGAATTTAAGGATAAAGGAATAGCTTTTTTTTACAAAAACCTCGCTATAACTCTCTAAATGTGCCTTTTTCGGTGGTATGAGGGGGCTTTTTCCCGAAATTACGCCCTCTTGACTGCTTATTCTCCCTTATTGTATATTTATGGTATAGAGGTATAATTATGACTGAAAATTTGATAAAAGACACTTTACATGCCATCGAAACGATGGATCATTCAAGGGAGGCCGCTCTTCGACGGTTGCAAAGAGCGGGTATCCTTACTAAAACGGGCAGAATGACTGCTCTTTATCGTAGGTGTATCCAGGCTCAAACGCCTAAAGGATAGACCTTTTTATGGACGATATCTACTTGGACCGTCCTAATTTATATATTGGATTTCATGGTTGCGAAAAAAAAGTGGGGATAGATTTAATTCTTCATCCTAATCGCATTCACATGAGTGCTCATGATTATGAATGGCTTGGTCATGGATTCTATGTGTGGGAAAATAACTACGATAGAGCTTTAGATTGGGCGAGTAATCATTATCCGAAATTTAAGGAATCGTTTGCAATTGGCGTCGTCTATACGCTGGAAAAATGTCTTGATTTGACAGACAAGCATTTTGTTGAATTGCTTTCTAAAGATTATCCTGAATTTCTCATAGATCTAAAGCGAATGGGGGCGCCTATACCACAAAATACGGATTTAAAAGGAAAACCAAATCCTAGTGGAGTTCTAAGGTATTTGGATTGTTTTTTTGATAGAACATTTGCATTCTTTAAGGGATATTGCCGAAAATATTCCTTATTTTGATACTGCTCGCGGTGCATTTACTGAAGGAGCTCCAGCTTATCCGGGAACTCAATTTGGAGATAAGAATCATATCCAAGTGTGTGTTCGTAATAAAGAATGTATTAAGGGATTTTTCTTGCCTCGGTATTGAATCTGACTTTCTGGTGAGCTTGTATATAGCACAAAGCCCCTCCCGTCAGGGAGGGGTTTGCGCTTTGGAAATTCCTAATTCCGAATTACCCTTATTCCACCGTCACGCTCTTGGCAAGGTTTCTCGGCTGGTCCACGTCGTTTCCGCGCAACACGGCGATGTGGTAGGCGAGCAACTGGAGCGGAATGCAGGCGAGAATCGGCATGAGCATCGGGCGGGTCTTCGGGACTGTGATGATGTGGTCAGCGATTTCGTCAAGTGGGTGGCAATCTTCCGTCGTGACGGCGATGACCTTGCCTCCGCGAGCCTTGATTTCGCGGATATTGCTGATGATCTTGTCGAAGAGCGAATCCTTCGGGGCGATGACCACGACCGGCATGTTTTCGTCGATAAGGGCAATCGGACCGTGCTTCATTTCTGCAGCGGGGTAGCCTTCGGCGTGGATGTAGCTGATTTCCTTGAGCTTCAAAGCGCCTTCCATGGCGACCGGGTAGCAGAAGTGGCGACCGAGGTACAAGAAGTTGTTTGCCTTGCAGAGCGTCTTGGCAATTTCGGCGATGCTGTCGGAGAGCTTGAGCGTTTCCGTCACGAGATCCGGAAGTTCCAAAAGGTCCTTCACGATGTCGGCGCCTGTTTCAAAGCTGAGTCTGCGTTGGCGGCCGAGCAAGAGGGCAATCATGGCGAGCACGGTCACCTGGCTTGTGAAAGCCTTGGTGCTGGCCACGCCGATTTCCGGACCGGCGTGCAGGTAGACGCCACCGTCGCTTGTGCGAGCGATCGTCGAACCGACACCGTTACAGATGGCGAGTGCGGTTGCGCCTTTCTGCTGGGCTTCGCGGAGAGCGGCGAGCGTATCTGCAGTTTCGCCGGACTGGCTGATGGCAATGACGAGAGTTCCCGGCTTGATAATCGGGTTTCTGTAGCGGAATTCCGAAGCGTATTCGACTTCGACCGGGACGCCAGCCAAGTCTTCAATCATGTATTCACCGACCATGCCTGCATAGTAGCTTGTGCCGCAGGCGGTGATGATGATGCGGTTGATGTTACGGAGTTCCTTGATGTTCGTGTCGAGGCCAGCGAGCTTTGCGTTGCCTTCGGCGGTGAGCAAACGACCGCGCATGGTATTGCGCAATACTTCGGGCTGTTCGAAAATTTCCTTGAGCATGAAGTGCGGGAATCCGCCCTTGGCGACTGCATCGGCGTCGAATTCCACGTCCTGGACTTCGCGCTGCACTTCGTGGCTGCTCATGTTCACGATGGAATAGCCGCCATCCTTGATTTGGACAACGTCGTTGTCATCAAGGTAAACGACTTTCTGCGTGTGGTTGATGATGGCGGAAACGTCACTCGCGAGGTAGAAATCGCCATCGTTTCCGATACCCAAAATGAGAGGACTTCCACGGCGGGCGCCAATCAAGACGTTCGGTTCGTCGCTGCAAACAACGCCAAGACCGAAAGTACCTTCAATCTGCTTGAGAGCCTTGAGTACGGCGGATTTGAGGTCGCCATTGTAATAGCGTGCAATCAGGTGGGCTACGACTTCGGTATCGGTCTCAGACTTGAATTCAATACCTTCGGAGATGAGCTTCGCCTTGAGGCTTGCGTAGTTTTCGATAATGCCGTTGTGGACAATCGAAATCTTTCCGTCATAGCTTGTATGAGGGTGTGCGTTTGTTTCGGTGGGGGCGCCATGGGTGGCCCAGCGCGTGTGGGCAATGCCAATAGAACCCTTGAGCGGGGTGGTCTTTAATTTGTCTTCGAGAGCCTTGATTTTTCCGGATGCACGGACAACTTTTATTTGACCGTTATCAATGACGGCAACACCTGAGCTATCATAGCCTCGGTATTCCATTTTCTTGAGTCCTTCGACGAGGACCGGTAAAGCTTCCCCTTTTCCATTATATCCGATAATTCCGCACATAATATTTCCTGATAGTTTAATTGATAGCGGAAAATATACTAAATGTAAAGGTAAAAAGAAAATTATTGTAAGCTTTATGTGGTTTGTTTTACTATTTTAAGAACGTCTATTTTTTCATAGAGGATAAAAATGAAGACTAAAATGCTTATTGCAGCTGGCGCTCTTGCCATGCTTATGACGGGTTGTGAACCGTGCAAATCTGCTTCTACCGAAAAGACCTCACTTGTGACTGAAAAGGACAAGTACAGCTACGCTCTCGGTGCTCATTTTGGTAACCAGGCTCGCTTCCAGCTCGTGACTCGCGATTCCATCGATCTCGATCTCGACCTCTTCATTCAGGCTTTCAAGGAACGCTACAATAGCGATTCTGCAAAGTTCTTGATGAACGATTCCGTCATTATGGAAACGCTCAACAAGCTTTCTGCTGACCGTCAGGCTGAAAAGGCAAGAAAGGATAGCCTCGCTGCCGAAAAGAACAAGGCCGATGGTGAAGCATTCCTCGCTCAGAACAAGACTGCCGAAGGTGTCGTGACCACGCAGAGCGGTCTCCAGTACAAGATTATTCAAGAAGGTCAGGGTGCCACCCCGACGGACGAAGACAAGGTCAAGGTACACTACACCGGTACGCTCCTCGATGGCACCAAGTTCGACAGCTCTGTCGACCGTGGTCAGCCGCTTGAATTCCCGGTCACGGCCGTTATCTCTGGCTGGACTGAAATGCTCAAGCTCATGAAGGTTGGCGAAAAGGTCGTCGCATGGATTCCGAGCGATCTCGCTTACGGTCCGCGTGGCAACCGTGCTATCCCGGGCAACTCTGTCCTCAAGTTCGAAATGGAACTTCTCGAAGTGATCGCTCCGGAAAAGCCTGCTGAAGAACAGAAGCCTGCTAAGCAGGAACAGAAGAAGCCTGCTAAGGCTGCTAAGAAGGCTGCTGCTCAGCAGTAATCTTAAGCAATCCGCTTGAAATTGAATGCCTCGCGCCCATCCGCGCGGGGTATTTTTTATCTTTGCTTTTGAATTTTTTAAGAGCGGGTGTTTATGTCCAGAATTTTCCTTTTGTTGTGTGTTGTAGCGATTGCGCTTACCGGATGTAACGAACAGAAAAAAATTGATGCATTGACTCAAGAAAATGCAAGGCTTGTTGCCGCCGCCGATTCTTTGAAGGCTTTGATTTCTAAAGCTCAGGGCGAAACTTCGAAGTGGCTTGTGAAAAATGATACTGTCCGTGCGGGGGATGGTCTTTTCCAGGTGCTTTACCGCATGAACATCAACGAAAAGGAACGCGGTAAGATTGTGCTTGCCTTGCAGGACTCTGTTGAACTTGCCGCACTCCGCGTGGGCCAGGTGTTTTATGCCGCTCTCGATACCGCAGGCGATGTCCAGCGTTTCCGCTTTGCGCCGAACCCGGCGACCGTCCATATGTTGAGCAAGGTAGATTCCGGTTTTGCCTATAGCCGTATTGATAAGCCGGTAACGATCCGTCAGTCCGTTTTTGAAGGAGCTCTTGAAAATGGGAGTACGCTAAGTGGCATTTTGCACAAGGTCGGTATTCCCGGTCGTATGGTGGGCGTTGTGAGTGCCGTTTTGCAGTGCAAGGTCTCTTTCCAATTGGCTCGTCCGGGTGACAAGTTCCGCATCTTGCTCGAAGAAAAGTTCTATCAGGATTCCATCTGGATTAGTGGCAAGGTGCTCTATGCTGAATTTAACGGCCATACGGTGGGCCATCATGAAGCGTTCCGCTATGAAGATCCGGATCCGAAGAGTACGTTTAACGCTCATTACACTGAAAAGGGTGAAGCTCTCATTTTCGAAGGTCTCCGTTACCCGCTCGACCGTTTGCATATCACGAGCCCTTATGGCGCCCGCATCCACCCGATTACGGGTCGTCGCACTGTGCATCACGGTATTGACTACGGTAGCCCCAAGGGTTCTCCGGTCTATGCGGTCGCTGCTGGTGTCGTGACGGTTTCGGGTTACGATGACTTGAGCGGTAACAAGATTGCCATCCGCCATAGGGATAATACTGAAAGCTGGTACATGCACCTTTCCGTGCGCGGTGTGAATGTCGGTACGAAGGTTGCTCCGCGTCAGGTCATTGGCCGCGTGGGTTCTACTGGCCGCAGCACTGGCCCGCACTTGCATTTGGGTTTCAAGGACAATCGTGGCAACTGGATGAACCCGGCCAAGAAGACGATGATTGCAACTCCGAAGCTTGAAGGCAATCGTATGGCCCGCCTCAAAAAGCAGGTGGCCGATATCCGCAAGGAAATCGAGCTTACGCTTGCATCGCCTGCTGTCAAGGTCAACGATACGGACGTCATGGTCCGCATGCGCGTGCTGAAGTAGTTAGACAATAGACGAGAGACTAGAGACGAGAGGTTGCTCGCTACTTGTTGTTTACAGCCTCTTTCGTCTAAAACTTTTTTCGGTATTCATTCGGCAAAAGGTAGAATCCCGGCATGGAGTCGGGTTCTACTGCCATCTTCGCGAAGTTTCCCGTATTTACCGTTCCGTACCCGGCAATTCGAACGTAGCTTTGATCTTTGGCGAGTGCCACCGCTTTTTCAAGTGCCTCGTCATCATCGCTCAAGGTGAAATCCGGCATGATGCCGTACTTGTGGTAGCTTATCCTTTGCTTGTCGATGACTTTCATGCTGGTGATGGACGCTATTGAATAGGATGGGGTGACGGAACGTGTTTGGCCGATGCCCTTGCCGTATGTGACTGTTCCGATAACCGGGTATTTCTTGTTGGCTACAGTTCCTGCAATCATGACTTCAGAACAGCTAGCCGTCCTTCCGTTGGCGAGAAATACGAAATAGCGGTCTTTGGCAAAGCCGTCTGTTTTGTTGATATAGAAAGTCGTATCGAAAGCTTGTCTCTTGTGAATAGTGTCAGCGTAAGCTGAAATGATGCCTATGGTTGTATCGCCTTTAGAAAGCAAAGTTTGTGCCATGGCGATGCATTGATCGAGGTCCCCACCTCCGTTGTAACGCAAGTCGATAATTGTTGTCTTGTATTTTTCTGTTTCGCGGAGGTATTCGACAAATTCCCCGTAAGTGCCGGAGTCGTTAGAAGTGTATGCGGTAAATTCGCTAATCTTGATGACGGGGATGGAGTCCTTGAATGAAATGTCTACAGTTGGCGAACGGTAAGAATCTATGACTACGGGAATCGTCAATGTTGTCGTGTCGCGTTTGATGGTGTAGGTGATTGTATCGCCTCTCTCGGCAACGGTCAGTCTCTTGAAAACAGTTTCGTTTGTCAGGGAAACCCCTTCGATTTCGGTAATTTCGTCGCCTACTTTCAGTCCCGCTTTGTCAGCCGGTGAATTTCTGTCAATTTGACCGATGATGTATTTATCGGGCATTTTCAAGGAATCAAGCTCAAAGCCTGCCCCCATCAGTTCTTCGGAAGACATCCAGGAACTGATGTATGTAAGCGCCCTTGTGGGGTCCATGTAGTTGGTGAACGGGTCGTTCATCAATGCGTACATGTAGTAAATGTCATGGAAATCCCAAGGGTATCCTTCATCCACTAGAAATTGAGTGTTCACTTTGCCGATATAGCTTTCAGGGCTGTCAAGGTATTTGTCCTTGTCTATATACAGGTAGTAGAGTGAATTGTAATTGTAGACAAATTCTTTAGTCATCCCGAAGGCGGTAGGGGTTAGCCCAGTCCAGGCCGATACGGAATCGTCGTCAGAAGAACAGGCAGAAAGGCCAATGCTTAAAATGGCAATGGTTAAAAACGATATGGAACAAAATTGCCTTCTTCCCATTCTATAGCTCCTCCATCAAATTCATTGATGTCGTCTTTCATTTCTCGGTACGGCTTGGCGAGTGCCTTGACTTCTTGGTAAGGCGTTTTGACGCCATAAAGATCATGTGCGATTTTGGATGCGCAGACTTCTCCAACGGTATTGGTGCATTCGTATTTGGGAGTGATGCCTTCGCCGTGGTAGGAATTTCCCTTGGGCGTTAAAAATTCATAATTGGTAATGATGGCGAGCCCACCGGCGTATGTATGGAACGTTGTCTGTCCAATGCCTTTGCCGTAAGTCCTTGTGCCGACGAGAGGGATGTCTGTCAGTTCGGTGACTGCCGATATGAAAATCTCAGAAGCGCTAGCGGAACCTCGGTTGGCTAGGATGATGTATTTCCCTGATTCTCCGATGTCTCCGGCTTTGGCTTTTTCACTTGAGGTGTGAATGACTGATTTTCCGTCGGCATCCAGCGTGCGTGAGCGCTTTGTCGAAAGAGTTCCTTTGCTAACAAAGAGATCTGCCATGGAAATGCACTGGCTTACATGCCCGCCGGGGTTACCCCTCAGGTCCAGGACGCGGACTCGCTTGTCCGAAGTGGTGGAATCCAGGTAGGCCTTGAGTTCTCCGTAAGTGCCTTTTTTCTGGTCCGCAGTATTGAGCTTGAATCCTTCGATGGCAATGAATATAAGCCCCGGATATCCTTCGTCAGAATTTTCGAAGAGAGTATCAACAAAGACTGTCGGTGCGTAGACAGTTTCCTTTTCCAGTTTGTAGGCCGTTGTATCGCCGTTATGCGCTACGAGAATGTCGATGTTTTTGCTGTAATTTAGAATGGAGTCGTAGACCGTAGCAGCGGTTTCTCCAGAGAGCTCTATGTCGTTTGCTTTAAGGATGTTGCCATGTCTCGGAACTCCGGCCCTGCCGGCTGGGCCTTTGGGATAAACGCGATCGATGGAGATAGGGTACTCATTGCTCCAGTTGTATAAGTAGCGCATTCCGACATCGCCTTCAACAAGGCTTGTGTTGAGTTGGGTGATGGCTTGGTTGCTATTGGCTGGGGGAATGTACCGCGTGTAGGGGTCTTTGAGCGTTGTATATAAAATTTGGACGGAATCCCCGTCTTCTTGCAGGTTGGGGAGTTCGTCCTCATACATGTAGACGTTTTGCAGGAGCCAGTAATTGAATGCGTATTCGGACTTGGGCTTCGGAGTGCTCTTGACTGGATGGAAAAAATCCGAGCAAGCGGCTAATAGGAGAATAAAGACGAGTGATGCCAGACGAGAGGCGGGAGAAAAAAATTTAAAGAAGTGACGAACGAATTTTGTTTGTGAATTCATCCTCTATTTCCTCCTTAATTTTTTTGTCTCTCGTCTGTAGCCACGGAGTGGCGTTCTTTCGCCAAATACTACTGGTCGATGCTCAGGCCCTTCTTGTCGAGGAGCACGCGAGGAACTCCTTCTTCCATCGGGTTTTCGATGATGGAGATGGTCTTGAGGTTTTCGCATTCGGCGAGGCTTTCCGGGAGCGTGGCGAGCTGGTTTGCGTCGAGTACCTGTTCACGGAGGTTCTTCAGGTTGCCGAATTCAGACGGAATGGCTCCCAGGCGGTTTCCGGAAATCATGAGGATTTCGAGGTTCTCGAGGTGCGAGAGCGTTGCCGGGATGGTTGAAAGTTCATTGTTGTCGAGGTAGAGCTTCACGAGGCTCTTCATCTTGCCGATGGTCGGCGGAATTTCGGAGAGCATGTTGTCGTGGAGCGAGAGCTTCACGACCTTCTGCCAGTTGCCGATTTCGAGCGGCAGGTCCAGAAGCTGGTTTTTGGCAATGTTCACCGTCTGGAGGTTCACGAGCTTGCCGACAGATTCCGGAAGGTCCGAAAGGCTGTTGTAGCCGAGATAGAGGTTTTCAAGCTTGGTGAGCTCACCGATGGATTCCGGCAGTTCCATGAGGTCGTTTTCGCTCACGGAGAGGCTCTTCAGGTTCTTGAGGAGGCCGATGTCGTCGGGAATTTCGACAAGCATGTTCCGGTCGAGGTTCAGTTCCTCAAGGGACTCAATTTCAAAAAGTTCCGGGGGGAGGAGGCGCAGGCCTTTCTGGGAAAGGTCGAGCGTCTTTGCTTTTTCTTTTTTTGCTTTGGCAATAACGTCTAGTAAATTCATAAAAAAACTCCTAATATTTAAATCATAGCTTTTTTGTTCAAAAAAACGTAAAGTCCACAAAAAAAATGTAAAAAATGAGATTTTTACACATTTGAGCACTGAAATTTTGTATTTTTCTAAAAAAAATTGAATGTTTTATCTTTTTTGCACGCAAATATTATGATTTGAAACTATTTTTAAGGTGCAAATTACGAATATTCCAATATATAATAATATTGTATATTGGTTTTCAGTGTAATTATTGAGGAAAAAATGGAACTAACAAAATCGCAGGAACGCCGCTTAGCATTTGTCGCTAGCCTCTTGAGCTTGAACCCTAACGACCCGAACGATAGAATCAAGGCACTCCGGCATCTGAACCTAGATGAAAATGGATGCTTCCACGGCTTCCAGTATTCACAGGGCTTTATGGAATTCTTCATCTTCTTGGACGAAGATACTCCGCTTGAAAAGGTTGTCGCACACCTGAACGCTGACTTGAAGCAGCTCCAGATTGCGGTGTTCCGTACTAGCGACCCGACCAATCCGTTCTTCCTCTCACTTCGCGAAGAAGCCGACCCGTGGGCAGTCAACAAGATTTCTGACGACGAATCCGAAGAAGATTCCGACACGCCTGCAAGCCGTCCGTACATGGAAACGCTCGAAATCACGGTGCTCCGCACTCGCGCAAGCCGCGACATCACGGACTCCGAACTTGAACGTACTCTCAAGGACATGCGCAGAAAGCTCATGCTCTGGAAGGCTGACGTCAAGGCAAAGCTTGAAATCATTGCCGAACATGACGACCTTACCCGCGACTTCCGCAGCGCAGACGACAAGCTTGAAATCGAGATGGACTCTGAACCGCTCCACCTCACTTCTGATCACGGCGAGCTTTTCCTCGGCTTCTGCCCGATCCGCACGATTTTTGACTACCACGTTGCCCTTGGTAAGCGCCTCAAGACCAAGCACAACATGGCTATCGTCAGTTCCAACATCCGTACTTACCTCGGTAACCTCACTCACACGAACGCAGCCCTCATCGATGCTTTCCAGACGATGGAACGTAACGATGACCAGAATGTGAATGTCGACGACTTCCCGTTCCTCCACAACGGTATGACCCTTACGGGCGATGACCTGCGTCTCAAGGAACGTGACGGCAAGAAGGTCCTCTTCATTGAACGCCCGAAGATCATCAACGGTGCTCAGTCCCTCTTCACGTACGAACAGTATGCCAAGAAAAGCAAGCATCCGGTGAACCCGCAGGTGCTCGTGAAGGTCGTTGTGCCGTACCAGGGTGCCGACAACTTCCTGAATCAGGTGACTATGGCTAACAACCGCCAGAACCCGGTGTTCAGCTACCATCTGCGTGCCGCTGACGACCTGCAGTTCTTCATTTGGCAGCGTTACCAGGAAGAAGGCTTTACCTACGTTTACAAGGACGGTGTCCGCCTCAAGGCCCGTACCCGTAAGCTCGAAGTCCGTATGCGTCCGGAACTTGCAAAGACCTTGTTCCTCATGGACGGAAAGCTCAGCGAATGCCGTTCCAGCGACTGCATCTTCGACAAGGAAACTCTCTACCAGCGCTGCTTCGGTGCTTTTGTGCGCGTTGCCCCCGAAAAGGAAAAGGACTTCGTCCGTAAGACTATCGCCTTCACGAAGGCATGGCAGCTCCTTAGCCGTCTCCCGATTAAGATCCGCAAGGTCACTCCGGGTAAGGGTGTGTCTATTGAAGCTAACGATGATAACCCGCTGACCCGCATCACGTGGAATGGCCGTCTCGAAGACAAGTTCATCTTCCGCAGCGCCGTTAGGGATCTCGTGGTCGCTCTCGCCCTTAAGCACTGGCTTGTTTATGGTAACCCGATCCAGGACTTCGAATGGCTCGTCGAAAACGAACTCAACTTCAACGATTCCATCCTCAAGTACGCCTCCCGCATTTACACGGATGACTTGAAGAACATCTTGATTTCTGAATTCAAGGACAACACGGCCTACTACGACACCATCACGACGATTGACAAGGATTCCGGTGAATCCGTGGAACGTCGCTTGTGGAAGGGCTTCTCCAATACGGCTACTTACGACAAGATGATCGACCTCTTGTGCAAAAAGAACCCGGCTTGGGAAAAGTGTCGTGGCGGCATTGAAATGTTCCTCTAGTTTATCCTTTAATTAGGGTCTAGAATCCGGTTTTGAAGCGCACCCGTAAAATGGGTGCGTTTCTTTTTTTCTATGTTATCGGTGCTAATTTTGTAAGTCCCGTTTTTGTATTTTTTTACCGTTGCGTTTTAGAAAGTTTTTAAAATCCGCCCTTTGGGGTTTTGCTGCATGCAGCTTTGTCGCTGTGGGTTCCGTCTGGTCTCAAGATGGAACGCTTAGCTCGTACGAATCACTTTTTGACGATGAACTTTTTCAGGATGTTCCGGCGCCTAAGTCTACAGCTTCTGTAGCTTCGTCTTCGAGCGCTCCGCCTGCTTCAAGTGCGGCAGCTCCTACATCTAGTGCTGCTCCATCCAAGCCGTCTCAACCTTCTGTGGCGGTTTCGTCTGCGGCAATGCCTGCATCAAGTGCAGTGGCGCCTAAATCGTCGGCACCAGTTTCGTCTGCTTCCGTTTCAAGTGCATCGAAGCCTGTTTCAAGCGATGCAAAGCCTGCTTCTAGTGTTTCGGCTCCTGCCTCTAGCGCTTCGGTTTCCTCTTCTGCAGTCAAGGTGTCTTCGTCTTCTGCAGCTGCAAAATCTTCGTCGTCTGTAACAAAATCGCAAAAGCCCGAAGTTACAGCACCTCCGCGTACGGTCGCAAGTGCAGAAACTTCTGCGGAATCGGTTTCCGATGAATCTGCGGACGTCTGGACTCCGTCTATCAAGTATATCCCTGTGCCTAAGTCTACATCCCCGCTCGACGGCCTCCTCCCGATGGGTGGTATCGGCATGCGTGCGGGCTTGATGAATACGTCGAAAGGTCAGGTGTTCTCGCACGATATTGATGTCGCGACCCGTGAAATTGACGTGACAGAAAAGCGTGTGAACTCGCTTTCCCGTACGGATACGACGGTGCTTTGGACATCGCATTATCCGGAACTTGCAGATTACGTTTCGGACATGTACGATGTTGGGCGCAAACGCCTTTGGCTCAATGGCCTTGTCGGCCAGAACGATGGTGGATACGAAGCGCCTGAAACGGGTTCTGTCTTTGATATCACGATTCCTGTGAACATGCCTGCATGGATGAAGGACTTTGGCTTCAACAAGCCGAAACTCATGCTCAAGGGTACGATGGACGTACGCTTCAAGGGCTATGGTGAAAAGGATGATGCCGAAGGCAGCACCAAGACGAGTCTCTGGCCGTCGCCGTCCTTGGACTACAATCCGAGCTTCATGGTCGAAGGTAAGATTGGCCCGTACATCACCGTCGAAATCAAGAACGTGGATGAAGGTCTCGGTTCGCAGAACGAAGTCCGCGTGGTCTACGAAGAATCGTTCAAGGGTGAATTTGAAGATTACATCTTGCAGCGTGTTGAAGCGGGTACGACAAACCTCTCGCTTGCGGGTACGGAGTTTACGGGGTATTCCGAAAACCATCAGGGTCTTTTTGGTATCAAGGCCGACTGGAAGCTGGGCGACTGGAAGTTGACGACGATTGCCTCTCAGGATGGCGGTCAGCAGGAAGAGTATTCCATCAAGGCGAGTGAATCAACGACCGAGTTCCAGATTACCGATAAGCAGTTCCTTGCGTACCGCTATTACTTCTTGAACCACAAGGTGAGGACTGACTACGTCAATGCAGCCATCAAGAAAGGCAACATCAACTATCCGTTGTCTGACCTGAAGCTGTACAAGAGAAGCTCGCTGAATGAAACGGACAATGTCATCAAGGATGTCACCGTTGTTTATACGACCCAGCAAGGAAAGGAAATTAGAAAGGTTGTAAACCGCATGGAAGAAATTCCGCGATCGGATTACAAGTACGATCCTAAGACGGGTATCTTGAAGATTAACGGTGTCAACCGAAACACACTCATTGCGGCGAACTACAGTAGCGAGAACGAACAACGCAAGGGCAAGGATTTGCGCAATGGTGGCGAAGCGGTCCTTATCCAGTGGGATGCAACGCTGAGCGAACTCAAGGACATTGACAAGTTGATGTTGCGCAATGTGTATTCCATCGGCATTTCTGATGCGAGTGCAAACAACTTTGTGCTCCGCATGAAAAACAAGTCGGGCGTTTCCGGAAATTACTTGAAACAGCTCGGACTTGCGGATGAGTCAAACGGAACTCCGCTGGTGAACGACGCTACCATATTCAAGAAGGATTCCCTAGGTAGCTATACCGGTGAAATGTGGTTGCCCTGTAAGCCGTTTACCGATACAATTTATTCAGGACGTTCTAACGCTCTGGAACTGGCTAAGCAGAACTGCTTGGAACCTTTGCGTAACCTGGATACTACCTCGGCGATGGAACAGCTTTACACGCTCCCGGTTTACAACCTGAACCGTTACACGAGCCTGTTCTACTTTGAATCTGTGGGCAAGCGCCGTAACTCTACGCTTAGCGTGCGTGATCCGAATTCGAGCTATTCTGTGAATAGCGGTAGCTGCATGGATATTTCTCCGGGTTCTGAAAAGGTGACTGCCGGTTCGACAACGCTTATCCGTGGGACTGACTACGAAGTCAATTATGAACTTGGCCAGATTGAACTTTTGAGTGAACGCGCTCTTGACCCGAACAAGGAAATCAAGGTCAAGTTTGAATGCGAGCCCATGTTTGAAGTGGACAACAAGTTGCTTTTGGGTGCTCGTGCAGAATTGCCTCTTGACCTCTATGGCTTTGGTGCTGGTTCTGTCTTTGGCATTACCGCCCTTTACAAGAGCCAGAGCACAACCGCCGAAGTTCCGACTCTTGGTAACGAACCGTACTCCAGCTTCCTTTGGGGCTTCAACCTCCGCTTGCAGGATTCTGTGCAGGCTCTCACGGACTTGGTCAATGCCATTCCGGGTATCCAGACAACCGCATCTTCTAACTGGCGCGTTGAAGCTGAATTTGCCGGTAGTAGGCATAATGCGAACACGAGCAGCACGCAGACCGCTCTTGTCGAAGACTTTGAATCAACCTCGACTGGCCTTGTGTATCCGCTTTCTAGGCAATCCTGGTATCCGGCATCTCCTCCGGGCGGTATTGACTCTCTTCCGTTCAGATCAACTTACATCGAGGACTTGGACTATCGTCATCAGGGTGAGTTTATCTGGCATAGCAACAATACGGAACTCTACAAGTACATTTACGATAACGTTGGCAACTCTGATGTCGATAACCAGCACTTGACGGTGCTCAAGATGACGTTGCGCCCGAATGATAACCTCATGGGTAATTCTTGGGGCGGTATCATGCGCGCAAACAGCTCGTATTACCAGGACTTGAGCGAGATGAAGTACCTTGAAGTGGTTGCTCGTGGTAATTCCGGTTCTATCTTTATTGACTTGGGTCTTGTCAGCGAAGACATCTCGATTAATGGTTATGCACCTAACGGTATTTACAACGGTGAAAACCAGCTCGGCATGACGACCGCAAGGCACGATAGAGGTCTTGACGAGCTTACTGGTCAAGATGAAAGCAGGGTCGCTTGGGATTGCCGCTATTCCGTCTGTCGTTCGGATACCTTGAGTGCCTCTAGGGGTAATATTGATCTATCGACGAGAGATATTGCCGGTGATGACTTCAAGGACCTGGATGAAGAAAGCGATCCGCCGAAGAGCATTAACGGTACTGAAGGTAACTTGGGCGAACGTGCTTATGATACCGAAGATATCAATAGGAACGGTTCCTTTGATACGGATATCAGCTTTGTCCGTTACCGCATCGACCTTTCTAGCACGGATAAGCTTGAATTTGAAGAACTGAAAAACGGCTGGCGCAGATGGCGTATTCCGCTGAGCCAGTACGATACGATTGTTTCTTCGACGGGTAGCGGCTATCGCGAAATCCTTGCGGAATCCCATTTCACCCGTATGTGGCTGGGCCGTCTTGGTCCTGGTGTTTCCGAAGCGAAGGTGCAGGTGGTAAGCCTCGGCGTTTTGGGCAATGCCTGGGAAGAAACGACTGTTGCAAGCTTGTATCGCACTTCTACGAACGAAAATTCGCAGATTGTCGAAGTGAACGGCGTTGAAAACACGGTCACGGAAACGGTCTCTTCTGATACGACCTACATCAATGTTTCAACCATCAACAACCGCGAAAATGCGAAGACGTATTTCAAGTCCCCGAATACGGTGACGGAACGCGATGCGGATTCGAATGCCCCGCTCAAGGAAACGGCTCTTGTCTTGGATTACCACAACATGAGTCCTGGCCAGGAAGTCGGTGTGACGCGCGTGTTTGATGTCGATACGAAGAACTTCTCGGCGTATAAGTCCCTGAAGATGGAAATCCATTACGAAAACGGTGCCGAAACGAAGTCCTCTGTTCCTGTGCGATTTGCATTGCAGTTTGGCGAAGGCTCTATTGAAGGCTCCAAGGACTATTATGAATGGAGTTTCCGCCCGAAGGATTTGGACATGTCGGGTTGCACTCCGGACCGCGTGCAGGATTGCCATGAGCAGAACTGGATTGATAACGCCTTTGCTATGAACTTGTCCGACTTCTCGGACCTCAAGCGTGGCCGCCATCCGCCTTATTTGGACCCGGTTGTCAAGAAACTTGACGGTGATAGGGAAGAAGTGCTTCGCTTGGTCGGTAACCCCTCCATTACGAAGGTGGACTGGATTCGTTTTGTGATTATCGCGGATTCTTCGGCTTCTCGCAATGACCTCAAGGGTACATTCTGGATTAATGACCTCCGCCTTTCTGACATGGATACGGAATGGGGTTATGCCGCCCGCGTGAACGGTCAGGTGAATTTTGCAGACTTTATCTCGCTTTCGGGTGCTGTGCGTTATCAGGACGGCGACTTTGCAACGCTCTCCAATTCGGGACGCTCTCCGAAGCCGGACCTTGCTTCCGCTGCATCTCAGCTTGATATTTCTGCCGACATTTCCATTGCGCTCAACAAGTTCTTGAACGATTCTCTTGGATTCCACATCCCGATGTCGTTTAGCTACCACAGCTCTACGAAACGCCCCTACATGAAGCCCACAGACGACATGATCCTCAACAAGAGCAGCTTTGTCGATTTGACGGGTGATATGTTCCAGGGCGACCTTGCCGTAGAATCCGAAGAAGAAGAAAACAGGTTGAGGGATAACGCTGAATCCAAGGGCTATGAATCCTATGAACAGGATTTGGGCTTTAGCATCAGCTACCATAAGGATTACAAGGCTAGCGAAACCAAGCTAGGTGAATTCTTCTCGCAGGCTTTCTTGGAACGTCCGGCGTTAAGCTATTCTTACCACCAGTCCGAAGGCCGTTCTACGACATCGGCGGACTCCACGTATTCGTACCATGCGATGTTCGAGTATAAGCTGGGTACGTTTAGCATGTTCAAGTTCAAGCCGTTCGAAAGCCTTTCAAAGTATTCCTGGCTCAAGGACTTCTCGAAGACGGAATTTGAACCGTGGCCGCAGACTTTCGATTTGACATTGTTCGATTTCAACTACGTGCGCTATGTGAACCAGACTCGCGATCCGGACTTTGTGGAACCGCAGGTCGATAAGGTCGTGACTTATACTGCCGAGCTCAACCACAAGTTGAACATGCGCTGGAACATCCTTTCGTTCCTCTCGACGAGCTATTCTGTCAATATCAAGCGTGACATGTTTGGCGGTGGAGACCGTGAAGCTTTCGTGAAGGAAAACTTCTTTACGTTTGACAAGGGCGGTCTTTTTGCGAGCGGTTACATCTTTGACCACGATCATTCTGACAGAAAGGTCTACGTCTCTCGCGACAGTCTCGTAGTTATCCCGCTGGATACGATTGCAAAGACGGATGCCAACGGCAAGCAGCTCCCGATTGACTTGCAAAATCCGGATTCGTACGAAATCCGCTATGATACGACTTCGTTCTACAAGGTCGATAGCGTTGGACATCGCGAATATGGACGTGCTTACGGCATTCTCCGTAACGAACGTTCCAGAAATCAGCAGTTCAGGATTAACTTCAATCCCAAGCTGATTCCGTTCTTGCCGTTCAATATGCAGTTCTCTTCGGACTTTAACCAGCAGAAGAGTATTCCGGACGATTTCAATTTTGAAGATCCGTCTAACGTCGAAAAGAATTACTGGACGATTTCGCAGACGAACCGCTTTGAATTTACTCCGGCTCTCAGAATCATTGATCTTGCCAATTTGTTCGGCAAGGATAACGCTGTTGCCGGATTCTTCAACAAGCTCAAGTGGCGTGAAGTCAAGTTCAACTGGAATGCAAGTACGAATACGGTCGGTGAAAACTTTACTCTTTCTCAGCTGTACGAAGAACAGGGCGTGACTCCGTTCCAGTATTACCTCTATGGTCTTGGTCTTGGCGATGGTCACGGTGGTCGTGGTCTCTGGAATATCATGACGGGTAATATGGGCATGACTAGCCGCGATGACTTTACCGGTTTTGCCCAGTACAGGAACAAAAATGTGGATACGCTTGTCTATCAGGGTAGCTTCCGCAATTCTGTGTCTCGTTCTTTGCAGATTTCTACAGGCCTCACTTTGCCGTTCTGGGATATTTCTTTGTCGACAGACTTCCAGTGGAAAGAAGACTTCTCGCAGTCTCGTGAATATCCGCTGTACATCGATACGACAACCACCTTCCCGAAGTTTGGCATCGGGATATCGATTCCGAACATTTCCCAGAAGGTTTCGTTCTTGAATCGTTTCCGTAGCGTAAGCCTGAATAGCCGCTTTGACTATTCCCGTACGGTGACAAGCCGTCCGTTCCAGAGCGCCGAAGATTCCTGGGCTAGAGTCTGGAACTTTAACCCGCTTATCCGCGTTTCTGTCCTTACGCAGAACAACTTGCGCATTGAAAACAGCGTGCGTATGAAGATTGAATCTACCGACCGCCGCCCGAAGGAAGAAGTGATTTCGAATCCTTGCTGGCCGGATGAGTCCGAGGAAATCTGCACGGATACCACAAAGTACTTCCTTGAAACGCCGTGGATCCCGACTTGGCTTTATAATGACTTTGCCATTAATGTCGGTGATGACTTCTCAATTTCGTACCCGCTCAAGCTTGACAAGGGCTTCCAGATTTGGAAGTGGTTCTTTAAGCTCAAGAACGATATTGACTTGAAGCTTACTGCCGGTTACGATTACAGGAAGACTATCCGTAAGGAATACAAACCGGTGGAAGGTTATGACATGATGAACGAGGAATCGGGTACGGATGGCGTATTTGTGCGTTATCAGTATGATTCCGGCGTGAAGCCTTTTGTAGCTTACAAGCCGAAGCTCGAATTGAACTACCGCACGGTTCCGTCAAGAACGCACGAATGGTTCATCCGCCCGAGTGCTTCTTACACGTTCAACAAGATGGCTTCGCTCAGTTCGTACATCGAGTACAGGCAGATTCATGAAAAGCTGGACGACGAAACGGCTCATATCCGCCAGATTCTCCAGTTTGAACTTGCTCTGATGCTGAGATTTGATTAGGAGCGATCGCGACATGTCTAAAACGAGAGTCGCAGTCGGCATGAGCGGTGGCGTGGATTCGTCCGTTGCCGCTCTTCTTTTGCAACAGCAGGGTTATGAAGTTGTGGGCGTGACGCTCCGCGTTTTGCCTGATGTCGATAGCGCCTTTGATGTTGAAAACGACCCTAGTGTGGTCCGTGCGAAGATGATTGCCGAAAAGCTTGGCATAGAGCATCACGTGGCGAATTGCTCCGACGCTTTTACGGGTGAAGTCCTAAAGCGCTGCCATGCGGACTTTTCGCATGCACGTACGCCGAACCCTTGCTGCTATTGCAATCGCTTTATCAAGTTCGGCTGGATGATGGATTATGCCAAATCGCTCGGCGCCGAATTCTTGGCGACAGGGCATTACGTGCGCATCGAAGAAGTGAATGGTGTGCGCAGGCTTTTGCGCGGTCGCGATCCGGGCAAGGACCAGAGTTACTTTTTGTTCTGGGTTCCCGATGAACGCCGCAATCATGTGCTCACGCCGCTTGGAACGTACGTGAAAAGCGAAGTGCGCGAAATCGCCGCGCAGAACGGTTTTGTGAATGCCAAGACGGGCGACAGCCAGGACATTTGCTTTGACATTTACGGTTCGCAGTACACTGAATTTTTGAAGGATCGCTTTGGCGAGATGACGCGGCCGGGCCGCTTCGTGGATGAAAAGGGCAAGGTGTGGAATACGCACGATGGGTTCCATAAGTACACGGTCGGTCAGCGCAAAGGTCTGGGCGTGGCCATTGGTGTGCCTGCGTTTGTGAAGCATGTAGACCCGGAAACGGGCGACATTCTGGTGACAGGCGACAAGTCGTCGGTTTGCTTTGACCGCGTGGAAATGGTGAACTGCGAATGGCACGGCGGTGTGCGGGAGGTCGGGACGACGTTCCGCGCCGAAGGCATGGTGCGTTACCGCCAGCGGGCGGTCGGCTGCGAAGTTACCATTGTTGATACGAATAAGGCGGTCGCCGTCTTTGACGAACCACTCTTTGCCGTGACTCCTGGCCAATGTGCCGTCTTTTACGATGGCGATATGGTGCTCGGCGGCGGCCAGATTGTGTAATCTTTGTTTTTAGATGCAATATGAACCGATATGTTGTTATTGCTTTAATATTTGCAATATCTCTACTTTTTGTCGGATGTGCTTCTAGTTACGAGATGTGGGTTTCCGTATCCGATGGCAAAGGGGACTATTCCATTTATTGCGATGGAAAACAGGTTTGTCCGACAAGCGATTATTGCCGATTTAAATCTTCAACAAGTGAAGATGCGATTTATCTGGAAGCACGAAAAAATGAAATAGTTTACGGCAATTTGTGGGTAAGTCGCGGCGAGTCCTCATATCATTTTAATGCCGGCTTGTTGCGCTATTGGCCGTTCTTTTCGGATGGTAGGGGGAGCGGTGGTGTTGTAACGACGTTGTTCTTTTTCGACATGATTATGCTTCCCGTAGCTGTCGTTACAGCTGTCGTCCCCACAAAAGAATATGGAAAATTCCCTACGGAAGTAACCATTCCTATAACGCGAAATGATTCTACATGGGTTAGTCCCTGGGACAAACCCTTCAAGTAATTACTTTACAATCCCGACTTCGCTGAGCTTTACAAAACCGCGTTTTTTTTCGCTGAGGCGGATTTCTGCAAAGTTGCCTTGTTCACCGATGACTTCGAAGCTTGTTTATTTATATTTATAAAAGGTTATAAACATTTTTTTGAGAGAGAAGTGTGTTTATGAAAAGATTATCTATAGTCTCTTTGATTACTTCATTGATGTTTTGCGCATGCTCCGATGACGGAGATTCTAGCGTAAATTTTGCTCCGACTCTCACGAGCACTTCGTCCAGTTCGCTGATAAGTTCGTCCTCGGATGTTGCGTATTCTGAAACCGATAATCCTGTTAGTTCGTCAACAAATGATGTTTCCTCATCGTCTGTTGAAACGGCTTCGTCATCATCAGAAAGTGCAATTTCTTCATCTGCGGGAACTGATCAACCAACATTTTCAAAATACATATCTCAGTTTGCCGCGCCTGGCGAAAGTTCCGTAAGTTTTGATAGTCATGTGTTGGCGGTAAATGCATATAGTATTTCTAGTAAATGTGCCGATGTTATGGTTCGGTTAGATGAAGAAGATGATATGATTTTTTTGAACTCTATTTCTGAAGAGAGCATTGCAGAATGTTTTCCCAAGACTGCGCCACTTTTAAAAAATAAGTTTTCGTCTAATGTGAAATTCTATGCCGTTCTTGTTGAGGTTGGGGCTGATCCTTTGTTTGTTATACTGAATAAATTAACAAATGATGAAATGAGCTTTGTTGAAGTACACCCAGGTGGCAATGGCTGCATTTTGTCCACATGGGTGATAGAAACGATTTTTTTGATTGCAGATTCGGATGGAATTATAAAAGATGGAAAAATGCCTCCTTATACAGGCAAGCTTTTCCGAAGTGAAATATGGAAATGTGAAGATGAAGGACGTCGCATTCCTTCCGTAAAAAACTTTGGAGAATGGTATAGCGATTCTTTGCTGTAATCTAAGTTCTGCCTACTGCGGCTGAGCCGCATTACTTCACAATCCCGACTTCGCTGAGTTTGACGAATCCGCGGATTTTTTCGCCGAGGCGGATTTCTGCAAAGTTGCCTTGTTCACCGATGACTTCAAAGCTTGTGCCTTCGGAGAGCGTGTTGAGCGTTTGAGATTTGTCGCTCGGGGCGCTTGTCACGTCGGCGCTTGAGGCTGTCACGACGCCCGTGATGTCCGTTTCGAGCGTGTACATCTTGTAGAGAGCGCTTGCGCCAATTGTGCAGAGGATAACGCTCATGCCGAATACGACTCCTGTGCAGACGTTCTTGCCTCGGCTGCCGTTCACGAAACGGCGGGCGAGAATCACGAGTGCAATTGCCCAGAAGAGTACGAGCGAAATGTTCATCTGGCTCTTGAGCGAAAGCGCGTGGTGCAAGTCCATCAAACCTTCGAGAATCGGGTTCTCTTCTTCGTCGCCTTCCTTGTCGCGGGTCTTAGTCTGCGCGAAATTCAGGTTGTGCTGGATGTCGTCATCGCTTGGGTGCAAACGGAGTGCTGACTTGTAGTAGAAAATAGCAAAGCCGAGTTTCCCGCTGCGGTAATAGGCGTTACCCAGGTTGTAATAGAGGTCCGCATTGACGATGCCTTCGTCAACGCATGTGCGCCATTCGTCAATGGCACGTTCAAAATCGTTTTCGTTATATGCCTTTGTGCCGGCATCGAGACCGTTGCATTTGTCGGCAGCGCTTGCTGCGGAGGTGAGGATGAGCGCTGCGGCGATTGTCAAAATAATCTGCTTAAAGTTCTTCATGTTTTTACCGACGCTACTTGAGTTTTTCGAGGCTTTCGCAGAGCTTTTCGACATCTGCGAGCATTTGGGACTGTTCTTCGGTCGATGCAGTGACCGGAGCAAAACGCACAAACGAGCATTTTTCAAGCCAACTGTTGATGGCTTCAATCGTTTCTTCCTTGACGCCGCGCTTTGAAAGTTCCTGCTTCATTTGCGGGCGGGTCATGCCCTTGAATTCGACGTTCGTCAAATTGCTGAGGTAATCGATAAGTCCATTTTCTAGTGCTGCAAAGAAAGCCTTGCCGTCACCGTTCTTGAGGGCTGTGCGGGCGTTTGCGAATTTTTCCTTGAGGAGCTTGTTTGCCTTGCCCTTGCGGACGAGAGCTGTGTTGCTGTTGCGCTTACGCTTGCGTGTGATGGCGAAGTTCACAATCAGGTAGAACGGAATTGCCGCAGCAAAGAGAATCCAGAACAATACGCTCCTGTGCGGGGCTGCCGTTTCGGACTTGTCTGTAATCGGGTGGATAAAGCGGATGTCGCTGCCTAGGAATTCAATTTCTTGCTTTTGAACGACAGGAGCCGAGGTGCCAGTGCCTGCGGAAACCGGAGCTTGGTAAACGGGTTCTGCGGGGGCATCGCTCTTTTCAACTTCAATAGTCCACGGGCCTGCCGAAGCGGTTTCGTACTTCTTTTTAGCCGGGTTGAACCAGGAATAGGTAATGGCCGGGATTTCGAAAGTTCCCTTTTTCTTCGGGTAGAGGAAAACCTTGATATCCTTTGAGGTAATGACCTTGTTGCCCTTGACCTTCTTGTTGATGCTGTTTTCGGGCGGGACGGAGCGGAATTCACTAAAGTCGGGGAGTTTCGGGTCCGTGATGGTTCCTGGAGTGCCATCGCCCTTGATGCTAATCGCAAGAGTCAATGCTTCGCCGACCTTGAGATTTGTGCGGTCAAAGTTGGCACTAAAGCTGTAGTTACCGACCATTCCCGAGAAATCGGCAGGCTTGCCTTCGGTCGGGAGTGGGAGAACGGTAATGGAAAGCGGAGCGGTGGAGGTTTCCGTTTCGATGGATTCCTGCTTTACGCTACGGCTGGAGAATGACATGCCGCCCATTTGCTTCTTTTCTTCGACGACTTTGGGTTCACCGAGCTTGGTGTACTTGAACTTGAAAGACGGAATTTGGAGTGTTCCGCTCTTGGTCGGGCTGAGCCAAGCGTATTTGGCGGATGCCTTCATTTCGCGACGGGCGCCTTCGACTGGCTTGAAATCCAGATTTGAGAGGTCATTACGGTGGACGATGAAATCGTTGCCGGTGCTCATGTCGGTAGCCTGGAGGCCGCCCTGGAAATGCTCAAAAGTGTGGAGGCTGAGGGTGACGCTGAACTGTTCACCTTCGTAAATGGACTTTTTGCTCGGGGTAAGGCTTACGGCGAGTGCGTCGTCGTTATAGGAACGCTGCACGCTGACCGGGATTTTGCTACTGATGGTGTTGGCTTCGCCGCCAATCATCCAGGTAAGCGTTCCGAGGTCTTGTGTACCGGTCTTTTTCGGGGCTTTAATCTTGAAAGAATAGACGCGGGCTTTGTAGGCTCTTCCGCCACCGCCGAAAAACGAGTTGAAAATATCGTCCATGTCCGGGCGCATCACCTGGTCGGCACTGTCGAGCCCGAGGAACTTAAAGTTATTGCGTGTTTCGAGGCGGAGCGCGCCTCTGTTCTGCGGCAGTTCCTGAATCGGAACGATGAACTGCAAATTGAATGTCTGACCCGCTTCGATGCGGTCGCTATCGACTTGAAGAGATGGCTTTGCGTTTACAAATGCTGTTAAACCGAGACATAAAAGCAAAAATCGTTTCATAGCCCATAATTTACCAAATTTCCACCCCGGAGATTGCAATATATATAGAACAATCGCAAGAATTGTGTTATTTGGGTGCAGGGCGAGGCCCAATTTTGCGGGTGTAACAGTCCTAAAAACGGTTTCGAAAAATTTTCGCGAAATCTATATTTTTCACCCTTGAAACGTTAGTAAAAAATTATTATCATTGGCGCCGTCAAAAACAAGGAGTCTAAACAATGTACTGCATTCTCGCCGCCCTCTTGATTAAGAGCTTTAAGAAATACGCAAAGCGTGCTTAATCGAAAAAGATTTTTCTCTCTCCAACTAACGAACGCGACGCCACGGAATTTCCGTGGCTTTGCTTTTTTTAGGGGCTTAAATCGTTCAAGGTCGGCGCCGAATTTTGTTATGGACGAAATGTCCAAAAAAGTTGCCGAAATATATACTAAAATACCTTGACGTGTTAGTAAAACTTTGTTAATATTGGCGCCGTCAAAAACAAGGAGTCAAAATAATGTACTGCATTCTCGCCGCCCTCTTGATTAAAGAGCTTTAAGAAGTACGCTAAGCGTGCCTAATTCTATAAAGAACGATTAAGAATAAGAATTGGTCTCGGGTTTCCGAGCCTTTTTTTATTTGCTAGCAATTTAAAAGATTCTTTTACAAAATTAGAGTTATATTTGAAGCATGCGATATGGTGATTTAACTTCCTTTCAAACCGGCGTAGCCGTTCCCCTTTTCAGTCTTCACAGCAAGCACAGCATTGGCATTGGCGAATTCCTGGACTTGATTCCGTTCGCCCAGTGGGCCAAGTTCTGCGGATTCAATATCATTCAGCTTTTGCCTGTAAACGATACCGGCTCCGAGCCGAGTCCTTACAGTGCCCGCAGCGCATTTGCCTTGAACCCGGTGTTCATCAACGTGCAGTCCGTCGAAGGCGCTACCGTCCTCGAACATGAAATCGAAAAGGCTCGTGCGCAGTTTGCTGGTATTGAACGAGTTGATTATTACCGCATTACCACGTGGAAGCGCGCCATCCTCCGCAAGATTTTTGATAACCAGTATGATGTCCTGAAATCTTCAAAGAAGCTCCTGGCCTGGATTGACAAAAACTCCTGGGTCAAGTCCTATTGCGTCTACTGCACGCTCAAGGCTCAGAACAACGAAGCTAGCTGGAAGGACTGGAAAAAGTTCCAGAACCCCTCCGCTGCCGATGTCGACAAGCTTTGGATGAAGAACTACAGGGACGTGCTGTTCCAGGCTTGGATGCAGTACACTGCCGAAGGCCAGTTTACCGCCGCCGTGAACGAAGTCTCCAAACTCGGGCTCCGCTTGAAGGGCGACGTGCCTATCCTCATCAACGAAGACAGTGCCGACGTGTGGTTTGACCGCAAGTACTTCTCGCTTGCCGACCGCGCTGGTGCGCCTCCTGACATGTTTAGCTACGGTGGCCAGAACTGGGGTTTCCCGACTTACCGTTGGGACGTACTTGAAGCCGATGACTTCGGCTGGTGGCGCCGCCGTTTGGCTCAGGCTAGCAAGTTCTATCACGCCTACCGCATTGACCACGTGCTCGGATTCTTCCGCATTTGGGCAATTCCTGAATCTGAATCAACGGGTATCTTGGGCCGCTTCCAGCCGTCCATTCCGCTTACATGGGATGTGCTCCGCAATGCGGGGTTCTACCGTGAAACGCTTGAATATTTGCGTCGTCCGAACTTCTCTGTGGACCAGTTGCGCGAATTCCTCGGCAGCGAAACGGACAGGCTTATCTCTCTGTATTTTGAAAATTTGCCGGGAAAGTTCGACCGCTTTGTCATTAAGCCGGAATACTTGTCGGAACGCGCAATTCTTTCGCTTGACGAACCGCAAGAAGTCAAGGATTCCATGCTCCGCGTTTACTGGAACCGCGTATTTATCCCGACGGGTGACGAAAATACGTTCTACCCGTACTGGTACTGGTACAACCAGCCGGTGCTCTTTACGCTTCCGCAGAATGAACAAGATAAACTCCACGATTTGATTGGCCAGAACGAACAGGCTCAGAATGCTCTCTGGGAACAGAATGCCATGAAGCTTTTGTCTGTACTCGCCAACGAAACGGATATGCTCGTTTGTGCCGAAGACCTTGGCGCCGTGCCGCCGTGCGTGCCGACTGTGCTCAAGAAGCTCGATATCATGTCGCTGCGCATTGAACGCTGGGCCCGCAACTGGAATGTTCCGTATTCTCCGTACTACAGCATGGACGAATACCCGCGTCTTTCCGTTTGCACGACGAGCTGCCACGATACTTCGACGCTCCGCGGTATGTGGGAAGAACCTGACTTTGACAAGGGCTTCTACTGGTCTCACGCCGGTTTGCCGGGTGTTGCCCCTGAAAAGCTTACGCCGCCGGTGGTGCACGATATCTTGTCGCATGTGTTTACTGCAAATAGTTTGTTCTGCATACCGCCAATCCAGGACTACTTTGCACTTTCGGCTTCGCTTTCTGATTGCGACCCGAAGGAAGAACGCGTCAACATTCCGGGAACGGTCGGTGGCAAGAACTGGACATATCGCACACCGTGCAGTGTCGAGGACTTGCTTGCCAATGCGGGCTTGATTTCGGAGATTAGCAAACTTGTCGAAGAACGTAAGTCCCGTGCTCTCTGGAAAATATAGTTGGTAGATCTTAGACCGCTTCGCTCTTAGAACTTAGAAAATGCAGTATTCTAAGTTCTGCCAACTAAGTTCTAAGTTCTTACAATTCCTATGACATTTCCCAATTGGACCAAGGACGCTGTTTTCTATCAGATTTTTCCGGACCGCTTTTGCCGTAGTGCAAAGTACAAGGCGGTCGGAAAGTTTGTGGATTGGGATTCGCTCCCAACCCGTGAAAACATGTTTGGCGGAAATCTTGCGGGCATTAGCGAAAAGCTTGAATACATTGCATCGCTTGGCGTGAATGCCATTTACCTTTGCCCGATTTTCAAGAGCAACTCGAATCACCGCTACCATACGGTTGACTATTTTGAAATTGACCCGGTTTTAGGGACGCTCAAGGATTTTGACAAGCTTGTCAAGAAAGCGCACAAGCTTGGACTTCGTGTGATTCTGGATGGCGTGTTCAACCATTGCTCGCGCGGATTTTTCCAGTTCAACAGCTTGATGGAACTCGGCAAGAATTCCCCGTACGTGGACTGGTTCCATGTGCATGGCTGGCCGCTCCATGCATATTCGGGCAAGCCCAATTACGATTGCTGGTGGGGGTATCCTGCACTCCCGAAGTTTAATACCGACAATCCCGATGTTCGTGATTACCTTTTCTCGGTGGGCGAGTACTGGATGAAGCGCGGCATTGACGGCTGGCGCCTCGATGTTCCGAACGAAATTGATGACGATAGCTTTTGGCAGGAATTCCGCCGCCGCATCAAGGCAATTAACCCGGAGGCGTATATTGTCGGTGAAATTTGGGACGAGCCTTCGCGCTGGTTGCAGGGGGACCAGTTTGACGGCGTGATGAATTACCCCTTGCGTAAGGCGGTGCTTGCGTACCTCTTTGATGAAAAGTCGATTGCACTTGCCGAGTTTGCAAGGCGCTTGCAAGATGCATTCCCGGACGGTCGTTTTGGCGTGCCGATGAACTTGCTCGGGAGCCATGATACGATTCGCTTGGCGTCACTTCCATGCTCAAATTTGCAGCGGGTGAAGCTTGCGCTTGCGCTGTTATTCTTTTTGCCGGGTGCTCCCTGTATATATTATGGTGAAGAAATCGGCATGTTGGGCGGTAAGGATCCTGATAATCGCAGAGCATTCCCGTGGGATAAATTCCCGGAAATGCAGAAGGCGCCTGTCTATGATTATTTAAAGGGTTTGATTGC
This sequence comes from Fibrobacter succinogenes subsp. succinogenes S85, assembly GCF_000146505.1. Lineage (GTDB taxonomy): Bacteria > Fibrobacterota > Fibrobacteria > Fibrobacterales > Fibrobacteraceae > Fibrobacter > Fibrobacter succinogenes. The sequence continues at coordinate 1,511,539 of NC_017448.1, read as the reverse complement.
GCTCCGCAATAAGGAGCGTGTGCTGCGCGATGGCTCGCTCAAGATTGCTTATAGTTCAGGCCGCCTAGAAATTGTCCGTACCCTCGGCAAGAAGAAATTGACGCTTGCGGTTTCGCCGGCGACGCCGGACCCTACGTTTGAGATAAAATAAGCCGGGCGTTACGGGCTGGCGTTTGAAGCCCGTAGTGAAGGGGTGATGGAAGACCCGTAGGGGCTGCAATCAGGGGGATTCTTCCCCCTTTTATAATAATACGAGGCTTTCAAGGTGCTAATCTTTCGTCTTTCGTCTTTGCACATGTGCTAAATGCTAGGCTCAATCATGTCAAAAAACAAGTTTTTTGCCGCGATATTCGCTTTACGCATTTATCGTCTTTCGTCTAAATTTCTAAATTTGACCCCGCAACTAGTATGTTTAATGCCTTTTAAGGGATTACAAATGAATAAACATAAATTCGGCTTCCGAGAAATTATCATTCTCCTAGTCATCATTCTTTCAGCCATCTCTGTATGGCCGTCTATCCAGGTTCACTCCAAGAAGGGTGAAGCCAAGCAGGCTTTCCTTAAGGAAAATCCGAAACTGAGCTCTCGTTCTGTCAACTTCGGTTTGGATCTTGCCGGTGGTACCAGCATTACGCTCCAGATTGATCAGTCTGGCCTCAAGGATGGCGACGATATCAAGGATATCCAGGCACAGTCTCTTGAAATTATTCGTAACCGTGTTGACCAGTACGGTCTTTCTGAACCGCAGATCTCTCCGACCGGTGACGACCGCATTGTCGTTGAACTAGCTGGCGTGGATGACTCCACGGCTAAGGCTCTCGTGGGTTCCACGGCAAAGCTCGAATTCAAGATTCTCGCTGAATCTGAAAAGTTTACGCAGGTTGTTGGCCTCATCGACCAGTACCTCACTCGCCAGACGACCGACATCATTGCTGATTCCGCTAAGACGGATTCCGTCAAGACTGATTCTGTGAAGAAGGAAGCCTTGTCTGATGAAGAACTCCTTGCTGGTGGCGTTGCAAAGGCTGAAACCGCTGAAAAGAAGGATTCCGCTGTTGCTGAAGCCGCTCCGGCAGACGTGGTCGGCCAGTCCCTTTCCTCTTTCTTCATCTCTTACGGCAATGGCGGTTTCATTGCTGAAGAAAGCGTCGAAAAGGTCAAGAAGCTCCTCGCCACTGAAGGTGTCCAGAAGCTCATTCCGCGCGATGTTGCTTTTGCTTTCGGTAGCGGTCTTGAAAAGCTCCGCCGCGATGCCAACATCAAGGCCAAGCGTCTTTACCTCCTCAAGCGCCGTGCAGAAATGGGCGGTGACGATATCACGGATGCTCGTCCGTACCGCGTCAGCGATGGTATGAGCGCCGGTGAAGTTGCCGTGAACCTCAAGTTCGGCGGCATCGGTCCTAAGAAGTTCTCTGCTGTTACTGCTGCTAACGTCGGCAAGCAGATGGCCATCGTTCTCGATAACCAGGTCATCAGCGCTCCGGTCATTCGCGACCGTATCCCGAATGGTGAAGCTCAGATTACAGGTCTCGACGACATGGCCGAAGCTAACCGCCTCGCTGTCGTTTTGAAGGCTGGCGCTCTCAAGGCTCCGATGCAGATCATCGAAAGCCGTAGCGTTGGTGCAACTCTCGGTGAAGAAAACATTGTCCAGGGCTTCGGTTCCGGTGCTATCGGCCTCTTGCTCTGCTTGGTGTTCATGGTGGCCTACTACCGTCTCGGTGGTTTCATCGCAAGTATCGGTGTGATGATCAACGCCCTCGTGACTGCCGCTGTGATGTCCGTGTTCAACGCTACGCTTACTCTCCCGGGTATCGCAGGCTTCATTCTCGTCGTCGGTATGTCTCTCGACGCAAACGTGATTATTTACGAACGTATCCGTGAAGAACTCAAGAACGGCCTCACTGCTCGCGCTGCTGTGGCCAAGGGTTACGAACGTGCTTTCAGCGCCATCTTGGACTCCAACTTGACGACTGTTTTGACGGGTCTTATTTTGTACAAGATTGGTACGGGTTCTGTCAAGGGTTTCGGTCTTACACTTACGATCGGTATCCTCACTTCTCTCTTCTGCGCTATCACGGTTTCTCGTGCAGTTCTCGATTGGAGACTTGCAAAGCGCGACAGAACGACGCTCTCTATCGGTTCTGGCTTCAAGGCTTTGAACAATGCTAACCTCCCGCTTATGAAGAATCGTGGCAAGTTCAAGGTTCTCTCCTGGATCCTCATTATTGCAAGTATCGCTTGCATCGCAGTGAAGGGCTTTGACTTCAGCATCGACTTCACGGGTGGTCAGGTCTATACGATCCAGTATCAGGATGACGTCAAGCATGAAACCGACTTGAATAAGGCTTTGAGCAAGGCTGGCATCCAGGGTGCTCGCGTCCGCTCTCTCGGCGGTACGTCTGCTAACTCTTACCAGATTAGCGTTCGCGGCGATGACACAAGCTTTGAACTCGCTATGGCAAAGGCTTTCGAAGCCGCAAATCAGAAGTGCCAGATCGTTGCTAAGGACGCTGTCGGTCCGACCATCGGTAAGGAACTCCGCTTCAATGCTATTTTGTCTGTGATTATCGCATGGCTCTGCATTGCCCTCTACGTTTGGTTCCGATTCGGTAAGCTCGGCCTTGGCTTCGGTGTTGCCGCTGTGCTTGGCCTTATTCACGATACCATCATCACGCTCGGCTTCATCTCGGCATTCAGCCTTTCTTTCGATGGCGCCTTGATCGCTTCGCTCCTCACGATGATTGGTTACTCTGTCAACGATACCATCGTGAACTTCGACCGTATCCGTGAAAATACCGCTCTCTTCGGTTCTGCTAAGTACGAACAGACCATCAATAGCTCTTTGAACCAGTGCTTCAGCCGTACGGTGATTACCTCTCTCACGACGCTCTTCGTTTGCGTGGTTCTCGCTGTTAAGGGTGGCTCTTCCATCCGCGACTTCGGTCTCGTTCAGTGCTTCGGTATCCTCATCGGTACTTACTCTTCTGTGTGCGTCTGCTCTCCGATCGTTCTCTGGTGGAGCAAGAAGTTCAAGAAGGGTGTGTAATTAGGCGAGAGTACGCCGCTTAGGTTGGTGAGCCTGCCGAACCACGCGGCTACAGACGAAAGACTAGAGATTTGCCCCGGCTTAGTGCCGGGGCTTTTCTGTTGCTATTATCTGCTGTTTTTAATAGCTTTTCTTTCTTCTTCGGGTTTTCGCACGTGGTCTTTTTTACTATATTGCCCATGTTCGATAAAGGGGGCGGTATGCTCAAGTATTACAAAATCGAATCCGGTCGTCTCTCAGTAGCTCCGAACGAAGAAGCTGCTGACATCGTTATGATGGGTTCTTTAAGCCAGGAACAGCGCAGCATCCTTGTTAAGGAATATGAGATAACGGAACATACGATTGCCTCCGCATTTGACTCGGACGAACTTTCCCGTATCGAATACGACGATGATTTTACGACCATCGTGTTTAAGAAGCCCAAGAATTATTCTGCCGAAGATAATTTCCAGTTCCGCGTGGAATCTTTTGGCATTTTCATTTTCAAGGACTGGGTCTTGCTCCTTACGGACAGCGACATCCCGGTGATGGATGAACGCAAGTTCTCGAAAATCGATAGCCTGAATACGTTTGTGCTCCGCGTGCTGAGCTTTGCGATTGCACACTTCAATGAACACTTGAAGATTATCAACCGCATCAACGACGACTTGGAACTCCGCCTCAATACGTCGATGGAAAACAAGTATTTGCTCTCGATGTTCAGCTTGAACAAGGGCTTGATTTACTACGTGAGCGCCTTGAACAGTAACGATACGCTGTTGCGCAAGTTGCAGCTTGGCCGCAGCCTCAACTGGACCGAAGCTGAACGCGAACTCCTGGAAGATATCCAGATTGAAAACGGGCAGAGCCTGCAACAGGCAAACATCTACGCCAACATTTTGACATCCATGATGGATGCGCGCGCAAGCGTAATCAACAATAACGTGAACCAGTTGATGAAGAACCTCACTATCGTGACGATTTCTATTTCGCTCCCGACGTTCTTCGCAAGCTTGTTCGGTATGAACGTGAAGCTCCCGTTTGGCATGAACGGCGATGCGACTGTCGGCTCCCCGGTGGCGTTCTGGATTATTATCGCAATCTGCTTCCTTTCTGTGTTTGTCTTCTTGGCCGTTTGGATGCGCAAGAAATAATTTTGCGCTTGGCGCATGTCCCCGGAATTACTAGTTACAAGAAAACGCGACCGTTGTGGTCGCGTTTTTTGATGGTTTAATTCAGAATTGGAGTCTCTTCGAGACTCTTTTTCACAAATTCAGCAACGCATTTTTCCCAGTGCTTACGGTGCATGGCGTATGGGAACTTGTTTCGGAACGCCTCATGCCCAAAGGCGACTCGTTCACCGGACTGGTTGTAGATGGCGTAATCGGCAAAGAACCAGAGGCCTCTATCGATGATGACGTTTCCTGAATTTTTAATGTAGCTAGAATCAAGTGCGCTACCGAATAAATAATTTGAATTGCTATAAGCCTGGTAGACGTATGTTTCTTCTTTGCGGCTGAAGCCTGCATTTGAAATGGCGATGTAGTAGCCTTCATTCATGTTGATCGTTGACGGCTTTGGAATGTTGAATTCCGTTGTTCCGACCGAATCGTGCTCAATGCTCATGCCTGCAATGTTGACTTGCTTAAAATCCAAATTAATAGAATTGTGGGTGAGGCTGTCGTAATTTTTTTGAAGCTCCGCTTTGTACCAGTCCGTGAATTTTTCGGAGTATTCTTTTAAGTCGTCCTCAAGGTCATCTATGTTGTCAACAAAAGGTTCCGTGAAGACTATGGTAATTTTTGTAGGTTTTTCTGTCCAGGTTGGGTTTATAGAAACTGTTGGATTGTTTTGTGCGCAGCCTATAAAGAATAAAGCTGAAAACAACGCCAAAACGGCAAGCCCCCAAAGCTTGTTTTTCATGTGGTCTCCTTCTTTAGCCCCATAACACTTGTAAAGAAAATAATATAAAAGACAACGTTTGGCACGTTGTCTTTATTAGAAAGCGTTGTAAAAAGCGAATTACAGTCTACTGCGGAGATGCTGCCTTAGTTCCCTCGGTCGCTCATGCTTGCAAACATGGCGGTGATTTCTTCGGTGAAGTTGCTCTTCGGGAACTTGTCAGCAATGGCGAGCGCTTGTTCCAAGTGTTCCTGGGCTTCGGCCTTTGCCTTCGCAAAGCTTTTCTTTGCAAATAGGCGATCCTGAATCTTTTCAGGAATACCTTCTGCTGAAGCCTTTGCGATAAAGCCTTCCATTTCGCGGCGTTCTTCAGCCGTGCAGTCCTCAAAGTAATAGAGGAGTGGCAACGTGATGAGTCCGTTCGAAAGATCGGTGAACTTAGCCTTGTCCATGTTCACGGAGCCATAGCCGTAGTCCAGCAGGTCATCAATAATCTGGAATGCGATGCCAAAGTGCGTTCCCATCTTGGCACATTCATCAACCATGGGCTGATCGAATCCTGCCAAAATGCCGCCAATGCGTGCTGCGGCGTCAATGAGCGCGGCGGTCTTTCCGTCAATGATTTCGTTGTAAGACTTGCGGGAAAGACTCATGTCACCGCAATGGTCTAGTTCCATAATTTCACCAATGATGAGCTTGTCAGCGGCATCAGAGATGATGACAGGAATGTTGCGAGCTTGTTCGTCAATGACGCAGCGCATGGACTGCGAAAGCACATAGTCACCGATCAACACGGCTACTTGCGTACCCCATTCGCGGTGGGCCGTCTTTTGGCCGCGGCGGACGTCTGTACCATCAATGATGTCGTCGTGGACGAGGCTTGCAAGATGCAAAAGTTCTACGGCTGCGCAGGCGTGCGCAACACGGTCAATGTCCGGTTTCTGAGCACCGCAATTTGCGAGCAGGCAAAGGAGTGTTGAACGGATGCGCTTGCCTTTGCGGCTAAAGAGCGTTACAAGGCGATCGCTAATCCCTGCGGGGGCGTTCTTTGCCACCTGCATAATGACTTGTTCCGTCTTGTCAAGCTCGACTTTTACCAAATCGCGAGCCTGTGATAGAACAGCTTTGAAGTCGGCTTTCGTCGGACTCATTTAAATATCCAAATCGTTCAAGACTTTATATGCGTTCGTTTCGATGAACTTGCGGCGCGGTTCCACGTCTTCGCCCATGAGCATGCTGAAAATCTGGTCGGCAAGCACACTGTCTTCCACATGGCACTGCTTGAGGAAACGAGTCTTCGGGTTCATTGTCGTGTCGTTCAGCTGTTCCGGCGACATTTCGCCCAAACCTTTGAATCGGGTAATCGCGACATTCTTCTTGTCTTCGATTTCGGCCATGACCTTGTCTTTTTCGTTTTCGTCGAACAAGTAGCGTTCCTTCTGCCCAATCTTGAGTTTGTACAGAGGAGGCATAGCGAGGAAGATATGTCCTGCATCTATCAACGGACGCATGTAGCGGAAGAAGAACGTCAAGAGAAGTGTCTGGATGTGAGAGCCGTCCACATCAGCATCGGTCATGATGATGATTTTGTCGTAGCGGAGCTTTTCAATCTTGAATTCCGTACCGATGCCAGTACCGATAGCGTTCACCAGGTTCTGGATTTCTTCGGTATCGAGCACGCGATGGAGGCTTGCCTTTTCGACGTTCAAAATCTTACCGCGGATCGGGAGGATGGCCTGGAATTCACGGCTACGGCCCATCTTTGCGGAACCACCTGCAGAGTCCCCTTCCACGATGAACATTTCGCATTCCTTCGGGTCGCGGCTGGAGCAGTCGGCGAGCTTGCCCGGAAGGCCGCCGCTTTCGAGAACGTTCTTGCGGCGGGCGAGTGTACGCGCGCGGTGGGCTGCTTCACGAGCCACGGCGGCGTTGTAAACTTTGTCCAAAATGATCTTGACGGCAGCCGGATTTTCCTGGAAGTATTCTTCGAGCTTGGCGCCGAATGCAGATGCCACGTAACCAGCGATTTCGGAGTTGCCGAGCTTGCGCTTGGTCTGGCCTTCGAACTGCGGCTGAGAAACCTTGATGGCGATAACGGCAGTAAGGCCTTCACGAATATCGTCCGAGGTAATCTGCGCTTCTTTCTTGCCCTTCGGCATGTCCTGTGCGAACTTACTGATAACACGGGTGAGGGCCGTCTTGAAGCCCGTTACATGCGTACCGCCATCGTAAGTATTTACGTTGTTGACGAAGCTGAAGAAGTTTTCCTGATAACCGTCGTTGTACCACATGGCGACTTCGAGCGGATATTGTCCGTCGGGGAGAACCAAGTGGATCGGTTCTGCAAAAAGCGGAGTGCGGTGTTCATCGACGTAGCGCACAAATTCAGAAACACCACCGGGGAAGCAGAATGTATCGGTCTGCTTGTGTTCCGGATCGCGTTCGTCCGTGAGCGTCAAGCGAAGACCGCTCATGAGGAATGCGAGTTCGCGGAAACGCGTGGCGAGCGTGTCGTACACGTAAACGGTTTCGGAGAAAATGGTATCATCCGGATAGAATTCAACGGACGTACCGGTCGTTCCGTCGGATTCTCCGATGTCGACCTGCGGGCCGCACGGAACACCGCGTGCAAATTCCTGACGGACAACGCGGCCATTGCGGCGCACGGTCACGATAAGCTTGTTAGAAAGTGCGTTCACGCAGCTCACGCCCACACCATGCAAACCGGCGGAAACTTTATAAGAGCTATTGTTGAACTTACCACCGGCGTGGAGCTTGGTCATCACGACCTGGATGGTACCAACCTTTTCCTTCGGGTGGATGTCGGTCGGAATGCCACGGCCGTTGTCGGTGACGCGGATGCCGTTACCCGGCAAAATGGAAATTTCGATATGGTTGCAGAAGCCAGCCAAAGCTTCGTCCACTGAGTTGTCGACCACTTCCCAAACGAGGTGGTGGAGCCCGCGAATATCGGTGGAACCAATGTACATTGCAGGGCGGACACGAACTGCTTCTAGACCTTCGAGAACGGTAATGCTTGAACCGCTATAATCTGCTTCCGCCTTCTTTACTTCTTCTGTTTCTTCTGCCATAATTCCTCTATTAAACCCCTCTTAGACGAATCGTATTCCTTGAATAAAAGGCTTCCCTAAGAGGGTATTACACTTACCAATAATAGCTTTTTTTTGGAGATTCATTTCGAACTTTAACGCCGAATTAGCGACCTTGAGTACCAATATATTTTTGTCAATTTTCTCAGGCTTTACATGGCCTACCAGGAGGGGGCCTACTACCTCTGAAAACCGCTCCGAAATGGTCTTAAAGTTGATATCTTCGGTGATATGGTTCTTCTGGAGAACACGCTCTAAAAGGACTTGAATGTCCTGAACTTTGTTCCCCGTATAGCTCTTGTTGCTCGTGCGTTTTGTTTCGAACATTTGTACAAATGTATCGCGTTAAACAAGCAGCAATTTGGAGAGGGTGAACCCGCCAATAAGGATGCTTGTCATGCCGGCAACCACGGTTGCCTTGGTGCTCTTGCCCACGCCTTCTGCACCGCTATGGGTAAAGAAACCGAAGAAGCAAGCGTAACTCGAAATGAAGAATCCATAAAGTGTAGCCTTGATAAGGCCCACGACCAAGTCCCAGTTCTGGTAGAACATGCGCACACCGTAAAAGAACACGGACCACGAAACTTCCTTGTAGAGGTGGGCGACTTCGTAACCGCCGACAATGCCGATAAAGATGCTCAAAATGGTCAAAACCGGAAGCATGATGACGGTTGCAATCAGTCTTGGCGCAAGCAAGTATTTGTAAGGGTTAAGTCCTAATACTTTATATGCATCGAGCTGTTCCGTGACTGCCATTGTGCCAAGTTCCGAACACATCGAAGCGCCGATACGGCCTGCAAGAACCATCGCCGTAAGGATCGGACAGAGTTCCACCATCACGGATTTGCCGACAGCCATACCGACAAACATCATGGGAATCATGTCGCCAAACTGGTAGGCGAGCTGCCAAGACATGATGGCGCCTGTAGCAAGCGAGGCGGCGAACACCACGGGGATACTTGTGATACCTACGTGGTGCATCTGCTCAACAGTCGTGTGCAAGTTGGTGAAGGCTCCGGGAATGTTCTTGAACAGTTCCCAGATGAACAGCACGTAACCCACTACCTTATTGAGGAAGCGTCTTACGGCTCGTCCAAGTCCTTCGGCAATCTTGTTTATTAGCAAAATCAATTTGAACCGTTATTTCTTAGGCTTTGCTGCGTTTTTCTTCTGCTTCGGCGGAGCGCTGATGGCCTTCTTGTAAAGCTGAGTGTCGCTCAGGTACTTGATGGCTTCGTTTAGCTGCTTGTCGCGCTTGAGAGAAAATGCCGTGCTGACGGAGTCGTTCACGAATGCCGTCAGGAGTTCACGCTTGATGCCGTCCTTGATGTAGTCCTTGTTGGCTTCGAACTGGGCATCGCGGTTGTCTTCAAGAGCCTTGCGCATTTCGTTGATACGCTTCACGAGCGTGGAATCAGAAATAGTCTTAGCACTGTCGCCCATGTAATTCTGTTCGCGGATGATGCTCTTTTCAAGCTGGTCTACGCCAACGAGTGCGTTGCTCTTGACCTTCATGAAGTTCGAGTCCTTCTTGCAGAAGGCCTTGAACTGTGTAAAGAGGGAATCCGGAACGACCCATTCGGAGTTCACCTTGACTTGAGCCTTTTCAAGGCTCGGGCGAATCTTGACTGCGAACTTGAAGTACATGGCCATGCGTTCCTGCACCTGGACAACCCAAGGCATCGGGTCAAGTTCCACGTCGACGTCCGGCTTAATGCCACCACCGCCAAACATCATACGGCCGTTGTTCGTGTAGAACGTGTCGCGCTTGGCTGTGTCTGCCTTCACGGAGTCGGTCTTGGCGACATCTTTTTCTTCATCTTCGTATTCTTCGTCTTGCAGGGTGAGTCCCTTGATGCCGTTTTCAGGCTTGTTGATGCAACGACCGAAGGGGAGGTAGTAGAAAGCGGTTGTGAGCTTGAGGGCGTTGCCCTGGTTGTCGAGCGGGAAGATTGTCTGCACGGAACCCTTACCGAACGAGGTCTTACCGACGATCAAGGCGCGGTCCCAGTCTTGTAGTGCGCCAGAGACAATTTCTGCTGCACTGGCGGAACCCTGGTTTACGAGAACGACCATCGGAACTTCGGGCTTGACAAGCGGAGTTCTGCGGGCGGCACTTTCAGTCTTCTGGGTGCGGCCGCGGGTGCTGACAATGACGTTACCCGGCTTGAGGAAAAGTTCACTGATTTCAATAGCCTGGTTCAAAAGTCCACCCGGATTGTAGCGCATGTCGAGGATGAGCTTCTTCATGCCCTGCTTCTGGAGGCTACGGATTGCATTTTCGACATCGCTTGTAGTCTTGTCGCTAAAGGTGGCAAGCTTGATGTAACCGATGTCCGGTGTGACCATACCATAGTACGGAACGGCGTGGACGATAATTTCTGCTCTGGTAATGGTGTAGTCCATGAGGTCGGGAACGCCTTCACGTTCAATCGCAACCGTCACGTCCGTGCCGATCTTGCCGCGGAGCTTGTTAACGGCATCGTCAAGCGACATGCCCTTTGTTTCTTTGCCGTCAATTTTGCGGATGCGGTCGCCAGCGCGGATGCCGAGCTTGAATGCCGGCGTGCCGGAGAGCGGCGAAATAACGGTGAGGATGTTGTCGCGGAGGCTGATGGTAATGCCCACGCCACCGAACTTACCTTCCATGGAAACGCGGAGGCTTTCGTAGTCCTTGGGGGCGAACACCGTTGTGTGCGGGTCTAGAATGTTTCTGATGCCATTGATGGCTGCGTCCGTGAGTTCAGTCGGGTTTACGTTTTCAACGTATTTGCGGTTGACTTCGGAAAGCACCTTGTTCAATCGTGAAACTTCGTCGTAAAAATCTCCAGGAGGAGTTTTCTTGTCGGTAGCGGCGTTCGCGATGCAAAGCGCGGACAGCGTTGCCATAAATACAGAGCGGAAACTAAAAGGTTTAAACATCATGCTCTAAAAATACAATTTCCTATAAAAAATCACCACCTTATAAGGAAAAACCGGCTATGAATAGCCGGTTTTTTTACGAAAGGAGAGAGTATGAAACTTGTTAGGAGCAATAAAGGTGTTATGCAGCTTCGCAGAGGAGTCGTTCGACTTCGGCGTCGCGGAGCTTGTTTAAGGCGTTTTCCTTGAGCTGGCGCACGCGTTCCTTGGAAAGACCGACCATCGGGGCGATTTCCTTGAGGTTGAGGTCGGAATCCATCTTGAAGCCGTAATAGAGCTTGATGATTTCCTTTTCCTGATTGGAGAGATTCTTGTCCAAGACCTTGTCAAAAACTTCTGCACGGTTATTGTTGTCGGCAAGTTCATCGGTACGGCTCTGGGAATCAGAAATCGTATCGCCAAGCGTTGCATCGCCATCTTCGTTGACTGGAGCGTCGAGCGAGGAGGTGGAATTGCCCATCATCAGGATCTTTTCAATTTCGCTTGCCTTGTACTTGGAAAGGCCTTCAAGCGACTGAGTATTGATGGTGAACGTTCCGCCGATGACCTGCTGGACATCCTTGGCGTGACGGTTGAAGCGACGGAGCATGAGTTCCTTTTCGGCGCTGATGCGGATCATGCGGCCTTTTTCAGAAATGGCGCGGGTGATGTTCTGACGAATCCACCACACGGCGTAGCTGATAAACTTGATTTTGAGGGAGCGGTCAAAACGACGAGCGGCTTCGATGAGTCCCATGTTCCCTTCGTTAATCAGTTCCATGATGTCGAGGCCACGTCCCTTGTAGAGGTTTGCGATGTTCACGACAAAGCGGAGATTGGAGTTGACTAACATGTCCAAGGCAGCCTTGTTGCCTTCTGCGGACTTCTGGAGCAATATCGTTTCCTGTTCTCTTGTGAGTAACGGGTAGCGAGAAATGTCGTTCAGATATTGCATGTAAATGTCTTTCTGTTCACGATTGTTAAGGGTTTTCATGGTGACCTCCTCATTTTTACATTATCAAATTTACCTCCAGATTGAATTCCTTGTGTCATTACTTAGAATGGTGCGTGCAAAAGTTAAATTGAGTTTTTGTTAAAAAAGTTCGTGATTTTTGTCACGAAATTGTCATGATGGGCAAAATAGGCTGGTTTTTAACTAATTTTTTTGCTATGAATGACAATCGCTCTACATTTTGTAATGAAAAAAGTGCTGGCTTTATCCAGAAAATGCGAAACTTCCTCTCGGTCTTGCAAGAGATGGACTTTGAACGTAATGAAGAAAAGGTTCGTAAGATTCTGGAGGACGACCGTGAATTTATTCGATTCCCGATTCCCATTTTTTTGCCGGCGCTCCTTATTTGGCTGTTTATGCTTCTGTTCCCGCTGGTGTTTATCATGGACCCCTCAAACGCCTCTAGCGTCAATTTAAATGGTCTCCTTACCTTCTATTTTCCGTTACTTTGTACATTGCTTATCTTTATGCTGAACCAGAGGTACTTGGTCCCGCTTTGTATCTTTAAAAAACGTTACGGATTGTATTTCCTTAGCAACTCGGTCTTGGTGTTTGCTACGCTGTTTTTGCGTGAAGTAATGTTGTTTGTAATGGAACGGACTCCGGACGATGGCGTCTCTTATTTTTTTGATGCTTATTGCTTTTCTTCGCTTAAGGGCCATTTTAGCTTTGGTACTGTGGCAACTTTTGTAATGCTGGTGAGCCTAGTTTGTCTGATTTGCGTCTTTTACCACCTGACGCTTCGTCAGATTATGCGAGCTTTTATTTTGCGTGAGCAAAAACGCATGGGCCTCCAGTATGAACTGGATTTTTTGAAGAATCAGTTGAGTCCGCATTTTCTCTTTAATACGTTGAACAACATTTCTGCTTTAATCCAGATTGATCCGAAACGCGCTGAAAGCTCCATGAACAAACTTTCTCAACTTTTGAGAATGATGCTTTACCAGGTCAAGGACAAGTACATTACATTGCAAGAAGATGTGGATATCTTGCAAAAGTACGCCGATTTGGAAAAGCTCCGTCTTGATGAAAGTTTTGATTTTGTCTTTGATGTAAAACTTGATAATCCGAACATGATGATAGAGCCGTTGCTGATGATGCCTTTGATGGAAAATGCGATGAAGCATTGTGTGAATCCAAACGGCAAGAGTTTTGCGCATATCTCTATTACGCAGGCTAGCGGTGATCTGCATTTCCATTCGGAAAATTCCAATTTCCCGAGAAAGTCTAGCCGCAAGGGAAGCGGGCTTGGACTTTCTACATTTGAAAAGCGACTGGATTTGATTTACCCGGATGCTTATACGTATTCCGTGAATATAGTTGATGGTGTTTATATAAGTGATTTGATTATTCGCTTGAAAAAAGATAATTCATAATTTTTTTAATTAACCCCTTTACACAATCAAAAAAATATTGTAGTTTAATTGGCGCCTTGATGGAAATCAGGGCGCTTTATTATATTCTTATCTATATTCTTCCTTATATCCTTACCTAGATCCTTACGGCTGGATAAGCCTGTTTATCAAAAACAATCTGTATAAAGGAAATCCTATGAACTATAGGATGTTTAAGGGCGTGGCCTTTGCGGGAGCCTTGTTGGCACTCAATGGCTTTGCCGAGGAATGTAAGGGCGTCGCACTGTATTCTGACGGTAGCGACAATGGTCAAATGATTGAATCGGGGAGGACTTTCCCGGAGCTTCCGGAATGGAAGGCAAATTGGGGAAACTTTGACGGAATGAATGCTCCGTATATCCGGTTGTCTGGCGTGAAAAATGTGCAAGGCGATTGGAAGGGCTTGCTTTCGTTCCCGACGCTTCCGTTGCATGTTGAGGGTGGTGTGCTCCGCTTGAAGGTTCGCGCTACGCAGAATGCAAGGTTTGGTATTTGGCTGAAAGGGTCTTTGTCGGAAAGTCGTATCCATTATGTGGAGTTGGCGGCGAATAAAACGCAATCGCTGGAAATTCCGCTTGCTGGGCTTGGCGTGACAGGCGCGATGGACGTTATGAATGTGGGCGTGGGGCTTTTCCAGGTTCCGCAGTACCAATACACAACGCTGTTTTTTGACGATGTTGGATTTAGCTGCGTGAAAAATGGTGCAGGAGGTGTATCGTCTTCTTCGTTTGCTATGGAAATCACTGATGAAAGTCCGTGGAAATACGAATTTTCCAATGTTGATGCGTGGTCAGTAAATCGTGAAACGCGTTTATTGCCTGCAAAGGAAGCTGAATTTAGTGCTGCGTATTCTCCGCAAGAACGTAATGCGCTTATCTCAACGACGGATGCCGATTTTTGTGTCAGTATGCTGGACCACGCGAAAATTGTGAACAGTGTCCAGGCTTCGGAAATGACGGCGAAAAAATCTCGTTTGGCATGGTTTGATAATTTGTACACGATTGTCCGTAATCGACTCAGGGAAAATGTTGTGGCCAATCCGAAACAGCTTTATTTTGAAGCTGAAGCTGTTGCCGCAAATTCGGATTATACGGTGATTCCTCTGCTTGTTGCGGATTTGGATTATGTGTATAGGGCCTGTGCTGATGATGCTTGCGGTTCAACTCGGAATGTGAATGCCCATTTGCTTACGGCGGGATTACCGACATCGTTTGTGCGCGGGTCAAAGGTGAGCCTTGTGCTAGACCCCTATTTTGTTGTCACGAAACAAAGGGTATTGCCTTCAATTTCTGTTTGCGTTTCTGGTACGTGCAAGTCGATTTCTCCAAAGGAGAGACTTGAACTGGAATTTCCGTCAGCGGGATTGCAGACAATTGTTTTCAAGATGAAAAGCGGCGGAAGAAGTGTTGAACAGAAACTCTTTGTGGAGGTAAAATAATGATTCGTAATATATGGCTTGCTTTTGTTGCCTTCTTTGCTGTAAATGCGATGGCCGCTCATAAGGACTATTCGTTCTTTGTTGACGGTCAGGAAAAATTATGCGTTGAAAATGGCAAGGCGCTTTTGAATTTGGAAGGCTTTGACCGTACAGGGAATGCTTGCAGCGGTAAGGCGGAAACCGTACGAATTCGCGTTATAAATGCTCCTGAAGATCAGGGATCTCCGACGGGTATTTATTTGGAACGTCCGTTTTTGATTATTGACGGAATCAACTTGGACCCGGTCGAGAAGAAAACGTTGACGGATCTGGAAGGAGAAGTGAATCAAGCCTGGATCCCGTTCTTGCTCAAGAATCTTGGGTATACGCCAATCCTTGTGCAGTTTACGGAAACAGTGCGAACATCGCTTCAGGAAAATTCAAAGGTGTTAAGCCAGCTGTTTTCTTTCTTGAGTGACAATAAGCTTATCCCGTTCCCGGGAGCGAAAGAAGATGGTTTTATTGTTTTGGGAATCAGTCAGGGCGGTGTTATTGGGCGTTATGGTGCTTATCTGTATGATTCTCATCGTAGCAGTGTTGATGCTCCGATACGTCTGTTCTCGTCACTGGATTCCCCGCATCAGGGGGCGGTCATGCCGATGGGGCTTTTCAATACGGTCGCCTTCTGGGGGAATAAGGGAAATTCTGCATCGGCTTTGATGTTCAAGGATATTCTGCTATCAAAGGGAGCTGCGGATCTTTTGGTTTATGAGAACAAGTGTGATGGTGGAACTTGTACGTCTGTGGCGAATACAAAGGGAAGGTTCCTTTTTGAAGATTATCGCAATGCGGCCGAATACAAGGGTTTCCCAACAGTTCTTGTGTCTCAGGGACAGTTGAAAGGGAAGAGCCCGGAACATAAAAACGACTATTATCATTTGGAACGCCATGCTGACAAGGGGCCGATTACGCTTGGTTCTGCGGTAAGCCATTTGCACAACTCTGATAATAATGGTTTGCTCTCCCATAACCGTAAAAAGGAATTGACGGATGATGCCGTATCAAATGATTACAATGGAACGTCAAAGTACGACTTTATTCAGGGGTCAACATACCCGTTTGCGGAGACTATCTACAGTTCGCTCCGTCAGGGATTTTTAGATGCGATGCCAGAAGACATGAGTAAGAATGTGTTGCTTTTGAACTTTAATATCGGAACGTCTTGGGGTGCCGATGAACTGATTCAAGACCGCAGCACGTTTATTCCGACGGTCAGTGCCATGGATATGAAGTGTAATGGCGATTTGGCGATTCGTTCGGATTGTGGCTTTACACAGTCGTCAGCCGGTTTCCCGTTTGAAAATCCGGGGACGAAGAGTACAGCGAATGCGGCTTACGCTGTGGATCCGACGCATCCGCGCTATGGTGAGGCGATTAGCGGTCGCCATATTGAATTGCCTTTTGAGACGAAGGCAATGCAGCCTGTTTATGATGGCTTGCGTGTCGATATGTGGCGAATTCTGTGTGAAGTTGCAAAGTATGATTACGATCGTGACTTGGGGCAGTTCAGAAATCCGAAGTTGATTGGGTATTTCTCGCCGGATACGAAGTGTCTGGATGCAAGCAAGATTCCTGATATCATGCGCAATACGGGATTCCCTAGAATTGGCCGTTTTGCATATGCCCGTTATGATTACAACGCTTCTGCAACAGAAAAGAATTCTGAGGTGAAGTTCAAGTTGCCGGCGGGCTGGAAAAAAGTTGCGTCTTGGAATTCGGGTGAAAATATCAGGGCAAATACATCTTTTGAGGTGAACGTCAAGGTTGAAAATCCCAAAGGAAACTGGATGAAAGCTGAACTCCTCCTTTGCCGTACAAAATTCTGCTCGGGCAGTCTGCAGCTCAATGAAGTTTCTGTTCCTGTAGATGGCAAGATACATACGTTGCGCTGGCAGATGCCTGCTAACGACGGCGCGTTGGATGGTTTGCGCTGGTTCCGTCTTGTGCTCAATTCTGACGGAGGTGATGTGATATTGATAGATCCCTATCTTGTCCTGAATACCTATGGCGAAGCCTCTGTTCCGGCAAAGATTGCATCTGCGGATATTTATCCGGGATCGTATGAAAATTTCGCATGGGATGCGAACGTGCAGATGGAACCTTATGATGATGCTTTGGGCTCAGGGCTTGAAGTCAAATTTGATAGGGCTGGACGCGGTATGCATTTTGCGTTTGGCAGGATGGTTTCAATGGATGATTTCGAGAATCTTGTTGTTGATTATTGGCCGGAAACTTGCCAGCATACGGCTGTATTTTTTGACTCCAAAAAGTTGACTACCGCGAATCTTGCTAACGGTAGTTTGCAAAATGGATTTGTTCGGAAAATTTTACCATTGCCCGAAATCATGGATTTGAGCGTGACCCCTCAGGGCTCCAAATCCGCTTATCGCCTGGTTTTGCAGTCTATCTCGGCTAGCGATCGCTGCGTCATAAAATCAATTTCTCTGAAATAGCGGTCTCTTGTTGCGTCTACCAAAATATGATATATTGTTTGAGCAAAACAAATAAGTAGGAGAACGAAAATGAAGAAGTCAATTCTTTTCTGTATGTTGTCTGTGGCGGCGATGTCGTTGTGCGGATGTTTGAACCCGCATTTGAGTTCAATGGGTGCATCTACGATGGTGGTCGCTCATCAGCCGCGACTTGCTGTTAACGGAGAAAACTCTGCAATGAATTTGTCTGTTGATGCTTTTGGCGGTGCTAAAATGACTGGCCGTAACGTCAAGGACGGATTTTCTGCAGGTGCAACGGCATCGTTGAATTACAGACCGCTTGGAACAATGACACCGTTGTATGTTGAGGCGGCCTTTGGTGGCAAGGGCGGTAAGGCGTCGTTTGATTGCTCGGAAGTGGGCAAATGCAATGACTTCTATAATGCATGGCTAGAAGGGCCGGATGGAAAGAAAAAGTATTCGTTTTGGAACTTGCAAGAACGTATTGCCGTTGGCGCTGACTTTGACGTAGGCCCTCTGATTTTAGGTCTAGGGGCTGGTATTCAGCTGTTTGAAGGCGGTGGCGATTTCGACGACATGCGCGACTATCTCGGAAAGAGCCTTGCTGAAAATGATGACGAAGGCTATGGCGTAAAGCTTTATTCCACGGCTCGCGTTGGCGCAAGACTTGGGCAACATGGCGTATTGGCTTTAGATGCTGACTTCATGTGGCTCAAGACGCTGAATGTCGGATTTATGCTCAATTACTTCCATCCGTCTGGATTCCATGGCGGCGTGTTTGCAGCAGAAAAGGTTGGCTACGGCGTGAACTTTGGCAAGACGTTTAGCTTCTAGATGTTGCTGGTGTAAGTTCATTTAGCAGTCCATATAAAACAAAGGACTTCGAGCAAAGCTCGAAGTCCTTTTCAATGCTTGAAGCGAAGTCTTTAGACTTTCGCGAAAGCCTCTTACTTGCTGAGGGTCTGAACCTGAACGTCCCAGCTCTGGTTGCCGAGGGCAATACGGTAGGTGCTTGCTGCACCGGCCTTCATGTTCTTGGTGTCGACAGCAGGAGCGGCGTTCGGGTCCTTCTTCGGCACGCCAATGTGGCGGTTGCCCTTGAGGAATTCGATACCCTTGTTGCCAGCCTTCGTCTGGAGGCAGCCCGTGATGAAGATGGTTTCGTCGTTGACCGGGAGACCATTTTCTTCGAGGAGCTTCTTTGCAGCAGGGATGCCCGGCGGAAGAATTTCTTCTGCGCACTGGACGCCCGGATAGGCTTCCTTGAACGGCTTCATGCCGAACTGATCGGCAGCAATCTTCACGAGTTCCGGATCCGGTTCGCACGGAGTCTTACCCTGGTAGCCGAGGAGCATCTTGCCGTAGCCTTCGGTCATCTTGAACCACGTGCCGCGACCTGCAGCCTGGTTCAAGGTGTTCATGTAAGCCTGCTGGAAGTAGAACTGAGAAACCGGCGTCACGGAGGAAGCAAAGCCACCGCGGCGGACGCATTCACTCATGTTTTCGATAACCTTCGGGAAGAGGTGGAATGTCTTGGTTTCGCGCATCATGAGCGTGTTAGCTGTGAGAGCGCCACCCGGCATCGGGCTGAAGATAACGTCGGTCGTGATCTGACGTGCTTCTGGCGGGAAGTTGTAGTCCTTGAGGCATTCTACTGCAACGTTGTTGGCTTCCATGAGTTCCGGAATGTGATCGTCGACGATGCTGTCTTCACCGAGGGCGAGCTTGTATTCCGTACCCTTGAGGGCGTGGAACATGGAGAAGAGGTCCGGCTGAGCCGTACCGCCAGAAAGCGGCTTGCGGCCGAGGTCAACGCCATCTGCGCCACCTTCGATAGCAGCCTTGTACTGAGCCACACCAGTACCGCAAGTGTCATGGCTGTGGATGCGGAGTTCGACCTTGTCACCGAGGAGCTTACGAGCGCGCTTGAATGTTTCGTAGACCTTGTTCGGGTTTGTCGTACCGGAAGCGTCCTTGAAGCAGACGGAAGCGAACGGAACACCGGCGTCCAAGATGTTGCGGAGGATGCGTTCGTAGAATTCCGGATTGTGTGCTGCGTTGAGGTCGCATCCCGGAGGAAGTTCCATCATGGTGACGACGACTTCGTGTTCAAGTCCTGCGTCCGTGATGCACTTACCGGAGTAAATGAGGTTGTTGACGTCGTTGAGAGCGTCAAAGTTACGAATACGGGTCATGCCGTGCTTCTTGAACATCTTGGCATGAAGATTGATCATATCGCGCGGCTGCGGAGCGAGAGCGACCACGTTGATACCGCGAGCGAGAGTCTGGAGGCGGATCTTCGGACCGACAACGCGACGGAATTCGTCCATCATGTCGAATGCGTCTTCACCGCAGTTCTGATAGAGAGCCTGGAAACGGGCGCCACCACCTGCTTCGAAGTGGGTGATGCCAGCCTTCACTGCTGCTTCAACAGCAGGCATGAAGTCCTTCATGAACACGCGAGCGCCGAAGATGGACTGGAAGCCATCACGGAACGAGGTGTCTTGGAACAGAATCTTTTTCATAATGTTTTCCTGTGGGATTTAATCCCTTGTTTTTACTGTACAATAAAATACGGGGACAAAGATAGCAATTAGAACTTAGAACTTAGAACTTAGAGCTTAGAAATGTGGGGTAATTTAGAACTTAGAGCTTAGATCTTAGAACTTAGGGTTTAGATCTTAAAATTTAGAGGGGGGAGGTTGGTGGCTTGAATTGTATGTAAATAAAAATTTTCGTGTGGATGCGAAACTATTGAAACAAATTGTATCATCTAAAAAGAGGGATTGTGAAAAATGTATTTTTGGTCAAATCTTTATAATACAAACACGCTTAATTGTGTTGGAATACGGAGTCTTTATGAATAAAAAGTACGCTCTTGCTGTAGCTACTACGTTCCTTGCTGCGGAATCGGTTTTTGCCGCTCCGTCTGGCGACAAGACTGTGGTTGCTTGCGGCTTTGACGATATGTTCGGTAATTCGTGCTACTGGCGCTGCCCGGATATGGAGGATACGTTTAGAACGGAAAAGAAGGACGATCGTTGCGCCAATGTGCTTTTCAGATGCGCCAATTATCCGCGTTCTTTTATGCGTTCCTCGGTTGGTAGCAGTGAAATCTGGATTACCCCGGACAAGTACAACTACTATTTTGGTAAGCTTCCGCAGGAATATGACTGCAGTATTTCTGAAGAGGAACGTGCTGCCCAGGCTACGCGCCCGACCCAGCCGCCTCCGCCGAATCCGTATGCTGCAAATAAATACCAGAATACTTCAACTTATGATGAATCGAAGAACCTCCTCATTGATAACCGCGACGGTGAACGCTATACGACGGTGAAGATTGGTGGCCGAGTCTGGATGGCTGAAAACTTGAAGTTCCGTTTGCCGGAAAGCTACTGCTACGATAACAATACTCAGAATTGCGAAAGCTACGGTAGACTTTATACGTGGAATGCCGCCAAGAAGGCTTGCCCGGATGGCTGGAGCTTGCCGATGGGTGATGACCTCAACTACCAGGACTTCAATCTGAACAGCTTCAGAGTGCTTGACGGTGGTTACTATGTTGATGGCGAACGCTATATTGACCTCGGCAGCCGAGCTTTCTTCTGGCTTGGCGATGAAAAGGGCAGTGACCGTGCCGATGCCATGAGCTTTAGAGGCCAGAATCTCGAAACGTTTGCTTTCCAGGGGCGCAAGGCCAATGGCTATTCAGTGCGCTGCATTCAGAACTGGGAAGCGGCTTGCAAGGAACGTCTCGGTGGCGTGATGGACAATGCCGGAAAGACGTATAGGACGCTTAAGATTGGTGACCAGACCTGGATGGCTGAAGATGTGATCCTTGACCGTCTGGATGAAATGGAAGCCCGTAACCTTAATCGTGCTTGCCCGCGTGGCTGGCATGTTCCGGAACAGTATGAATACGAGCAGCTGTTCTCGAAGGCGACCGAGTTTGAAATCCATGCCAATGACAAGCGCATGAGGAACAATCGCGATGCGAAGGTGAATCCGTGCAGCATGAATTTTGACTTCAAGCGCGGTTACTGGACTTCTTCGAAGAACGGCAACGAAGTGACTTACGTGGATTGGAAGTACAATGCCATCCGCGAGAAGGGTACGCCGTATTTCAAGCATGGTGATGCCTATACGAACAAGCTTCGCTGTGTGAAAAATGGGCCGTCTTATGGAACTCCTAAGCCACAGGTGACGACGTCCCAGGCTGGTGGAAAGCCGGCCGCTCAGGGAAATTCCTCTAAGAATGCCGCAGACAAGACTGTCCTTGAAAAGTTCATTTTGCAGGGCGTGACGTTCGGCGTTGGTCAGTCCAAGTTTACGCGTGAATCTTCTGACGGCTTGAACAGGCTTGCAGCCCACTTGAGAAACTATAACGGCAAGACGATTGAGATTGTCTCCCATACGGATAACCTTGATCGCCCGGAAAGAAGCCGTGTGCTTGCCTTGAAGCGCGCTGAAGAAGTGAAGAGCTACTTGGTGATGGCAGGCCTTTCTGGTCAGGATATCATTGCAACGGGCAAGGGCGGTGACGAACCTCTCGTTCCGAATACGACTCCGGATAACCGCATGAAGAATAACCGCATCGAAGTGTTTGTGTATTCCTATGACGCTCCGGCACAGGCTGCAAAGCCTCAGCAGAAGAATGCTCAGTCTGCTGCTGAACCGGCTCCGAAAAAGCCGTGCAAGGAACGTGATATGGCTAATAACAAGCTTGGCGAATGCTACTCTTACACGGAAGGTACGAAGGATCACAGAAGGTGCATGGCAGCGTACAAGAACCTGCTGAACCTTGCTAACTCTAAGTGCAAATAAAGTATTGAATTCCGCCGGTTCCCGACGGTGACATATTGTGAAAACAAAGAAGCGCAGCTCTTTGAGCTGCGCTTCTTGTCTAAGTTCTGCCAACTAAGTTCTAAGAGGGCTGAAAGCCCGGTCTATCCCTAGATGAACATCATCGTGTTAAGCTTTGCACGGTACTTCCAAGTGAGCTCGTGCTTCGGACCAAGAACGCCGAAGAGCGTGAGCATCGCCTTCTTGGCGGCTCCGTCGTTCCATTCCGGAGCTTCGACATACAAGTTCAGGAATGCCTGGAGTGCGCTTTCGAAATCCTCTTCGCAGGCGAGCTTGCACGCTTCGTGATAGACGATGGCCTCTTTGCCTTGAACGTCCTTCTTGGCGACTTCGGCATGGAAGTCGAGGAGTTCCAAAAGCGATTTTGCTTCACGGTACTGGTCGTCGCTTTCGACAAACTTGGAGAGGATATCTTTTGCCTTTGCGGTATCGCCGAGACCGAGATTTGCCTTTGCCCACAGGAGCTGGAGCTTCTTGTCGTTTGGGTTCTTGGCGAGAGCTTCGTCGAGCATTGGGAGCGCTTGATCGAAGTTCTTTTGCGCAATGGCGTCTTCAAGAGCGGTCTGGAAACGGGCTTCTTCGGAGACGTAGAATTTTTCGAGACGTTTCTTGAGGTCGGCTTCGGGGAGCACGCCTTGGATGACGTCTGCAATCTGGCCTTTATCGACCACGTGAATTTCGGGGACGGACTGCACGCGGAACATCTGGATGAGGCGCATGTTTTCGCGGTCGTCGCAGCTTACGACGCCGAGCGTAAAGTCCATGCTTGTGGAAAGCTGGCCTGCCAACTGGGAGTATGGGGCGCAATCCGGGTATTCTGCGGAAGAGAAAAGAATCGCGACAGCGCGCGTTTCAGAGGCCTTGATGACCTCTTCTTCAAAATTTTCTGCTGTAATTTGAACTACTTTAGCCATGCATTAAATTTAGTTAATAGTTACTAGATACTAGTTACTAGTGATATGTAAAAACAGGGCGTTGCGGGATGTGCCCGCTTGAAGGGGTGGTGAGCAACAAAGTGCGAGCCAGGGGAAAGCTTTCCCCTAAACACTATTTTCTCTCGTCTTTCGTCTTTCGTCTTTCGTCTATTATCTATATTAATCTACATGTGTAAATGTTCTTTTTGCGGTTCAGAAGTCGAGTCCCTCAGAATTGTCAATCTTGATCTGAGGATTTGCCCGAAGTGTTATTCCATTTATTTCCCGTGCAACCAGACGTTCGCCTTTTACGGAGGACTCTCGGACAAGACGCGTGAATTGTGGCTCAATGACTTGAACAAGAAAAACGTGCAGGACCCGCCCTGCGAAAATCCGGTGTGCATCGATCACGGTCAACCGCTTGTGAAAGGCAAACTTCCGCATTACGGTTTCGATGGCTACGTGACGACTTGCTGCGAAACGTTCCATATGATGCCTTCGACGGTGAAACAGCTTTTGCAGTGGTCCCTGGATATCAAGGCGGCTCCGCAGGCAAAAGAAGGCAAACACCACTTTTTCTTTATCCATTGGATTGATTCGCTTGTGAACAAGATTTTTGGTGAAAAGCCTGTGGAAGAAGATCCGCTGGACTACATTCAGTACAATAGAACTTTAAGGAAATTTTTTTAGTAAATGAAAAAATCATATACGATTTTAGCAATCATTGCGATTATTGTTGTTGCCATCTATGTAATGCTTCCGAAAGAGCGATTTGCTGAAACTGTGTTTCCACTAGGGGATGGTGCAAAAGTATCTGCTTACGACGATAATGCAGACGGGGGAACGTCTGCGGTCCAGTTTAAATCTTCGGATTCTCTGGCGTCGTTCCAGTGCGCGTTGGGCATGGACGAAAAAAAATCGGCCTGGTGCGGGCTTGTTTTTGACTTTGACCCGAATGGCGAAAAGAAGTACCACAACTGGAAAAATGTCGATACGCTTTATCTGGATATCGATATTGCGGGGACGAGTGAAGTCAACGTAAAGACGTGGACTTATGACCCGGATGTGACTGATTTGTCGAATCCGAGTTCGTTCAGAATGCTCTTGAAGGAAGTCCCTGTTAAATCGGGACGCAACCAGATTGCCATCCCGTTCGAACAACTTTACATTCCTGATTTCTGGTACGACAATTTGGGCGTGAAGCGTTCCCGTAACCGTCCGCATCACGAAAGTGTTGCACGCGTAGAAATCTCGGCCGGCTGGAACCAACCGCGCGGGAAGAATTTTGTTGTCAATGTCCGTGAAATTACGGTGAGCGGGACGAGCAATCGGGCTTATGGTATATTCCTGTTTATTATTCTTGGACTTATGATCGTGGCGATTGGACGCAGTCACCCAGTGAAGGAGTACGATGAAAAAAAGTAGGTGGATTGGAATCTCGATTTTCCTAGTCCTGCTTATTGCTTGGGGCTTTTTCTATTCACGCTGTGGGGGAGTGGCGGTGGAGCTTTTCCCTGAGCGGACGTTCGATGTTTTCCCGCTAAACGATAGCGCTGTCGGTGGATTTTCGACAAGTGAAGTCCAGCTGACGGATACGCTCCTGATTTCATCGGTCGTGATTCATTCGGGTAAGGCTTTTACTTATGCGGGTGTTGGCTTTAACCTAAAGTCTAAGGATAAACGCCCCGGTAGCGTTTTTGACCTGACGAAGTTTGATTCCTTGGAAATCCATGTCGCATCGAAGCGCATGAATTCCATGAAACTCCGCATCTTGACGGATGACCCTGTCTATACGCGTGGCGGCGATTATGCGACGCTTCGTGTTCTGGAAAAGGAAATCCCGTCGGCGCCTTACATGCTGATGGGTGGTGCGAAGGACCGTTTTGCGGTGAGCAAAATTTCGCTCAGTGAATTCCGTGTGCCGGAATGGTGGCTTTCGCAGCAGGGCCTTGAAGAAGATGACGGCAAGACCTATCTGAATCGCGGCTCGTTTTTTGAAATTGTAAGTGGCGGTTCTACGCTTCGCGGGATTCCTGATGAAATGGAAATCCGCTATGTGCGACTCTGGGGTGCAAATGAAGGCCAAAAGAAAACGATGTATATCGTACTCGGTGCCATTCTCTTTGCACTTGTTCTATTTTTAGTGTGTTCTGCGAAGTCATGCAGGAGGGAAAATGCAAAGAAATTGGACGCTTGATAGGGTGATGCGCTATGTGCTGATTGCTGTAGCGGTTGCTGTTTCTCTTGTGGTTTTGAATTATTTGAGCGGGGTGCTGTTTCCGTTTTTTGCGGCATTCTTGATTGCTTACATCATGGACCCACTAGTTTGCAGATTGCAAATAAAATTCCGCTATCGTGTGATTGCCGTGGTGGTGGTGCTTTTAGGTGCTGCTATAATCATTGGCGGTTGTATGTATTTCTTTGTCCCGAAAGTTGTTCATGAAGTCCAGTATTTGGGAACGCTTATTTCAAGAATCTTTACGGATTCAACTTGGAGCGATCGAATCATGACGTTCTTGCCTGCGGATACGTGGGCCTCCGTGAAGACGATGATTTCCTGGAACAGCATTGCCGAGGCTATGGAATCGCTTGATGTGTGGAGTGTTGTTCAGACGGTTTCCGACCGCATTCTTCCGGGCGCGTGGGACATTCTTTCAAAGACCTCTACGATTTTTATGGGCGTGTCAAGCGCGGCTGTCGTGTTCATGTACCTTGTCTTCATTATGCTTGATATGCATAAAATCAGGAAGGGCATTCGTCGCTTGATTCCGCGTCGCTATCGCCGTGAAGCGGGTGAATTCGCAAGCTCTACGGATAAATTTATGGGTACGTACTTCCGTGCTCAGTCAATGGTGGCTTTTACGGTGGGCGTGCTTTATGCGATTGGCTTTAGCGTCATGGGGCTTCCGATGGGGGTTGCTTTTGGACTTTTCTCGGGCGCATTGAACATGATCCCTTATATGCAGCTGACGACGATTCCTTTGGCCCTACTACTGGCGGTGGTTTACGCTTTGGATAAGGGAATGCCGTTCTGGGAAGTGGCTATTATCATCCTTGCTATTTATCTTGTCGTGCAGATTATCCAGGACTTCTTTTTGGTGCCGCACATTGTCGGTAAGTCCATGAATCTGCCTCCGGTGGGGATTCTTCTGTCGCTCTCGATTTGGGGCAAGCTGCTTGGATTCTTGGGCCTTTTGGTGGCGATTCCCTTCACGTGCATTTGCCTTGTTTATGTAGAGAAATTAAGGAACAAGGCCGACCAGTACGTGGAAGATGCGGGCCGACTAGCTCCCAAGGCTTGATTTTATGCGGTTTTAAAAACTTTTTTCATTAAAAACCATTCTTATCTAAGAAAAAAAAAGTATAATATTACCAAACAATTCACAAATCTGACTCAAGGAGTTATAAAATGAACAAACAAGATCTCATTGAAGCCGTGCTCGCTAACAAGGAAGCTGGCATTGAATCCAAGGCTGCTGCTGCTCGCGCAATCGACGCTGTTCTCGACGGTATCGCTGCTGGCATCAAGAAGGACGGCAACGTCCAGCTCATCGGTTTCGGTACTTTCACTGTGAAGTCCCGCGCTGCTCGTACTGGCCGCAATCCGCAGACTGGTGCTACCATCAAGATCAAGGCTTCCAAGACTGTCGGCTTCAAGGCTGGTGCAGCTCTCAAGGAAACCGCTGCTAAGAACAAGCCGGCTAAGAAGTAATTTCTGAGCTAGATTTGCTTTTTGCAAAGGTGGGTCGCTTTTAGGGCGGCCCTTTTTTGATTGAATTTTTTTTGTTGATTGAAAAGTTTATTATATTGATGGATAACAACTTAGAGGTCTTTATGAAACGCAAGTTTATGGGTTTGTTTTTAGTCGCTAGTGTGCTTGGTCTTGTTGGTTGTGCTGCACCCAGTGATAGTGATGCTCAAAGCCTTCGTGAAAGGTGCTTTAAGGAACCGCAGCTTCCGGAATGTCAGGAGTTGCCTGCTCAGGAAGAACCGACTGAAAGCGTTCCTATTGATAGTGATTTTTAGCGCCCGCTATTGAAATGATCTATCACTTATTCTATATTTGCACAAGTTTAAGTCTTTGCGAAATAGGAAAGTGATGAACGGAATGCTCAAAAACGCTAAGCGCAACTGCGACATTATGCATGTCGCGCCGTTCGCTACTATTTCTATTTCCAATGTTGTTTTTAAAGATGCTGAGCCATTTGGTTCAGCTCTTTTTTTAAACAATAAATACGAGTTTTAATAAATAATTAGTCAACGGAGATAAACAAAATGAAGATTGAAGGCATCGACAAAGTCCTTATCATCGGTTCTGGCCCGATCGTGATCGGTCAGGCTTGCGAATTCGACTATTCCGGCACCCAGGCTTGCAAGGCCCTGCGCGAACAGGGTTACAAGATTGTGCTCGTGAACTCTAACCCGGCTACCATCATGACCGACCCGGTCATGGCCGATGCCACCTACATCGAACCGCTGAACGTTGCTCGCCTTACCCAGATTATCGAAAAGGAACGCCCGCAGGCTCTCCTCCCGAACTTGGGCGGTCAGACCGGCTTGAACCTCGCTTCTGCTTTGAGCAAGGCTGGCGTGCTGGACAAGTACGGCGTGAAGGTCATCGGTGTGAACCTCGACGCTATCGAACGCGGCGAAGACCGTGAAATCTTCAAGGAAACCATGCAGAAGCTCGGCATCGACACCCCGCGCTCCGGCATTTGCCACTCTGTGGAAGAAGCCGAAAAGATCGTGGCCGAAATCGGCTACCCGGTGGTGGTTCGCCCGGCATACACCATGGGCGGTGCAGGCGGCGGTTTCTGCTACAACGTGGAAGAACTCCGCACCATTTGCTCTAACGGTCTTGAACTCTCCATGACGCACCAGTGCCTCATCGAAGAATCCATTCTCGGTTGGGAAGAACTCGAAGTCGAAGTCGTGCGCGATTCCAAGAACCAGATGATCGCCATCTGCTTCATCGAAAACATCGACCCGGTGGGCGTGCATACCGGCGACTCCTTCTGTGCCGCCCCATTCCTCACCATCGACAAGAAGCTCGAAGAAGAACTGAAGGAAAAGGCCTTCAAGATTGTGGAATCTATCGGTGTGATTGGCGGTACCAACGTCCAGTTCGCTCACGACCCGAAGACCGGCCGCGTGGTGATTATCGAAATCAACCCGCGTACCAGCCGCTCTTCTGCACTTGCTTCCAAGGCTACCGGCTTCCCGATCGCCCTCATTTCAGCAAAGCTCGCCGCAGGCCTCACCCTCGACCAGATTCCGTACTGGCGCGACGGAAGCCTCGAAAAGTACACCCCGAGCGGTGACTACGTGGTGCTCAAGTTCGCACGCTGGGCATTCGAAAAGTTCCGCGGCGTCGATGACTGCCTCGGCACCCAGATGAAGGCCGTGGGCGAAGTCATGGCTATCGGCAAGACCTACAAGGAAACCCTCCAGAAGGCTATCCGCGGCCTCGAAAACGGTCGCTCCGGCCTCGGCTTTGCGAAGGACTTCAACAAGAAGAGCAAGGAAGAGCTCCTCGAAATGATGAAGACCGCTTCTTCCGAACGTCACTTCCAGATGTACGAAGCTATCCGTAAGGGCGCTACCGACGAAGAAATCTTCGCTGCCACCTACGAGAAGGCTTACTTCGTGCAGCAGATGCGCGAACTCGTGGAACTCGAAGAAGAAATGCTCAAGACTCCGGGTCGCCTGCCTGCTGACGAACTCCTCATCAAGGCCAAGAAGGACGGCTTCAGCGACAAGTACATCGCAAAGATTCTTGGCATCCGCGAAAAGGACGTGCGCAAGAAGCGTACCGAACTCGGCGTGGTCGAAGGCTGGTGCGCAGTGCCGGTGAGCGGCGTGAAGGACCAGTACTACTACTACAGCACCTACAACTGCAAGGACGAATCTACCGCTTCCAACAACCCGAAGAAGATCATGATTCTCGGCGGTGGCCCGAACAGAATCGGCCAGGGTATCGAATTCGACTACTGCTGCTGCCATGCTGCCATGGCTCTCCGCGAAATGGGTTACGAAACCATCATGGTGAACTGCAACCCTGAAACGGTTTCTACCGACTACGATACTTCCGACAAGCTGTACTTCGAACCGGTCAGCCTCGAAGACGTTCTCCAGATTTACCACAAGGAAAAGCCGGCTGGCGTGATTGTGCAGTTCGGTGGCCAGACTCCGCTGAACATCGCCCGCGCTTTGAGCGACGAAGGTGTCAAGATTCTCGGTACGAGCATCGACTCCATCGACATTGCCGAAGACCGCGACCTGTTCCGCAAGATGATGGACCAGCTCGGCATCCCGATGCCGGAAAGTGGCATGGCTACGAACATCGACGAAGCCCTCGCTTGCGTCAAGCAGATCGGTGGCTACCCGGTGATGATCCGCCCGAGTTTCGTGCTTGGTGGCCGTGGCATGGAAGTCATCTACGACGAAGCCATGCTCCGCGAATACGTTGCCAAGGCTGTCGGCGTGACCCCGGACCGTCCGCTCCTCATCGACCGCTTCCTCCACAACGCTCTCGAATGCGAAGCCGACGCCCTCTCTGACGGCGAACACGTTTACATCCCGTCCGTGATGGAACACGTCGAACTTGCCGGTGTCCACTCCGGTGACTCCGCCTGCATCATCCCGCCGGTGACCATCACCAAGGAAAACTTGGCAACCATCAAGGATTACACGAGGAAGATTGCTGAAGCCCTCCACGTTTGCGGCCTCATGAATATGCAGTACGCCATCGAAGACGGCAAGGTGTTCGTCCTCGAAGCCAACCCGCGTGCCTCCCGCACGGTGCCTCTGGTCTCCAAGGTCTGTAACACGCAGATGGCTCGCCTCGCGACCCGCTTGATGCTCGGTGCCAAGCTCGAAGACCTCAAGCTCAAGGACAAGAAGTTCAACCACCACGGTGCCAAGGAAGCTGTGTTCCCGTTCGACAAGTTCCCGAAGGTGGACCCGGTTCTCGGCCCCGAAATGCGCTCCACTGGTGAAGTCCTCGGCCTTTCCGACGACTACGCCCTCGCTTACTACAAGAGCCAGGAAGCTGCAGGTTCCTTCCTCCCGTCCGAAGGCGCTGTGCTCATCAGCCTTTCTGACAAGGTGAACCTCTCCGAACAGGCGATTGAAATCGGTAAGGAATTCCAGAAGCTCGGCTTCAAGATTTACGCTACCGAAGGTACCGCCAAGTTCTACGAAGCCGCCGGTGTCAAGTGCGAAGTGGTGAACAAGATTGCTGAAGGCCGCCCGAACGTTCTCGATATCATCCTGAACAAGCAGGTGAACCTCATCATCAACACGCCGTGGGCAAAGCGCGACGCCATCAAGGACGAAAGCGCTATCCGTAAGGCCGCCATCAAGTACAAGGTGCCTTACATCACCACGCTCGCCGGTGCCTACAACACCGTGAAGGGAATCGCCGCTGCAAGGAACGGACATGGTGCCGTGAAGAGCCTGCAAGAGTACCACGCAAGCATTGAAGAAGTGTAGCGAGCCGAGTGTCGCGCCCAAGTTCGCTTGGGCATGACCGAGGCGATGCAAACTGGCGTCGTAGACGCCAAGTGTAAGGCTTAGTATGAAGGGGGAAGTATCCCCCTCGCTCCAGCCCCGGCCCCGCCCATATAGTCATTCCCTTCGGGAATACTGACCAAAGCCCGCCCCGGCCAGGTCTTACGCTACCCCCACTGCGGGCTTCAAACGCCAGCCCGCAACGCCTGGCTTACTGCAAAAATGTCTGAAAAAGCGAAATGTTATGGAAAACCTCTGGAAAAATCATATTGGATTGTTGACTTGAAGATGATAATTAGTTATATTACTTATAGAGGCTTATTATGGTGAACGCAAAAAAGCAGCAGCTTGTTATGGCATTGCGAAAGTTGCATGCCGCAAAACAGACGGGAAAAATTGCTCCCGTTAATGTTGCTCGTTATCTTGATTTTAAGCGTAAACACGCAACACAAGCCAAATGAATTTTCCCTACGTTCTTCCTGATGGCTCGTTTAGCTGTGAGAAGGTTTGTGACTCGGAGGAGTGCAAACGCTTGCTTAGTACATTTGAGGCTACATGCGAAGCGGGCAAGGGTCTAGAAAAGTATTTAACGCGCGATGCAATTATAGAAACTCGGGACCACGTGTCAACGACCTATATAGTTTTTGACCGTCTGCATGAAATGTGCGGCTATTTTACGCTGAAGACCGCAATCCTGCCTCGTTTCGAGCAACTTCCAGAAGAAAGCGATTTGGATATTCAATTTGATGAAGAAACTGATCGCGAAAGTTCGGTAGAATATACTGATTCGGCTATAGAACTAGTGAACTTTGCTCGCAATGGTGCTTTCTCGAATAGCACAAATTGCAAGGAAGAAATTACGGCAGCCATGTTCTATGGTTTTATCCTTGATATCGTAAAAGCCATAAACGAATATGTGGCTGTAAATTACTTGATTATACACGCCATTGATAAAAGGTTGGTAAAGTACTATCAAGACAATTATGGATTTTCTGAATTTGAACTGAACTCTTCTGAAACTGAGAATATAAAACGGCATGTTCGTCCTGTATATGACGACGGCGCTACGTTTATGGCTCTAGATTTGAGCGACTTGTATAAAAATTCGTAGAGTTTTTTCTGACTTGTTCCGATTTTGTAGAATCGGTTCCGTTTTATGCAATGAAAACCGCAGTGTTGTAGCTGCGGTTCTTTTTTTAGGGGATTTTTCGCTTGCTAAAAATGCTAAAATATGCATTTTACCGTATAGTAAAACTTTAAAATTCTTTTATTATACGCAAAATTATACAAATTGATAAAAATTCGCAAATTTTGTATAGAAAAACTGATCGTGGCAAGCGGATTGGAAAATATATTTAAGGTATAATGAGATCCGTAATTGAATATGAAGACTACCGTTCCTTTATGAACGATTACTACCAGTGGAAAAAGCGAACATCCGCTTTCTCCTGGCGTGATTTTACAAAGAAGGGAGGGTTTACTTCACCCAATTATATGAAGATTGTGTGTGAAGGCAAGAGCGGCTTGTCGAAGAATGGAATTGAACATGCCGCTGACGCGATGGATCTTGTGGGTGCTGAAAGAGAATATTTTAGACAACTTGTGAAATTTGGACAGGCAAAGAGTGATGCAGACAAGAAGGCTGCCTATACAGAAATGAAGGAAATTGCCAGTGCTCACAAGGTCCGTGTTTTAGAAGGGGAATCAGTCTCTTTTTACGAATCGTGGAAATATCCTGTGCTGCGCGAACTTGCTCCCATGATGCCCGGAGCGAAGCCTCTGAAAGTGGCCAAGGCGTGTGGAGGGGCTTTCTCGGCCGAGGAGGTCCGCGATGCGTTGGCATTCTTGACCCGAGCGAAGTTCTTGAAGAAGACTGCGGATGATGTGTACGAGCAAGTGGATAGGTCTCTCCAGATGTCCGTTGCCGCCATGCCGGTGCTCGTTCGTGAAATGCATAAGGAAATGGCTGATTTCGCAAGAGAGGCTGTTGAAAAGTACCCCATAGATGAACGGAATTTTACCGGCATCACCATGGGAATAGACGATGAAGACTATGCCGAAATTTTGAAGGAACTGGACGCTTGCCGTAAAAGAATCATATCCATTGCGACAGCCAAAAAGGGCGGAAACCGAGTGTACCGATTGAATATGCAGATGTTCCCGCTCACAGAAAAAATTCAGAACAATGAAACCTCATTTAAAAATAAGGAGCATAACCATGAATAAAAAAATCATTATTTCCGCTGCTGCTATTATCGCTTTAGCAGCCTGCTCCGAAGATAAGGGAGCAGTATCCACCGTTGGAACAGAACCTTCAACAGAAGCGCCTGTTACTGCAGAAAAGTCTTTATCCGATGCGGATATTGCGTTCATGAACGGCATGCTGGATTCCTTTGGGAGTAACAGCCAAGCTGTCGCTTCTGATGGTGCTAACGATGTGACTCCGACAGATGAACCGACTCTCACACTCTCTCCGGTCTTGTTTACTTTTACGACCGAAAAAGAAGTTGTGTACAACGAGATAAAGTCCAACGGAAGCTGTTGGGTAAATCTGTATGACGAAGAAAAAGGTATTTCCTTTTACAAGTCTAAAAAGGAAAAGGTTCCTGGCTATAACACCATTCTCGATCAATACGATGATGCGACCATTCTCCTCAAGGAAAACGAAGGATCGCTTTATGTGCAGGATTTGCACTATAAAACCTTTGCTGGAAAGACGGAACTTTGCGTATCCGACAGCATAGCTTATGTTGCCGAATGCAGCGAGAAAGGCGGCATTTACAGGATTTATAATGAAGGTTGTGGCACTAGCCTCGAAATGTCCTGTGTAGCCAAGGTCTCCAGTCAGACTGAACTCAGGGCTATCGCCAATACATTCAAAGGCGAATGCGAAACGTTTATTGCGAATCTCCCCGAAGCGGAAGAATTGCCTACCGTGCATTGCCAAGGCGATACGGAAAATGGAATGGTCTGCGACACAACGCAGAAAAATGACGAAAATGTTTCTGCCAATAATGTCGCGAAAACCTTGTCCGATGCTGACATTGCGTTCATGAACAGTATGCTGGATTCCTTTGGAAGCCGCAGTAAGGCTGTTGTTTCTGACGATATCATTC
Organism: Fibrobacter succinogenes subsp. succinogenes S85; assembly: GCF_000146505.1. GTDB lineage: Bacteria > Fibrobacterota > Fibrobacteria > Fibrobacterales > Fibrobacteraceae > Fibrobacter > Fibrobacter succinogenes. The sequence continues at coordinate 1,477,857 of NC_017448.1, read as the reverse complement.
TGGATGAGGTCGTGCCTACCGACGAGCCGACGCTTGCACTCTCTCCGGTCTTGTTTACTTTTACGACCGAAAAAGAAGTTGTGTACAACGAGATAAAGTCCAACGGAAGCTGTTGGGTAAATCTGTACAATCAAGAAGATGGAATATCTTTTTACAAGTCTAAAAAGGAAAAGGTTTCTGGCTATAGCACTATTCTTGATCAATACGATGACGCAACCATTCTCCTCAAGGAAAACGAAGGGTCGCTTTACATACAGGATTTGCACTATAAAACCTTTGCTGGAAAGACGGAACTTTGTGTGGCCGACAGCATAGCTTATGTTGCCGAATGCAACGAGAAAGGCGGCGTTTATAGGATTTACAATGAAGGTTGTGGCACTAGCCTCGAAATGTCCTGTGTAGCCAAGGTCTCCAGTCAGACTGAACTCAGGGCTATCGCCAATACATTCAAAGGCGAATGCGAAACGTTTATTGCGAATCTCCCCGAAGCGGAACCCCTGCCTACTGTACAATGCCAAGGCGATACGGAAAACGGAATGGCTTGCGATACAACTTGGAACGAATAAGGAGGATGAAATATGAATTCCAAAACGATTGCTCTTGCAATATTGCTGCTGGCCTCCACCCTGTTTGCAAAACCGACATATTTGCCGCCTTTGGAGTTAAAAAGTAAAGCGTCAAATGATGTTTTGGACTTTTTAAACGAACAAAAACAGGTCTCTGACACCATAATCAAAAAGAGTTCTGCTCGAGATATTTTAGGTAGAATAAAGAAATCTTCTAATAGTGGCCAAAATGAAGCCTATTATATAATGCGTCCGCAAAGAACTTTAGATGTACATATATCTCCAATACAAGCGAGCCGAGAGATTCAACCGATTTCTGGTCGGTTTGAAGTAAATGGAAATGGAGAAAAGAAGTATTGGTTGGACGGAAATAGAATTTCTGAAGATGATTATTTTAGAAATGTTGAAAATAGACGGGAGAAATTTGTCCCGGTACAACAATATCAAGCTTCTCTCACGGCATCTGAAATTGAAACATTGTTGAATGGACCTGAACCAGTATATATTGATATAGTAAGAAAACCAATTCTTGACAGTTATACTCTTTATACCACAATATTTGGCTATTCTGAGATAACATCTCATGCTCATGCTAACGGATATAAGGGACAAGGCATTGGGGTCTTCTTCAATGATGAGGGCTGCTCTGACCCTGTAGGTTATAATTCAGGGTATTATGTGCTGTTAAATACGTGTTCTAATGGCGTTCGAATGCATCCTACAGCAGTTGCGAAAACCATAAGTACCACAGCACCGTTGGCGACTTTATATGCTTATGATGGTCTTGGAACTGGTTTTTTGAGTAGTCTAAATATGGATGCTCATAATCCGACTATTGAAATAAGTTCGCATTCTTGGCATTATCTTCCGTCTAATGGTGTGTATTCGGGAAACGATAAAGATGTGGACAACTATATCTACAATAATAGACTGATTTCATTCTATGCTGCGGGAAATATATCATCGAGTGATACTACGGATTTTGTTGGATCACCTGGATTGGCTCTTAACACAATTGCTGTTGGGGCGGTAAATCCTTCTAACAATAATTATGTTTCTTACTCTAAATGGAAAAATTCGAATATAGGTAATCAAAAACCCGAAATGGCAAATTATACGGACTTTTATTTCCCAAATATTAATATAGATGTGTGGAATGGATATTTTAACGGTACGAGTGCGTCTACTCCTTACACAGCGGGCATTTTTGCTGATCTTTTAAGCCAATATGGTTTTTTCAAACGCCATCCCGAACTTGTAAAGGCTTGGATCGTGTCTAGTGAAAAAATACCCATAGGAAATGCTTCCAGTCATGATTTGGATAACAATTCAGAAGCGGCAAGGGGTATTATTAGATATTCAAGCATAGCGTGGAATCATAGGTATCGTTATTGGAGTGGATCGAACTCTTGCTGCTTTGATAACAACAATAAAATAACGTTTACGGAAAATGACATCGCATCTAACACGCATTATCGAATTGCTATAGCTTGGCTTACTAGCGGAGACTATGTAATATCGAATAATTCAATAGCGCAGGATATTGATTTGCGAGTTTACCAAAATGGATCGTTGCTAGAATCTTCGATTAGCGCTCAGAATCCGTTTGAAGTTGTAGATTTTACAACGACTTCAAATGCTGATTTGACAATTGAAATATACCGTTATGCTAATTCTGGAACTGACAATGTGATATTGGGTTATACTTTGTGGAATGATTTTTAGGGCTTCTTGACGATGAAATTTGATTTCGGATTACTATTGCTTTGTTCGCTTACTTTGCTGCTGGAATCTTGTTCTGAATCGAACAAGGTATCTGGCGGTACAATCGAAGACCAGAATGCCCTTTTAGAGAAACAGGTGAACGATTGGTATAATTATGGCTTGGATTTGAACGAGGCTGCATATGCCAGAATAGACGGAGGCAGATTGGCCGTTTTGGATGATGGTTCGGGCGCTCGTGCAGAGTGTACCGCGGATAGTGCATCCATAGCGATGACCATACAAATTTCCGGTTCTGTTGCGGTGACAACCTTGAAAGCGGAAGGACTCGAACAATCCTGTGATTCTGCTTTTGCCGAGTTCAAGACTAATTGCGATAATAAGTCTAATAGCGAATTCTTTAGCCTTAGTGAAGGTTGTAAGGAAGGAGCATTTGATGCCGCTTGTCGAGTAAAGGCAATAGAATCTGATTCTGCGAATATCTTGATAACTTATTTTAGCGCTATCGCTACAAATCGGTGTTTTGAAATGTCAAGGAATGCCCAAAATTCAACGGGTAGAGGGGTAACACCGTCTTCTTCGTCAAAAGGGGGTGAAAGTTCAAGCTCTTCTAGTGCTGGCGGGCGAGAGCCTTTGTCAACTATATCTCCTAGCGATACGGCAATAACAATCAAATATGATCAAACACTCGAAAATTATGTCTTGCAGTATGCTTCAAGTGTTGAACAGCTTTCTTTTGACGAACATGTAATTGCATACAACGGATTGCCAAGTATGAATTGTATAGATTTTACGGAATTGACGTTGAATGTAAACACGATGGAGCTAAAATCGCATTTTGTTAAAATTGAAGGAAACGATATACCGCAGTGTTTCCCGATGACGGCGAAAATAATGAAAAATCGTTTGATAGAAAAAGATGGGAACTGTCAATACTTTATAACGTTTGTGGATGGCGGCGGTCTGCTTACTGGAAGTGTTTTGAGTCATGTTGCCGATGGCGAACTGGAATTCACGAAAGTGAAGCCTAGTGGGGAATGTGTCTCTACTGATGATTATTTTTCTGTATTCTTCCTAATTGAAGATTGCAAAAATGAAATAATGTCAACGGAACCGCAAGTTACACACAAAACTTATGAAAGCGAATTCTGGAAATGTGAAGATGGAAACTACAACCCTAATCCGAAGGCGAACCCCTATGGGGAGTGGTTTAGAGAGTCATTGCTTTTGTAGTTAGTTAACAGAAATTCCGAGTAATGTCTGCATTTTGTACGGTGCTAGCCCAACTAGCACGTTATATACTAGTGGGCGGATTTGCCTTTGTAATTGATTTTGGCTTGTTTTCTCTTTGCCTTTACGGTCTTGGATGGCAATATTTGCTTGCAAATCTTATGGGGCTAGTTGCCGGGCTGTGCTTGAATTATGCTTTGAGCATAAGTTGGGTTTTCCGTAGTAGTAAACGTCGACTAGAAAAGTGCAGATTGGCAGAATTTGCTGTGTTTGCTTTGGTTGGGTTAATGGGTGTGGGACTTAATGAACTTTTGATGTTGTTGATGGTTGGTTTCTTTAGTTTGCATGAATTGTATTCAAAAATGATAGCTGCTGTAGTTGTTTTGATGTGGAATTTTTGCGCTCGCAAGCTGATTTTGTTTAATGAATGAAAAAAAATAGTCAGATTGCTGTAATTGCTGGTGCTGGTCCTGCGGGCTTGACCGCGGCGTTGGAACTTTTGCGTACAACAGATGTTAAACCTGTGATTTTTGAAGCGGAAGATGTCATTGGCGGTATCTCGCGTACGGCGCGTTACAACGGCAACCGCATGGATATTGGCGGTCACCGCTTTTTTAGCAAGAGCGATACGGTAATGGATTGGTGGCAGGGAATTTTACCGCTCCAGGGTGTCGCGAGCAAGGACGACATCGCGATTGGCCGCACTGTTCCGCTGACGGAAGGCGGTCCTGATCCGGAGAAGACGGACTACGTGATGCTTTGCCGCAGCCGCCTTTCGCGAATTCTCTTTTTGCGCAAGCTGTTCAATTACCCCATCAGCTTGAACGGCGATACGATTCGCAACCTTGGGCTTTGGCGCATGATGAAAATTGGCCTTAGCTACATCAAGGTGCAGTTGATGCCTGCCCGCAAAGAAAATAGTCTCGAAGATTTTATGATTAACCGCTTCGGCGTGGAACTCTACCGCACGTTCTTCCGCGATTACACCGAAAAGGTGTGGGGCGTACCGTGCAGCAAGATTAGCCCCGACTGGGGCGGCCAGCGCATCAAGGGCCTCTCGATTACGAAAACCGTGGTGCATGCTGTCAAGCAGATTTTTGCCGGCAAGAAGAATGCGGAAGGTGCTGCTGACGGCGCCAACGGAGCAGACATCCGCCAGAAGGACACGGAAACTAGCCTTATCGGACAGTTCCTTTACCCGAAATTCGGTCCAGGCCAGCTTTGGGAAACGGTTGCCGAGAAGGTGCAGGAAATGGGCGGCAAGATTGTTATGAACGCCCGCGTGGTTGGCGTGAATCGCGACGGAACTGGTAAATGTGTCGAAAGCGTCGTCGTGGATTACGGACGCTATACGGAAACGGTCCCGTGCGATTACTTCCTCTCGACGATGCCGGTGAAAGAACTCGTCGCCGCAATGGATAACGAAAAGAATCCCGTGCCCTCCGAAGTGCGCCGCGTCTCTGACGGTCTCGTCTATCGCGACTTCATTACCGTGGGCCTCCTTTTGGACAAACTTGAAATCAAGAATCCGGCAAAGCCGGGTACACCCGAAAGCAAGCTCAAGTTCGTTGCCGACAACTGGATTTACGTGCAGGAATCCGACGTGAAACTTGGCCGTATTCAGATATTCAACAACTGGAGCCCGTATCTTGTCGCCGACCCTGAAAAAGTGTGGATAGGCCTTGAATACTTTGCCACCGAAGGCGATGATATGTGGAACATGCCCGATGCGGACTTCATCAAGTTCGCGATTGCGGAACTCGACAAGATTGACGTGGCAAGGCCCGAGTCTGTTCGCGATTCCGTGGTGTTCCACATCAAGAAGGCCTACCCTGCCTACTTCGGTACTTATGGCGAGTTCGACAAAGTCCGTGAATATGTGGACCCGATTGATAATTTGTTCCTAATGGGCCGCAATGGCATGCACAAGTATAACAACATGGACCACAGCATGCTCGCCGCAATGGAAGTTGTCAAGTGCATCCGCGAAGGTTGCAGCGACAAGACTGCGCTTTGGAGCGTGAACAGCGAAGAGGAATACCACGAAGGTAAAAAACTATGAAAAAGATTTTTAAGTCAATAGAATTCTATTGTGCCATTGGCATTTTAATATGCTTCAGCATTCTCCACTATGGTCAAATCCGGGTGGAAAATGTTGTTCTGCGGCATGGAAATGCTGAAAAACAAACGACATTACCCATCTCACAAAATATGGATGCCGGTGAATGGTTTAATGTTCGTTTTTCTATTTCTAATCCATTGAATATTCCCTATGATTTAAACATCATTCCTGATGATTGCGCCGAATCATTGACGGTTAACGGCTTTGCATTTTCATTGAGCGGCTATTCGGATAAATGTAATTTTAATAAAGGATTTTGGATTCCAGACTCGGTTACTTCTCCACATCGTGTGGGGAATAGAACCAGTTATGAAATTCTCTTGATGAATAAAGGCGGAATCGCAGGGATAAATGTTTTCCCTAAAGTCGATAGTATTTTGCTGTTTCTGCTGAAATTTATGATAGCCCTGCTTGTTGGGATAATCGTGATATTGGTTGAGAAACGACTGAAACTAAATACATTTCTGATAGCATGTATTCTTGCAGGTGTTCTCCTGCGTTTTGCAATGTTCTATGCGATGCCTTACAACCAATTTTCGATGGATGTAGAGGGACACTTAGCTTATATACAATATATAATAGACAATCATTCTATTCCTTCTGCGAAAGATTGCTGGAGCTGTTACCATCCGCCTGTTTATTATGCTAGTGTAATACCGTCTTTTATGGTGAGTGGATTGATTGACTATAATTCTTGTTCAGGTGCACAAGCATTCAGTTTGGTTCTTTCAATTATTTTGCTTGTCTGTGGCCTATTTTTGTTGAAGGAATTTGTTTCAGGTGTTCCTTTAGGAATTGCTTCTGTTCTGTGGACCGTATGGCCCTTGTTGCTTTTAGTTGCACCTAGAATCGGAAATGACCAACTTTTTTATACTTTGCACGTTTTATGTGTGGTGGCGGGTTTTAACTATATCAAGAACGGAAACGGAAAGCATCTTGTTGCTGCTGTTGTGTGTGCGGCTCTTGCGGTGTGGACAAAATCTACGGGCTATGTCACCTTGGGACTTGTAATGCTATTTGCTGTTTTCGGATTCGTAAAAACAAATCAATTGCATCGGCCGACCAAAACAGAAATTGCTGGGTGGATTTTACTGGCTCTTGTTTTTGTGAGCCTTGTTGTAATTAAGATTTTCAGCAATGGTGAACTGGTTGCAAACATAAATAGTTTGCATTCAAGCCTAAAGGTTGAAAATGAGGCGAAGAATTTCCTGTATTTTGATATGAAATCGTTCTTGACGGAACCTTATACCAATGGATGGGTCGATGGACAAGGACGAGAATATTTTTTTAATTACGCTTTTAAATCCTCGTTATTTGGCGAATGGAAACTTGTAGATACGGCTGTGGGCCGAACATTGGCGTCGTTGATTGGTTTGTCGTTGCTGGGACTAATTGTTTTCGCAATTCGAGGCTGGTGGAAAACCAGAATGAATATTTATCATTGGGTTTTATTCATTCAAGGAATTCTTTTCTTTGTGGCTTTAGGTTTTTTGCGATATAAATATTCCTACGCCTGTAGTGCTGATTTTCGCTATATATTGCCGGTCCTGTTGAGCTTTCTCCCGTATGTCGGGCTTGGTGTGTATCAGGAAGAATATTCTCTCAAATGGAAAGTATTGGGATTTATTACGGTTTCAATATTCGCAGTATGTTCTGTAATGTTGATGAGTTTTATTTTTGTGACGTGAACATTGCATAAACAAGAAACCCCGACTCAGTTTGAGCCGGGGCAATTTCTTTTAGATCCTTCGACTTCGAGCCCCGCGGCTCTCCGCTCAGGATGACATCCTGCGGGCTTATGCCTGCTTGTAACTCTCCATCGATTCCACGTTCACGCTCTTCACGAAGTTGTAGTGCTTCGCGACTTCGGCTTCGGCGAGGTTCAGGTACACCTTCATGCTCTTGTCGAACAGTTCCGGCGACTTGGTGGCATCGCGGAGGAGCAACTGGCTCATCACGCAGTTGGCGACCTTATAAGACCGTTCGGCTTGCGCCTCACTCTCGCCTCCGCCCCAGCTTAACGCATGGGGCTTTGAGGCTCACAGGCAAGCGGAGTGCATGCAGAGGCGAGCTTCTGATACAGCTTGAGTTCAGCCTTTTCTTCGTCGGTGAGCTTGCGGGTGCGCTCGATGTCCTCCAGGCCCTTGTAGATGTCCACGTAGCTGGCTGTCTGGTACAGCAAAGCGCGGCCTGCATCAAGGCGAGCCTTGATGTGCGAAATCATCTCGTACACGGCCGGGAAGTTTACGATGGCCTGGGCGAACTGCTTGCGGTCCTTGGCGTAGGCGAGAGCTTCGTTGTAGGCCATCTGGCTGATACCCACGGACTGGGCGGCAATGCCGAGACGGGCTCCGTTCATGAGGGCCATCACGTACTTGATGAGACCGAACTTGCGGCGGCCGCAGAGTTCAGCCTTGGCGTTCTTGTATATAGAGAGGGGGAAGTCTCCCCCTGGTTCGCACTTCGTTGCTCTCCACCCTCTCTAGCGGGTGCTCAGACGCCGCACCCGCAACGCCCGGGCTTAATGCTGAAGTTAGGGACCGCAAACAAAATGCAAGAATGTAAAGAATAGTTTTGCCAACGTTGTTTGTAAAAATGTTTTTATGTGAAAATCTACTTAAAAAGGTGCTATTTAGAAAATTGATGTAAAATTATTTTCACCAACGGCATCTTTTTTACTTTGTTTCTCTCTTTGTTGTATATTACATTATAGTTTCTAAAAGGTGAAAAAATTATGACATACCCAGTTCCTTACACATGGTTTATTTCCGGTAGGATTACCTACCTTAACGGAAATCCCTTCACCACCGGAATTATAAAGGCGTTTCATGTTTGTAATGGAACGTGGAGTTATTTGGGCGAGTCTGGGTTCAATGAAGACGGTTCGTATCAAATCACCTATTCAAGTGCCAATTTCCAGAATGGTGATCCGACTATCCAGCACCCGGATGTCAAAATACAGGTATTTGACTATCAGGGGAATATCATATGGGAATCAGGGGACCTCATGGCGTTCGAAAGCCAACAGGTTTTCTCTTTTATAATTGACCAAGAACAAGAGGGCGGTTCTGGACAGTCCGGAACGCAGAATCCGGGTGGGGATAACCCAGGTGGCGATAATCCGGGCGGGGAGAATCCCCCACAAGAAATTTGGAAAATTGCGGGGACTGTTGCATACGATAATGGTCAACTTTTAACGACCGGGATAGTTAAGGCTTTTGATTATTATGGTGATTCTAACCACTATTTGAGTAGTGCTGTTATCAAATTTGATGGGACTTTTGAAATATCATATACAAAAGATTCTTTTCAAAGGGGTGATTTAGATAGAACTGCGCCTAATCTGGTTCTTTGCGTATATGATTTGACGGGAAATTTATTGCATACATTCAATGTGGATTACCCGCCAACAATGGATGAGAATGTATCAATTGTTATTCCGCAGACAATTCCAACGACGCAAGACAACTACGTAGTCTATGGACGCGTGGTGAACCATTCCGGTCGTCCGTTGAAAGATGTTTATGTTAAGGCTGTCTGTTTAGATTTTGTGAATACGAAAAATGTACACGCTTTTATATATCATGCTTTAAACTCGACAGCTGCAATAACGGACGAGAATGGCTGTTACGAGATAGTATATTCTCCATCTTGTTTGCCGCATAATATCCAAATTCCGAGCCCTGACGACCCCAAAGACAAAATTTCCCTTTTTGCAAAATTCTATTTAAAGGAAGATGAAAATTCGTCAGTTCCAGTGGACTCTTGCCCCAAATGGAATTATTCGAACTTGGTTCTTGATGCCTCGCGTCGTCAAGAAATAAATTTCACTATTGATTCCTTATCAACAACACTGTATTCAAAATTTGACGAGTTGGAAAAAGCCCTAAAGGTTTATCTTACAGTAGTAGAAAATGAGACGAGTATTCTAAATAAAAATGGTCAACCGATTGCCTTAAAAGAAGACAAAATACAACATTTCATAGATTCCTCGTTCAAGAATGTTCTTCCGGGGTTTAGAGAGCGTCTGAATCAGGAAGATGCAATTTCATATTTCAGGGCGTACGAACTTGTTTATCGAATACAACGCTATTGCTCTGATTTGCTGGAATCGAATAAATTGTTTTTCTATGCATCTTGTTTATTTGCCTTGTGCCGAAAGGGCTTTGATAGCATTGCCAAGCTTCAGTCTGCGAATCGGCAACAAGTTCAAGATTGTCTTTTAGAAGCTGTCTCGCAATCTTTAATTACGTCCGATGAAAACGAAGGTTCTGAAACAAACATTGAATCCTTTATCTCTTTTTGGGAAAATTTACTCGGTCGGTCAATACTTTCGGAGAAGGAAAAGGTTGATTTGGACGCTTGCGACCTTCTCTCGTTGTGGAATGACACCCAAACATTGCCTGGTGTAATAGCAGATGGAAGTTCACAGGCAAGTCCCGAAAATGCACAATCTCCCTTAGACAATAGAGTCGAGAATTTGTTGAGGCGATTCTATGATTCTGAAGCTGATGTTGAATCTTTTCTAGAAAACGAAAATCCTTCTGCTTCGAGTTCATCAGTGAATGAACAAGAGTATCTTCGATTAAAACTTGTGTTTGACTTGAAAAATTTCTATGAAAATTTTTCTGACGGCATTGAGCAGACGTATTATACCATTGTCAGTATAGTAAATCAAGATTCGTCCGTGGAACCTTCGTTAAAGGTATTGCTCGATTTTGATGAAGAACAATGGGAACAATTGGTTGAAGATATTTCGTCAAGCTACAAGCAGAGAAGTAAGGAACAGAAGTTAGCGTTACCGGTGACCTTCCCCGGAACGACTGCAGAGGAACAAAAGTCCCTATACAAGATAAAACTGCAAAAGTTGATTACATCGTGGCTTCCGCAAGACGCCCTTCTTTCGAAATTTGCAAGGTATGATGAGCCTGAAAATCCTGAGGATTGTGATCCAGTTCTTTCTAAATGTAAAAAAATAGCAGAATTGTTGCGAACTACAAATTGGAAGGATTTTTCGCTGGACAAGATATCTTTGGATGAGTTCCTTGAAAAACGCTCATTGGTTATAGGTGCTGGGTCTGGTGTTACAAATGACGATATAAAAACGCTGCAAAGGCTGTATAGGCTGACCAAGGATTACGATTCAATAGTCTATTTGCTCAGAAATGGCTTTACTTCGGCATATCAGATTGCCCAAGAATCTGAAGAATTGTTTATTGCCAAGCACCACGATGGCCTTGAAACAATGAAAAACGCCAAGCAGATATATTGTTTGGCAGCTCAGTACACTTCCGAAGTGTCCTTACAGATGGCTAAATACTATGGTTCACTTACAGAACAAGGTGATTCGTTGCCGTCTGCGTCAAGAGGTGTTTCGCAGAATCTGTTTGCGGAATCAAGTCGGAATGTACAGAGCAATGTGGCTCCGGCAAGAGTTGAGCAACCTGTTGTTGCAAATTGGAAAAATCTATTCGGAATATTAAACAAAAACGCTGCGTTAAAGGGACAGTCAGTTTTGAGTCCTTCGGCCTATCTGATGGACTTGCTGGATTTCCTGAAGGGAGACGGATACAATCTTTTAAAGATTCGGCGCCCGGATATATGGAATCTTTTGCTGACCAAGGAGAACGCTGAAACTTCGTTGCCGACAATTGATATTGTTGTCGAATTACTTGAATTCTTGACGGCGAGAAAATCTTTAAGACAACTAAAATATAATACGGATGCTAAAAAAAGTGATTCCGATTTACGCGCTGAACCGGAATTTGTGGGAAAAGTGGATGAGGCTTACGCAGAGTTGGTGTCCCATGTCTATCCGATGGATTTGCCGAGAAATTTCCATGCGGAAAAAATGGTTGCATTGTTAAAAAACGTTTCTCTTTCCGTAAGTGACTTAATTCAGTCTCAGAAAAATCCTGGTGATGAATATCGTTATACGACATTGAGGTTGTCTCCATCTCTGATAGAAACTTTGCGGTTGCCCAAAGACGGCGATGAGACTGATGAAAACTCATTAATTCCTGTTCATGAATTATGGGGCTTGGATAATGAAGGAAACTCTGTTCTTTGTCCTGACAAGGCTACTGTAGTTACAGGGGCTTGGGATGAGATTCTTTCTAACGCATCTATTTTCTTGAGTCGTTCTGGCTTGACTGTGAAGGACTTCCAGGAAATTCGGCTATTTTCGATATTTGAAAATGATAACGTTACGATAGAGCCGATAAACAATACATATCAGTTGGGTGATATAGGTGCGTTCCGCATAGAAAATATTTCTAAACCGTTTGCCCGAAAGATTTCCCGCTTTGTCCGTCTAAAACGCTTGCTTGGATGGAACAACGAAGATGTTTCGCTTGTTTTTGATTTAGACTTGAAGGATGTATATGGTCTAAATCAAGATGCTATCGATGGATTGAGCTCACAAGAGATTAATCGTTTAAAACTCGAGGCTATAGATCGTGTTGCCTATTTAAAAACGCTTACTTCGGCTTCTATTCGTGAAATATTGGCTTGGGTGGACGATATGTCTGACGATCATTTCGACTGCGTATTTCCCACGCCTGCCGAAAGCGAGGATAAGGAAGACGACAATGGAAAATCTACAGAGCCGGACGATGGCCAAAACGATGTAAGCGAAGAGAAGAAAGAAGAGTTCCGGTGCAAACTGCTTGAGAGGGCTTCTGTTTCTCTGGGCGTAAACCAGACTGACCTGTTGTATGCTTTGCGATTCGAAAATGAATCCTTCTCGGATGGTTTAAGCGACGATGATTTAAAAGAAAATCTAAAGGTTCTGTATCGGATTTCTACGTTTGCAAAACGTCTTGGAATTTCTGTGCAGAAATACGAAATCTTAAGGTTCCTGCTGGGCGCAGATCTTGCAAAAGACTGGAATCTTGCAAATCTAACAGACTGTTTCCAGAATATCACAGATATCCTGAATTCTCCCTTGGATGAAGACAGCCTTATTTACTTGGCGATGCCGCTTTCCCCTGTTATAGCAAAGAAAGCGGAATCGTTTGTTGATGCTCTAAAGGAGTCCCTGCAAAAATTGTGGGAATCAGCCAAGTCCGATAAGCAGGTAGAAATCGAGCGCGATTTCCCCGATATAGAGGCGACTCCGGAATCAAGGACGGCTTTCTACGAATGGCTTGAACAAGAAATAAACGCCTTTGCTAATTCGCAGAACATGCTTCTTCCGAACGATATACTGGAACTTTGCGAAAAAGAAAGTCTTGTGACTGACGATTTGGATGCTATAAAGACTTGGTTGCTTAGTTTGCTGGGTAGCGATTATAGTGGTGAAGTCGATGCCCTGTTCACGGCAGCAAGCCTAAACGACAACGTATGGGCGAAAGAACTTGTCAAGTTCTTAGCCTTTGCCGAAGCGGCTAGGAATGAAATCCTTGAAAAGTTGACGGCTGAATTTGGTATTAGCTGTTCTGTTTGCGAAGATCTTTTAAACAATCGTCTTGAGAGCGTCAAACAAACATCTTCTGGAGCGGCTTTATTTGACTGGTTCGGTCTTGCGGTGATTGACAACGATTCCGAGACGGGTGTCATGGCGTATGCCTTGCTGTCTAAATCGGCGTTAATCAACGGCTATACAAAGATGACGGATTATAGCAACATAGGGCTAGGAAATATATATCAATCCATCCCATTGAATTCTTTTGATGCCGACGAGGACGGGTGGGACTGGAAAAATTATCCCGCTGACGAAAATTTGTTTGCGGAATCAAATCCGTTGTCAGATTCTCTGCGCAAACTGATTCTCTGTTTTAATGTCTCCAAATGCTTCGGTTCCTCTTGGATTTATGATAAACTGTCAAAAGATTTCCTTTTAAAGAAATGGAATGTAAACGAAAGACAACTGAAAGAAATTTTGGGATTCAATGTTGGTGCGGATATAGCAGTACCCAGCTTGTCAGATCCAGAAGCCTGGATGCAACTTTGCCGCTATTGGATGGTTTACAAGAAGGCCCCCATTGATATGGCGACTCTGCAGACCTTAATTGCAGATGATTTGGTTGGAGAAGAGGCTATTGCTGATTACAGTGATGCTGTTGAGAACTTGAACAACGCGCTACGTAATATGCGTACTCCGAGTGATTGGCAGACTTTTATTACCCCGGTAAGCGATACCCTGCGTAAGTCAAGACGGGATGCATTTGTAAGTTACATCTGCTTCCGCTCACAGAATCAAGAACTTGGAAAATTCTACTATCCTAAGAAATTCTTCGACGCTAACGACATTTATTCATACTATTTGATAGATGTCGAAATGGAACCGGACATGAGTGTTTCAAGGACTAGGCAGGCTTTGAATTCCATTCAGCAGTTTGTAAGCCGTGTGGAACTCGGTCTCGAAGGTTCCTTTGTCTTGAGCGAAGAACAGCGTAGAAATTGGGAATGGATGCAAAACTACCGTGTATGGGAAGCGAATCGCAAGATATTCCTTTATGCGGAAAACTGGATTGAATCCGATTTAAGAGATGACAAGAGCCCGTTCTTCAAGGAACTGGAAGATGAAATTCGCCAGGTAGGGAACGATCCTAAGGCAATGCATACGGCTTTAGGTAATTATCTTGAAAAAATATATGAGACCTCCGGTGTTGAAATTCTAGGAGCCTGCAAGGAAGATGGCGGTGGAGACGGAATTCTCTATACGCTTCATATTGTGGGCCGGACCAGGGGTGAACCGCATCGTTTCTTTATCCGTAAATATAAGGCCAAGGCCCTGTATTCAGGCGAATGGGAACCGTGGGAAAACTTGGATTTGGATATCAAGGCCGAAGTTGCTCTTCCTGTTTTGATGAATCAGAAGCTTTATGTCATTTGGCCTTCGCTTATGGTTAGTAAAAAAGAGGATGGTGCTGAATCTGAAGGGGCAATGCAGGTAACCAACCAAGTTGAGATTCGCATGAATTGGGCTTACCATAATGGCAACAAGTGGAGCTCTATCAAGACTACAAAAAATGTGCTTTTTGATAAGTATGAACGAGAAAGGGATGTCTATTTGGAAGATGGCGAAAAAATAGACGATCGATATCATTTTCAGGTAGAATCCGGCTCGTCAGAATACGTGCAAGTCAATGTTTTCCGTTCGTCCTTTAAAGATATATCGTACGATAATCCTGAAGAAGTCGAGGTTACGGAAGGCACGACTTTGAAGAAAAATAAAGTTGTCGTAAAACGAGACAAAGATGAACAGTCTATCCAAGAAACGGGATTCATTCAAATATGGGTCGATGGAAGGGATGTCGCGTTTACAGCTCCGAAGAAAGAATCTAGAAATGTAAATGAATTCCCTCCAAGTAATTGTTATTTGGAAAGGAATTGCTGGGTCGAAAAGGATAAGCATCTTTTCGGATACGATGGATTTGGACTCACTGCAAATAAACCGGTTTTGCAGAATACGCCGGGACTCTTCCGCGTGTTGCCCATCAATTTTGCGTTCTATTCGGGAGAGGATTTACCGTTCTTTTACATGGACGGTCAACATTCCTTCCTAGTGCACAAGGTTCCTGGGGTGAATTCGACAAAGTACCAGTTTGACCTGATATCGCATCCGCTAGTTCCTGAATTTTATAAGCGGTATCGTGATGGCGGCGATGAACTGCTATTCAATAGAGAAACCCAGGCGTTGCCTGTTTCGGACAGCTATTATTATTCCTATTCTTATTACAATTATTACTTTAGCGTTTATCTGGGATACTACATTGCCGGAGACTGGGAAGCCTGGGATTTGGGGCAGTCCCTGTTCTCGCTCAATTACAAGCCTTCGGCAAAGATGGTTGCGCGTCCGTATCCGGTTCCGATGATTGATTTTTCGTTCGGAACATCCAATGCCATTTACAACTGGGAACTTTTCTTCCATGTTCCTATGCTCCTTGCCGACAAGATGTTCCAGGAACAGAATTACGAAGAGGCTTTAAAGTGGTATAGGATGGTTTTCGACCCGCGGCTGGATTTGAGCGATTACGAAATTACAAAACGCTGGTCAAGAAAATTACCCAAGGGCTCCAGATTCTGGAGATTCCTGCCGTTCTTTGCAAACAGAAATGCCGATGATTCCATTTTGGAAACAATCAGTAAGCCTACTGAATACGATTTACTCCCGAATGTGATTTCTCTCCAGAGTCTTGTTGACAAGTGGAAACGGGATCCCTTCAATCCGCACTTGATTGCACGTTACCGCATGGCTGCTTATCAAAAATATGTCGTCATGAAGTATCTGGACAACTTGATTGCATGGGCGGACGAACTGTTTACGCAGGATACGATGGAAAGTGTCAACGAGGCAATCCAGTTGTACATCCTAGCGGCGGAAGTTCTTGGCCCTCGAAATATCGAGGCTTCGGATTGCCACATACTTGACGCCATTGATGTGAAAACGTTCCTTACGGAAAAGGAAGGTGCTATTGCGAATGTTTACAAGGATATCGAGGATGTTCTTGTCGCAATTAGAAACGAAGAACAAACTGTTACGCAAGGCAAGCCTAGCGTCAAGAGCAATACTTTGACGAATGTGTTCTCGTCTGTATTCTATTTCAGTGTTCCGAGGAACGACAAACTTCTTGGCTACTGGGATACGGTCGCAGACAGGCTCTATAAGATACGCAACAGCTTGAACATTGACGGTGTAAAGAGAACCCTTGCCCTTTACGAACCGCCGATTGACCCTGCGTTGTTGGTAAAGGCCAGGGCCGCAGGAGTTTCCATTGCGGACGCATTATCCGAAAGCTCAGCTCCGCTTCCTTTGTACCGATTCCAGGTGATGCTTCAGAAGGCGCTTGATGTGACGCATGAATTGCAGTCTCTGTCGAGTGCGTTCTTGTCGGCACTTGAGAAAAATGATTCCGAGACACTTTCGTTGATGCGGTCTCGTCATGAGCAGGAAATTCTTACTTTATCTAGGGAACTCAAGGACTTCCAGATAAAGGATTTTGAAACCCAGCTGGAATCTCTTGAGAAAAACAGGGAATCGACTGTCATTCGATATGAATTTTACAAAAACATCAAGAAAATATCGGATAAGGAGCAAAAGGCTCTCGATTTGCAGGATGCCGCTGTAATAATCGATACTGCCGCATCGGCTTTGAATATGTCCGCCTCCGCTGCATCGGCAATTCCGGACTTGAATGTTGGTGGAATTGTAAATGTTTTTGGCGGACCTGAGGTCTCGTCAAATGTTACTGGCGGTTCTAAAATTTCTTCGGGTATGAATAGTATTTCAACCTCGATGCAAGTTGCCGCCAATATCATTCGTCATCAGGCAAACAAGATTCAGACTTTGGCCGGATATGAACGTCGCTATGAAGAGTGGAAACTTCAGGAAAAGTTGGCCGAAAAAGAAATTCAAAATATCGATAAGCAGATTATCGCCATGAAGATTAGAATCGAGATGACCGAAAAGGAAATTTCGAATATGGAACGCCAGATTGAACAAATGGATGAAGTCTATGAGTTCATGACGAACCGTTTTACCAACCAGGAACTCTATTCATGGATGGTGACGCAACTTGGCCAGTTACATTCCTCTTTCTTCAAGTTGGCTGTTAAACTTGCCAAACGAGCCGAAGTATGCTATCGATTCGAATTGGGCCTTAAGGATTCCGACAAGACAGATTTCATCAAGAATAATTACTGGGATGGGCTTCGTAAGGGGCTTCTCGCTGGTGACCGTCTGTTGTTCGACTTGAGGACTATGGAATCGGCATATCAAGAAAGGAACAAACGCGAACTGGAAATCAACCGGGCTGTGCCGCTTTCTCTTATCGATGCAGAAGCTTTGATAAAACTTCAAACAGAGGGTAAGTGTGATTTCGTTTTGCCTGAGATCCTTTTCGACTTGGATTTTCCGGGACAGACATATCGCCGTATTCGTGGGGTTCAACTGGAAATACACTGCAATGCGTCTTCGGGACAGGGTGTCAATGCCAAGTTGAGCCTGCTGAGCAATAGAATACGTATAAAGCCAATAAATACATATAGCGAAGAAGATTCGACTAGCTATTTGCCCAACCGTATAGGAATTAAGACAATTGCAACTAGCCAAGCGGAAGCTTATGCAGGTGTGTTCAATTTTGATTTCCGTGACGAACGATATCTCCCATTTGAGGGGGCCGGAGTTGATTCTTCGTGGAGACTTGAATTGCCCACAAATTTCCATCAGTTTGACTATGAATCTATTTCCGACGTCATCTTGCATGTAAGCTATACGGCAAGAAATGGTGCGGAACCTTCTGGTTGCAAAAGCTTAATTGCTAAAGCTTGGAATGTGAAAAAATCTGCAATTCGCCTTAGTGCGATTGATTCCGGAGCGTTGGAGCGATTGCGCAACGGAGAAGAGGTTTCGATAAACTTCATAAAGGAGCATTTCCCTGCCATTGCAAGAGATGAAGGCTTTCTTAAGGGATTGTCTGTTTATTGTTGGTTCAAGAACGGCAGACAAGCGGAGTTGACGTTAGAAGTTCAGTCTAGCGACGTTAGCGGAATCAATTCATCGGTTTCTTTTAGTGAAAATGATATACAACCGGAATTGTGGAATATTTCTTCGGATGACATTCACGTGGCTAATGGATATTCTATTGCAATCAAAGTAGCCGATGGTTCTACACCTGCAAATATTGAAGACTTGATATTTGTACATAAATATGCGCTTGCAAATAGCGTCGATGAGGAGGCCTAATAATGGGAAAGAAAATTCTTTTTTGGCCAGATGTCTATAAAGAACAAGGTCACTGGCTTCCGACTTTTGTCTGGGCTAAAGAATTACTTCAGGAAGAACCCGAAGGCTCTTACGAAGTTTCTTATATGGGCATTCCAGATTGCAAATCGCTTGTCGGATGGTTTAATAAAGATATTCAATACCATGAAATCTTCAATAAGCTATACCCTTTGGGATATACGGACTTTAGCCACACGACTCCCCAGGGACGTTGGAAACCGGAACACGTATTGCGCATCATAAACGGCGAACTGGACGATATTTTTACGGGCGACAATAAACCCGACGTCCTTGTTTCAGGGTATTTTACATCCTTGGAGAGCTTAATTATCCATTACAAGTATGGAGTAAAGGTAATCATTTCGACGACTTATTTGAGACATCCAGAGAATGACCCTGCCATGCGAGCCGTACAAAATTTGATGGCGTATCCAGATTCTGTAAAACAGTGCATCATCAAGTCTTTCATTGACGAAGATTTTTACAGCGCAACCCCGTCAAGGAGAGAAGAGGCTATTGACAAATTTGTGGCTCCGTTGACGACATTCAACGAACTGATTCCATGCCCTAAAGAATTTGACTATCAACATTATGTACATGGTGATTTAGTTCACTATGTAGAACCGTGCATGACGCCTCTTTTGGATGATGAGACCAACGATAATAATCTTGGCCAAGATAATCAGACAAATGATGAAAATCAAAATGAGGATGATCCGGCTGATGCTGTAAAACAATACTGGGATGATTTTTTTGACGAAAGAGAACAAAATAACCAAAAAATCATTTTTGCGACGGCGGGTTCGCAAATTCTTGATTATGGCAAGAAGGCGGAGCACATGTTCGATGAACTAATCAGGATGATGGACGCTCCGCAAATGAAAAATTGCCATCTGCTCCTTTCTGTTGGTGAGAAATTGTTGCGTACAAGAGATTGGAGTGAAATAAAAAATAAAAACGTGACTGTAAAAGGTTGGGTTCCTCAGCGTTTTATATTGTCTTCTGGAAAAGTGCATTGTGCATTTATACACGGAGGCTTGGCGACAATCAAGGAGTGTATTTATTTCGGTGTTCCGTTTGTTATAGCGCCTATGGGAAAAGACCAGCTAGATAACGCTCTCCGATTACGTGAAAACGGGATTGACAATATGCTTGATGTTGAAACGAGCCGTTCTGATTCTTATTTATATAGTATAAATAAGGTAAGGACTGATTTCCGCATAAAAAACAATTTGGCAAGATTACAGAATATTTTCGTGGAATCCGAAGGACGGCACGAAGGCGTAAGCATAATCGAGTCGGTGGCGGATTCTACGAATTAGCAGGGCGTTATATAGCGTATGGCGGAACAGCAGAAAGGCAGCGAGTCGAAGGATAGTCAGGACAAGTCGTGGTTCCTGAGCGGTCCCGTGCTGAGCACGGGCCGTGGCGGCGGTGCGTTGCGCGGGACGAAGGGCGAGTTCAACTGCGACGCCCATACCGGTAGCGCTAAGCTTTCCATACCGCTGCCATTCACTCCCGACAGGGAAGGGGTCGTTCCTCCTGTGTCGCTGTCCTACGATTCCGGGAATGGAAACGGGGCGTTCGGCCTCGGCTGGAATCTGGGCTGCCCGCGCATAGAGCGTTCCACCTCGCGCAGGCTCCCGCTGTACATGGATTCCGAAGACTCGGACGTGTTCACGCTCTCCGGCGCTGACTTGGTCTGCATCGCCGAGGAAAAACGCGGAACGACAACGGTACGCCATTACCGCCTGCAATCCGAATCGCAGTTCTCCCGCATCGAATTCAGGAAGGAATCAGGCGGTGAAACAAGCTTCTGCGTGTTCGGATCTGACGGGAGCCAGTCCATATATGGCGACTCTGCGGAATCGCGCATCGAGGACCCGCAGTATCCCGGACATGTGTTTGCCTACCTGGTTAGCCGCAGCGAGGATGCGCTCGGCAATGTCGTGCGCTACCGCTATTGCGCGGACGGCGCGAACCGCCATCTGCTGCAGGTCCTCTACGGGAACAGGGCTTCCCGAACTACGAGTTCATCGCCGGACGATTTCCATCTCGGTCTCGTGTTTGCTTATGCGGGACGTAACGATGTCTATGTGAACCGCAAGCCCGGATTCGACGTGCGCTGCTCGCTCCGGTGCGAGTCCGTGACGCTGTACCACGGCTTCGGTTCCGCCCCGCTCTTTTCCGACGGGAACAAGGTCCGGTCGCTTTCTTTCCAGTACACAGCCGGATGCGGCGGGGTCTCGCTTCTGGAGAAGGTCGTCGAGAGCGGGCACCGTGTACTGGCCGACGGGACTGCGGAATCCGAGAGCCTTCCGCCGATGACGTTCAGCTATTTCCCTTTCGTGCTCGGCAAGGAATGGCGTGAGTTCGACCGTAGCTCGGTGAGCGATATTCCCGGCGGCTTCACGTCCGCCGAATGGGTTGACCTCTACGGCGAGGGCATCGCCGGCCTGCTCATGGACTGCGGCGGCAAATGGTACTTTAAGCACAATCTGGGGAACGGCCGCCTGTCTTCCGCTTCGGAAGTGGGCGACAGGCCTGTTCCGGGTACACCTTCCGGCCTTACCGATGTCGAGGGCAACGGGGTCCTCGCGCTTGTCGAGAACGGTGGCGCGAACGCCGGCGCGTCCTTCCTCGACGAATCCGGAAAGTTCGGGCCGCGCAAGAAGTTTGGGAGTGTTCCGTGGATTGACTGGGAAAAATCCGACATAAAGTTCATGGATTTGGACGGCGACGGGCGTAGCGAAGTCGTTGTCGCCGAGGATGGCAGGATACGCGTGTATCTCTCCGGCGGCATGAAGGGTTACGGGAACGCCATCTACAGGTACTTTACCGAACCGGGCGAGAAGCCCGTGCTTGTCTCGAAGTCTCCCGATGAGGCGGTGTTCGCCGCCGACATGACGGGCGACGGTCTCGCCGACCTCGTGCGTGTCCGGTTCTCGCAGGTATGCTACTGGCCTAACTACGGCCACGGACGCTTTGGTTCGGCAATTTATATGGACAACGCGCCTGTTTTGGGCGGCTTCAAGGATTTCAATCCCGCGAACCTGATTGTTGCGGACATTGACGGTTCGGGGACCACGGACTTGCTATACCGTGAGGGCGACCGTCTCCATATCTACCGCAACTGTCTCGGGAAATCGTTCGAGCTTGTCGATACGGTCACGCTTCCCGGCAAGGGCGGGACGGTGAAGTCTGCGGACGTTCTCGGAACAGGGCTTTCTACCATCGTGTTCGGCTCCCCGCTGTTCGCCGATTCGTCCGCATCGCCGCGCTACCTGCCGCTGCAGGGCGGGCGTACCAACGTCATGTCGGGCTACACGAACGGGACGGGTGCGCAAGTCGATATCGAGTACACGCCGAGTACGGCCTATTACCTCAAGGACAAACTGTCCGGGAATCCGTGGACTACGAAGTTGCCGTACGTGGTCCAGTGCGTCTCCAAGGTCGTGTCGAGGGATCTCGTCACGGGCTGGGACCGCACCGAGACCTACGCCTACCGCGACGGCTATCACGACCCGGATTTCCGCGAGTTCAGGGGCTTCGGTTCCGTGGTGCTGCGCGAGCACGAGTGCGGCATCGACCCGGAAACCGACCAGGATATTCGCGAGACAAGGACGGATTTTTATTTAGGCAGATCGTCGGATAGGCCCACGCTGGATTGCGCCCAGGCGATGACTACCCGCCAGTGGCAGGAAGGCTGCCGCTCGTTCCAGGGGATGCCGAAAAGCCGCAAAGTCCTTTCCGTCAACAGGGACGGGACGGAAATCAAGGAATTTTCCACGACATCGTGGACCTATCGGGCAAAATTTATCATGGAAGCCCGCTTGCCGGGCGACCGATTCCGCAACGGTTCCTGCTGGCAGTGCATCCAGGAATCCGAGACGGCCTCGTTCCGGGAATCTGCCGACGACACGCCGCGCACGAACGCCTCGTTTACACTGGCTACGGATGCGTACGGGAGGCCACTCCTCTCGGCCTCGGTCTGGTACGGTCGCGGAGGTTCGAAGCCGGACGACGTGCCCGATGTCGTGTGGAACGAACAGAAGAAGAACTTTGTGACTTTCACCGAGACTGGCTATACCCAGGATTGCGAGCACTCTTCGGGCAAGTTCCGCATGGGCCTACAGGAAAGTACCGTGTCTTACGAGAAGACCGGCCATGCCGCGTCCGACCTGGAAAATGCGCAATCCCTGAACGCGCTGTTCGCGGATGCGACCAGGCCGCGCAGGGTCCTGGCCCGCGAAGATGTCGTCTTTTACGACGACGCCCTATCCTCGCCGCGCACCGACGGCACGTGCGGCCTCGCGGGGCTGGTTTACGAGCGCTACGGGCTCGCCTTCGAGTCGCAGGCCCTGTCCTCGATTTACGGGAACTCCGTGGACGCGAGCGACATGGCCGCGGCGGGGTATGTCCTCCGCGACGGCGACTGGTACCGCCGTTCCGGCAGGAACGTCTATGCGCAGGATGCCGCGTCGAACTTCTATCGGCCCTGCGGGATCGAGGACGCCTTCGGGAACCTCGCTTCCGTCGCCTACGATACGTATTCATGGCTCGCGGAGTCCGTCACGGACGCCGTGGGGAACACCGTCTCCGCCGACAACGATTACCGTTACATGTCTCCTCGGACGGTCACGGACGCGAACGGCAACCGGACCGCGGTGGACTGGACACCCCTCGGCTTCGTCTCGAAGGTCGCCCTGATGGGCAAGGCGGGGCAGCCGGAAGGCGATACGCTCGACAGCCCCACCGAGGAGTTTATATACGATTTCAACTGTTTCGAAACATCGTCTACGCCAATCCACGTGCGAACCCGTCGCCGCGAGGTGCACGGATCGTCCACTTGCAGGTGGCTGGAGTCCGTCGAGTATTCGGACGGTGCGGGCCGCGTCGTGCTCGCCAAGGCCGTCGCGGAACCCGGCAAGTACAAAACGCTTGAAAATGGCTCAGTCGTCGAGAAGGACAGCGGGACGGATGTCCGCTGGGTCGGTTCCGGCCGCACCATCTACAACAACGCGGGCAATCCCGTCAAGCAGTACGAGCCGTATTTCAGCGGGACGGACGCCTACGAGAGCGAACCCGCCATCGTCGAGACCGGGGTCACGCCCGTGCTGCACTACGACCCGCTCGACAGGCTCGTGCGCACGGATTTGCCGGACGGGACGTTCAGCAGGGCGGAATTCGCCACGTGGGAACAGAGGAGTTTCGACCAAGACGACACCGTGCTGGAAAGCGCCTGGTACGCGGACAGGAACTCGCCGGACCCGACAGGGAACGAACCCGCAAGCTCCGAAAAGCGGGCCGCATGGCTCGCCGCAAAGCATGCTGACACTCCTTCCGTGGAGTATCTGGACGCGCAGGGCCGCCCGTTCTACGGTATCGCGGACAACGGGACGCGGGGCAGGTATGCTACGCATACTGTGTTCGACGTTTTGGGCAACCCGCTTTCCGTGACGGACGCCCGCGGCAACGTGGTGATGGCCTACGCCTACAACTCCCTTTCCGTGGCCTGCCGGACGGACAGCATGGACGCCGGCGAGCGCAGGACGCTTCTTGCCGTGGACAGCCAGCCCGCGCTGGGCTTCGACGCGAGGAACCACCGCCTCCGCAGCGTTTACGACGCCTTGAGACGACCGACAGAACAGTGGCTGGGCGAGAACGGCGGCACGGAAAAGCTTGTCGGCAGGACCGTTTACGGTGAAAATTCGCCGAATCCCGATGCCGGTAATTTGCGCGGCATGATGTGGAAAGCCTACGACCAGAGCGGGCTTGTGGAAAACGTCGCCTACGACTTCAAGGGCAACTTGTTACAAAGTTCGCGACAGTTTACCAAGGCGTATAATCAGACTATAGACTGGAACGTCGCCGACCCGGACGCCTTGCTGGAAGCGGAGACGTTCACGACGGTCACTGCCTACGACGCGCTGAACCGCGCCACGAGCATCAGGACCCCGCATAACGCAGGTGTCCCCGCGAGCGAGATTTTGCCTGCGTACAACGAGGCCTCGCTGCTCGAGAGCGTTGACGTCAAATTGCGCGGCTCGGGCACCGCCACGAACTTTGTCCAGAACATCGACTACGACGCGAAGGGGCAGCGCGAGCGGATACAATACGGCAACGGCTCCACGACCGGCTACACCTACGACGGGAAGACGTTCCGACTGAAACGTTTACTGACCACGCGCAACAACGGCGCCGACATTTTACAGGACCTGAACTATACATATGACGCCGCCGGCAACGTCGCGCAGATCGACGACAATGCGCAGCAGACGATATTCTTCAACGGCAGTGTTGTCAGTCCGAACCAGAAATTTGAATACGATGCTTTGTACAGGCTAATCAAGGCGACCGGCCGCGAGCATGTCTCTGTGAATGCCGATAGTGAGCCGGAGGCGGAAGGCTACAACACCGCACTGATAAGCCCGCAGGACGGCACCGCCATGCGGAACTACGCCCGCGAATGGGAATATGACGGAGTGGGCAACATCCTGTCCATAATCCACAACGCCAACGGCAACGCGTGGACCCGTACGAACGCCTACGCCACGGACAGCAACCGCCTGACCGGCACTACGGTCGGGCAGACTACGGCGAACTTCGCCTACAACGCCCACGGCTCCATGACATCCATGCCGCACCTCTCTGCGATGGACTGGGACTTCGCCGAGAAACTAAGCCACATTAGCCGCGGCACTACCGAGGCATATTACAACTACGACGGCAACGGGATAAGGACTCGCAAGGTCGTCGAGAAGAACGGCTCCGTAGAAATACGCCTTTACCTCGGCGGTTTCGAGATATGGCGGAAGACCGTGAACGGGACGCTCGAGACCGAGCGCGAGACCCTGCACGTCATGGACGACCAAAAGCGCATTGCAATAGTCGAAACCTTGACTGTGGAAAACGGGAACCGTGCCGCGGCCCCCGCGCCCGTGCAACGTTACCAGCTCGACAACCATCTCGGCTCGGCATCTCTCGAACTCGACGACTCCGCCAACATCATCAGCTACGAGGAATACTACCCCTATGGCGACACCAGCTACCGCGCCGGACGTAGCGCCAGCGAGGTGAGCCAAAAGCGCTACCGCTACACCGGCAAGGAGAAGGACGAAGAGTCATCGCTCTATTACTGCGAACAGCGCTACTATGCAGCACACATCTCAAGGTGGGTCTCTACCGACCCCACATGGCTTGAGGACGGCATCAACCTCTACGCCTACGTGAACGGCAACCCCGTAAGCGGCGTGGACCCGAGTGGAACCAACGAAGAAAATGTTGTTGATCAAGAACAAAAAAATGTAAATCGTGTGTCAACATCGGAAAAAAATATACAGCAAGATGACCATCATTCAATCAGTAATGAGATGATAAAAAAAATAAATGAATTTGGATGGTATACAGGGGCTGTTTGTTTCGATTTGGCTGTTGCAGCGGCAGAAGATGCTGCTTCTCAAAAGTATACGGGTGCTCATGTCGGTCGTGTAAAGGATAAAAAGGATTATGCCATTGGTGGTGTTTGGAAAGAAGCTCCAAAACAACCCAAAAATTATCGCAATCTTTCGATAAGAAAAGGTGTTGCTGAAAATATGCTGTCATATATAAAAGCTTCAATTGATAAAGGTTTGCCTGTTGTTGTCGGTGTGTCTATTGGAATAAAGGCCGAAGATGAAAATGGAAGGATGATTAATGAGGGCGTTACAGAACATTTTTTAGTTTTGACTAGTTATGACGTTAAGGATGGAAAGGTTGTTGGTTTTTCTGGAATTGATAATAGTGATCATAAACCACCAACAGTGAATTTTACAGTTAATGAGAAAACTGGTGCAATTGAAAAAGCAAAACCAAAAAAAATTACTGCGGATAATCGACGCTATGTGGATAGTTATAAATATACTGTGACTCAAGTGCGTTTATGGAAAGGAGTTGAGGGGCTTAAGCCTATGTCTTCTAAAGGAGTATGGTAAAATTAAAATGAAAAAAAAAGTTGCCATAAGTTTGGTTATTGCGTTTGTGCTGGGTTTTCTTGGGGGATACCAAGCAAATCAAGATTCTTCAAAAATTACATTACAACCCATATTGAAAAACACATCGAGTATGGTGGAAAAAACAGCAGATTCTCTTCAAGTCCAGAAAACAGATGTCCAGTGTTTCGTCGAGGCGTTAATTGTTTCAATTTATCCGAATACGGCTCTTCGCTTAAATAATTGCAAAACTGCCCACGTTGACGTTATGGAAAATGGATTAAAAAAAATGGTGGCTAAAGATAATGGCAAGGACGTTTTAAAAGCCTTGGAAGATTATTATCGCTCGAATGTAGAATTGGGAGATTTTGATTTTTTTATTAGCATGTTGATATATCAATTGTCTCTTGAAAATGGAACAATAGCAGGCGGTTCAAAAAATTGGATTCTATTTCCGTATAATTTATTGCTTCCTTACGCATCTATATATCCCGAAGCGTATTATTATTCTGCGTTAGGCAATCTTAGACGTAGACGCGAACCGTCAAAAGATGATTGTGAAACTGCATTAGATTTATACAGTGAATATCGTAGGTTGGGTGGAAATATTGAAATTAAATTTGAGGACATCTGCAAGGATTAGAATACCGCAGAGTAATCCATGAGAATATGGCGAAAGCCTCTTTATAAGCCAAGTTTGATTGAGGTAATGTATGAAAAGACCAAAAGTAGGTTACGTAGTTGAAATCCCAGCTAGGTCTGGTCTTACATATGCTCAATTTAATTATCCCCAAAATGGATAGCAGACAATTTTGTAGTTCGAAAAAATACTGTTTTTTTGCATAATTGAGTCGAAACTGATTTGAACAGCCTATGCTGGTTGAATATCGAGCAATATTATGCCTATGCTTCCAAAAAAACAGTTAAAAGCAAAAAAAAGTTGTTTCTTTTTTTGTCGTTTGGGCTTAATTATTGTATTTTTTTAGTGCATTTTACAAGAGGATTACGTCATGGCTATTGAAAAACAATTACTTCGTATGCGGGGAACTGTTTTTACGGACAGCTTAATTTCATTTGATGAAAATAAGGCGGAGCAAATAAAATCTGTTTTATCAAGCGAACCTCTGTATACGGTTTTATTGCAAAATCTCTCAAACGTATTTCTTCCAGCGCAGGCGTTTCAAGACTGGGGTTTGCGAACCCTAAAAACAAGCGTTTTGGAGATTCGGGCAAATAAAATTGATTTTTTTTCAACCACTGAACAAACAGAATCCGATTTTTGCAACACATTTGCCGATAAAATATCTCAAATTCAAGATTTGCTGAATTTTAAAATCAGGCGATTGGCTTTCGCCCCATCATACACCATTAAGGCGGAAAATTATAGGCCCTTTATCGAAATAAACTTTAAGAAATCAATGTTTCAGGATACACTGATGCAGGATTTCTCTTTTTCTCGTGTTTTTTACAAAAATGAATTGATAAATGGTTCCAATTACGAAATTATTTACAATTCAAATATATCCATTCAACCAATAGCTTTTACTCCTTTTAATGAAAATCGCCAGATTCTTATAAACCAAGATATCAATACAAAAGATTTAGGCAAGCAAATATTTACCAAAGAAGATTCAACAGCTTTTTATCACAATGTGCCCTTATGGAACGAAAACTATTTAAAAATGTTTGTCGGAGAATAAGGAATGGAAACTATAGAAATATCTCCCAAGTTTTTTGATCTGTTATCATCCATATACGGACAAAATGACGACAACCAAAACGGTACTGCGCCTTTTTTTCCTTTTATATCCAACTTGAATTCGACATCAACGGAAGCCATTGAACTTGAAAACAGACGACATCTAGATAATCTAAGAAAAGAAGAAAGTTTATTTATAAACATGCTCCTTCAATCTGACTTTGAAGATGGTTTCACAAACGATGCAATAGAATACATAAATGAGGCGTTAAAAAATTCGTTTGCTACATGCATGTGGATTGCCGAATTATTTGAGAAGTACTCCAAACGAACCGATGAAAAAGCAAAGAATGTTATTTACGGCCTATTAAAAATCATTGCTTTTTTGGGAAACCACAATTGTTTTGATTACGTAAAGTCGGTTCTTCTTCTGATTTTAAGAGCAGCAATGCATTCTGGTCAGGACTATATGCAAGAGGCGGCTTTAATGGTTATAGAAAGTTGGCATTCTCATGAAGCTCTCGACTTATTAAGTGAGAATGATTATGCCGCATCTCCATATATTAGAAAATATATCGCAGCGCTTAAAAGAGATTTTTTAACAGAAATGGAGTACTAAAAATTGTTTTTACGAGTCATTTCTGATTTAAAACGCTGGAATACCGAAGTTTGCGGAAATAGTCAGCTTATCCCAGCAGATTGTTTTTCTGATATAAAAACAACTCACAACACGCTCTCTTTATGGCAAATCAACGAGAATGATAATACTGAAATAGAGACTTTTGCAGTTTTATCCACACTCAATCGAAATGAATTAAAAAAAATATCGTATATTCTAATTTCAACCGAAGAATTATCCAGTATAGGTTTAAAATTTTCTCAAACTAATAATGTTCCAGATTATTTAAATTCTTCGCAAAATAACGTCATCAAGCATCACTATGACATTACTGATATTGATCATCAAAGCTACGGAAAAATAGCAACTCTATTTCGCGACAAAATAAGGGGAGATCAACTGGAAATCATTTCCGAAGACCCTGTAATAAATGCTGCAAAACGGCTATTCCAAAATGGTGTAATAAATATTAAACCACTAAAAGATAAGGTAAAACAAACAATCCAAGCACCCATCTAACCATAGACTTACTTAAATTTTTTCCTAAAACATTCAAATATTACATTGAAGCCTTGAAATTTGTTCTGTCAATCAAAAAAAATCCTCACCTAAAAAATGATGATGTTTCTATAACCCCTAGCTAACGTATGGCGGAACAGCAGAAAGGTAGCGAGTCGAAGGATAGTCAGGACAAGTCGTGGTTCCTGAGCGGTCCCGTGCTGAGCACGGGCCGTGGCGGCGGTGCGTTGCGCGGGACGAAGGGCGAGTTCAACTGCGACGCCCATACCGGTAGCGCTAAGCTTTCCATACCGCTGCCATTCACTCCCGACAGAGAAGGGATTGTTCCGCCTGTGTCGCTGTCCTACGATTCCGGGAACGGGAACGGTCCGTTCGGCCTCGGCTGGAATCTGGGCTGCCCGCGCATAGAGCGTTCCACCTCGCGCAGGCTCCCGCTGTACATGGATTCCGAGGACTCGGACGTGTTTACGCTCTCCGGTGCCGACCTGGTCTGCATCGCCGAGGAAAAACGCGGAACGACAACGGTACGCCATTACCGCCTGCAATCCGAATCGCAGTTCTCCCGCATCGAATTCAGGAAGGAATCAAGCGGTGAAACGAGCTTCTGCGTATTCGGTTCCGACGGGAGCCAGTCCACATATGGCGACTCTGCGGAATCGCGCATCGAAGACCCGCAATATCCCGGGCATGTGTTTGCCTACCTGATCAGTCGCAGCGAGGATGCGCTCGGCAACGTCGTGCGCTACCGCTACTGCGGGGACGGCGCGAACCGCCATCTGCTGCAGGTCCTCTACGGGAACAGGGTTTCCCGAACTACGAGTTCATCGCCGGACGATTTCCATCTCGGTCTCGTGTTTGCTTATGCGGGACGTAACGATGTCTATGTGAACCGCAAGCCCGGATTCGAGGTGCGTAGCGGTCTCAGGTGCGAGTCCGCTACGCTCTATCACGGCTTCGGTTCCGCTCCGCTTTTTTCCGACGGGAACAGGGTCAGGTCGCTTTCTTTCCAGTACACAGCCGGATGCGGCGGGGTCTCGCTTCTGGAGAAGGTCGTGGAGAGCGGGCTCCGCGTGCTTACCGATGGAACTACGGAATCTGAGAGCCTTCCGCCGATGACGTTCAGCTATTTCCCTTTCGCGCTCGGCAGGGAATGGTGCGAATTCGACAGTAGCTCGGTGAGCGACATCCCCGGCGGCTTCACGTCCGCCGAATGGGTTGACCTCTACGGCGAGGGCATTGCCGGCTTGCTCATGGACTGCGGCGGCAAGTGGTACTACAAGCACAACCTGGGCAACGGAAGACTTTCCGCGGCCTCGGAAGTGGGCGACAGGCCTGTTCCGGGTACACCTTCCGGCCTTACCGATGTCGAGGGCGACGGGGTCCTCGCGCTTGTCGAGAACGGTGGCGCGAACGCCGGCGCGTCCTTCCTCGACGAATCCGGAAAGTTCGGGCCGCGCAAGAAGTTTGGGAGTGTTCCGTGGATTGACTGGGAAAAATCCGACATAAAGTTCATGGATTTGGACGGCGACGGGCGTAGCGAAGTCGTTGTCGCCGAGGATGGCAGGATACGCGTGTATCTCTCCGGCGGCATGAAGGGTTACGGGAACGCCATCTACAGGTACTTTACCGAACCGGGCGAGAAGCCCGTGCTTGTCTCGAAGTCTCCCGACGAGGCGGTGTTCGCCGCCGACATGACGGGCGACGGTCTCGCCGACCTCGTGCGTGTCCGGTTCTCGCAGGTATGCTACTGGCCTAACTACGGCCACGGACGCTTTGGTTCGGCAATTTATATGGACAACGCGCCTGTTTTGGGCGGCTTCAAGGATTTCAATCCCGCGAACCTGATTGTTGCGGACATTGACGGTTCGGGGACCACGGACTTGCTATACCGTGAGGGCGACCGTCTCCATATCTACCGCAACTGTCTCGGGAAATCGTTCGAGCTTGTCGATACGGTCACGCTTCCCGGCAAGGGCGGGACGGTGAAGTCTGCGGACGTTCTCGGAACAGGGCTTTCTACCATCGTGTTCGGCTCCCCGCTGTTCGCCGATTCGTCCGCATCGCCGCGCTACCTGCCGCTGCAGGGCGGGCGTACCAACGTCATGTCCGGCTATTCGAACGGGACGGGTGCACAGGTCGATATCGAATACACGCCGAGTACGGCCTATTACCTCAAGGACAAACTATCTGGGAATTCGTGGACTACGAAACTGCCGTATGTCGTCCAGTGCGTATCCAAGGTCGTGTCGAGGGACCTCGTCACGGGCTGGGACCGCACCGAGACCTACGCCTACCGCGACGGCTACCACGACCCGGATTTCCGCGAGTTCAGGGGTTTCGGTTCCGTGGTGCTGCGCGAGCACGAGTGCGGCATCGACCCGGAAACCGACCAGGACATACGCGAGACAAGGACGGATTTTTATTTAGGCAGATCGTCGGAAAGGCCCACGCTGGATTGCGCCCAGGCGATGACTACCCGCCAGTGGCAGGAAGGCTGCCGCTCGTTCCAGGGGATGCCGAAAAGCCGCAAGGTCCTTTCCGTCAACAGGGACGGGACGGAAACCAGGGAATATTCCACGACATCGTGGACCTACCGGGCAAAATTTATCATGGAAGCCCGCCTGCCGGGCGACAGGTTCCGCAACGGATCCTGCTGGCAGTGCATTCAGGAATCCGAGACGGCCTCGTTCCGGGAATCTGCCGACGACACGCCGCGCACGAACGCCTCGTTTACACTGGCTACGGATGCGTACGGGAGGCCGCTCCTCTCGGCCTCGGTCTGGTACGGTCGCGGAGGCTCGAAGCCGGACGACGTGCCCGATGTCGTGTGGAACGAACAGAAGAAGAACCATGTGACTTTCACCGAGACCCGCTATACACAGGATTGCGAACACTCTTCGGGCAGGTTCCGCATGGGCCTACAGGAAAGTACCGTGTCTTACGAGAAGACCGGCCATGCCGCATCCGACCTGGAAAGTGCGCAATCCCTGAACGCGCTGTTCGCGGACGCGACCAGGCCGCGCAGGGTTCTGACCCGCGAGGAAGCCGTCTTCTACGACGACGCCCTTTCTGCACCCCGTACCGACGGCGCGTGCGGCCTCGCTGGGCTCGTTTACGAGCGCTACGGGCTCGCCTTCGAGGCGCAGGCCCTGTCCACGATATACGGGAACTCCGTGGACGCGAGCGACATGGCCGCGGCGGGGTATGTCCTCCGCGATGGCGGCTGGTACCGCAAATCGGGCAGGAACGTCTATGCGCAGGATGCCGCGTCGAACTTCTATCGGCCCTGCGGGATCGAGGACGCATTCGGGAACCGAACTTCCGTCGCCTACGATACGTATTCATGGCTCGCGGAGTCCGTCACGGACGCCGTGGGGAACACGGTCTCCGCCGACAACGATTACCGTTACATGTCCCCGCAGACGGTCACGGACGCGAACGGCAACCGGACCGCTGTGGACTGGACACCCCTCGGCCTCGTCTCGAAGGTCGCCCTGATGGGCAAGGCGGGACAGTCGGAAGGCGACACGCTCGACAGCCCCACCGAGGAGTTTATATACGATTTCGACTGCTTCGAAAATTCGGGTACGCCTGTCCACGTGCGCACCCGCCGCCGCGAGGCGCACGGCTTGTCCACGTGCAGGTGGCTGGAGTCCGTCGAATATTCGGACGGTGCGGGCCGCGTCGTGCTCGCCAAGGCCGTCGCGGAACCCGGCAAGTACAAAACGCTTGAAAATGGCTCAGTCGTCGAGAAGGACAGCGGGGCAGATGTACGCTGGGTCGGTTCCGGCCGCACGGTCTACAACAACGCGGGCAATCCCGTCAAGCAGTACGAGCCGTATTTCAGCGGGACGGACGCCTACGAGAGCGAACCCGCCATCGTCGAGACCGGGGTCACGCCCGTGCTGCACTACGACCCGCTCGACAGGCTCGTGCGCACGGATTTGCCGGACGGGACGTTCAGCAGGGCGGAATTCGCCACGTGGGAACAGAGGAGTTTCGACCAAGACGACACCGTGCTGGAAAGCGCCTGGTACGCGGACAGGAACTCGCCGGACCCGACAGGGAACGAACCCGCAAGCTCCGAAAAGCGGGCCGCATGGCTCGCCGCAAAGCATGCTGACACTCCTTCCGTGGAGTATCTGGACGCGCAGGGCCGCCCGTTCTACGGTATCGCGGACAACGGGACGCGGGGCAGGTATGCTACGCATACTGTGTTCGACGTTTTGGGCAACCCGCTTTCCGTGACGGACGCCCGCGGCAACGTGGTGATGGCCTACGCCTACAACTCCCTTTCCGTGGCCTGCCGGACGGACAGCATGGACGCCGGCGAGCGCAGGACGCTTCTTGCCGTGGACAGCCAGCCCGCGCTGGGCTTCGACGCGAGGAACCACCGCCTCCGCAGCGTTTACGACGCCTTGAGACGACCGACAGAACAGTGGCTGGGCGAGAACGGCGGCACGGAAAAGCTTGTCGGCAGGACCGTTTACGGTGAAAATTCGCCGAATCCCGATGCCGGTAATTTGCGCGGCATGATGTGGAAAGCCTACGACCAGAGCGGGCTTGTGGAAAACGTCGCCTACGACTTCAAGGGCAACTTGTTACAAAGTTCGCGACAGTTTACCAAGGCGTATAATCAGACTATAGACTGGAACGTCGCCGACCCGGACGCCTTGCTGGAAGCGGAGACGTTCACGACGGTCACTGCCTACGACGCGCTGAACCGCGCCACGAGCATCAGGACCCCGCATAACGCAGGTGTCCCCGCGAGCGAGATTTTGCCTGCGTACAACGAGGCCTCGCTGCTCGAGAGCGTTGACGTCAAATTGCGCGGCTCGGGCACCGCCACGAACTTTGTCCAGAACATCGACTACGACGCGAAGGGGCAGCGCGAGCGGATACAATACGGCAACGGCTCCACGACCGGCTACACCTACGACGGGAAGACGTTCCGGCTGGTGCGCCTCCTAACCACGCGAAACAACGGCGCGGACATACTCCAGGACCTCAACTACACTTACGACGCCGTGGGCAATGTCACACAGATTGATGACAATGCGCAGCAGACGATATTCTTTAACGGAAGCGTCGTCAGCCCGAGCCAGAAGTTTGAATACGATGCTTTGTACAGGCTAATCAAGGCGACCGGCCGCGAGCATGTCTCTGTGAATGCCGATAGTGAGCCGGAGGCGGAAGGCTACAACGCCGCACTGATAAGCCCGCAGGACGGCACCGCCATGCGGAACTACGCCCGCGAATGGGAATATGACGGAGTGGGCAACATCCTGTCCATAATCCACAACGCCAACGGCAACGCGTGGACCCGTACGAACGCCTACGCCACGGACAGCAACCGCCTGACCGGCACTACGGTCGGGCAGACTACGGCGAACTTCGCCTACAACGCCCACGGCTCCATGACATCCATGCCGCACCTCTCTGCGATGGACTGGGACTTCGCCGAGAAACTAAGCCACATTAGCCGCGGCACTACCGAGGCATATTACAACTACGACGGCAACGGGATAAGGACTCGCAAGGTCGTCGAGAAGAACGGCTCCGTAGAAATACGCCTTTACCTCGGCGGTTTCGAGATATGGCGGAAGACCGTGAACGGGACGCTCGAGACCGAGCGCGAGACCCTGCACGTCATGGACGACCAAAAGCGCATTGCAATAGTCGAAACCTTGACTGTGGAAAACGGGAACCGTGCCGCGGCCCCCGCGCCCGTGCAACGTTACCAGCTCGACAACCATCTCGGCTCGGCATCTCTCGAACTCGACGACTCCGCCAACATCATCAGCTACGAGGAATACTACCCCTATGGCGACACCAGCTACCGCGCCGGACGTAGCGCCAGCGAAGTGAGCCGGAAGCGCTACCGCTACACCGGCAAGGAGAAGGACGAGGAATCCTCGCTGTACTACTGCGAGCAGCGCTTCTACGCCGCTCACATCTCACGGTGGGTATCTACTGACCCCACGTGGCTCGCTGACGGCATCAACCTCTACGCCTACGTGCACGGGAACCCCGTAAGCGGCGTGGACCCGAGCGGAACAAAGACGGAAAACAATGAAGCGACTGTAAGTGATGAGTATAATGATGATAAAGCAAAAGAAAACCTAATAAATGCAATAAGGGAACATGTACTGCCTGATTTAGGTGATGAGGGTCGAAAAAAGGTAGAGTCTATAATCGAAAAAATTAAGGATGGTTCCTTTGATGAGGTAATATATAAAAATGCAGGTAGACCAAAAACAGGTACTGACGTCAGTCCTACAAAATTTGAACATTTAATTAAAGATAAAGATTTACGAGACTTTTATTACATTGCTAGAGCAAGAGATTATCAGATAAGAAATGCTAATCAGATAAAGAATGGGGAAAATGATGTTGCTCAATACTATATCGAGTATGGTGCTAAATATATGTTCAAATTTAAATATGAAAAACGCAATGATTTATCTGATAAAGGTAAAGAATGGCTTGACGAAACTCTCGTAAATTTGCAAGAGGGAATGGAACAAATAGTTTCAGAACATTATGAAAGTGAACTGCTAGAAAAGGATAATCCTGAATCTCTTTATAAAAGAGCATTTGCTAGTCACGTTTTAGCTTACGTTAGTGCGGGATTTTGTTCTCTAGAAATTGGTGATAAAATAACGATAGGAAATACTCCCGATAAACCTGACCTTTGGGAAGGCAGAGAGCAGGCTCTATCAGTAATTAAGGAATGTTATGTTGATTCTTATGCGAGGGAGATTAAAGGAATGTATGATAATTTCTTACAAGATGCTATTTCGCGGCAGGTGAAAACACAATTAAGGATGTTTGGGAGATGATTTTTTGCTGAGACTTTGTTTGTGTCAGAAATTAATATGCATAAGTTGTTTAAAATTGTATTTACTAAATTTGGTGTTTTTTATACAATCGGTTGTTTTATTCCTATTGTTATAGTTTTTTTTAGTCCATTGCTTTTATGGGGCTTGCTTAAACTTGGAGAATTTGATGATGAATGGATTTCTGAAGGTTTTTCGAGTTCCTTTGAAAAAAAAGACTTTGTTTTTAGTGGGGTGTTTGAAAATATTGGAAAAGTTGTAATAGAAAATGAAAGTTCATTCGCTATATTTACCAGTTTAAAATCTAGCTTGAAAAAAAAGGTGATCCTGTAGCATTGTGGACTGAAGATGGTGGCAAAACATGGAACATGACATATACTAATATTAATATGAAGAGTGATTCGTACATTCCCGATTATTTAATAGGAAAAGAATACTTGAAAAATAAAGGACAAATAAAAAAAGAAAGCGTTCCGTCAGAAGACTTTGGTGGACTTTGTGGGCCTAAAAGAAGATATGCTCAAAATAATAGGAATTGGATTGTTTGCGGTTATGATGAAACAACTACTTCAACGCATGAGGTTCGAATTTTGTATAAATCAGGAGATGAGTATGAAAAATATTGTTCTATTCCGAATAAGTGGCACTTATGGCGCTCTAGATATATGAAACCATCTGATTTTTTTGTTAAGGATAGTTTGATTGTAGGTATTTTCGATTTCCAAATGACTGGTTCTACGTTACTTCATTATTTGTATTTCAGTATAGATCGTGGAAAAAAATGGCATAATGAAAAAATTCCTGTTTTCTTTTCGGATGAACGTTTGTTTATTACTGAAGAAAAAATTATCGTTTTGGGAGTGAACGTTTTTTCTAACAAGAATCGAATAGAAGTCTCCGTTCTTACAATGCCAATCCCGAAAGAATAATCCTATAAAGAAATTGAAAATGCTATAAATAAATTGATAAATATTATAAAAGAAATGATCAGAAAGGTAATGCCAAAAATCTAAAAAAATAAGTTTATTGTCCAATAAATGGTTAAATCCTTGCACTTTCAGTGCAGTAATGAAACCAGCCTTTCTTTACCCGTTCTTATTGTTTTCTCGAAGGTATTTATAGTAGTCTAGGGGACCTTCGGGTTTGTAAAAAAATAACCCAATAACACGGATGTCCGGGTTTATTTCCAAAATTTTATTTTTTATAGCTTTAAAATGAGTTCCTGTTGTAAGTACATCATCTAGCACATACACTAAATCCAGTATTTCTATTTTTTCAGTTGTTGACATCACAAGATTGTTCTGTATTGCGATTAGATCTTTAGTTTGTTCTGGCTTGTGAGTGCTTTCGACGCTCTCCTTTACATCAAAAATATCTAGACAAGTTACATTTGTCACTTTTTTGATTATCTGCACTAATCGATTGTCATATTCTGGGGTTCCTTTTTTCTTTGACGGGGGCATCGGAATAATAAAAGGGTTTTCCGCTTGAAATCGGAATTCTTTTAAGAATCCACTACATTTAGCAATTGCTTCTGTTTTATAGCGCCACTCATATTTTTCTTTTTTATCGGTAGATTTTTTTAAATTGTGTAAATCGCTGAAATAATCGTCCCGTTCTTCAGGGCAATATATTTCGTATCTCCAAATCTCATCTGTATCTTCTAAACCGACTGAAGTCCCGCTTAATTTTTCCCACGCCATATGCATAACCCCCTAGTCCTTAAGAATTTTTATATCAGTTATAGCCCTTACCCTTACTGCACCTTTTTCTAGATACTTTGTTGGCCAAGTAATTTCATGGTTTTCAAAACATGAATTGAGGATGAACAATTTTTTTCCCAAGTCAAAACAGGCTTTCGCTTGGGAATGTGTTCCGCTTGTTTCCGACGCTTCTACAATTATAGTTGCATCTGAGATTGCAGCCATAACAACATTACGTTCTGGGAAATACATTTTTTTTGTCACAAAAGATTGCTTGTCGTATTTGTAAAGGGGAACTTGGCTGATGAGCAGATGATTGGTTGCAATTTCATCTTGGAGTTCTTTATTCTCTTTTGGATAATAATGGTCAATAGGGGTTCCAATAACTCCTATAACTTTTTTCCCAAGGCTGATTGCTGTAGTTAAGGCCGCGGTATCTACACCTTTTGCTAAACCTGAAACAATGGTGGTATTTGAATGAAGTTCTTTAATAAGTTTTTCGGTTCTAATTTTTCCTTTAGGACTCACGTGCCTTGATCCGACTACTGATACACATACATTTTTTAAGAGATCGAGGTTTCCTTTGTAATAGAACATTCCTAAGGGGTATTTGACATTAAGTAAACCTTTAGGAAAACGTTCATCGTTTTTGAAGAGAACGGAGAATGCTTTAGATCGTTCTTTCAATGCATTATCAATTTCATATAATTCGGCATCATCAAAAAACATTTCCTCTTTTAGTTTTTCAGAAGCTAGAAGTGAACCGTTGTTGAGGGTTAGAGACATTTTTTTTAATGTGGAATTCTCTTTGCTCCATAAAAATTCATAAGCCAAAAGTTCTTTGTATTCTTTTGTGTTCATGTAAAAAATCCGTTGCAAATGTGGCTTATGGTTTCTAAAAACAAATATATCTTTTTTCGTACAAAAATCGTAAGAAAAAAAGAAAAAGACTATGGCGCAGATATTGCAAAAAAAACTTCATCGTTTGTCTTCTGATGAATTCCATTATATCATAACTATTCGAGTTAAGGTGGTTGAAAATGCGTTAGGGATAGTGACCCCTTGGGGCGGCACTGTGGTGCCGTTTTAGGAGGCGGGTGACGAGCGAAGCGACGGCAACTGCCCCTAAAATATAGCCCGACCCACGCCAGTGGGGAACGCCCGAATAAATCTTCTGCTACAACGTGGAAGAACTCCGCACCATTTGCAGTAACGGTCTTGAACTCTCGATGACGCACCAGTGCCTCATCGAAGAATCCATCCTCGGTTGGGAAGAACTCGAAGTCGAAGTCGTGCGTGACTCCAAGAACCAGATGATCGCCATCTGCTTCATCGAAAACATCGACCCGGTGGGCGTGCATACCGGCGACTCCTTCTGCGCAGCCCCGTTCCTCACCATCGACAAGAAGCTCGAAAAAGAACTGAAGGAAAAGGCCTTCAAGATTGTGGAATCCATCGGCGTGATTGGCGGTACCAACGTGCAGTTCGCTCATGACCCGAAGACCGGCCGCGTGGTGATTATCGAAATCAACCCGCGTACCAGCCGCTCCTCCGCCCTTGCTTCCAAGGCTACCGGCTTCCCGATCGCCCTCATTTCTGCAAAGCTCGCCGCAGGCCTTACCCTCGACCAGATTCCGTACTGGCGCGATGGAAGCCTCGAAAAGTACACCCCGAGCGGTGACTACGTGGTGCTCAAGTTCGCCCGCTGGGCATTCGAAAAGTTCCGCGGCGTCGATGACTGCCTCGGCACCCAGATGAAGGCTGTGGGCGAAGTCATGGCTATTGGCAAGACCTACAAGGAAACCCTCCAGAAGGCTATTCGCGGCCTCGAAAACGGTCGTTCCGGCCTCGGCTTTGCGAAGGACTTCAACAAGAAGAGCAAGGAAGAACTCCTTGAAATGATGAAGACCGCTTCTTCCGAACGCCACTTCCAGATGTACGAAGCTATCCGTAAGGGCGCAACCGACGAAGAAATCTTCGCCGCCACCTACGAAAAGGCCTACTTCGTGCAGCAGATGCGCGAACTCGTGGAACTCGAAGAAGAAATGCTCAAGACTCCGGGCCGTCTCCCGGCCGATGAACTCCTCATCAAGGCCAAGAAGGACGGCTTCAGCGACAAGT
This sequence comes from Fibrobacter succinogenes subsp. succinogenes S85, assembly GCF_000146505.1. GTDB lineage: Bacteria > Fibrobacterota > Fibrobacteria > Fibrobacterales > Fibrobacteraceae > Fibrobacter > Fibrobacter succinogenes. The sequence goes on along the minus strand of NC_017448.1, from coordinate 1,438,017 downwards.
ACATCGCCAAGATCCTCGGCATCCGCGAAAAGGACGTGCGCAAGAAGCGTACGGAACTCGGCGTGGTCGAAGGCTGGTGCGCAGTGCCGGTGAGCGGTGTGAAGGACCAGTACTACTACTACAGCACCTACAACTGCAAGGACGAATCTACCGCTTCCAACAACCCGAAGAAGATCATGATCCTCGGCGGTGGCCCGAACAGAATCGGTCAGGGTATCGAATTCGACTACTGCTGCTGCCACGCTGCCATGGCTCTCCGCGAAATGGGTTACGAAACCATCATGGTGAACTGCAACCCCGAAACGGTTTCTACCGACTACGATACTTCCGACAAGCTGTACTTCGAACCGGTCAGCCTCGAAGACGTTCTCCAGATTTATCATAAGGAAAAGCCGGCTGGCGTCATCGTGCAGTTCGGTGGCCAGACTCCGCTGAACATTGCCCGCGCGCTCTCCGACGAAGGCGTGAAGATTCTCGGCACGAGCATCGACTCCATCGACATCGCCGAAGACCGCGACCTGTTCCGCAAGATGATGGACCAGCTCGGCATCCCGATGCCGGAAAGCGGCATGGCCACGAACATCGACGAAGCCCTCGCTTGCGTCAAGCAGATTGGCGGCTACCCGGTGATGATCCGCCCGAGCTTCGTGCTTGGCGGCCGCGGCATGGAAGTCATTTACGATGAAAACATGCTCCGCGAATACGTGGCGAAGGCCGTGGGCGTGACTCCGGATCGTCCGCTCCTCATCGACCGCTTCCTCCACAACGCTTTGGAATGCGAAGCCGACGCCCTCTCCGACGGCGAACACGTTTACATCCCGTCCGTGATGGAACACGTCGAACTTGCCGGTGTCCACTCCGGTGACTCCGCTTGCATTATCCCGCCGGTGACCATCACGAAGGAAAACCTCGCAACCATCAAGGATTACACGCGCAAGATTGCAGAAGCCCTCCACGTTTGCGGCCTCATGAACATGCAGTACGCTATCGAAGACGGCAAGGTGTTCGTCCTCGAAGCCAACCCGCGTGCCTCCCGCACGGTGCCTCTGGTCTCCAAGGTCTGTAACACGCAGATGGCTCGCCTCGCGACCCGCTTGATGCTCGGTGCCAAGCTCGAAGACCTCAAGCTCAAGGACAAGAAGTTCAACCACCACGGTGCCAAGGAAGCTGTGTTCCCGTTCGACAAGTTCCCGAAGGTGGACCCGGTTCTCGGCCCCGAAATGCGCTCCACTGGTGAAGTCCTCGGCCTTTCCGACGACTACGCCCTCGCTTACTACAAGAGCCAGGAAGCTGCAGGTTCCTTCCTCCCGTCCGAAGGCGCTGTGCTCATCAGCCTTTCTGACAAGGTGAACCTCTCCGAACAGGCGATTGAAATCGGTAAGGAATTCCAGAAGCTCGGCTTCAAGATTTACGCTACCGAAGGTACCGCCAAGTTCTACGAAGCCGCCGGTGTCAAGTGCGAAGTGGTGAACAAGATTGCTGAAGGCCGCCCGAACGTTCTCGATATCATCCTGAACAAGCAGGTGAACCTCATCATCAACACGCCGTGGGCAAAGCGCGACGCCATCAAGGACGAAAGCGCTATCCGTAAGGCCGCCATCAAGTACAAGGTTCCGTACATCACAACCCTCGCCGGTGCCTACAACACCGTGAAGGGTATTGCCGCTGCAAGGAACGGACACGGCGCTGTTAAATCTCTTCAGGAATATCACGCAAGCATTGAAGAGGTGTAATGCCTAAAGTCATCCTCGACCAAGCGTAGCGCGGGAGGGGATCCAAAAACATTAAAGACCGTAGCAATAAAATGCTGCGGTCTTTTTTGCGTATGGCGGGGGACTATATTATGGATCTCCACCTTCTGTAAAACCGAATTTTTGGCGAGCCCAAGTTTCCATATAGGGTAGAATTTCCTTGTAAGGCACCACAATCATCACACTACCGTGGGTATGCCAGCCGATGTCGAAAGACAAACCGTCAAAACCGATACCGTCCTTCAAAAAAGAGGGCTCCAGCTGGAAATTCATGCCGATGGCATCAGCCCTGGCATCGTATTTTTCCGCATATTTGCGAAGAAGCGATACAATTGACTTCTTTTCATTTGGATTGAAAATAGTGGAATCAACCAACGACCCGTCTTTCTTTGAGAAGGTCCGATGATACTCGTAAAAGTAACCTCCGGCGGCACCGGCATTGTACCCAGCATTTGAAATATAATAAGTCGTCCACAGCAGTGAATCAATCGCAACATCTATACTGTCCTGGCGTTCGTAATGGAGGGTGGCGGCGACTTCTGTATGGGCGCTGTCAAAGTACCAGTCATTGGGATAATTCCTGAGTTCGAACTCAATGCTTCTCTTGTAATTTTCCGCCTGATGGTAAACGGCTTTTTTATGAATTTCTCCTAGATGTTCAGAATCAAGGATCGTGTCGGCATCGGTCAAGTCCTCACCCAACAGCCCCTTGATGATTTTCCGGTGGATCCCTTTAGGATAAACCTGGAATCTCGGCAATTTCCAGTGCAAGGAAACCGTGTAAAACCTGTTGCTGTCGCTTCTTGTCCCATAATTGGTGAATTCCATGCAGCCCTTCTCTTTTGTAGGGTCGCACTCAATTAATTCGTCGTCATGTAAGGCGATCTCCGCCTTGACGCGCTCCAGATCTGCCATGCCGGACAAGTCCTTGCAATCCTGAGCCTGAAATGCAACTGTCGGTTCCTTTTTGGGGGATATGGCAGTAAGTGAGCCGACAAATACCGTGACAAGGTAAGCTGCCGATAAAATTGAGCTTACGATTTTTTTTGTCCTGGAACCCGTTGGGCTCGGCCTGTTCATAATGGCGAGCACGAACGCCACTACGGCAAGCGGAAGCAAGAATAGGTACATTCCGCCCCGTGACACATAGCCCATGAGAAGTCCGGTCAAGATAAAAAGCGTTTCAAAAATTGCCATGTTTTTTCCTTGGCTAATAAAAAGCCCCTATAAGATGTTTGGATTAATGTCGAGATTGGAAGTGGAGATGTTCGTTCACGGTTCCCTGGCTTTCCCATTCTACCTTATATTCCTTGGGCAGGGTTCCTTGTAGGATTTTGACGACTCGTCTTTTCTCTTTGAGTGGTAGGTCATTGAGTCTGATATCGACAGCTCGTCCTGTCCTATGTTTAGACCATCTGTCATGTTTATCGAAGGAGTCGTGAGCTGATGTGATGGTAGGTGCGAAATCTTCCCCGAGCTGGCTCTTGAACACCTTGATTACATAGATGAGGCCGCTTTCAAGGTTCGGGGTAAGCTCCATGACAACGCCTGGCTTCTGGAAAGTGTTCTCCATAATGTAGTCATGGTTTTCACCCACCTGGACAGGGACATTGGTACGGAAGTCATAGTTTTCTTCTTTGGCCTTGTATTCACCATCATCTGACTTCGAATAAGTCTCTTCTGCTACAGGTCTATGGGACCAACAGCTGTTAGGAGACTCGGGCCGATACGGATCGAAGATGAGCTTGTAACCAACGATAAGCATGATGATAATCATGATTATGCCGAGGAAGATTTTGATTAGGTTGCCAAGACACCCCATGGTGACGCCTCCGTTGTTGGTTTATTTTCCATATTGTTCGTCATAGAGGCGTTGCAAAGCCTCCTTGTATTGAGCATCTCGTTCGGCCTCGATTTTCTGTTTCTGGATTTCTTGCGAGTGATCCACATAGGGGTTCTTGTTGTGCCTGTTAGTTGCGAGGAAAAGCAGGACGACTGCAAGAACGATGATGATGAGCAAGACCACCTGTGTGAAGAAATACGTTATGCGTTCTAGAATGTTGCTGATGAAGTCAAACATGGTTATGCCTTCGTTGGTTGTATTCTCTGTATAATTATCGTAGGCTGTCCCGCCAATGTAAAGCAAGTCCGTAAAAAAATTTGCAAACGCAAAAAATAAAAAGCCTTGTGCAAATCCGCATCAAGGCTTTGAATGTTTAGGATGGTCGCTCTACAAAAGTTGGGCGTTTTTATTTATGATCTTTTTTAAACATGTTCGTGGTGTCACAGTCGGGACGGATGTTCCAATTGCGGATATTGAATTCGTTGAATTTGCTATGGGAGAACATTTCGTGCATGTCGGTCACATTGGATACATTCCACCTACTGATGTCGCCGTTGAATTTGCTCCAGTAGAACATACAACTCATGTCGGTCACATTGGATACATCCCACTTGCCGATGTCGCCAATAAACAGATTGTTATTTTCTAAGCCATATAATTTGCATTTCCAAAAATTCCGAATATTCTTATAACTTTCAAACATGTGGCTCATATTAGTTACTTTAGACACGTTCCAATTGCTAATGTCGCCGTTGAATTCGCTCCAGCGGAACATATAACTCATGTCAGTCACATTAGATACATCCCACCTACTGATATTACCTGTAAACGGATTGTCTACTATTCGTTTGTGTTCGTAATCCCCAATATACCTATAAGCGCCTTCAAACATGTGGCTCATGTTAGTTACTTTAGATACGTTCCACTTGCTGATGTCGCCGTTAAATTGGCTGCCATAGAACATCCTGCTCATGTCGGTCACGTTTGACACGTCCCATTCGCTAATGTCGCCGTTGAATCCGAGTATTTCAAACAACCCGCTCATATCGGTGATGTCCGAAACATCGATGTCGTTCAGGTTGCATTTGTGTCCAAACCGCTTAATTCTTTCTTTAATAAGATTTCTCAAAATTTCTTTTTTATTGGGAGCGGTTGTTGTTAAAAACTGTTTTTTTAAGTAATTACAACGAACCAAGCTATCCTGATTTGAAATTTCTTCGGAAACATCCCACCTAATGATGTCGCCGTTGAACGAACTATCAGAAAACATCCCGTTCATATCGGTAACATTGGACACGTTCCACCTACTAATGTCACCGTTGAATTGGCTACGGGAGAACATACTACTCATATTCGTTACATTGGACACGTCCCACTTGCTAATGACACCATTGAACGAGCTTCTTTCAAACATCCCGCTCATGTTGGTTACGTTGGACACTTTCCACTTGCTGATGTCTCCGTCAAATTGACTGTCAGAAAATATTCTGCTCATATCGGTCACTTTGGACACGTCCCACCTACTAATGTCACCGTTGAATTGGCTACGGGAGAACATTTCGTGCATGCCGGTCACATTGGACAAGTTCCACCTACTGATGTCGCCGTTGAATTGACTGTCGGAGAACATTCCGCTCATATCGGTCACATTGGACAAGTTCCACCTACTGATGTCACCGTTGAATTGGCTACAGGAGAACATACTACTCATATTCGTTACATTGGACACGTCCCACCTACTGATGTCACCATTAAAGTCGCCAATAGACGGGAGCCACCTACCTAGAATGTCATCTATGTCAACATCAAAAAATTCGTCACCTTCAAACAACCCGCTCATATCGGTAATGCCAGAAACATCGATGTCGTTCAGGTCGCATTTGAGTCCCTCGGTCTGAATGCGATTCTCAATGATTTTCTTCAGTTCTTCTTTATTTGCGGGTTTGAGCATCGTCTTTTTTTTTAAGTAATTACAAGGAACATAGCTATCCTGATTTGAAATTTCTTCGGATACATCCCACTCGTGAATGTCGCCGATGAATGGGCGTCCTTCAAACACAGAGCCGATTGCCTTCGCTTTCTGGTTTTCCTCTTCCGCTAACGCAGATGGATCTCTAGATGCTGATACAGAACTGCTTTTGAAGGTACTATCATCATCGTTAAACAAAGCATCATCAGGACCACCATCGACACCGTCATGTAGGCTCTTATCAGATAAATCCAAATAGGTCTCTGGATTCAAAAATTCATCATCCAGCAACTCCAAATAGTCGTCAAGAACAAAGTTATTCTCCGACTTTTCCGAAGTTACTTTGGAATGGCCCCATCTACTGATGTCACCATTGAATGAGCTTCCTTCAAGCATACTTTTCTTGTTCATCATGTTGGATACGTTCCAATTGCTGATGTCGCCGTTGAAGTTGCTTTCACGGAACATCTCGCTCATATTGATCACGTTTGACACGTCCCACCTACTGATGTCGCCGTCGAATTGGCTACCAAGGAACATCCTGCTCATGTCGGTCACGTTGGACACGTTCCACTTGCTAATGTAGCCATTGAATTTGCTTTCTTTGAACAATTCGCTCATATCGGTGATGGCCGAAACATTGATGTCGTTCAAGTCGCATTCGGGACCCTCGGTCTGAATGCGGTTCTCGATGATTTTTTTCAATTCTTCTTTATTTGCGGGTTTGAGCATCGTCTGTTCCTTTAAAAGTAATGCAAATGCAATTTTAATCGTCAATAAATTTAAATACAAAAATGTGAAAAAATGGCAAAAAAGTAAAAAGCCTTGTGCAGATCCGCATCAAGGCTTTGAATGTTAAGGATGGTAGCTCTACAAAAGCTAGGCGTTTTTATTTGCAACTATAAATAGATCAAGTTCTTCATGGTGGCGCGTATGTTCCACTTGCTAATGTCGCCTTTGAACTGACTTCTACCACCGAATATACCGGCTATGTTAGTCTCATTGGACACTTTCCACTCGCTGATGTCACCGTTGAACTGGCTATCGGAGAACATATTACACATATTCGTCACTTTAGACACGTTCCACTTGCTGATGTCGCTGTTGAACTGGCTATCGGAGAACATCGCGTCCATATTAGTCACGTTGGACACATTCCATCTGCTGATGTCACCGTTGAATTGTGTGCCACTAAACATCCCGCCCATATTCGTCACTTTAGACACATCCCAGTTGCTGATGTTGTCGTTGAAATGGCTAAAGAAGAACATATTACTCATATTCGTCACATTGGACACATCCCACCTACTGATGTCGCCGTTGAATTTGCTCATGGAGAACATACTACTCATATCGATCACTTTGGACACTTTCCACTCGCTGATGCCGCCATTGAATTTGCTCATGAAGAACATACTTCTCATATTCGTCACATTGGACACATTCCATCTGCTGATGTCACCGTTGAATTGTGTGCCACTGAACATATCGCTCATATCCGTCACGTTGGATACATCCCACTTGCTGATGTCACCATTGAATTCGCTTCCTTTGAATAAGTCGCTCATGTCGGTGATGTCCGAAACATCGATGTCGTTCAGGTTGCATTCGGGACCCTCGGTCTGAATGCGGTTCTCAATGATTTTCTGCAGTTCTTCTTTATTTGCGGGTTTGAGCATCGTCTGTTCCTTTAAAAGTAATGAGCCAGTGGTTGTAAAGTTAATATAACCTTTTCCAAATGGTTCAAAGACCGTAGCAATAAAATGCTGCGGCCTTTTTTGTATATGCGCGGGAACGCCCTTCTCTACAGTCCCATGGTTCTTCCTTCGCGGCTGTCCTTGTAGGCGATTTCGGACTTGAGCGCGTTCATGATGCGGTCGGCGGTGAGCTCGCTTGCGTCGTAGAATCGGAGCGTGCTGTAGACAGCGTTGAAGTCGCCCGGGGTGAGCATGCGGAGGTTCTTCACGGCTTCGGGCATTTGCACGTTCGGGAAGAATCCGTGCCACAGCGATTCAATGCCTTCCGGCTTGAGGTAACCGAATTTGACTTTGAGCGCAAAGCGTCTGCGCGATGCTGTGTCGAGTTCGCCTTCGAAGTTGGTGGCTGCAATGAAGATGCCCTTGAAGTTTTCCATCTGCGTGAGCATTTCGTTCACCTGGGTTACTTCCCAGTTGTGCGAGGCTCCGTTGCGGTCACGGATCAAACTGTCGGCTTCATCAAGGAAGAGGATTGCCTTGGCTTCTTCGGCTTCCTTGAACATCTTGCGGATGGCCTTTTCGGTTTCACCGACGTAGCTATTCAGCAAGTCGCTTGTGCGCTTGATGATGAGCTTGCGGCCGAGCGTGCGTGCAATGTGCTTGGCGAATTCCGTCTTGCCGGTGCCGGGGGCGCCGTAGAGGAGCATGTTGAGGCTATCCGGGCGGTCGCCGTCTTGCATCTGTTTCCACTTTTCGTCAAATGCGCTCATGACTTTCAGTACGTTTTTCATGTCGGCATCGATGTTCAGCGCGTCAAGCAGGTACGTGGGCGAACGGCTTTCCTTGTCGCGGTTGGCATAAACCATGTCCAAGTCCAAAAGTTCCGATTGCGCTTCGGCGATGGTGCGGATGGCCTTGATGGGGTCAATTTTGCAACCGGACTCCACGAGCTTTTTGGCGCCGACGATAGCTTGCGTGATGCCGCCTGCGGTAATTTGCAATTCTTCGGAGAATCGCTTCACGACTTCTTGCGGGATAATGGACGATGCGCTATGTTCGCTGACAACGGATTCCCAGACTTGCAAACGCTTTTCGGCATCGGGGCGGTCGAAATGGATGGAGTAATTGAAACGGCGGAGCGTGCTGTTTTCAATCCAGCGCGTGGTATTCGAAATCCAGATGACGGGAACCTTGATCTGTTCAAGGAAGAAGTTGAGACTTCCTTTTTCGCAACAGTTGAGAATGACGTCGGATTCGTCGACGAGGAGAATCGCCTTCTTTTTCTGGAACTTTGTGGCGGCATAAAGGATGCTCCCCATGCGGCTGCGAACGACTGAGTTTTCCTTGCTTTCGCGGTGTTCGCCGACAATGCTGATGTTTGTGAGCACGAGCGGGCGGTTGAGCTTTTTTGCAATCGCTTTGGCGAGTTCGGTTTTGCCGGTACCTTCAACACCGTAGAAGAAAAGGTTCAAGCCTTCGCCAACTTTGGCGTGCTTGATCATGTTGAACGCCAATTCCACTTTCGGGTTGTTGTTGCAGAGCTTCTTGAACGGAACGGAGTCACCTTCATAGACTCTAAAATAGAGGCTGTCCAGATCGTTGCCGGAATGACCGTCCAGGAACATCCCGATGCGCTTGGAAATGTCGAGGTCTTCGTCAAGGATGCCCATCTGTTTGAGCGTCCCCTTGTTCGAAACGGCGTTTTCGAAATCAACGTCCGGATAAAGCTGCGGAAAAATATCCGGAAGCACGGCCCCTCTGAATCTGCGGGAACCGATCATTTCCAAAAGCGAACTGCACTGTTCCTTGTTGAAGAAAATCCACGAGAACATCATGATTTCCATTTCGTCATCGGTCAGGTTGAACGATTTCTGCACGATTTCAAGGCGTTTGTAATAGGCGTCATGCACGTCTCTGTTCTCTTCCAGAAAACCGAGCAGTTCACGGACAATGCTATCGTAGAAAACCTTTTGCGACTGCTGGTCAAAAATGCCTTCACCGCACAGGTAATTGCGCACGAAATCCGTAATTTCGCGGACAGAGCAGGAACGGTCAATGACGTCGTTGAAACGCACGACAGCCATTTGGCGGCGCTGGTAGGCAACGCTCATTTCTTCGCTCTCTTCGTTGCAGCGGAGCCTCTTGCCGGCATAATTCCCGTTCGATTCCTTGATAAAGCGCTTTTTTGCATGAAGCGGGAGGCGGTCTTCTTCGGCGTTGAGCTTTTCGAAATGTTCCGAGAGGTCTTTCAGCACGCGGGAGGCGCGTTCTTTGGAGATGATTGCAATGCAGTCGTCGGCATCGGGATAGCTTTTGCAAATCCGCATCATGCGAATCCAGTATTCGTAGCTCTTGAGCGTTACGAAATCGAGCTCATAATTTTTGCGGGTGCATTCTGTATTCAGGGAATTTAATACGCGACCGAAGTAATTTTCTCTCATAAAACCTCCTTTAAACGGCAAATTTTCTCATAGCAAACACCTAAAACCGCAATTATATATCGTTTTCTCTATTGAATCTGTAAAACGAAATGAGGTGTTTTTTTTGACCGTAATTTTTTTATGGCTACAATATAGATTTGGGATGCGACAAATATTGCCGTATCCCAATGTGGCGCAAATGTGAGGTTGCCTTTTACTGGCCGGAGGAGTCCCTGAGTTTTTTACTGATGTACTCGTCGTAGTCGACTGTACCGCACTTCATGGATTCGTTGAGCTTGAATGTTATGTCAATTTTGGGACTTTCAGAAAGCTCGCCGCAGTATTCGAACAGGAATCCGACATGCATATCGAATGGGCGCGGCTCGTAATCGCAGTTGTCATGGACGTCTGTGATTTTGATAGTATCCTTTGAAATCTCGGTAAGCACGTGGATGACGGGCGATGTGTCATAGACGTTCAGCACGTAAAGTTGGCAACCGCCTTGCGTTCTAGAAACGACTCCGTCTTTTTCGTAGAGCATTCCGCCCATGTTCATTGTAGTCCTTAAAAACAGTATGCTTAATGCGCTGGCGTTTTCACTGGTAATCTTATGCAGGCCGATGGATCTCAGCTGTGATGTATTTACTTTCGCAGAGTTGTAGACGTCTTCGAGCTGACCATCGTAAGTCTTGTTAAAGGCAAGGACGTTGTCGTCGTAAGAGACATCGGTGATATTGTAATTTTTGAGATAATCATCAAGTGTGTATGCAGACGCACCGTCTGAACCGCAATAGCATTTTGCGTCGCCTTGGCAATGACAATCGGGGTTGCCGAAACTAGGTGCGCCGCCACTGCTGCCGGCTCCGCTATTTCCGGGAACGGAATCGGGTAAGGATGGAGTCGGGTCTATCGTGATTGGCACAAAACCGTCGTATTCCGATTGGGACGACGATGAATTATTTGTGGTTGGTGACGGGACTGATGTGGCGCTGCTTGTGATAATAGGAAAATCGTTTGGTGTTTCTAGAGATTTGCCGGAATCCGATACGATGGAGCGGTCTATGGAACTGCTAGACTGCGTCCCATAGGCGAACTGGTTTGGTTCTTCGGCAGTTCCTGCTATTTTGTCAGAACAGGCCGAGAGGCTAAATGCGGAGAATGCCGCGACGCATATAGTCAAGAATTTATTGAACAACTTAGTCATTGCCATTCTCCTTCGCCTTTCTTGTGAGAGGGAATAACTGTAAATTTAATCTATAAACTTGATCGATGTTTTTGTCGCCTGCGGCAATGCTCACGATTTTGCGGCGGCATTCGTCAAGCTCCTTGACGATTTGTTCGTAAGAGTCCTTGGAAATGCCCATGGTGACGCCGGTAAAGTTGCGCTCGGTACGGGCGAGATCCAGCGAATTTGCTGCAATTTTGGCCATTTCGCGGTGCATGTCGCGGATGGCGAGCTTGGTTGCTTCGGGGGAGCCCTTGATGGATGTTTCTGTCTGGGAGTATGTGTTTTCTCCCTCTTTTTTGAGGAACCCTGCCTTGACCAAAAAATCAAGGGACTGCTTGATGTCTGCGGCGGAAACGTCCGTGTAGCACATCTTGGCGAGTTCACCCGGAGTGGCGCCTGGCATGAGCGGGGCGAGTTCTCGTAAGACTGGGTTTCGCCAGCTTTCGTAAAATTCAAACAGGTCGCCTTCGACAACTCTGACTTTGTGGACTCTCGCAATTTCGAGCATTTCTTCGTAGGCAGCCTTCTTTTTTGCTTCGTCTGTTTCTTGGCCGAAGTTGACCATCGCCCTGAAGTAGTCCATTTCGAATCCGACAAGTCCCATGGCTTGCCCGGTGCGTTCGACACCGATACGGCTCAAATTGCTTTTCCCGTCACAGACGACCTTCATGTACGAAGATGAGGTAAAGCCTGCGGCCTTGGAAAATTCTCGCCACGAGAAAACATGGCGGAGCTTACGCTCTTCGTAAAAGTCGCGCATGTACTGTCGGAAGTTGGAGTATTCGATAATCGCTTTCATCACTCCTAAATATAAATTGAATTTTACGGAAAAGCAATGTTTCTATAAAACGGAAATTTGCAAAAATGAGCAAAAACGGCGTTTTTGATTGAAAATTTATGTACCTGTATTATATATGCAACGTTTGTGCCTTTCGGATACGCTTTGTGATGGAGATTATTTTTTGAGAATAAACAGGGATTTTTGTCCTAATGTAATAGAAATAGAGTATTTTTGTAACTATGAGCGTTTTTGGATTTTATGTCGAAGTCAATGCGGGATGCATCGTGATACTGCTGCTGCTTTTGTACAGTATCAAGAGACTCCCGACTCCGCAGGTCAAGTATGAACTTTTCCAGACGCTTGTGCTTTGGCATATTGTCTATTTCATAAGTGACTCTGTTTGGGCGCTTGTGAACGATGCGACTTTCCCGAAAAATACGTTTACTGTTTTGGCGGTGAATTATTTCAATGCCATTATTATGCCGGTTGTCGCGTATAACTGTTTTATGTTTGCTGAAATCAGTACACGCCCGGAAATGACTCGTAAGCAGATTGAAACGCTTCAATTTAAATTACGCATCCCGATTATCGTGCAGTTTGTGGCGTTGCTCATTTCTTTTTGGATTGCTCCCGACTTTTGGCTTGATGACCGGCTAGAACCCATTGGCTTTTATTATTTCATCTTAGCATTCTTGCCGTTAATTTATTGGATGGCGGGAACAGTTCGCGGATTGCTCCGTACGCGAACCATGCTGAATAGGGCTAATCTTGGAACGTATCTGATTGTGGCTAGCTATACGCCGGGTGTGTTGGTGGCGGGCGGTGCGCAGATTCTCTTTGCATTGACGACTCCAATTTTCTGCTTCTGGTGTACCGCTATTATTTTGTTTGCGTATTAGCATATGCAAAACCAGTTGATTTCGACGGATTCATTGACGATGCTCAATAACCGTAACCGTCTGCATGACTATTTGCATCAGCCGCGCGAAGAAAAAGATTCTTTTGTGATTATGGTGGACGTGGACCACTTTAAGCAAATTAACGATACTTACGGCCATGCCGAAGGAGACCGTGCGCTCATTATCGTTTCGCAGGCGCTCAAGAAGGCTTGTGAACGCTTGGGGTCTTCGATGTTCCTCTGCCGTTACGGTGGCGACGAGTTTTTGATGATTGCGCAGACTGAAGTCCCGGACGATGTGGTTAAGGAAGTCCGCAATTGCTTGCAAGAAGAAGTCGCGAAGAGCGTGTCACGCTCCTATAAGATTGAGGCGAGCATGGGCTTTGCCCGCTGGGATGGAAATCCCGAAAGCTTCAAGGAAAGCATGATCAACGCCGACAAGAGAATGTACGAAGACAAGCGCTTGGCGTAGTCTTATCCCTCAAGCTTGTTTTTCAAGTAATGCCTTGATGTGTAGGCGAGGAACATGATGTCGGCGATGGCGAGTGCTATGCCGCAGACGAAGAACACTTGCTGGTGCATCCCGAAGTGGTTTGCCATGGCGCCTCCTACGAGAATTCCGGCTCCAATGCCGATGTCCCAGCCGCTTAGGTATGTACTGTTTGCTGTTCCGCGTTGGTCGTGGCGAGCGAGGTTCACGCACATGGTCTGGTAGCCAGGGAAGATAAGCCCGAGGCTTGTTCCGATAAGGAATGCGGATAAGAAGAATGTAATGGGGCTGTGGCTAAAGGCGAGGATGAAGTAAGCGACGACGATCAAAGTCATGCCGGAACCCACAAGATGAATCAGGTAACCGCGGTCAATCAGGCGGCCTGTCATGATGCGGTTCAAGATGAGGCCCGAAGCGATGAGCGCGTAGAACCATCCTGTGCCACCGATGCCAAGTTCGTTTGCGTAAATGGCGATATAGTTTGTGACCGGGCCGTACGCAAATCCGACGAAGATGAAGTTTGCAAATTGCGGAACGGCGCGAGTGAGGAAGAATCGGTCGAGCGAAAGCGGGGCGCAGACCTTCTTTTCGCGGGGCTTTACCTTGAGCGTCTGCACAAGCACAAGTCCAATCACGCAAAGGATTGTAGAAATTGCAAAAACAATCCCGTCGCCGAATGCTTCGTAAAGAAACATTCCGGTCATGGGACCGGTGGCGAAGGCTAAGTTCACGCTAATCCCGAAATACCCGATGCCTTCGCCTCGGCGACTTGCGGGCAGTGCATCAATAGCCACCGTATTACTTGCGGTACTCGAAATGCCAAAGAACAGCCCGTGTGCAAAACGCACGACCGCTAGAATCGGCAACAGCCCGACTGTCTTGTAGCCTAAAAAGCAGAGTGTAAATGCGAAAAATGTCCAAAAGTATAGCGGCTTTCGGCTGAACGTATCGACGAGGAACCCCGCAAAAGGCCTGCAGGCAAGCGCTCCAATCGTGTAGAGCGAAATGATGAACCCTGCGGTTGCGTTGTCTGTCTGGAATTTGTCGATGATGTACAACGGCAAAATCGGCAATAGCTGGTAAAAGCTAAAGAACAGCAAAAAGTTCGCCGCAGCGACGGTAATGAACGTGCGGGTCCAAAGTGTATTGTCGGGCGTGTTGGATTTTGTTACCATGTAAGCAAAAAATAGTATATTGAGGGTATGGAGAAAATTATTCGAATTTTAATGTTGTCTTTTTTGACAATTGCAGTTGCTACATCCTGTTCGGACGATAGCCATTCCGGTGACAATTCTGTGGCGCCGGAGCAAGACGAACTGAACGTCGACGGCTTTGTCTATGTGCAGGCTAAGGGCAAAAAGACGACGCTTGGGACGGATGACGTTTCTGCTAAAACGTTGGAACGTCCGAAAATGACTGCCGAGTTTACCTATGATTTTTATATCGGCCGTCACGAAGTTATCTGTAAAGACTTTAATGACTTGATGCGCAAAGAAACGGGCGTGAAGCTCTCTTGCAAACAGGATTCTTTGCCTGCTGCAAACGTGACGTTTTACGATGCCGTCTTGTATGCAAATGCATTGAGCAAAAAACATGGGCTTGATACGGCATATGATTATACGAGTGCCGAATTTGATTCCGAAAAGCATTGTGTCAAGATGAAAGGCTACAAGTTCAATCCGCAGAAGAAAGGCTTTAGATTGCCGACCGAAGCGGAATGGATTTTTGTTGCGTCGAAAAACTGGAAAACGGAACAAAGCTGGAATGGGGCTAACTCGGGTTCGGCAGCGCATCAGGTATGTACTTCCAAGAACGCAGGGAATATCTGCGACATGGCGGGGAATATTCTTGAACTCGTGAACGACCGTTATGCCTCTTTTAGGGATACGACAGTATCCAATTTTGTGGGCTCGATTGATGGCGATGCGATTGGTTCTTGCGTGGTGAAGGGCGGTAGCTACTTGAGCTCCCCGACGGCGATGTATTTGTATAGCAGGGGAGATACTTATCCTATCTTGAGTTCGACAAAGGGTGATTACATCGGGTTCCGCCTGGTGTGTGGTGCTATTCCTGATGCAACGTGGTTTACGGATAACGGAAGCACCGTGTCTGCTCCGATTACGCCGCTGATCCAGCCGTCTGAACTGCGACAGCTTACAAGTTCATATAATGCAAAACTTGCGTTCCGAAATGACATAAGCGGGAACTTGGCTTATGTAGACTTTGCCAAAACGGCGAAGATTGTTGAAATTGAAGATAAGATAGATGTCTATCACCCGGATATCTCTCCGGACGGTAGGCATGTAGCCTTTTGCACGTCGATGGAAGGCGTGCTGAAGGAATCTGAAGTCTATGTCCGCGACTTGAATGAATCGGGAAGCAACCTGGTAAAGTTGCCAGTAGAAAATGCGGCGATTCCACGTTGGCGCGTGAACCCGAATGGCGATACCGTGATTGTGTACGTGAGCTCGGCAAGGAATAACAAAAGTGAAGAATTTATGAAGGAGAGCACGTGGCAGGTCAAGTTTGCAAAAGGAAAATTTGGGACGCCGCAAAAGCTTTTTGACGGCGCTTACCATGGCGGTGTTGAAAAGGATAATAGCTTTGGAATTTCTTCTTCGACGTTGTTGCGTGCGCATTTGACCGATGTGCTTACGGGTACCGATGTGATTTGGTACAATGGCGAACAGGCGTGCAACGCGTCTCTGACGAAGGACGGAACGAAGCGTACGCTGTTCCTTGATTTTGGTGGTACGCGTGGACGCGATTTTGTGGGCGTGAATTATGGCGTTCACGAACGAATTCTCGTAGCGGATAGCACGGGGCATTTGGTGCGCACGGTGGCGTCTCCTGCGAAATACACGTTTGACCATACCGAATGGGTTGTAGGTATGTTGAACGGTGAACCGAGCAATTTGATTGTCGCAAGCCTTACGGATTACAATGGGGCGCATCGCCAGCTGGCGCTTGTGAACTTGGACAATGGTGACGTGACTCCGCTTGTGGAAGGCGAGGAACTTTGGCACCCGTGCTTGTGGGTTTGGCAAGATGGTGAAGACCACCCGAAGCCGACCGTGGATGTGGATAGTGCTGGTGCGTATTATGACAACAATGCGCCGAGCCCGTACCCGTTTGCGGTGGTTGAACTGGGCATGAGATTGCAGTCGTTCTGGAATCAGAGCGACAAAATTGAAGTTGCGACTTTCGGTAGCTCGATGCTTTTGAATGCCGTGATTGAAGATTCCATCAAGTCTTACAAGGCGATTAACATGGGTGTGACTTTGTCTGATATCCACCTGTTTGATTACCTGATTCGTAATTATGCAATCCCGTATGCACCGAAACTCAAGTACGTCGTGATTGAACTTTCGCCGGGATTCCTTTACAGGACCTACAATGAAATGACTGGGCCGGTTCTTGAAAATTCTCCGGGCATCCGCTATGACGAAAATTATTTGTCGAACGCTACGAAAAATGAAATTGCGGCGCTCAGCCAGGAACAGCAATTCCCGCAGGTGTTGCTTGGACAGCAGTATTTAGAAGGAACATTCCTTTTGCCTGTAGGTGAATGGGGTGTGCCGATTGTGAATGTGGATCTTTCTCTGTTGCCGTTCGATTCGCAGTCCTTGCAAGAGAACTTGGAAAAGATTAAGGCGCTGAAAAAGTTTACAGATTCGAAGGGCGTCAAGCTGATTGCCGCGATTCCGCCACGCAACCCGGGTTACAAGGATACGGAAGCGTTTGACCCGTATGGCCCGAGTTGGGATGATGCGCATAAGATTATTGATGCGGTGAAAAATATGGGCATCGAAATTTTTGATGAATATAAAGATGGCCATCACGACTATTCAGACGAGATGGCCAATAATCCGAATCATGTGAGCTATCTAGGGGCGGCTCAGTTCTGTGTAAGGCTCGATGCCTTCCTGAAGAAATTGAAATAGGACGCGGTACCTATTACTTTTTCTCAAGTGCGACAAGCGTTTCGAGGTGCGGCGTGCCGGGAAACAAGTCCATCGGCAACACTTCCTTGACGCGGTAGCCGTAGCGTTCCCATTCGGCGAGAGCTGCTGGGATTTCATCGGTGCCGCAGAAAATGTGAAGTACGCGAACGGGCTTGCGCATCGCGAGAGCCCGGATGACGCCCGGTTCAGTTCCCTTGCGCGGCGGGTCCAACAAAATGCGTTCCGGTTCGCCAGGGATCGGCCGCGGAAGTCTCATTTGCACAAACGTCTCGTCAATCTTGCCTGCGATGAACTTGTAGTTTTTCTTCAAGAATCTTGCAGAAGCCTTCGCACAGTCGATGGACGGACCTTCCCATTCCACACCGAGCACGGACTTGGCGGCTTCACCGAGAGCAAAGCTGAAGAGACCGTAACCGCAGTAAAGATCCAAGAAATGGTCGCCCTTTTCGAGACCGAGCAAGCGGCTTGCGGACTTGATGAGGTTGTGAATTTGGCTTTCGTTAATCTGGCTGAAGCCCGTCACCGGGTATTTGAGCCTGAAATGGCCGAGGTCGAGCGATAGTTCGCGCGGGCCGTAAAGCTGCTTGAAGTTGAGCGTGTCTGTCGGGCGCTTTGCTTCGAGATAGTAGTTGGAACCAGTCGGGTCCACGTAGGCATGTGCTGCGGTCACGTGGTACGGGCTCTGCTGCAAGACTTCGGAAATCTGCTTGAGCTTGCGCACGATACTTGCGTCCAGCTTTTTCACGTTGAAAATCACGATGCGGTACTTGTACGTGCCGCGGATGATGAGCCAGTTGAGCGCGTAAGCGAGCGGCTTGTATGCCGGCGTGATGAGCTTGTCGAACAGCAGACGGTAAATGGCGTTGTGTTCTTCGGGCTCCAAGATGCTGTCGTATTCGTTAAAGCGGAGGTCGCCCGGCTTCATTTCGACTTGGCGCTTGGACGTCGTGCGGTAATTGCGCGGCATGGGGCTTGCCACAATCGGCTGCGGACCGCGTGCAAGGCGGTTGACTTCCCAAAATTCGCGGATGGCTTCGTTCTTGACCTTAAGTTCGTCCTTGTAATCGAGCGGAGCGAGGGTCTCGCCGTAGGCGGAATCCGATTCCTTCGTATAATTCGGGAGGTTATGGGCTATTGCTTGTTCAAAAAACATGAAATCCTCTTTTTCTAACCTCAAATTTAAAAAGTTCCCGGAAAGTTTAAAGTGGATATTTATATTATCTACTGGTAGCCCAAAAATTTTGGCATAAAATGAGTTGGAGAATCTTATGAAAACGCCTTTTTTCTTGAAATTTGCCGTAATTATTGTCGCTGGTATCCTTGCGGCTTGTGCCGGTAATTCGCAGCAACCAGTAAGTGAACCTGTACCAACGACTGCAACGCCGCATGATGAGTCTGCTTCTGAAAGTAAGGTGGCTGAAGCTCCAAAGGATACATCGAGTGCTCAAGGACGTTCCTCCGAAAAGATCATGGAGGTTGTCAGGGCTAATACCCCGAATCGTCTGAAACCTTTGTACAATAATTTCTTGCGGACAAATCCAGGTTTTGAAGGCAAGATTACGGTGAAGTTTAAAATACTCCCGGATGGCAATATAGAAACGGGAGAAATTGTCAGTGCAACCACGAATTTTCCTGAATTTGAAAAGGCCGTGCTGAATGATATTTTGCAGTGGAAATTTGATGCGGGGGATTATAAGAATTGTACCGTTACGATTCCGTTTACGTTTGCCGATGATGGAAAACCTGCGAAAAAAGGCCCTGCCAATCTGGGGCCGGCCGAAGATGCGTGGTATGGCGCTAGCCAGGGCTGGTATTAATCAAAAGGAGTAGTATGAATTATTTTAGTTTGTCTGTTGTTTCTTTGGCGTTGGTCTTTGTAGCTTGCGATGATGGTAATTCTGCCACTCAGGCAGATGAAGCTTCGCCGTCGCTAGAAACAGAGGGTGTTGCTAAAACTTGCATTGAACTGCCGGCTTGCGATGCTATGGTCAAGTCCGACGTGAGCACTTGGCACTTTGTGCGTAAGGACGCGTTCGGTGACGATGCCGAATACACCTACAAGGCTGATGGCCGAAATCTGATTGTGACCATCAAGGACGCTCATGGTTCAACCGATACCAAGACTTATTCCATGTACAATATGGAATCTGAAGTCGGAGTGGAGATGGCTTATAGTGCGGCGAAAGCCACCTGCAGGGACGGTGGCGGCAACGACAGGAAGACGAAAGTGTGCTCTTGATGGTGTTGCGAAAAATTTCAAAAGTCCTAATGGCGTTGGTTATGGCTTGTTCGACACTTTGTTGGGCGGACTGCCATACCCTTGATCTTTCTGTAATGATTGCAAAGGATTTTATGGTCGTTGGCGCTAAGGGCGGTTTCTCGCCTAATATTTTTTATACAACATTGTCTGACCGATATGGAAAGCGCTATGTGACGCTCCATTGCGAAAGCGCTGATGATCCTGGACGCATTATGTGGGCGTTGTACTCTGAAAAGAATGGTGTGCTTGATAGCGTAATCGTTGATAAGAACCATAAGATGTATAATGCTGTTGGGCTTGGAGAAGGTGGAATAATGCCGCCACCGTTGAAGAAAAAGTTGAAACTCCGTAGCGACAATGTTGTTGTGGCTCCGTTGTCTGCTCTTGATGAAGTTGCCTGGAATTTGGTTGAATTGCGCAAGCAGGCCGAAGACCGCCTTGATACGAATGATATTCTTTTTGTGCTGGAGCCGAATGGAACCCGCGAAGAATTTCTCCAGCAGCTTCGTTCTTATAAGCCGTTAGTGCAAGCGGCTAAAAATGCTGGCTTTTCGTTTTTCTCTTTTGGATTGATGAATGACGCGGATTCTAGTTATGGCGATTGGGCGAAACTGTCCAAGGATATGTACGATGCCGTGGGTTTGGAAATGCCTTCTCAAGACGAACTTAAAAAACACAAGAGGTGTTCTTGCACTCCAGGGAATGCGCTGGAGGCGGCTCCTGCAACACCATATTCAAGAGGAGTGCTTGAGATTTTGAAAGGTGTAGGAAACCCTCAAAAAAGTGATTTGTAAAAAATACTGTTGGATTGAAAAACTCTGGCTTGTAAAGCTGGAGTTTTTTTTGTTGTGAAAAATTTTACAAAAAAATAGTGGGTCAAATAGCTCAAAAAAGCGTGTATATAGTATGGTAGGGGTTTGATTCTCTGCTGCGTTACGGCGCGGTCCGTAAAAAGGGAACTTTATAATGATTAAAGTTTGTACTTGTGATAAAGCTAAAGTTGCTTGTTTTAAATTTAATAATTATATTATAATTATGACGCGGAGTGCTGTATGCAAATAGAATTCGCGTGGGATGAAAAGAAAAATGCGATTAATCAAAAGAAGCATGATGTTTCATTTGAGGAGGCTAAAACTTGCTTTGAAGATGAATATGCGAGGGTGTTCTTTGATGTGGAACATTCAGCACAGGAAGATAGGTCTATTCTTATAGGGCTGTCGTCTTGTTTAAGAACTCTAGTTGTCATCTTTACTGAATGGAATGGTTTGAATCCCAATGTTTTGGTTAATCGTATAATCAGTGCTCGGAAAGCTACAAAGAAGGAATTTCAATATTATTGGAACGCGAGAAAAGGAGAATGCTTATGAAGAAAGAATATGATTTTTCAAAAATGAAGGCGGTGAAGAACCCGTATGCCAAAGTTCTCAAGAAGCAAATTACAATCAGGCTGAATGTTGAAACTATCGACTATTTCAAGAATATGGCCGAGGAACTTGGCATTCCGTATCAGGTACTGATGGATTCTTATTTGACGGATTGCGCGAACGCCAAACGCAAGTTGAAAATCTCGTGGAAGTGAAAGTCCGCGTGTATGGCAACCCCGGCATCCCGTTGAATAAAAAAAGACCTCTCGAAAAAGAGGTCTAAGAGCGGCGGACCGGGATCGAACCGGCAACCATTAGCTTGGAAGGCTAAGGCTCTACCATTGAGCTACCGCCGCGAGCATGGACAATTATACAAAAATATTGCGCTTTTTAAAGGGGTTCTTAAAAAAAGTTGTTGGAAAAATATGAAAAAAATTCTAAATTTACGCTCGCAATAACAAAACAATCATATCAGAGGTAGCATACTTGTTCCCTAATCCGCGCGATCGTCGCATGCCCAACCGTCCCAGCGATGGGACCCGTATCAACGAAGATATCCATATCTCTCCGATTCGTCTCGTGAAAGAAGATGGCGAAGCTATCATCATCGAGACGAGCAAGGCATTGCAGATGGCGAAAGACGCCGGACTGGACCTTGTGGAAGTCTCCCCGAATGCTAAGCCGCCTGTCTGCCGCATCATCAACTACGGCAAGTACAAGTTCGAACAACTGAAGAAGGCTAAGGCTGCAAAGGCCAAGCAGCACGTGGTGAAGCTCAAGGAAATCAAGATGCATCCGAAGACTGCCGAGAACGACTACCAGTACCGCATCAAGCAGGCTGGCGAGTTCTTGCAGGACGGTATGAAGGTGAAACTTATCATGCAGTTCCGTGGACGCGAAATGGCGCACATGGACTACGGCAAGCGCCTTATGGAACGCGCCAAGGAAGACTTGGCTCCGTTTGGCGATTTGGAAATGGATTCGCGGGTGGAAGGCAACACAATGCTTTCTATCTACGGTCCAAAACGTGGTGCCGGTAAGAAACAAGACCAGGCACCGAAGCCCGTAACCGAGCCAAAGGCAGCAGGTGAGGCTTAACTATTAACCTACGAGGTAAAAATGCCTAAGATGAAAACTCACAGCGGTGCTAAGAAGCGCTTCCGCGTGACTGGTTCCGGCCATGTCAAGTTCAAGCGCGCTGGTATGCGCCACATTCAAGCTAAGATGAACACTAAGCGTAAGCGTAACCTTCGTAAGGGCGCTCTCGTTAAGAAAGTCGATACCTATCATGTCAAGCGTCTGCTTGTCGTAGCATAAGGAGAGTAAGAATGCCACGCGCAAAAACTAGAGTTCCTTCCCGCGAACGCCGCAAAAAAATCCTCAAGGCCGCCAAGGGTTACTATGGCCGCCGCAAGTCGAACCTTCGCCTTGCTATTGACGCCGTTGCCCACGCTGGTCAGTATGCCTATGCACACCGCCGCGACAAGAAGGGTGATTTCCGCTCTCTGTGGATCACTCGCTTGAACGCTGCTGTTCGTGAATTCGGCATCAGCTATAGCCAGTTCATTTACAAGCTTTCCAAGGCTAACATCAACATGAACCGCAAGGTTCTCGCTGACTTGGCCGTCGCCGATCCGGCAGCATTTGCTAAGGTCGTCGAAATCGTGAAGGCTGCTTAAGTTCTGACTTAGCGAAAACGCGAGAAATTCGCCCTGCTCCTTGCGAGTGGGGCGTTTTTACATTTAAGGCGATGGCCAAGTGTGAGCTGGAGTCGCCAGGCGTAAGCTGGCGATGTAGGCGAGAGCATGCGAATAGTCGGAGTCTCGTTTTTTGATCAATGAGCATGCGGTCGTGTTCCGCCGTCGCCGATCCGGCAGCATTTGCTAAGGTCGTCGAAATCGTGAAGGCTGCTTAAGTCCTGACTTAGCGAAAACGCGAGAAATTGTACCCCGCCCGAAAAGGCGGGGTACTTTTTGTATTTGCGTTGAAAATACCGTTCCCGGAACGGAGTCCGGGGTGACACGTGCTAGAACAAATCCACGTCGAGGACGGTCTTCTTTTTGCTCTTGGGTTCGACGACGGCGATGGAATATTTTGCCGTGCTGAGCAAACGGTTGACGGTTGCGAGGACTTCGTCTTCGGTGATGGAACGTATTTGCTTTTCGGCGTATTCCATGGTGTGGAACTCGCCGAGGTGGAGCGTCTGTTCCGCCATGCGGATTACGCGCTTTTCGGGACTGTCTGCACCGAGGTGGAGTCCGCCGAGGATATTCGTCTTGGTGCGTTCGAGTTCATCCTTGATGAACCCGTGACGCAGGAACTTCTTGACTTCGGCGATGGAAAGCGCAAGGGCGGTCTTGAGCTGGTGCGGCTCGGTCGCAAGCGAAATGCCCCAGTCCACGCAGTCCTTGTAAAGGTCTGCGGTAGAGTACACGGAGTAGGCAAGACCTTTGTCTTCGCGGATTTTTTGGAACAAGCGCGATGCCATGCCTGCGCCCATAGCCACATTGAAAAGCGAAAACGCGCTGCGGTCACGGTCGCTCATCTGCGAACGGTCAAAGCTTAAACCCCAGAAAAGGTTCGATTGCGTAATGTCGCTTTTCTGTACAATCTTGATGCCTTGATTTGGCGTGTAGATGTCTTCGGGTGTTATTCCGTTAATCTTTTTTTGTTCGAATTTTTTAGCACAAAGTTCTACGAGTTCTTCGTGCTTGACTTTACCCGAAGCGCAAACGTAAAGCGGGATTTCGTCGGTGACTTGATGCCCGTACTTGAGCATTTGCTTGCGCGTAAGAGCTTGAACTTGCTTCACGTTTCCGGTGATGGAATGTGCAAGACCACAACCCTTGAAATGAATCGCATTGAAGATGTCGCCCACGAGTTCTTCGGGGATGTCGTCGTAGCTGTGGACTTCCTCGATGATGACGTGGCGCTCCTTTTCCATTTCTTTCTTGTCGAAGCGCGGGTGCATGAGCATGTCCGAAATCACGTCGATGGCAAGCGGCATATCGCTGCTTTCAACTTGCGCGTAAAAGCCTGTTTCTTGGCGTGTCGTGTACGCTTCGAGATTCCCGCCGCGGTCTTCGATTGCATGCGCAATTTCAAGTGCGGTGCGGTTCTCGGTTCCCTTGAAAACGAGGTGCTCGTAAAAATGGCTGAGCCCGAATTCATCGCTTGCTTCGTGGCGACTCCCACGCGGGACCCAAACGCCGACGGCTGCAGAATAGGCGTGCGGCATGTAATCTGTTAAAATGGTAATTCCGTTTTCGAGGACTGTCTGTTTGATGTTTTGTTTCATTTTTTGTAATACGCGCGTCGTATGGGAGCTAAAAGTCTTATTTGCGGCTTAACTATAGCAATTTTGGGTAAAAATGTAACAAAAAACACATTTTTGGCACCCTTTTATTGTTGTGTAAATTTTTCTAAATTTGCGCTTGAAAAAAGTTATGACTCACAGGAGAACGAAATGGGAAAAGACTTAAAGGAAATGGCTCTCCAATACCATTCCATGGGCAAGCCGGGCAAGATCGAAATCGTGCCTACCAAGCCGCACAGCACGCAGACGGACTTGGGCCTTGCATACACGCCGGGCGTGGCTTCACCGTGTCTTGAAATCGAAAAAGACCAGAACCTCGCTTACGAATACACGGGCAAGGGTAACCTCGTCGCTGTGATCAGTAACGGTACGGCTGTGCTTGGTCTCGGCGATATTGGCGCACTCGCTGGTAAGCCGGTGATGGAAGGCAAGGCTTTGCTTTTCAAGATTTATGCGGGCATTGACGTGTTCGACATCGAAATCAACGAAAAGGATCCGAAGAAGTTTATCGAAATCGTGAAGGGTATTGCCCCAACGTTCGGCGGCATCAACCTCGAAGACATCAAGGCTCCGGAATGCTTCGAAATCGAAGACACGCTCAAGGCTGAACTCGATATTCCGGTGATGCACGATGACCAGCACGGTACGGCAATCATTTCTTCCGCAGGCCTCTTGAACGCAATCGAAGTTGCTGGCAAGAGCATTCGCAACGTGAAGATGGTTGTGAACGGCGCTGGCGCTGCCGCTTGTGCTTGCACACGCCTCTACTTGTCTCTCGGTCTCAAGAAGGAAAATCTTGTGATGTGCGATAGCAAGGGCGTTATCCGCAAGGACCGCAAGGGCCTCACCGAAGCAAAGGCATTCTTTGCAACGGAACGCACCGATATCGAAACGCTCGAAGATGCCATGAAGGGCGCAGACGTGTTCGTCGGCCTCTCCAAGGGTAACATCCTTACTCGCGAAATGGTCCGCAGCATGGCCGACCAGCCGATTGTCTTTGCGCTTGCAAACCCGACTCCGGAAATCAGCTACGAAGAAGCTATGGCAAGCCGTGGCGACCTCATCTTTGCAACGGGCCGTAGCGACTATCCGAACCAGGTGAACAATGTTATCGGTTTCCCGTACATCTTCCGTGGCGCTCTCGACGTGCGTGCAACGACGATTAACGAACACATGAAGCACGCTGCTGTCCGCGCGATTGCCGCTCTCGCTCACAAGCCGGTTCCGGATGTGGTGAACATTGCATACAACTCACAGCGCTTCACGTTTGGCAAGGAATACTTGATTCCGAAGCCGCTCGATCCGCGCCTCCTCACGGAAGTTTCTATCGCTGTTGCCAAGGCTGCTATTGAAAGTGGCGTGGCCCGCAAGCCGATTACCGATTGGGACGCTTACTACGATCGCCTCCGCGACATGATGGGTTATGACAACAAGCTCATCCGTCAGTTCAGCGATACCGCTCGCAGCAACCCGAAGCGCGTCGTGTTTGCCGAAAGCAACCTCAACATGCTCAAGGCCGCTGTCCAGGCTCAGGCCGAAGGCATTGCACACCCGATTATGCTTGGTAACCCGGAACGCATCCAGATGATTGCCCAGCGCGAACAGCTCGACCTCACGGGCATCAAGATTGTGAACCCGCGTTCTCCGGAAGAATTCGAACGCCGCCGCAACTACGCCGCTATCTACGCCGAAGAAAACGGCCGCAATGGCGTGACCTTCGAAGAAGCACGTGACGACATGTTCGAACCGAACCACTTCGGTATGATGATGGTGAAGGTCGGCGATGCCGATGCTCTCATTTCCGGTGGCTATTCCAAGTACTCCGAAACGATTGAACTCGCCAAGGAAATTATCGGTATTCGTCCGGAATACAAGCACTTCGGCGCTATGCATATCCTCAGCACTAAGAAGGGTACGTTCTTCTTGGCCGATACGCTTGTGAACCGCGACCCCGATGCCGAAACGCTCGTTGATATCGTGAAGCTCACGCACGACGCTGTCCGCTTCTTCGCTCACGAACCGGTGATGGCTATGCTCAGCTACGCAAACTTCGGTAGCGACAAGGAAGCTGCTCGTGGCACCGTGAACAAGGTCCGCGAAGCCGTGAAGACGATTCACGAACAGTATCCGGATTATGTTCTCGATGGTGAAATGCAGGTGAACGTGGCGCTTGACAAGGACCTTCGTGACACGAAGTATCCGTTCAACAAGATCAAGGGCCAGACCGTGAACACGCTCATCTTCCCGTGCCTCTCTTCTGCAAATACCACTTGCAAGATGCTTTTGGAAATGGGCGTTGGCGAATCCATCGGTCCTGTTCAGATGGGCTTGAACAAGCCGGTGCACTTCACCGACTCCGACGCTTCTGTCCACGATATCTTCAACCTGACGGTGGCCGCCGTCATCGACGCCATCGTTCAGGAAAAGAAGGACGAAGAAAAGAACAAGAAGAAGTTCGACAAGATCTGGTAATCAGCGCATTTCGCGCCCGCGATTCTAGTTGCTTTTTAAAAGTCGCCGCAGGTAAAACTGCGGCGATTTTCGTATACAGTACGGGATGTACTATATAGTATAAAATTGTGTTTTTATATTAAATAAAATTGCTTAAAATTGAGGAATTTTAAAGAAATTGTACTATAAAATATTGACGTGGAAATAGTCGGAAAGGTATATTTATAAGTATGAAGCCGATTGTTGAATATCAGGACTACCACGCTTTTTTGAGCGACTACTACGAAGAGCGCAAGAGAACTTCTGCGTTCTCGTGGCGCGAGTTTGCCAAAATTGCGGGTTTTGTCTCGCCGTCGTATCTCAAGATGGTTTGCGAAGGCAAGACGAATTTGAGCAAGGTGACCATGGGTCGTGTGGCCCAGGCGATTGGGCTTGTGGGTTACGAGGTCGAATATTTTGAAACGATGGTGCAGTTTGGTAATGCCAAGAATGACGAACAAAAGAAAAAGTTCTTGGAACAAATGAATTCAATGGCTTTGTCTCATAAGGTCCGCATTGTAGATAAAGATGCGTTTGAGTATTACGATACCTGGAAAAATCCGGTGGTGCGAGAGTTGGCGCCTTTGATGCCGGGAGCGATGCCGGGCGATATTGCAAAAGCCTGTGCGCAAGATGTTTCAGCGCTAGATGTCCGCAAGTCGCTCTCTTTCCTGGAACGTGCAGGATTCCTGAAACAAGTCCGCGAGAATGTTTACGAACAAACTGAAAAGTCTGTGGAGGGCTCCAAGGAAGGATTGCCGCTTGCCATCCGCTCCATGCATCGTGCCATGGGAAATTTGGCGGTAGATTCTCTGAACCGCTTTGCGCCGGACGTGCGAAACGTTACGGGAATTACGATGGGCGTGAATCGTGAGGCGTACGAAAAAATTGTCGCAGTACTTGACGAGTGCCGCAAAAAGATTACTGAAATTGCAAATGAATGTAGCGATATCACGCAAGTTTACAGGTTGAATTTACAGCTGTTTCCGCTGTCAAAGGAAATTGTGAAAAAAGAGGAGGCGTAAAATGGAGAATAAACTTTATGCGGCGTGCGGTGCTGTGGCGCTAGCGTTGTGGGCTACCGCCTGTTCGG
Organism: Fibrobacter succinogenes subsp. succinogenes S85; assembly: GCF_000146505.1. Lineage (GTDB taxonomy): Bacteria > Fibrobacterota > Fibrobacteria > Fibrobacterales > Fibrobacteraceae > Fibrobacter > Fibrobacter succinogenes. Next base: position 1,410,452 of record NC_017448.1, on the reverse strand, counting down.
ATGATAGTGTCTCTGGGACATCGGTGGAACCGAATACGATTGCGCTTAGCTCGTCAAGTTATTCGTCGAGCAGCGGGACTTTCCCGAGGGATGGTCAACCAAGACTATGTCGCGTGTCTGAAATGGAAAATGCGCCTGCCGGTTGCGACTGGTTTGCTGAAATGTGGAATCCGGAATCTGGAAACCGCGTCCATACTGGTTTTGATAACGGAACGAATACGTCTGGCATTTGGTATTGGACGTTGGATACAAACGAAGTTCTGATTCCAAGTGTTTTATGGACGGGAACTGCTCGACAAGATTACGATTCTTTGGCCATGAGCGATGTGATTGAACTTTGTGGTGGTTCTATTTGCGGCAAGGCGCGTTTTAATGCGGTTGATGGCGTAAATGGTTTTGACTATGAATTTATGAGTGTGGAAAAGCCTGCGTCCGTTGATATCGCTTTTAGCATGGCAGGTAAAAACGCATTTGGGCGATTTGATGAAGTTGACGCTAGTGGGTTAGGCGGTTTTTGCGTGGGCTATGCGTCAAACGGCTTAATCACGATGTCTCTTGATTTTAGCGATTCTGTCAATGCTTTGTTGGGTGATGAAATTTATAGAGTAATACTGAATAGAACTACGGTCAATGAAAAATTGAACGACTTGGATTATCGTGAAGAATGCTTTGCGTGGGCCGATTTTGCGAATTATGCCAAAAACGTTGTACGTGATGGTGAGCCTGCCGTTAGCGTTGAAAATGCGGTAAAGCATTTAGTTGGAGTCCACTTTAAGATAAACGGCTATTACGATAAGTCAACTTTGTCTTTTAAGATTGTTCGATTCGGGCGCTTTGCTACTGCGAACGGTCGAAGAGCGTTGGACGGTGAAAACCTCCCAGTAGTTGATGAATCCTGCCTTATTCCGACTGTTGTTGAACATTTCTGCGAGTGCAATTATGCGGATTCCAATGCCGCCTATGAAGGTACCCGTTTAGGGCATTTGAATGCGGTTGATGAGGCTAGGGGTATTTGGGGCCAAAGTTTGTTAGCAGAAAATACATGCGTCAATGCAATGTGGATGCGTTCTACATTGGAAATGCCTCTCATCACGACGGAGAATCTGCCTTGCGACAATGCACAGCCCAAGATAATGCAATGTGCCGATGGCTCGTTCCGTTATTCTCCAGAATTTGCGTCTGTGAAATCGCGATATGATGATATTGTTGAAGAAAATGCACTTGCCAGAAAACAGGTCCTTTTGGACCGCGTTGATAGCTGTATGAATTTGTCTTCATCATCGGTTGGCAACTCGAGCAGTTCTTCGTTCTTCCCGTGTTGCACGCTTCCTTCGGGCGATGGAGATTTGTGGAACGGGTATACTGTAGATGTTGATGTCGGAAGCTTTGTTGAATCGCGCAGGGATGACGTGAAATATGGGGTCTGGTTCTTTGCTACTGATACCATTGATGGGGGCAAGTCCGATGTGTACTGGCCAGTGGATTTTGGCGATGACTTTAATGAAGGTGCGATTGAACCGTTGATTGATCATTGCGGAGGTGTCTGCGGAACGGCTGTCTTGGATGAGGGAACGTTGTCTTACCAGCCGTATGTGGTTATTGGATTTTCGTTGGCGATTGATGAATATGGGGCGGGCAAATCTATCCCTCTTGATGTTTCGAATTGGGGTGGAATTTGCGTTAGCTATACGTCGACTATTTCGCTTAATGTTGAACTGGATGTAGGTGATTCGTTAAGCTTTTTGCTTGGCTTCGCTTTGCCGGCAGCGCCTCTTTCGAAGTCTGCAAGCTTTAACAAAAAATGCTTTGAATGGAGTGATTTTAAATTGCCTTCGTGGGCGAAATCTTCACCTAATGTAGACCAGGATTGGCTAAAAACTTCTGGATGGCTGGATAGCGCTGGTGTGCTGGCATCCAAGCATTTGGCGAAGGTGAATTTCAAGATGCAGTCTGCACCTGGGATGTATGAGTTCAATATTATGTCGATTGGAACGAATCGCAAATAGGGAGGGAATATGAATAAGAAACTTTATACGGCGTGCGGTGCGGCGGCAATTGCGCTTGTGGCATGTTCCGATGATAACGGCCGCCTTGTCGGAACTTCGGTCGAACCGAATACAATTGGGGAGCTTTCATCAAGTTCGGTGGATACTCCTTCGTCCAGTTCTTTTGATGCTCGCGAAGGCGACTTGTGGAATCCGAGCGCGGGCGGCTTCTCGCTCAATGTCGCTCGCTATGCCGCAAAGCTTCCCGCGAATGCAAAAGCGGATGGTCGTTGGACTTTGGAAACGGATGCTGAAAAGGGTGGAACGTCTTCTGTGGTCTGGCCGACTGATTTGGTCGGTGTACAGGATGAACGGACCGTTGTCGAATCGTGCGATGGCATTTGCGGAACCGTATCTTTGGCGAAGTATTCTTTGACCTATAATCCGTTTGCGGGTGTTGGCTTTACGCTTGCAAAGGATGACAATGGTAAGCCTGTTCCTGTTGATGTTACGGACTGGAAAGGCGTTTGCATGACGTACGAATCGGAGGCGGCGCCCGCTTTGGAATTGGATTTGGGCGATTCCGTGAATGCGTTGCTTGGAGAAGCCTTGCCTGCGGTTGCCTTGCCCAAGACGGTGACTACGGGCCCTGTGACAAAGTGCTTTAAGTGGAGCGATTTTAAGTATCCTGCTTGGATTGCCGCCGTTGCGGGTGTCCCGGAATACTGGCTTGAAAATTCTGGAGAAAAGGCCGCTAAGCAACTGGTCGCATTCAGATTTGTGATCTCAGCCTCTCCTGGAGAGTACAAGTTCAATATCAAGAGCTTGGGAACGCTTGCGGATTTTCAGGCAAAGCAAGGTGAAAGTTCGTCAAGTGCGGAACCGGCTGTGGTAAATCCTGCGGACCTGTGGGACGGAGCTGCGGGCGATAAGACCGTCAAGACGGGGCTCTATGCGGATAATTCCTGGAAATCTCTAGCAAGGGGCAAATGGTATGACTATACGGACCAAAATTCGTCTTTTGGCTGGTGGAAGTACAAGGCGTATGATGACCATAAAGGTTTTTACTTTGAACAGGTGATTGATGAGTGTGGTGGCTTGTGCAGTAGTGTCAAGCTTGTTGGGACGGCTGAGGTGGATCCGGTGGCGCTCTTCGGTTTCCAACTGGCGAATAATGAATCGGGCGTGGTCAAGGCTGTCGATGTCACAAACTGGAACGGCGTCTGCGTTACTTATAAAACGGATATTCCCATAGTGCTCGATTTGGATCCTGTTTCGCTGGAGGTGGATTTCGATACGGCATCGGCAGGATTTGTCGTTGAAGAAGATGACTATGAAATTTACAAGTGGCCATCTGTAACGTTACCGGTGACTTCTGGAGAATCGACCATGTGTTATGCGTGGGACGATTTTAAACAAGCTTACCTGGACAAAGTCCCGAATGGCGAAAAGTATAAAACTACAGTTGAAAATGTGCTCAAGCGAGTCGTTACCATAAGGTTCATTATAACGGGTAAAGCGGGCGATAAAGGAAACTTCTTCCTGAAAGCGCTTGGAACGAATCGCGAATAGAAAACGGAAAATAGAAAGCGGAAAATTGTTAGGAGGAAAAGAAAAAGGGCTCGGCGATTGCCGGGCCCTTTCCCCAAAACAACAGGAGATTTGTCTCTCTGTTATTCCCTTGCTGTAAACACTCCAACATGCAAGGGGGTTTAAGTTAGCGGAGGCGGACTTGCTGTACGCTCTTCTGGCTGCCCATCTTGACGATGAGGACTGCAGCGCCGCGTGCACTTGTGCTCAACTGGACTTCGTTTGCACCGACGTGGGCGTTGAAGTTCTTCTGAGCGATGACCTGGCCCATGGAGTTCATGAGCATAGCCGTACCGCGAGTAGCTCTGTTGGCATTGAACATTGCCGTGACGGAGCCTTGAGCGACGTTCAGGCGGAGACCCGTTGCCTTGGCGGCGACTGCCTTGATGGCGGAGGAGCCGGAACCGGAGACGGCGACGATCTTGCTAGAAGCGGTGCCTTCGGTAGAGGGCTTCTTGTCAAAGTCATCGATGATAACGGTAGAGCCGTCAGCCTTGATGCCCTTGATGTAGTCGACCGTGATGGTGCCGGAAACCTGTGTGCCGTAGAGGTTGAGACCAATAGCGTTAGCAGAGTTGAGGCCCGTGGGTTCGGTGCGGAAATCGGTCCACAAAACCTTGAATGTCTGGAATGTGGTGGCGTCGAGCTGCTGGTCGGCCTGTTCCAAAAGGCTTGCGTCGAACCATGCCCATGCGCTGCCGGTCATCATGAAGAGGTCCATGGAGGTCCAGCCGTATTCGCCGCAGCCGTCGCTTGCGCCAGTGCAAGGACCTGCAGAAGCGACTTCGCCCTTCATGCGAATTTCGAGGCCGACGTACTTGGAAAGATCCTTAGCGGTGCCGGAGAGGTTGATGCGGAGCGTGCCGGTTTCGCTAGAGTCAGCGGTCTTGCTCGTGTAGGTGATGAGGACGCCCTTGCCGTCTGCGGTTTCAGGAACTTCGTTTTCTTTGACGAGGCTGTCGAGGTTGCTCTTGTTGTTGCCTTCCATGCCGTATGCCTTCTGCAATGCGTTCAAGACATCCGGGTCGAGAATTTCGTAGGTGCCCTTTTGGCGGGTGATGATGGTCATGTTGCCGTCGTCTTCAGCACCGGTGTCCCAAACGTAAGGAACGATGCCGTTAGCCTTGGCGTTCTTAGCGACTTCGCCGTAGAAGAGGGCGCGGCCCTGCAAATGGAGCTTGAGGTTTGCGGCGTCGGTAATCTGACCGGTGCGCTTGATGGCGCCGAGTTCACCGATAATTACAGGAATGCCCTTGTCGCAGAACATCGTCTTGAGTTCGCCGAAAGCCTTTGCAATCTGGTTCGGGGTGCCGAGAGCGGAGTTGTCGATGCTCTTGCTGTAAACGTTCCAGCCCATGTTGTGTTCCTTGTCATTCGTGCTGGAAAGTCCGGTGTAATAGTAGAACTGCTTGCCCCAATCTTCGTCAGCGGTCATGAGGGAGTACTGATACGGATAATAGTGGACTTCGGCCATCATGTAGCCATCGCCAGCCGGGTCGGTCGGCCAGTTCTTGCTGAGCATCGGAGCGTTGTCCATTTCGGTACGCGGAGCCTGCACAATCAAGGTGCGGGTGTCGTTGTTGCCGCCTGCGCTACGCACGGAAGTGATGAATGCGTCGTAGTAGCCCTTCAAAATCTGCATACGGGAGTCGTCGAATACCCACTGTCCGCTGGAACCCCACGGGTCGTTCACGCCCGGTTCGTTGGCGCCTGCGAAGAGGAGGTGTTCATCATAGTCTTTGAAGTAAGAAGCAATCTGAGACCAGAAAGCGGCCTGACGGGCCTTTGTCGTTGCGGAAGAGTTGGCGATGTCGCCGGAACCGCTACGCGGATTGGCCGTGCCTTCATAAACGCGGTCTTCGAGCCAGCCTTCGTCCCAGTGGGAGTTCAAGACGACGTACATGCCTTCGGCGATGACCATGTCCACCACGTCCTTCACCTGCTTGAGCCATGCGGCGTCAATGGTCGGGGTGGTAAAGTCGGCGGCCTTGCCTACGTGGGTGTAACTGCCGTTGTCTGCGGTACCGCCGTTTGCGGCGATGTCTTTGGTAAGAGCGTCAGAATGGGAATACCAAGCGCAAGGAATACGCACGGTGTTGAAACCGGCTGCCTTGATGGCCTTGATGTAGCCTGCGGTCGGGAGCGGGTTACCCCATGCTGTCGGATTTTCCGGCACTTCCATGGTGTTGCCGATATTATAACCCATGCCCATCGGTTCGACCAATGCGGTTGCCTTGGGGAGGGCGGCGAATGCTGATGCTGCCATGAGAAGCGAGCTGCATGCGATGCCAAAGGTATTCAATCTCATGTCTAAGACTCCTTGTTGAGACTTGTGATTGGGTGCCTTATTTTGTGAAATTTAAGTGATTTTAGAAATTTTTTGAGAACATTTTCGAGCGTTTTTGCCCAATCTCAAACATCCCTTTTTCTCATACACTCAAGAATACACCCGTTGTACGCCTAGTAATATATATGAAAAAGGCTTGAAACGCAACTGAAAAATTATTTACATAGAAATAAATAACAAGTTTGTAAGAACAAACGTGGTTAAAATCACATTTGTTTGAGAACTTTTTTTGAGAACATTTGGGGCGGCGCGGGCGAGATTCGCCGCCTTAATGCGCCTCTAACCAGTTTTTGCCGAATCCGACGCTCGCGACGAGTGGAACTTTAAGTTCCATTGCTCCTTCCATTTCGGACTTGACCATGGCAGAAAGCGCTTCGACCTGGTCCTTCGGGCATTCGAACACGAGTTCGTCGTGCACCTGGAGCATCATGCGGAGCGGGAGGTTCTCGTCGTTGATGCGCTTTTGGATGCGGATCATGGCAATCTTGATGAGGTCGGCGGCGCTCCCTTGCACGGGGGTGTTCACGGCCATGCGCTCTGCCATTTGCGATTCCATGCGGTCGGAACTGTCGATGCCTGCAATGTAGCGGCGGCGGCCGGAAAGCGTTTCAACGTAGCCATCGCGGTGGGCGGCGGCCTTGGTGTCGTCGATGAACTTTTGTACGCCCTGGTACATTTCGAAGTAGCCATCGATGAAGCTCTTGGCCTGTGCCATCGGAATTTTCAGGTCGCGGGAGAGGCGGAAGGCGGTCATGCCGTAGAGCACGCCGAAGTTCACGACCTTTGCGTCGCGGCGCATGTCGGCGGTCACGTCTTCGAGGCTTACGCGGTTGATGGCGGCTGCCGTGCGGGCGTGGATGTCGATGCCTTCCTTGTAGCTTTCGATGAGCGCTTCATCTCCGCTCAGGTGGGCAAGCATGCGGAGTTCAATTTGCGAGTAGTCCACCGCGAGAATCACGTTGTTCGGGTTCTGCGGCACAAATGCGGCGCGGATTTGCTTGCCGAGATCGCTACGGACGGGGATGTTTTGCAAGTTCGGGTCGCGGCTCGAGAGGCGGCCTGTTGCTGTACCCCACTGGATGAAGCTTGTGTGGATGCGCTTGGTGTCCGGATTCACGAGTGTCGGGAGCACGGAAACGTAGGTGCTCTGCATCTTCTTGAGTTCGCGGTACTCGATGACGGCGAAAACAATCGGGTGTGCGCTGCGGAAGCTGAGTTCTTCAAGGACGGCGGCATCGGTGCTGCGCTTTTTGATTTCGGGGAGTCCGAGCGTGTCAAAGAGCACTTCACCGAGTTGCTTGGGAGAGCCAATGTTAAATTCGCAACCCGCCATGTCGCAGATTTCTTTTTCGAGCTTTTCGATGCGGTGTTCCAAATCGGTCTGCAATTTCTTGAGAATCTTCGTGTCGACAAATGCACCGACACCTTCCATCTGGTAAAGCACCTTGAGAAGCGGCATTTCCTGGCTGAAGAAGTACTTTTCGTAGTCGTACTTCTGGAGCTTGGCGCGGAGCGGAGCCCAGAGGCGGAGCGTGTAGACGGCGTCTTCGGCGCCGTATTCGGTCGCGTCCTTGATGGGCGTGCGGTTGAACGTGATTTGTTTCTTGCCGCGTCCGATGAGATTCTCGATCGGGATCATCTCGTGCTGCAAAAGCTGCATGACCTGATTGTCGAGACCGAGCCCGGTTTGGCCTGGCGAGAGCATCCATGCGGCGATGAGCGTATCGATGATGTTGGCGGAATCGATTTGCTTTTGCGTGAGTCCAAAGGTGCGGGCGAGAACGTGTAAGTCGAATTTGGCGTTGTGGAATACAAGGGAACGCTTTGCGCTGTCGGGCTGCTTGGATCCGCTGTCGGAAATGTCGCCGGGGAGTGTGCAAGAATCGTTCCAAAAATCGATGAACCACTTCTTTGTGGCGTTAAAGTCGAAGTTGCCGCCCTTGCCGGCTGGGTAAGGGAATCCGATATCGTCGGTATGGCCGAGCGGAATGTAATATCCCTTGGGGACGCTTCCGTCTTTTGCGGCTGCGGCAAGGCAAAGCCCGACAATGTTGCATTGCATCGGGTCAAGTCCATCGGTTTCGGTGTCGATGCCGATTTCGGTCGCTTCGTCAAATTCCTTTTTCATCTGTTCAAAAACTTCATCGTTATCAACGCAGATGTAGGTGGGCGGGAGGTCCGCCGGGAAGCTTGCTTTTACGACTTTGCTGTTGCTAGAGTCGCCGGATGCATCATCGGAGGTGCCGTTGCTCTCGGAACCTGCCGCGGAGTCATCGGAGTCGTCTTTGCGTACAAAACCGGTCTTGCTCGGAACGTTTTCGAGCAGGCGAATGAGGCTGTTGATTTCGTGTTCCCTAAAAATACCTTCGAGCGTATCGCTGTGGAGACCGCAAAATTCAAGGGCATCGAGGTTGCCATGGTAAGCGCGCTTTGTCTGTAACGTCACGAGTTCGCGGCTGAGGAATGCCTGTTCCTTGTTATTCGCGAGGTTGTCGTGCAAACCTTTCTTCTTGATGTTGTCGAGGTTTGCGTAAATGTTGTCCATGTCGCCGTATTCGGTCAACAACTGAATGGCGGTCTTTGGGCCAACTTTTGGAACGCCCGGAACGTTATCGCTCGAGTCTCCCATGAGTGCCAAATAGTCGCGGATTTTTTCAGGCGGAATGCCGTATTTTTCAAGGACTTGTTGCGGTCCAAAATCAATGCCGTCGGCGCCTTTTTCCAAATGGAATAGGTGGATTTTGTCAGTCACGATTTGCGACATGTCCTTGTCTTTGCTGATAATCACGACGTGGTCGAAACCGGCGTTCACGGCGGCTTCGGCGGCGCTTGCCATCACGTCATCGGCTTCGTAGCCGGGTTCTGACAAAAGCGGGATGCCGCTCGCTTCCATTGATTCGCAAAGGAGCGGCATCTGGGCTGCCATTTCTTCGGGCATCGGGCCGCGATTGGCCTTATAGTCCGGGTAAAGTTCGTGGCGGAAAGTCTTTGTGTGCGCGACATCGCGGGCGATCGCAAAATGCGTGGGCTTGTGCTTTGCTAAAATGCGGAGAACTGCGCCCCAGTAGCCGTGCATCATGGAAACGTCTTCGCCCTTGCTGTTGACGAGTGGGTTCTGGCTGTAAGCGTAGAACATGCGGAACGCGAGTGCGAAAGAATCGAGAAGTAATAAAGTCTTTTCTGCCATACTGGGGAATGTAGAAATTTAGACTAAAGAACGGGCTTCGCCCTACAGACGAGAGACTAAAGAATGTGGTAGGAAGTAAATGGAGGGTGAAAAGTGCTTGTTGTGTAAGACCATGAAAAAATCAAATTTCTGAAAAATGACGAAATTTACGTGATAAAGTGTTTCTTTTGGATTTGTTTCACGTAATTTTGCAATGTTGTTTGTGATGTTTTTGCTTAAAAATCTGTTTTGGGGGTGTTTTATCCATAAAAGTGCTGAAAACGGAGCTTAGATTCGTAAGAAAAAAGCTAAAAGTTGGAAAAATATCCATTTTTAGAGAATACGAATTTAATTTGTTTAAAAATTTACGTGAATAATCTTCCGATCTATGGCTCTTTCACGTAAAAAACGGCAAAAAACAAAATTTTCAAAATTTATGCGTTGTTTTGGACAAACGCTTTGTGCAAATTCTTGATGATGTCGCTGGGGAGCATGCTGAATGCGCCGAGTTCTTCTCGGGCGATGCGGCCTGCTTTCTGGTGCAAAAGCGCGCCGAGTACGGCTGCTTCGGGGGTGGCCAAACCTTGTGCAAGGAGTGCAACGATAATTCCCGAAAGAACGTCTCCGCTGCCGCCTTTTGCCATCCCAGAATTTGCGACAGGAATGATGTAAACGTTTCCATCGGGCGAGGCAATATACGTTGGCGCGCCTTTTAGCAAAATGACTTTATTTGTATTTGTTGCGATTTCTCTTAAGCGGCTCGGGATGGCCATGCTACTGTTTGGAAGTTCTCCGAAGAGTCTTGCGAATTCTCGTACGTGAGGTGTCAAAATGGCGGGCTGCTGTAAACTGCGCAGGTATTCGGTGACCGCCTGAATTTTTGACTTCTCGTCATGAAATACCATACCGCATCTGGGTTCTGCGTCATCCAACATAGCAATTGCGTTTAAGGCGTCGGCGTCAATGACTGTTGGAGCCTTGAGCTGCGGGAGTAATGCGAGGACTGTTTCAAACGTGCCGAAGTTTGTTGAAAGCCCTGGCCCGATGGCTATTGCGCTTGCATGTTTTGCTCGATCCAGTAAAGTTGGAATGTGATGCGGTTGCAGGACTCCATGATTCTTGCTGCGAGCGTCGTCGCGGCAATTTTCGACTGCTCTATCTTCAAGACTGCAAAATACAGGTTCCGAAAGCTTGGCCTGTATGATCGGGGTAATCGCTTCGGTCGTAGCTAGCGTGACAAGTCCTGCTCCGCTGCGGAGGGCTGCTTCTGTGCAGAGCGCGGCTGCTCCCGGCATATCCTTGGAGCCTGCGATGATAAACGCTGTTCCTTGATGGCGCTTGTCTCCCCATTCGTTACGTTGGGGTAAAAGTTGCGAAATAGAATCTTCTGTGATGAGGTAATTCTTTTCATCAAATTGCTTGATGACTTCGCCGGGGTAGTTCAGCTGGGCTACGACAGCTTTCCCGAATGCGGGACCGCCTTCTTTTGTGTAAGCGTCCAGACGCGGAAATCCGAACAACATTGTTTCTTTTGCATGAACGCAAATGTTGTTGCAAATGTGCAATGAGGAATCGTAACCGGTTGGCGCATCTGCGGCTATAACGGGGAGTCTGCTTTCGTTGATGATTTGTACAATCTTTGCATATTCAGAGCGGAGCTCTCCTTTGGCTCCGTTGCCGAGCATGCAATCAACGACAAACGGAAAAGTTTTGCGAAGAGAATAAAGATTTTTCCCGAAACTTTCAACGAACTTTGCGGATTCTTCAAGTTCCCCGCCCGCTTGCAAAAAGTCGTCAAGCGCTAATTTGGCTTCATTCTTGAATTTGCTTGCTGGAGCGAGGCTGAAAACGAAAGCTCTGATTCCTGCTTGTAACAGGTGCTTCGCAAGTACGAGGCCGTCTCCGCCATTGTTCCCGCCACCAATAAAAATGGCGATGAATGGACCGCTATGGTAGCCGTAGTCGTTTCCTATTCTTTTTTTTACGAACTTGAATAGCGCAAGCCCGGCCTCTTGCATTAACGTGTATCCGCTTTGGATAACGTCTTTTTCAGAAGGTTCGCTCGTTGTCTTTTTTGCTAAAAATTCTTTTGACGCTGCGTCAAGATTACGCATGCCCTCGGTTGAAAGAATCGGTTGCAAATTTAAGGACTGGAGCGAACGCATTTTTTATTAAATGAACCAGTAAGTGATGCCGAGCTTGAACATCATCGTGTGGGCGCCCTTCAGGTTGGAAATTGAGCACTTGACGCCATGTTTGATTTTGGAGCCGTCATAATCTTCAGGACCGAGTTCGTCGAGGTACTTGACATCAGGGAAAACTTCGTTGAAGCCCATGTACCAGCGGAAACCGACGCTTAAGTTGTCCAGGACGTTGTAGCCGAGACCGATGTTGATACCGAATTCAACGGGAGTCTGTTCGATGTTTTCGAAATTATCGTAAGCACCGCTCTGGTTTTCAATGGTGTAATCGCCGCTAGTGTTGATCGACAATTGCGGGCCGACTTCAAGGTAGAATGTTTTTGTGATGGCTCCGCGAACATAAAATGCGAAGTCAAGGAAGGTCATGTCAAAGTTTCTTGTGTAGTCGTCATCGCCATGATCAAGATAGAAAAGGCGGAAGGCGATTTCCGGAGTGAATGTGAGCCCGTTGGTGATGGGGAAGTGGGCTGCGACGCCGAAGTCAGCGCCGAAACCGCTGGGGGCGTCCAGGTCATCCATGTCCTTGAATCCCCAGAAGTTACCGTAGATGAACGAGGCGCGTGCGCCGAAGCCGATTGCATTTTTCTTCGGGGCGGGCGCGGCTTGCTGTTCGTCGATGGGCATGGCTTCGTTGTTTTGTGCTTCAGGAGCGACTGCTTGCTGGGCTACTTGAGCCGGGGCTGCTTGCGTTGAAACTGCTTGCGGTGCGTTTTCAATGGGCTGGTCAATCGGCTGTGCGGTTGCAATGGCTGTTGCGCAAAGTGCGGTCAAAATACCTGCTGCAAATTTCTTCATAAAAACTCCTTTTTGTGGCGTCCCTAGTGGTGGACCCTAACTTGTAATGAAAATATAATAAAGAAGACTTTATCTTATTGTCGTAATGGATGTTAATGGGCCTTTTTGGAGGGGGTAATACCCTTGCCATGTTAAATGAAAATATGTATATATGAATTGTTGTTCATATGTTTAATCTATTAAAACAGGTATAAGTATGCATAAAGAACCGAATACGCAAAATATTTCGCTCGATACGCTGTTTGAACTGTCCGAGTTTTTCAAGTTCTTTGGCGATACGACGCGCATTCGCGTGATTCATTTGTTGCTTTCGGGTGAGATGTCTGTGAGTGCCATTGCCGAAAAGTTGAACCTTGAACAGTCCGTGGTGAGCCACCAGCTGCGTATCTTGCGCACGGCGAATCTTGTGAAGCCGACTCGTGACGGTCGCAAGATTTATTACTCACTCGATGACGAACATATCGGCGAGATTTTCAATACGGGGCTTGCTCACATTTTGCATAAGAAGAAGGTCTAAAAATGAACATGGTTACTGATTTTGTCTGGGAGTTTATCACACTTTTTTCGGAGATGGCTCCGTTTTTGCTGCTTGGCTTTTTGCTCGCTGGAATTTTGCATGTCTGGGTGCCGAATCATTTGTACGTGCCTAAAATTGCAAAGTCGAATTTTGCATCGGTGCTTTGGGCGGCAATTTTTGGCGTCCCGCTTCCGATTTGTAGCTGCGGCGTGATTCCGACTTCGATTGCAATTCGCAAGGAAGGCGCAAGCAAGGGCGCTAGCGTGAGCTTCTTGATTTCGACTCCTGCGACGGGGGTGGATTCCATCTTGGCGACGTATTCGCTGTTGGGACTCCCGTTCGCTATTTTGCGCCCGGTGGCGGCGTTTGTAACGGCGCTGTTTGGCGGTGTGCTGACGAACTTTGCAACTCGCGGAGAAACGGATCGTAACGAATCTGCTGGGAATGCGGCTGCGGGTGTACACTGCGATTTGGCAAAGCACGAACATCACGATCATGAACATCATCACCACGACCACGAACACCATCATGACCGCGATGATGACGATCATTGCGAATGTGGCGAGCGCCATCATGAACACGAACATTGCGGTTGTTGTTGCGAAGATGACCATGATGCGTCTGCCGCGACATTCTCGGATAAAGTTAAAGAGACGTTCCGCTATGGCCTTGTGAACATGGTGGGCGATGTGAGCAAGTGGCTCATGATTGGCCTTGTGCTTGGTGCTCTGATTTCTGCATTTGTCCCGAATGAACTGTTCCTTGCATTGCGTGAATACCCGATTCTCTGTATGGTCTGCGTGTTGCTTTTGGCTATGCCGATGTATACGTGTGCTACGGGTTCTATTCCGCTTGCGCTCGCGCTTGTGGCGAAGGGAATTACCCCGGGGGCAGCTCTTGTGCTTTTGATGGCGGGGCCTGCAACGAGTATCGCTTCGATGCTTGTGGTCGGTAAGGCTTTTGGCAAACGCACGCTCGCTGCTTACTTGTTCTCGATTGCGTTTGGTGCGATGTTCTTTGGCTTTATTGTTGATACGTTCTTTATGGATACGTTCCTCTCGGCTATGCTTCCGCAAGGTGCTGCGGATTGCCATGGACATGAGGCTTTAGGCGTGTTTGATTACGTTTGCGCTGGACTCTTGGCAGCATTCATGCTGTATGCAAAGTTCGCGCATAAGGGTTGTGACGGTCATTGCGGTTGTGGCTGCGGTTGCGGAGATTCTTGCAAGTGCGCGGACTCTTGCGAAGATGATCACGATCATGACCACTGCGAATGCGGCGAATCTTGTGGATGCCATGAACACGGCGAACATGACCATCATGAACATCATCACGAACATGCCGAGCCCGTCTCTAAAACGTATCGCGTGAACGGCATGAATTGCAGCCACTGCAAAGTGTGCGTTGAAAAAGCGGTGCGCCCGCTCGATGGAGTCGTATTTGCCGAAGCCGATGTCGCGAGCAAGTCATTGCACGTGGAATGGCACGACGATGATGATATCGACGTGGCGACTTTAAAAACTGCAGTTGAAGAAGCTGGCTTTGAATTTGCCGGCGAGGCTTAAACTTCGCCGATTCTTGCAAGCTTTAACAATGGCATTCCGGCTTCTCGGCTTTCGTCGAGATTGACCGTGAAATCAATGCTCCAGTCGTTGAATCCTTCTTCGTCTTGGAGCATTTGCTGTATCTGCATAATGTTCCCTTCGTACGTGACGATGGTATGGCTGAGAGCACGACCTTCCACGTCCATGCGGAACTTGTGATGCTCGGCAGTGTAGGCGGCCATCGTTTCAAGCAAACGCTTCTCGGTCCACGGCGTACCTTCATCATCCGCCAAAAGTTCGCCTTCGGCAAGGTCGTCGGCGAGGCTGTCCAGAACGTCCGAAAAGTCCTGCTTTTGCAAGCTCATCATAATCTGGAAAATGCGCTGGCGTACCATGTTGAGGAATCGCTTCTTGTCGTAGGTAATGTCGGCGGCAGCCTTGTCTGCACCGAATGCCTTTTCGACTTCGTCTTCGGAAGCGCCTTCGTCCAAGCGTTTCTGGTAATCTTCCGGGTGCGCCATCTTTTCCCATTCTTCGAGCAAACTGGAGTCCACGCGGCGGATCATTTCGCTGAGGTAGTCCTGCATTTCCAAGAGTTCTTCGTTCTTGTAGCCGTCAGGCACGGTCTGCGAAAGCACTTTGTAAACGCCGTTTAAATGGCGAAGCAAAATCGCTTCCATGCGCTGCAAGTTGTACTGCTTTACGTAACCGCTAAACGTCGTGAAATTCTCGAACATCTCGCGCACGATGGACTTGGGTTCAATGTTTTCGTCCACCCACGGATGAATGTCGGCAAAAGCATCGAACGTGTCGTAAATAAAGTCTCTCAGTGGTTTCGGGTATTCGACTTTTTCAAGTTCTTCGAGGCGCTGGTTGTATTCCATGCCTTGTGCCTTGAGCTCGTTCATACGGGCGTCGCGAGCCTTGCTCTGCTGGATGCGCAAAATCGCTTCGGGATTTTCGAGGATGCTTTCGCACAAGGTAATCACGTCCAGTGCGTATTCCGGCGAATCCTTGTCAAGCTTCGGGAGCGTGTCGAGCAGGTACAGCGAAAGCGGCTGGTTCATCGAAAAGTCATCTTGCAAGTTCATGTTCACGCGCAAGTGGCTGTAACCTTCGGCAACGGCAGGCACGAACTCAATAATCTTCTTTTCGACGAGACTCCTGAACAGCAAAAATGCGCGGTGCTGCAACTGCTTCTTGCTGGCTGCACTTTCGTGGCAATCCTTGAGGAGTGCTCGCATAGCGCGGCAACCGTCGGTCGGGCGGCTCAAGATGTTCAAAAGCATCCCGTGATTCACCTGGAAGCTTGATGTCAGCGGTTCCGGTGCGGATTCAATCAAACGCTTGAACGTGTTTTCGTCAAACGGAATGTAACCGTGTTCAGGCGGTTTCCTCTTCTGGAATTTTTTGCCTGTCGTGCGCGACTTCGCTTCAAGCTTCAAATTCTCGATGACATGTTCGGGCGCTTGTGCGACAACGTAGCCGACATTGTCAAAACCTTTACGGCCTGCGCGGCCTGCAATCTGGTGAAAGTCGCGAGCGGTCAAAATGGCGGTCTTGTCACCGCTGTACTTGCAGAGCTGCGTAAAAAGCACGGTGCGAATCGGTACGTTCACGCCCACGCCAAGCGTGTCTGTTCCGCAAATGACTTTGAGCAAACCTTGCTGGGCGAGTTTTTCGCAGAGAATGCGGTACTTCGGTAAAAGTCCTGCGTGGTGCAGCCCGATGCCCTGCTTGAGCCAGCGCTTGACATCAGGACCATACGGGCTTGCAAAACGGACTTCTTTAATTGCCTCGTTAATCTTGACTTTTTCTTCCTTGGTGCAGAGGTCAAGACTCATAAAGTTCTGGGCGTTGCTTGCAGCAGCCGCCTGCGTAAAGTGGACAACGTAAATAGGAGCCTTGCCTTCGTTCACGAGTTTTTGCACTTCGGTCGAAATTTCGGTAGTGCTGTAGCTAAAGTCAAGCGGCACCGGGCGTTGCGTGGAACGGACGGTTACGGACTCGCGGCCTGTATGCTTAGTCATGTCGCGTTCAAAAAATTCCGTAGCGCCAATTGTTGCGCTCATCAAGAGGAATCTCGATTGCGGGAGTGTCAAAAGTGGAACTTGCCAGGCAACACCGCGTTCCTTGTCGCTGTAATAATGAAATTCGTCCATCACGATGTCTGTAATGGTGAGCGTTTCGCCTTCGCAGAGCGCCATGTTCGAAAGAATTTCTGCCGTGCAGCAGATGATGGGGGCGTCTCGGTTGACGGTTGCATCACCGGTCGAAAGCCCGACGTTCTCGGCGCCGAATTCCTTGCATAGCGCCATCCATTTTTCGTTCACGAGAGCCTTGATGGGGCAGGTATAAACACTGCGACGGTTGTGTACAAGGCTGTCAAAATGCAAAGCGAGCGCGACCATGGACTTTCCGCTTCCGGTCGGCGTGTTGAGGATAACGTTCTTGCCGTCCAAAAGCTCCAAAATCGCTTCTTCTTGCGCTGGGTACAACGTTGTACCACGGGTTTCGGCCCATGCCATAAATTGTTCTAAAACGTCTTCGGATGAAATATCGGAACGGTGTCCGTTGAACTTCTCAATCAGTTCATTCAAAAAATCTTTGAGGATTCGCTTGTTTTGCTCTGCCATAATGTGCTAAAAATAACTTTTTGAAAAAACTTTCGTAAGAAGTTTTCTATTTTCGAAATCATAGGAGAATTGTTATGAAAGGAATCGTACTCGCTGGGGGCTCCGGCACACGTCTGTATCCGCTTACGATGGTCACATCGAAGCAACTTTTGCCGGTCTATGACAAGCCGATGATTTATTACCCGCTATCAACATTGATGTTGGCGGGCATTCGTGACATTCTCATTATCTCTACACCGACGGATTTGCCGAACTTTGAGCGTTTGCTCGGTGACGGCTCTGCTATGGGCCTCAACTTGAGCTACAAGGTGCAACCGAGTCCGGATGGACTTGCTCAGGCTTTTATTTTGGGCGAAGAATTTATCGGTAACGATTGCTGCGCGATGGTGCTTGGCGATAACATTTTCTACGGAAACGGCTTTAGCCAGCTTTTGAAGGCTGCTGTTAAGAACGCCGAAGAAAATGGCCGTGCAAGCGTATTTGGTTACTACGTCGAAGATCCGGAACGCTTTGGTGTCGTGGAATTTGACGATAATGGCAAGGTGATTTCTGTTGAAGAAAAGCCGAAGGAACCGAAGAGCAATTACGCTATTACGGGTCTTTATTTCTATGACAACCGCGTGGCTGGATTTGCCAAGGTGCAAAAACCGAGCGCTCGTGGCGAACTTGAAATTACTGACCTCAACAAGACATACCTTGACAAGGGCGAACTTGACGTGAAACTCCTCGGCCGCGGTTTTGCTTGGCTCGACACAGGTACGATGGATAGCCTCATTGAAGCGGGCGAATTTGTGAAAATGGTCGAAAACCGTCAGGGAATCCAGATTTCAGCCATTGAAGAAATTGCATACAAGAACGGCTGGATTAGCAAGGAAAAGCTCTTGGAATCTGCCGCCAAGTACGGCAAGTCGCCTTATGGTCAGCACCTCAAAAAGGTTGCCGAAGGAAAGATTCACTATTAAAAATTATGAGTTACTAGTTAATAGTTACTAGTTACTAGAGTTTTTACTTTTTATGCCCGGCATTCCTTGTCGGGTTCTTTTGTGTTTGTCGCCCGCAGAATAAGTTGTCCTTTACTATATTTCCCCTGTAAATTGGAGAAATTCATGAAACGATCCATCGTAATTACAGGCGGGGCAGGCTTTATCGGAAGTCATGTCGTTCGTCTATTTGTCAATAAGTACCCCGAATACAATATCATCAACCTCGACAAGCTCACGTATGCGGGTAACCTCGCAAACTTGAAGGATGTCGAAGGCAAGCCGAACTACAAGTTCGTGAAGATGGACATCTGCGACTTTGATGCTTTCTACAAGCTCATGCAAGACGAAAAAGTCGATGGAATCATCCATCTCGCTGCAGAAAGCCATGTGGACCGTTCCATCAAGGACCCGTTCACCTTTGCTCGCACGAACGTCATGGGTACTTTGAGCCTCCTCCAGGCTGCAAAGCTTTACTGGGAAAGCCTCCCGGAAAAGTACGAAGGCAAGCGTTTCTACCACATTTCGACTGACGAAGTTTACGGCGCCCTCAAGATGAACCACCCGGAAGGCATCACGCCTCCGTTCACGACTACGGCGTCCAGTTCGGAACACCACTTGGCCTACGGTGACGACTTCTTCTACGAAACGACGAAGTACACTCCGCACAGCCCGTATTCCGCTTCGAAGGCTGGCTCCGACCACTTCGTGCGCGCGTTCCACGACACTTACGGCATGCCGACGATTGTCACGAACTGCTCCAACAACTATGGCCCGTACCAGTTCCCCGAAAAGCTCATCCCGCTTTTCATCAACAACATCCGCCATAAGAAACCGCTCCCGGTTTATGGCAAAGGCGAAAACGTCCGCGACTGGCTTTTTGTCGAAGACCACGCCCGTGCGATTGACGTGATTTTCCACAACGGAAAGATTGCCGAAACCTACAACATCGGCGGCTTCAACGAATGGAAGAACATCGACATCATCAAGGTCGTCATCAAGACCGTCGATAAGCTTCTCGGCCGCGCCGAAGGCGAAGACCTGAACCTCATCACTTACGTGACGGACCGCCTGGGTCACGACGCCCGCTATGCCATCGACTCCACCAAGCTCCAGAAGGAACTCGGCTGGGAACCGTCGTTGCAGTTCGAAGAAGGCATCGAAAAGACTGTGCGCTGGTACTTGGACAACCAGGAATGGCTGGACAACATCACGAGCGGCGACTACGAAAAATATTACGAAAAAATGTACGGAGATAGAACTTAGAACTT
This sequence comes from Fibrobacter succinogenes subsp. succinogenes S85, assembly GCF_000146505.1. GTDB lineage: Bacteria > Fibrobacterota > Fibrobacteria > Fibrobacterales > Fibrobacteraceae > Fibrobacter > Fibrobacter succinogenes. The sequence goes on along the minus strand of NC_017448.1, from coordinate 1,391,420 downwards.
AGATTTATTTGTTCGTCTAAGAGCGAAGCGGTCTAAGTTCTGCCAACTACCAACTAAATATGTCAAAATTCAACTTTATAAATACAGAAATCGAAGGTGTTAAGATTATTGAACCGACGGTGTTTGGTGACGCTCGCGGTTACTTTATGGAAACTTACAGCAAGCGCGACTTTGCCGAAGGCGGCATTGACGTAGACTTTGTTCAAGATAACGAGTCCCGTTCGCGCAAGGGCGTTCTCCGCGGTCTCCACTTCCAGAAGCAGAATCCGCAGGGCAAGCTTGTCCGCGTGATTGAAGGCGAAGTCTTTGACGTGGCCGTGGACCTCCGCAAGAACAGCAAGACTTTTGGCAAGTGGGTGGGTGTTACGCTCTCCGCCGAAAACAAGAAACAGTTCTACATCCCAGAAGGCTTTGCACACGGTTTCGTGGTACTTTCCGAAACGGCTGCATTTGTCTACAAATGCACTCGCTTCTACGCTCCGAATGATGAAGGCGGCCTTTTCTGGAACGACCCGGCTATCGGCATCAAGTGGCCGGTGGGCGAAGGTTTTGAACCGCTCCTCTCTGAAAAGGATACCAAGAATCCTCTTCTCAAGGACCTTGATTTCGCTTTTGACCTTTAGAATGTAAACTTATTTTTCTATTATTTACATATCATGAAGAATATTCTTGTCGTTTGTACTGGGAACATTTGTCGTAGCCCTACAGGGGAGTATCTTTTAAAAAAAGAACTCGGCCCGGACTTCAATGTTATGAGTGCTGGTCTCGGTGCTTTGGTCGATAATCCCGCCCATGAAATCTCTCAGAAAATTGCTTTGCAACATGGCATTGACATGAGTGCTCATAGGGCTCGCCAAATCAATTTGGATATCCTGAAATGGGCCGACTTGATTTTGGTGATGGAAAATGGCCATAAAAGGGAGCTTCTGCACAAGTATCCGTGGCTCGAAGGTAAGGTTTTCCGTTATGGGGAATCTCACCAGGTCGATATTCCTGACCCGTATAGAAGGCCGGAAAATGCGTTTGTCCTGGCTTGGAACTTTATTTCCAAGCTGACTCCGTATTGGGTTGAAAAGATTAGGCAAAGTGAAGCCTCGAAATAATTCTAAAAAGGTAACCTATGAATAAAATTGGTATTGCTCTTTGTGGTGTCGCCGGTGCTATCTTGAGTGGCTGCTTTGCCGCACCTCAGATGCGAATGAACATACCCACAGATTCCACAACTTATAATGGTGTAACGTTCAAGTTGCATTCCATTGAAAAGGGAGATATGGGAGAACCGGTAGAGGTCATCCCGAATCCGTCCGAAGGCAATTTGGCTGACCTGATGGTGGATACGCTCCCTGAATTGGAATATAGGATTGGACCTCTGGACCAGGTGCAGGTGGTTGTCTGGGAACACCCGGAACTCACATCCCCGATGGGCCAGTACCAGCCGGCAGGCCAGAAGGTGACGACCGAAGGCACGCTTTTCTACCCGTATGCTGGTGAACTTAAGGTTGCGGGCCTCACTGCCCAGGAACTCCGTAAGGAAATCACCAAGCGTCTTTCGGACAAGATCCTTAATGATCCGCAGGTTGATGTCCGTGTGACGGGCTATAACAGCCGCAAGGCTTTTGTCTCGGGTGCTGTGAACAGACCGGGCTATGTGCGTTTCGATGAACATCCGATGACTATTCCTGATGTGATTGCTGAAGTGGGTGGCTTTAATGAAAAGGCCGATCCGTCTTTCGTTCAGCTCCGTCGTGGTGACAAGATTTATAATATTGACTACGTTCGTGCTTTTAAGGAAAACATTCCTATTGAACGCATTATCGTGAAGCCGGGGGACCAGCTTTTTATCCCGCTCAAGTCCGAAATGGAAAGGGATAGAAAGGTCTATGTCATGGGTGAAGTCAATAGGACGAGTATTGTCCGCATGGACAATTACCTCTCTTTGGCCGAAGCTCTCACTGCAGCTGGTGGCGTCAACGTCATGTATGCTTCTCCGAGTAGTATCTATGTTATTAGAAATACGGCCAAGAACAAGATTGATATTTATCAGCTGAACGCCAAGAACGCTATGGCTCTTGCCTTGGCTGACCGTTTTGAAATGAACCCGCGCGACATCGTGTACGTCGATGCCTCTGGTATCGCTACGTGGAACCGTCTTCTTGGCTTGATTACTCCGACCATCCAGGCTGTCCATACTGGCTCTCAGGCCGTGTATGAAATTCAGTTGATTAACAACAATGGCTGGAGATAATCCGTAGCAGGGTAATACTATGATTAACTTGATTTTGTGTGGTGGTAGCGGAACGCGCCTTTGGCCGATTAGCCGCTCTCTCATGCCGAAACAGTTCGCCCGTCTTTTTGACGGTGCGTCCCTGTTCCAGCGTACAGTAAAAACCAATTCTCGTATTTGCAGTGCTCAGTACATTGTAAGCAATGCGGAACAGTATTTCTTGGCCAAGGACCAGCTTGAAGAAGTGGGCGCAAATGATGTTCGCTTCCTTTTGGAACCGGTGGGCCGCAATACGGCTCCGGCAATTGCCCTTGCTTGCCTTGGTCTTGATCCAGAAGATATCGTTCTCGTATCTCCGTCGGACCATGTGATCCGCAAGGCTGAAGCTTACGAAGAATGCTTGCGCAAGGCTGAAGAATTTGCAAAGAAGGGTTTCATGGTCACGTTCGGTATCACGCCGACGGGTCCGGAAACGGGTTACGGTTACATCGAAGCGAACGGCGAAGATGTCAAGCGTTTTGTCGAAAAGCCGGATCTTGAAACTGCCAAGAAATACGTTGCTTCCGGAAGGTTCTTCTGGAACAGCGGTATCTTCTGCTTCAAGGCTGCTACATTCCTTGATGAACTTTCGACGTACTCGCCGGATATCTTGACCGCCGCAAAGATTGCCTTTGCAAACGCCAAGAAAGAAAACAAGGATGCTCTCGTCCGTGTTGATCATGAAGACATGATGAACATTCCTTCGAACTCGATTGACTACGCCGTGATGGAAAAGTCTGCCAAGGTGAAGGTCGTGCCGAGCGATATCGGTTGGTCTGATCTCGGCGCATTCGATTCCCTCTACGGGGAATTCGATCACGACGAAAACGGCAATAACATAAACGCAAAGCACTTGGGCATTGGTTCCAAGAATTCTCTTGTGCTCGGTGGCCAGCGCCAGATTTGCACGATTGATTTGGACAACATGCTCATTGTTGATACGCCTGATGCTCTCTTGGTTGCTCCTCTTGCAAGCAGCCAGAAGGTCAAGAAGGTCGTCGACGAGCTCAAGGCTCGCGGCTCCGACTTGCCGAAGGTCCCGCAGACGGTCAACCGTCCGTGGGGTACGTACTCCGTGCTCGAATCTAGCGACCGCTACAAGATGAAGCGAATCGTTGTTCGCCCGGGCGAACGCCTCTCGTTGCAGAAGCATTTGCATCGTTCGGAACACTGGGTTGTTGTGAGCGGTACAGCTACGGTGACTGTGGGCGACAAGGTGTTCTACGTGCGTCCGAACGAATCGACCTACATTCCGTCCGGAACGATTCACCGCTTGCAGAACGAAGGCAAGCTCCCGCTTGTGATTGTTGAAGTCCAGGTCGGCGAATACACCGGCGAAGACGACATTATCCGCGTGCAGGACGACTACAAGCGCTCGTAATTAGTGCTTAGTAAACAGTGGCTAGTGGTTAGGGCTATCGCCTAACTCTAGCTGCTTTGCGAAAATGGCGGGCCGTGAGGTCCGCCTTTCTCATTTAGAGTAATGTTGAAGAATAAAAAAGAGCGAACCTCAACGGTTCGCTTTTTAATGCTCAAAGCGAGCTTCAGCGAGCGACCTCATGCCTCGGAGGCACGAAGTGCCGCGCCCATAGCTATTAGAACTGGCTCAGGAATCTCTGATCGTTGGCGGTCAGGAGGCCGATTTCCGGAATCTCGTGGCGGAGCATGGCGATACGGTCAAGACCGAAACCGAATGCAAAGCCAGTGAACTTTTCAGCATCGATGCCGCAGTTCTTGAACACGTTCGGATCCACAGAACCGCAACCACCGATTTCCATCCAGCCCGTGCCCTTGCAACGACGGCAGCCCTTGCCACCGCAGAACACGCAGCTCACGTCCATTTCTGCGGACGGTTCCGTGAACGGGAAGAAGCTCGGACGGAAGCGAGTCTTGACGCCTGCGCCAAAGAGTTTGTTCATGAACACCTGGAGCACGCCCTTGAGGTCGGCGAAGCTAATGTTTTCGTCAACGACAAGACCTTCGCACTGCTGGAACATCGGAGCGTGGGTGGCATCGTTGTCGACGCGGAACACGTGGCCCGGAGCGATCATGCGGAAAGGCGGCTTGTGCGTTTCCATGTAGTGAATCTGGGTGCCAGACGTGTGTGTGCGGAGCATGACCTTGTTGTCCACGTAGAACGTGTCCTGCATGTCGCGGCTCGGATGGTCAGGCGGAGTGTTGAGAGCTTCAAAGTTGTACCAATCCGTTTCGATGTCACGACCGAAGTCCACATCAAAACCCATCTGCGCAAAGAAGTCGATGATTTCTTCGCGGACGTCGTACAGCGGATGCGTAGAACCGGCAGCGATGCCGGTACCCGGGAGCGTGATATCGACAGCGCCGCTAGCGAGCTTCTTCTGGAGCGCTGCTTCGTTTGCGGTTTCGATAGCCTTGTCGATAGCTTCGGAAACGGCAACCTTCAGTTCGTTCACGAGCTTGCCGTAAGCGGGGCGTTCTTCGGCGCTCAAGGAACCCATCTGCTTCATGAGGTCCGTGACGGCGCCCTTCTTGCCGAGGTACTTTACGCGGAGATTATTGACCGCTTCTTGATTGGTGAGGTCCGTTTGTGCAAGTTCTGCATCAAAGGCCTGCTTGACATTGTTAATAGCTTCACTCATAGTACGGCGAAATTTAGAAAAATAGCGGCTTTCTTGCACGAGTAGATGCAAAAAAAAGCTCCCCGGCGGGGGAACTTTTTAGGTGGTAATGAAAAATTTTAGTTTTTCCAGTCGCAATCTGCAATTGTCATATCAGCGGTGGATTTTAAGTAGATTCTACAGGCTCCAATATTAATCTTTTCATACCAGTAGTTATCATATTGGAACGTGTATGTTTGTGTATTCCCTGAACAATCCGTGTATGTCATTTTTGTTCCGGCAACAGGAGCGGAGAAATTCCAACTGCCTGTATTTGCACCATCTGTTCCGAAATAACACCTAAAGGAATAACAAGTATTCGCTGATACTGAATGATTTCCACTACCTGTGAGATCTGTTGAATTGTTGGTGTTACAGTCAAATGTTATTTCCTCTGCAGATTTTTTACAATTATACCACCCAATTCGCGTATATGAATAATCACCTGCTGTAGCACACACTGTTATATAGCCATCATCAGCAGCGGAATACTCCTTTGTCGTGATATCGTTTCCACTCATTTCAGCTTCATTTCCATTAACACAGAATGCACGCCCATTAGCATTACTTGACTGTACAGTAACTTTTGAAGCCTTTATTTTTACACATCGTGCACCCGTGCCCCAATTATTGATATTGCCGGCTCCGTTTTCAGTTTGGCATTCCCATTCATAAGGATTGGGGTCTGTCGGACACGTTAAAGGATCTTCCGTATTATTAATTGTGATGTTTTTTGAACAACTTGCTCCATGATTATTGTCTCCGCATGTACAGGCTAAAGTTAATGTCTTTCCTCCGGCAACCGTTGCCATTTTTGCTAATTCAATAGTGTTCGAGTTATCGGGGAAATATACGCTTTGAGTCCCCGAATCATAAGTGTAATAGCAATTCCAGCAATTTTGATTTCTAGTTGCTGTGAATGTGTAATACGCCTTTTTATTAAGTTCAGACGGAGTCACTGAGCAAGAAAGCATTGGTTCAATAGTTACGCTTCCTTCGCATATCTTGCTTGATCCGCTTGTCACGGAGTAACTGTAAGTACCCGGAGTTGTAGGAGCGGTTCTCGTATTATTCCAACAATTACTTGGATTACAGTCTATTGGTTGGCTATCCCCGTTTAATGTCCATGTGTATCGGATGTTTTTAGTAACCCCAGACACGTTCATTGAAATCACTTGCCCTTCGTACATTTTTCCAGATATGTGGCAAGCGCCCGATTCTTCGTTTACGGTAACAGGAATGTCGCAAATCTTTTCATTATTGTAGTAAAGGCTGTAAGTGTAGTCACCTGCGCTTAGTGTACCCAAATCTTTGATGTTCGTTAAACCGGACCAGTTGCTCAATGTTGCTGTGCCTAATTGTATTTCGCCATTTTTCAGTGTAACCGGATATTGCTTTTCAACGCTTTCGTTGTTTCTAGCAAGGAAATACACATTGTCCGAAACGGATATCGGATTAGAGGAAAATTCGGTCGGGTTTGTCGAAATACCACATGTTACTGATGGGGGAATGTCGTCTGCGTTTCTTTGAACTTTGAAGCTTGCGCTACAGTCAACAAAAAGTGCGGGGTTTGCGGTGCTCTTCACAGTGTAAGTGTGTTCGCAACCTTCGGTCCTGTCGCAGGTTTCGCTTTGGTTTGCAGAATGACGCGCTGCAGTTTTTTCCGTTCCTGTTGCAAACGGAGTGTATCCGTTGTCCAAATAGATTTCGTAGCCACAGCCGTTACCTGGACATCCGTTGAAGTTGACATTAAATGTCGGGAATCTTGCTCCACTTGCTACAGCGCTAATGACCGAGCAATCAACGCCAATGCGTCCAATCGGGTCCGGTGAGACCGAGCATTGTTTTGAAACGGTTTGGCCGGATGTGCCTGTGATTGTTGCGTTAAAGACGTACGATTTTCCCTGATAATTATAGACGTTGGCATCGGGAATGCTGAGTGTTGCCATGTCTCCATTCCATACGATTCCATCGTTACCCACGGCGTCTTTAGTTTCATTGATGAGGTTGGAGCCATCGACAGCCGCTGTGATTTGCTGTTTTGAAATCAGGCTCTTGTTTGTTACTTGTGTTGTTACGTTCCAATTGTCGCCATCGTATTCTGCTCGGCAGTAGGTTAAGCCGATGGCATTGGCGCAAGTACTTGTAATTGATGTTACTGTGACACTTGTTGAACCGTGATTTTTCAAGACAATTTGCTTTACGTTTTCAGGGTCGAATCCGTTTGAACCTGTGGCAAATTCTTGCATGATATTGAACGATCTAGTCGTTCCGTTCATACTGACAGAATGGCTTTCGTGATCGTATTCTCCCCAGTTTTCGCTTTCGCTGACCAACCAGATTTCCACTTCGTTGTTGTCGGTGTTTTCGAGTGTTACGTGGAGCGTTGCCGCTCTAAGGTTTTGCTTGTTTTCGAAAACGATGGTTTCTTCAAGGCTTCCGATGCTTTTTGAACCGCTGAAGAGGTCTTGGTGCGCTAAGCACTCCTTGAATTCGCCTGTCCAGAATGCGCCGCAATGAGCACGTTGTTCGCTAGCGGAAACACCCCAGGCCATGGCTGTTTCATCAACATTTGTGCAGTTCCCGAGCCATGCTTTTGCTGTTTTGTATTCGGTTCCTGCTTCGGTGTAGCCGTGAGCGCCAATACCACTTTTGTCAAATTTGTAGCCGTCATAGCAAGATTCGCCAGAGCAAGTTGTGCTGGCGTCATTGCCGTTGTAGTAATAATAGAGCGGTGTACAGCCCTTAGAATCGAACCATCCAGAATGGCCGACCCAAGGCTTTACAAGCGTATCCGTCTTGATGACTCCATCTGTTGCCACTGCGGCAAATGAGCATTTTACGGTGGGGTAGGTGTCGTAGCATTCTGAATTGTAAGTGGCGCTCTTCCAGCCAATGCCATAGATTTTGAAGTTCGGGTCACCGAGGCTAAAGCCGACGTATTCATGGGCAGCATCGGCTAGCGGATTATTGAATTCCGAAAGATCGAACGAACATTTATATTCCGACGGAGAATCTCCATAGAAGTCTCCGATGTTTGCTCGAACTTCTATGGTTCCCGAAGATGTAATACTTATAGTCGCCATGACCATCTTTGATGTGGACACGTATGCCTTGTATCCATTGCTATTGGTCAATGTGGATGTCAGACTTGTCGAACCTTTCCAGAGCTGTGCCTCAAGAGCGCCACTGCTGTTTTCGTACAGGTTCAACATGAAGTAGTCGTTTCCATAAGTATTTGCGCGGAGCATAAACCCGGAGTTCTTGATATTGGCAGAAGAATTGTCGTAGCTAGTCGTTACGCGTGGAACATTGATTAAGGCTTTGAGTGTGCCTAGAATACCTGCGTTCACTGTGCTAAGGACCATAACCGGGTTCCTGGCAGATTGCTTCTGCTTCTTGACGGCTGATTTGTCAATATGGATTTCTCCACTGGAACCGACGACAATTTGTGATAGATAACCCGAGATCAAGTGCCATTTGGCGTTCGGGTACAAGCTATTTCCGTCTACGGCGCCTGTACATGTAGAATAGATGTCATTGTTGCTGCATTTGTCAATACAGTATTGAATATCATCTCCGCATTCTACGCTGCTGCGCTTGAACTCATCAAAGAAGCAGTGCTTGTCGTTTTCGCCAAAGTATGCTATTAACTCGGTATTGTCATCTGAAAGTGTAAATGAATCAAATTCCTTACTTGTGTTTGTTCCGTCGCTTGTTGGGCAGCTTCCGCCGGAACATTTCCAATAACTGAACTTGTCGGCATCATCGTTGTCTTCGAGGGCTGCCTTAACGCTTTCGCCTTTGAAAATAGAGAAGGTACACGTCTTTGTAGACGTTTCTTCATTGGTTCTGGCGTCATCGTAGCGGCATTGTTCGTTTCGGCTACCGTATTTACTGTCGATATATAGGTTTATTATAGGATGATTGTTTGATCCCACATTACCATTGAAACCCACCGTGAAAGTTCTTTTCCTGGCCTTGGCGCTTGCTCGCAATGTGTAGCTTCTGTTTGACTGTACTGCGTTTGCCGCAATTGAGTTGTCTGTTTGTGGGATAATCGTTGCGCAGTCGCTGCTGTTGCCGGTGGCTCTAAGGGTTACGCTTTGTGTGTTGCCAACTGTAATGACCCAAGAGCTATTGTCTATCAAGTTGATGAATGATGTTCCGGAGGGTTCTACCCACACTCCAGAAACATCGCAATCTGGCCAGTATGTCTCGTAATTGGAGGGGCAGTCTCCAGAATGGTTGTCGCAGTATTCTTTGATGTCTGTTGATGTCGCTTCTTCACGATGCAACTGCGCACTTGAGGCTATGTAGAGCTCTGTAGAGGAGGGCGACCCTGGAAGGTAGCCTTCGCCAGGGAGCAATTGGAACAGTAGAGATCCTTTTACTGCATTTGATGTCTTTATGGTTGCTATAGTCGGTGTGGCTGCCGAAGAATTGGCCGCTAGTTTAAGTGTGCATGACATTCCGTTGCGTGTGACGTTATCGCCCAAGGAAACATAGGACCAGGCTTCGTTTTCAACATCGGGGCAATAGAAGTTTACAGTGAGTTCTGCAGCATGTGCTGGGACTTCTAGCTTGACTTCTTTTAAGTCGTTGGCATCCATTTCTTCGGATTCTTTCTCAAATACGATTGTCGCTGTTCCGCGGGTGTCTTTTCCGACGTGGACCCAGAATGGAATGCTCGGGTAATTGCTTGCCGTAGCGGTACATGTGTAAAGTCCTCTGCTGAGAGCTGTTCCCGTATAGAGATTGCCGGTTGTAGACAGTGCTCCCGGCCCGGAGCAAGATACGTTTACATCTGATTTTCTCAGGGCCGCACCATTGCTGTTGAGCGTTTGTACATTGTAGTAGTCGGTCAGCTGTCCGTAGGGGTCGCTGGGCAAGTAAATGATTCGCGGGAGTACAATGAATGAGGGAGAAAGCTCTGTGATGTTGTTGCTACTTGCTTGTGGAGGTGTTTCTGAACTCTTGTTTTGGGATTCTAGTCTTACGCCCAATTGCGGAGCCATTGAAATATAATAGCTATCGAATAGTTTTTCTGTCGATTCTGAGGAAGACGATGAGGATCCTGAAGTTCCCGTTGCTGCGCCTCCGCAAGAACTTTCGCCTACAGATGCGTTACAAATGACGGCGTTTGCCGACAAATCGTTCATCATGTCGTCGTTGAATACCAAGGAGCGTGCCTTGAAATCGCCCACTTTTGCGCAGTTGTCTGCGGTGGCATAAACCGAGCCGCTGAAAGTGGAGTTGTTAAATAGGAGTCCGCCAATGTCTTTTTTGGTGTAGATGAAATAATTGTATATGCCGTTTTCAACCGCTGCTTGAATCGTGGAGCTTGCTCCTTCTTTCAGATAGAGGAGTACATAGGAATCTGCTGTAGTCGGCGGCAAATTTTGTTGTCCTAAAGCCTGTGTTACGACGATGATAAACTTGCCCTTTAAGGGGGTGGTGGGGTTTTTAAGTTCAGTTCGGTTTTTAATTTCAACGACTTGGTAGCCGTTGTAAAGGTTGTTCTTGTATTTGGTTGGATCGGAGCTATTTTCTTTGTAGCATTCGTTAAGATAGCGACTCATGTTGTCGCCCCAGTGTGTTACATTGCTACAGTTTTTGTTGGCGTACGATATGAATTGGTTATAGGCGGTTACGAGAATGTCGTCAACTTTGTAGCTTGCACCATCGCAGCCTTCTTTCTTTTTCCAGAGCTTGTTGCAATAGGTCTTGACGGATTCGGCGCATTCAAAAGGTTGGCTTGCCGGCATTTCGCTTGATACGGTTCCCTGGGATTTAAACCACGGGGTAACTCGGCATTCGGGGCGCCACTTATCTGGAGTCGCCTTGCAGTATGGCGAGCCTGTCGGTGTGCCGTTCTGGTAATTCAAGAAGTTGTTTTTTTCTGCGGTATAGCCATACGATCCCCAATAGCCACTTTGGGGGGTGTAGAAAATTTTGTTCCCGACATAATAGTTAGCGTAATACGCTTGTGCGCCCCAGCCCCATCCTCCTGCATTAGAAACGATGTAGTCGACATCTTGGCCTTGACCGTTGTAGTAGTAAAGGTAGTAGGCGTCGTTTTTGTTCTTCATGTGGGGCTTTAAATCTGGGTATGGGCGGGTTGTCTTGTTATCCCATTTGGCTTGAGATCCATAAGTATAGGATCCCTTGTAATAGGTGTTCTTTTCGATAAATGTTCTGTTGTTTCTGAGTGTTACGTAATCAGCGATGGGGTGGGCGCTCTTGATGTAAACTTTGGAATCTTTTTTGTTTCCAATAATAATCTTGTTGTATTCGCCTTCGTTGTCTTCTCCGTTTGTAATCCATATGGGGTATGTCGATTCTGCCCAAACGTTTCCGCCGACGAGAAAATCACGTGCGGGATTTTTTTCGCTAATGAGAACTTGGCCGTTTTCCCCTAAGCACATGTTCCCTGCGACACGGGAATCGTGCGCTGAAAAGTTTGTATACCATGTGCCGTTGACTGTCAGATTCTTCTGGAATTTTTGATCGCCTGTGGTTGGTGCTTCAAGGTTGCCTTCTATGTAGACGTTACCTGTGACGTTTGCGTTGTAGAGACCGGCTGGTTCAGATGATGACGGAAATGTGAAGTGAGCTGCGTTTCCTCCGACATAGAAATCGTTGCCGAGTACGCCGTTGCTTGCATCAAGATTCCCTCCAATGCATACTGTGGTTCCTGCTCCAATGGAATTACCTGATGCAATGGCGTTTCCCGTAACAATCAGGTCGTTTTCTGTATATATAGGGTTGGATCCTTCTGTATTGCCGTTAATTAGCAAAGAGTATGCCTTCATATGGCCTTGTGATTGAGTTGAACCACCAAAGTAATTGTATCTGAACGGAATGGCGCTATATTCTTCTTCTTCAAAAAGCCTGACTCGATACAACCCATCTACGTTAAATATGGCCGTTTCATTCCATTGTGTGTTGTTCTTGGATTCGCCGGATGAAAGGATTTTTAATTTGAACGTGTTCTTTTCGGTGTTCACTCCCGTAAGCCATACGTGGTAATTTTGCCCTGCACGCTGCAAAGGGCGTAACCTTGCATCAAGATTAATAGGCTTGTTGCCTCCGTCAATGAAAGCCTTTACCAAAGCGCCAACATCGTTTGCGTGGAATGTCATCCACATTCTGGCACTTTCAATGCCTGCTTGTGAACTTTGATAAGCCTCTTGTTGGCGCATTCTGCTTTCGCTAGAGAGTCCTTGACTTGTGAGTAGCTTGTAGGTGGCTGTTGCAGCTATTGTTGCAATAAGCATGAACATCAGCACGGTGATAAGAGACACACCGGATTTCATATTTTTTTGCTTATACATAAATCCTCCTAATCGCGCGGCCCGTTACTTGGTGTGGGAACGACCAATTCAACATGTCCAGATTCGCCTCTGATTCTGATATCCAGGTCTAGCAGAAACGCCTTTACGTTCTGCTTGTCAATTTTGTTTGCTTCGAAATCATAATTTTCGAATTTGTAGTTAGCACTGGGTATCTTTAGGACTTTCAATTTTGAGATGGATATTTTCCCTTGTGATACGAGAGGGGAATAGCAGGCGAACGTGAACGCGAGACATGCTTTTGTAATCTTGATAGGGACTGAAAAACGCATGGAGCGTTCTCCGCTTCCTTCGCTTTTGACGCCCAAAGGAGGGAAGAAGGCAAAATCACTAATTTTTGTGGCGGGGTCTCCATACGTAATTGGGCCTCCAGTCTCAAGACTTCGCAAACCAACGGACATGTGGTCTTCTCCAGGGACGAATAACTTGCTTTTGTCTGCATTTTCGTCGGTGGGCAGAATTTCGAATGAAATTTCGTACTCATTGTTCGGTTCAAACGTGAAGTTGCTGCCTTCTTGGGCGCAAAGGGTCTGCCACGAAAAATCTGGGTACGTCTCGTTGCGGACAGCGATAACTTCGTTGATCTTTCGGGCGGCTTCGCTTTTTATGGTTTGCATGCTTTGGTCGTAGTTCTGGTAGAATCCCGATATAATTTGGGTGCTTCCGCCTTTGTGCGTTTCTCCTGCTTCATTGGTTACAATCGGCATCTCGCGGTCCCCGTCATTTCTACCGACAAGCCTGAATTCGGATTCGCCTGCGCCTGGGAATAATTGGATGTTGTCCCCTACAACGCTTGGCTTTCCTGGTGTAACTTTGAATTTGCTTACTCCTGAAGCCATTTCAATATTGTTAGGCTCGGATGTAGCGCCGTCGGTACAGGGGTCGTCGTCAGAGAGGGTTGTTTTCTTTTCTAGGACTCTGCAGTTGCGCCACAGCGATCCGTCTCGGACGAACCAGGCAATTTGCTCAACGGCTGAGTAATGTCCGGATTCGTCGTAACGCAAACGTCGAATGGTAAGGCTGTCGAAACCGTTTTTGGTCACGACGGAAAATGAGGACGAATCTTTATTGTCAACGCTTGGGTCCATGTAAACGCTCGTGTAGATATTGCTGAATTTGTTGCCGTATTCCGCCCCAGATTCTGATGTGCCATCTTCCATAGACGTTTTCGCTCCAGTCTGTGCGACATCTGCCTTGAATATTACAGCCACCTTTTCTGCTATTTCTGAAGCCTGCAACATACTCTGCGTTCGCATTCGCATCTTGGAGCTGTCGCTGAACGCCTGGCCTGCGATGAGGACGATACCTCCAAGAAGGGCTATGTAGACCATCAGCTCAATGAGGGTAAAACCGGATGCGCGTTGCATCTTTACTTTCGTACCTTTATTTGCCATTAGGCTAAAAAACTCCATTATCTACCCTCACGACACCTTTTTTGAAATTGCAATAAAAATATGCAATTATGATGATATTTCTAGTTTAAAGATAAGTTTTATGTATGTAAAAGCGGTAAATAATTCTTTTTTATTGTCTGTTTTTACTTGAAAAAGTCGGCTTTATCACAAAAAAAAGCTCCCCAAATGGGGAGCTTTGGAAACTTTGGTTTCTTAATGGAGGCTTACCACGTATGGGCGCAGTACATTCCGCGGCCTTGAGTGAGTGTTTGGTTGTTGTATCCGGTCGTGTAAGGCGACAGGATTTCAATAGTGGCCACGTAGTTGTTGTAGCACTGTGAGTTTGATCCATCTACTGAAACACTCTGGTTTGAGGATACCCGGATTTCTGTACCATTGTATTTCATTCTACAGTCGTAGTAATTCCATGCGGAATTTGGACATTTGCATACTAAGTGACCGTAGTATTGTTTTCCGGTGCATTTGACCTTGTGGCTCCCTTCTGCGAAGTACTCCCAGCTTGGATTGTCGCTATGCACAAGTGTCGTAGTCTGGTTGCTTTCGCTGTTAAACGAAACGTTGAAATCGCAATTTGCTACGTTGTCGTTTTCGTCTGTAGCCCGTAGGCGGTATTTCTTTGTCCCTGTAGCATTGGGATCACTGAATGTTAGGTCTGAACTCTTTTCCAGTTCTCCGTCAAATATCTTGTAAGTACAGCCGGAGCAGTTGTTGACTATCGGATTTACGGTAATCATGTCGCTTGCGTTCTGTCCCGTGATGTCTTGGCACTTGAGCTCAATGGGCGAAGAAACTGTCCTTTGCTTTGTGCAGGAACTTTCGCCGATTTTGACAGTGTATCTATATGTTCCCTCTTTTCCTGGAGCGTATGTGTACTCAAGGCTCGTTTCGTTCCCCGTGCCTGTCGCTCCGTCAACGAGCTTGTTGCCTATGTTGTCCATGATGGTAAACGTGTAAGTGTAATTGACATCATCGGGGTTACTCACAACCGCCGTGAATTTGCCGTTGTCCGTAACGCTGCAGGAGCTGATTGTGGGAGCCTGTTTTGTCTTGTCTTCAACAGTGAACGTTGCCTTACAGGACTGTGTCCAGGCACCGATGGTGAAATCGACCTTGTAGGTGTGCGCTCCGCTTGAGGGCTTGACGTCGGAATCCGAAGGCGTGTAAGATTGCTGGGCGCCGAGTTTGGCGCTGCCTTCTTTGACAACCTCATTGTCTAAATAGGCCTTGTAGGTGACGTTGTAATCCCATCCATAGGCGTTTTCGCCAAACTTGAAGTTGAATGTCGGCGCCTTTGAATCGAACGGGATTGTCTGTTGGTCTGACGGGACGCTGCAGGTGATGTTGTTGTTCCCGGGTCTTTCTCCCTTGATGCTACACGATTCGGAGCCGAAGTTGTTGGTCGCTGTTACGGTAAATGTCGGCAAATCGTTATAGATAATCCAGTTGTTGACATATCCATTTTTGTATTGGAGATAAACGACATCGCTGCAGTTGACATCGGTTTCGGAATCAATGTTCATGTCCGAAGACGTGTAAGAGCACTTGACTCCGTCCTTTTGCGGATTGATTTTGATTTTCCATCCAAGTTTGGTATAGTCGTAAACGGCTTGTTCGCATTTGAGGTCAAGCTTGTTCGGACAGTTGCTGTGGATGTGCAATTTTTCGATGTTGATACTGTTGTCGCTTGTGATGACGACGTTAGTGACCTGTTCCGGGTTGAATCCTGTAGTTCCGATGAGGTCATCCACGTTTATGTCGTGCGGGCCAGCCGCGCTTATCGTTCTTGTCAAGCTCTGCATCTTGTTGGCGGATTGCAAATAGACTTTCAAGTTTGTTCCAAGATCGTTGCCGTCTTTGATGTCGTCTACTTTCACGTTGATATGGAGCTTGGCTTCGCGCAAGTTGACACCGTTGGTTTTCGGCGTTGGGAATTCGTACGGAACGTTCGCGCTCATGTACTGGGTTTCGTTCCAGATTTCAAAATCGTGGATGCAGTTCTGTGTAGTCCCGACTTGGAACGTACCGCAACTATAGTAGTCCTGGGCAAGGTCAAGACTGCCGGCATCACCGGGGCAAACCACCTTGATGGAAGCGTCCTGGGCTCTCTTGTTTTCGTCAATGAGGTAGCCGTGTTGACCGTCCTGAGTGAACTTGTATGTTTCGCCACTCAGCTTGGAGCCTATTTCGCCTGGGGTTCCTGTGCCGTTTACGCAAGTGGATGTCGCGTTGTCGCAACCATTGTAATAGTATTCGGTATAGCAGTTCTTTTCGGAGAACCAGCTAGAGATAAGAACCTTCGGCGATACGTAATCGTTAAGGGGGACGATTTCGTATTTGTCAACAAAGTTGCAGGTGACGGTTGGCACGTCCCAGCATGTTTCATCGAATGACGAAGGAACCCAGCCGTTGTCGTAAATCTTGAAATCGGGGTCGGCTAGGCTGATGCCTACGAATGCGTTGTCGGCATCGTTACAGCCGAAGTCCCTGACATTGAGCTCGCCCTCCCAGGTGTCGTCATCGACCTTGGCGGTGATGCTCAGCAAGTCGTTGTCATCAATGGTGAATCGGACTTTAATAAATGTGTTGCTCGTTATGGAGAGCGGAGATGAACCTTCCTTCTTGGAGACAAGCTGGCAGGACCCCTTGTTTGTATTGTTGATGGATTGCCCGCTGACTTTGCAGACGCGGAATGTCAATTCGCCACTATTGTTAGGCTTGCTGACTCCGTAAACGTTCAAAATCAAGTGTTCATTGCCGTTGCTCCTGAAGATAAAACCGGAATTGAGGAAGTCATTGGAATTTGCTTTTTCAAGCACGGAAGTCTGGACGAGAGAGAACATCGTTCCGTACAGCCCTGCCGTCATGTTTCTGAGGATGACGGAAACTTTTCCGCTCTGGTTGTTTGCGTTGCTGGTGTTGGACGCAAAAATGGAACCGGCGCCGAAGTTGGGACGGACATAGTCGGCATTGTTGCCCGAACCGCTATTGTGGTAGGTCATGAGCCAGTGCGACTTGTGCTGTTTGCTGTTCTTCGGGGCGCAATGCGTTCCCTTGGAAAGGGCTGTTGCGCAAGTGTCTATGCAGTTTTCATCGCCGTTGGAGCAGAATGCACCGATGTTCGAGAAGTCGTCATAATAGCAATGCGATTCCTTGTTAAATTCGGCAGAAATCGTGTGCGGCCCGTAGAATGTAAATGTGGGCTCGTCTTCATGCGTTGTCGGATTTGTGCAGTTGTCGCCTTCGCAAGCCCAGTAATTGAAATTCCCCTGGTCTTCGCCGTATTCTTCGTGCGTGAATACATACTGTTCGCCAGCCAGCACGTGGAATGTGCAGGGGCTGTTTTCCTTTGTACAAGTTTCACTCTGCGAGTAGGACTGCCCTTGAAACGTGACGGAAGTGCTCTTGTCGAATGCGTTCTTGAGGTTGACAATCAATTCGACTTTTTTGCGCTTGAGGGATCCGTATAGATTCCTTGTTTCTCCGCCGACAGGAGTTGTAATGGTGTTGTTTGTAGATGGAATGATAATCTCGCATGCTTGCGGGATGTCGGCTGAACTTACGGATGCCAGTGAAATGGCTGTGTTTGTCAAGCATTTCCAGCTGTAGTTTTTTTCTACGATGCTGCAGGCAGTGCCATGAGCGATAACCCATTCGTCGCTGATTTCGCAGTCTGGGCGCTCGCTCTTTTCTTGCATGTCTTCGTCGCAATCGTTGATGGCGCAGTAATCGGAAAGTTCGCCCTTGTTGATGGTCGTGTGGGCTCTGAGATAAACATGGTGGTTGAGGCCTGCACCCGATACGAGTCGGCAAAGCTCTGTCGGTGCGCTGAGCGTAAAGTACATGTCTCCGTCATCGGCGTTGCTGCTTGCGGATATCGTAAAGATTTCGATGTCCTGTTCCGCTGTGGCGTTGGGGGTGACTTCGACTGTATAGTAGAGGGCGCTTCCGCTTCCGCTGCGTGCTGTAACACCAGCCTTTGGCGTTATAGTCCAGCCATTGATGGCTTGGTTTATGGCCACGTCAAATTTGATTTTCCCGCTAGTGTTGGTGGCCTTGCCGATATGTACCGATACATCGACACTGGAGTTTAAGCTAAGTGCCTGAACGTCTAGCGGTGCTGTTGGGAACGAAACGATCGGGAGCTCTCCGCTGGCGTTGCTTACAACAACATAGAACGGAACGGTTCCGTAATTTGTTGAAGCGTAGTTACAGGTGTATGTTCCGGGAGTCAGCTCTGTTCCTGTGTAAAGCTTTTCTGTTGTCGAAAATGAGCCATTGCAACTGACTTTGGATGGGCTCTTGTTTTCGTTTGCGCCGTTCAGACTCAAGACGGAATAATAATCAGCAAGTTTTCCGGCTGCATTCTTGGAAAGGTAAATGATTCGCGGAATCACAAGAATGGAGGGGTCGATGTTGCTTGCGTCTTCGGGTGCTGCTTCTGTAGCTTTGTATTGTGATTCTAGCGTAACGTTTAGCTGAGGCGCAATGGAGATATAGTAGGGGTCCTTGCCATTGATGCTTTCTTCGGATGCGGATGAACTCATGGGAGCCGCCGAGGACGATGATGAGAATGCCGCACCACCGCAGTTTGTAACGGAGGCATCGCAAATGATGCGGTTTATGGTCAGGCTGTTCATCAAGTCTTGATTGAATAGCAATGGCTTGGAGGACGTCAGTGCGGCCACTTTGGCGCATTTGGTTCCTGTTCCGACTTCGGCATACACGGATCCGCTGAGGGATGCGTGGTTGAAAAGAATTCCGCCACTAGGAGTGATTTGATGTGTTGTTTCACTATACGTTGATGATCCGATGTCTTCTTTGGTGTAGATGAAGTAATTATAATTGCTCGTACCAAGCCCCATCAGTTCACCGGCACCTTGTGTTAGGTAGAGAAATACGTAATCATTTGTTCCTTCTGTAGGCGGAAAAGCGACCTGTCCCGGCTTGTTAGTTACTATGATGATGAACTTTCCTTTGAGCCCGTCTCCGTAATTTTGACTTAACTGTTTCGCCTCGATTTTTACAACGAGATAGCCGTTGTACATGTGGTTCTTTTTCTTGTAGTCATCTTTGGTGTTGTCGTCATAGCAAGTGTTGGCTACTTCAGGGAAACTATCGTTTAATGTTGTGATATCTTTTGCACAGCCGCTATCAGCGTATTTTTCAAACTGGCTGTAAGCCGTCTTTAAAATGTCATCCACCTTAAAGCTTGCTCCGTCGCATCCCGGCTTTTCTTCCCAAATGTCGTAACAGACTTGCTTGACGGAGTCGGCGCAGGCAATGGGCTTAGTGGCCTGGTGTTCGTTCGTAAGTGTCCCATTGGATTTAAACCAGGGGGTCACGCGGAGTACTGGTTTTTCAGAGTTTTCATCCTTGTTGCAGTATGGAGATAGTTTTCTTGGAACGTAGCTATAGTTATAGTGATGCGGGTACTGGTAACCACCGACAAAGTATTTGGACCCGTCGTAGGTGACGTCTGTAACACCGGATTCCACATGGTAGAAGTAGTATTTGCTTGGAGCGGCTTCTACATAGATATAGGGCATGTAGTCATTCCAGGTTTTGGAATTTCGCATTGTGACATAATCATTAGAGTGGAAGGCGTCCGGAAGATAAACTTTAGAACCTTCGTTTTCGCCAAGAATGAGCTTGTAATAGTATTCGTGAAAATCGCCGCCTTTTGTATAGAACGCATTTGTATGAGAAGCCCAAACATCACCTTTGACGGTAAAATTTTGTAAATCGCTAGGGCTTGCTCCTGATGCTTCACCAATCTGGATTTGGGATATTGCGGAATCAATACAGAGGTTTCCGTTAATTGTCACCGGATTGTTGCCGGATGCCATGTGGGTTTTGAATACATTCTTGATCGTCAAGTTGCCGCCAACAAGGAATGGCTTTGTGGCATCTTGTTCAACGATTCCGTCAAAATAGGCGTGGTTTGATACGCCTTGGTTTCCAGGTTTGTTTTTTGTACCGTACTTATGAGCTGTTCCGTGTACGTAGAGATTTTTGGCTTCTATTCCGTTATCGGTATAGAGGTCTCCACCGATGCAACCTGTTCCGTAAATATCGACGTTGTCACCGGAAAGTGAGGCATGTCCTGTGATGATGATGTTTTTGTCAATGCCAATCGGGTTTCCCGACCAGTTTCCGTTGATTAGCATGGATGAAAGTTTGGCATCGCCATGGTTCGAGATGGAACCTCCAAAGTACGAGTAGTCGTAGGCGATGTTCTTGTATGTTTCCTCTTCTTCGATTTCTGGAATTGATACTTGGTAAAGCCCTGAAACGTTGATGATGGCTGCTTCGGTGTGCTTTGAATCGTTGCGTGCGATACCTTCAGAGAGAATTTTGAATTTGAAGTAGCCGTTGGTTTCACTAACACCGGTCAGCCAGACGTTGAAATCCTGCTTGCTGCTGATGTGCGGGGAAACTCGGCTGTTGAGCAAGATGGGCTGCTTCCCGCCGAGGACGTATTGGCGCACAAGGGCGCCGACTTCGTTTGCGTTGTTGGTCATCCAGGCTCTGGTGCTTTGGATGCCGGCGATGGCGCTCTGGCGTGCTTCCTGAGTCTGCATTCTCGTTGCCGAAGAACGGTTCTCGGAAGTGAGCCATTTGAATGTCGCTGTCGCTGCGATTGTAGCGACGAGCATAAACAGGAGAACTGTTACAAGAGAAACACCTTTTTTACTAAACATAACCACACTCCTCAATTTTTTTTAATCTCTTGGGCCGTTGCTTGGGATTGATATAATCGCTGTCTCGGCTCCGGCTTCGCCATTCTTGTTGATGGATAGCTCCAGCTTGATGGCTTTTACGTTTTTCTTGTCGGCTGTTGCGATAGCCTCGTCCGTGAACGTATAGTTTGAACTTGGAACCTTTCGGAGCCTGACGTTTGAAATGGTGATGTTCCCTGAAGAGGCTACAGGAGAGAAACTGACGAAAGTGAATCCTAGACAGACGTTTTCATAAGTCGTGTTTGTCGTAAAGCGCATCTTGCGGAGCCCCGTGTCGCGCTCATCGCCGACGGTTGGTGGGTAGAACTGAAAATCGCTCAGTCCGTCGAGTTTGTTGCCGTTCTCGGCATACCTGAAGCCTACAGCCATGTGGTCCCTGCCTGGGCAGAACATTCTGCTGGGGTCATCCGTTGCGGAATAGGGCATGGAAAAGGATATTTCGTATTCAATATAGGGACTTAAGGTGACCTGGATGCACTGGGCTCCCCAGGAACTCAAGCTGCTTCCGAGACTGGAAACGAAAACCTGGTTCGCCTTGATCATGTCCGGATTGCTAATCGGTTCGCTAGTGGTAAAGTTGTAATTCATGGAAAAGCCCGAAAGCTTAATAGACGTGCCGCCTTCTTCGGGGGCAATCGTTACGGGCTCGAAGTTTTCATCGCCAAAACGGGAAACCAGTTTAAAGTTCTTGTCTGATTCGCTGGATGAGGGGAGTACGCTGACGGAGGCCACTTCTGTAGTGGGCTTCGCGGGCGTGAGCGAGAACTTGTCCACGTGTTCTGCGATTGTAACCACGCTAGCGTTTTCCGATGGGCATTCTGCATCTTCGACCAGGGCGCTTGTGCTTTTGCAAGATCTCTTAAGGACGCGGTCTTCAAGGAACCAGGTCACTTCTTCGACGGCCTGGTAGGCGCCTGCATCGGAATAGCGCAGACGGCGCATGGTGATTTTGTCCCTGCCGTCTCCGTCGTCGTTTTTTACGATTGTGAATGAAGATGAATCCTTGTCTGCATCTTCTGTAGCATCGGGATCCATGTAAACGTCGTGAATATGGTCGGTGTTGAATACGTCCATGGTTCCGCCGCCAGCTTCTTTTGAGCTTTTGGCGCCAAGCTGTGCGATGTCCTCTTTGAGGATCGTGCCTACGTTACCCGCGGTCTGGTTGGCTTGCAGCATGCTCTGCGTACGGACACGCATTTTGGTGCTGTCGCTAAAAGCCTGGCCCGCCAAGAGCACTATACCACCAAGTAGAGCTATGTAGACCATTAGCTCTATAAGGGTAAAACCCTCTCTAGAATTAAAACTCATTTTAATTCCTCATTCCAACATCGTTTCTGGAATTAAAGATAAGTTTTTTTGAAAGGAATGAAAACTTTTTTTTTCAACATTATCGGACTTCGCCAAAATGCAAAAAAAGGAACCCCGAAGGGTTCCTTTTTTAATGGTTCGCGGCGCTTGTCCGCAAGCTCATTACTTGATGATGAGCATCGAGTCGTCCCAAGCCTCGTGCTTTTCGAGGCCGAGGAGGTTCGCGGTCGTTGCTGCGATGTTGGAAAGACCCCAGTCGCCTTCCTTGAGGCCGAGCTTGCCACCCGTTACGTTATCGTAAAGGATGCAGGGCACCTTGTTGAGGGTGTGGCTTGTCTTGGCCTTGAAGGTGCCGTCCTTGTTGACCTTCGGCATGCCGGTCTTCTTGTCGATTTCGTACATTTCGTCGGCGTTACCGTGGTCAGCCGTGATGATTGCAACACCACCGAGAGCGTCAATCACCGGGAGCAAGCGGGCGAGGCCGATGTCCACAGCTTCGATAGCCATCGTAGCGGCGCGGAAGGAACCGGTATGGCCCACCATGTCGCCGTTCGGGAAGTTGCAACGGAGAGTCTGGTACTTGCCGCTCTTCAAAGCTTCGATCATGGCGTCGGTGATTTCGGCAGCCTTCATCCACGGGCGCTGTTCGAACGGAACAACGTCAGATTCGATTTCGAGGTAGGTTTCGCCGTCAAACTTGCTGGAACGGTTACCATTCCAGAAGTAGGTCACGTGGCCGTACTTCTGCGTTTCGGAGCAAGCGAACTGCTTCACGCCCGTTTCAGCGAGCCATTCGCCGCTGGTTTCCTTGATTGCCGGAGGCGGAACGAGGAAGCGGTTCGGGAGCTTGAGGTCGCCGTCGTACTGGAGCATGCCGGCGTAGCAGACGTGCGGGAAGCGCTTGCGGTCAAATTCGTTGAAGGATTCTTCTTCGAAGGCGCGGGTGATTTCGATGGCGCGGTCGCCACGGAAGTTGAAGAACACCACGGAGTCGCCATCGTTGATGGTGCCAACCGGAGCGCCATCCTTAGCAATCACGAACGGCGGGAGGTCCTGGTCAATAGCCTTGGTTTCGCCACGGAGGGTTTCAATAGCCTGCGTAGCGTTGTCGAAGTAGCGGCCTTCGCCGAGCACGTGGGTCTTCCAGCCGAGTTCCACCATCTTCCAGTTAGCGTTGTAACGGTCCATGGTGATCTGCATACGGCCACCGCCAGAAGCGATGCAAACGTCGAATTCCGGAGAGCGGAGTTCGTCGAGGAACTTTTCGAACGGGCCGACGTAATCGAGAGCGGAGGTTTCCGGAACGTCACGACCGTCGAGGAGGATGTGAACGCGAACCTTCTTGACGCCTTCCTTCTTGGCCTGGGCAACCATGGCCTTAAGGTGAGCGATGTTGGAGTGAACGTTACCATCGCTGAAGAGGCCGATGAAGTGAAGAACGGTGTTCTTTTCACGAACGTTGCCGGAGATTTCCTTCCAAGCATCGCGATCGAATATGTCGCCGCTGTTGATGGCGTCTGCAACGAGGGCTGCACCCTGGTTGTACACCTGGCCAGCACCGATAGCATTGTGGCCAACTTCGGAGTTACCCATGTCTTCGTTGGTCGGCATACCGACGGCGCGGCCGTGGGCCTTCAAGAGGACGTTCGGGTACATCTTGAAGAGGTTGTCGAGAGTCGGGGTGCGGGCGGCCTTGATGGCGTTGCCTTCGACCTTATCGGTGATACCAAAACCGTCCATCACGATGGTGACGACCGGGCCCTTGATGCCAGGGAAGTTGGAAAGTTTCTTGAGCATATTTACTCCATTAAAAATGTTTACGAGGCAAATTTAGAAACTTTTGCGTAAGGCGAGTGAAACGGGACTGTTTACAGGCCCACTTTTGAGCCTAGCAAAAGACACTCGAAGAGTGTCAAAGGCGAGCGCAGCGGCAAAAGTGTGCAAGGTGAGAATGCGCAAAAACTTGTTTTTGCATTTGCGAGCCGTAGCCACTGACGTCGAAGACGTCAAAAAAACTTGTTGTTTTGCCATTGCCGAGCCGTACTAAATGCGTGCAAATTGAGTGCCGCAGGCAATGTTTACATTGCCTATGGCCGAGATGCAGCCGCATGGCATCGTAGATGCCAAATGCGCTCCGAAGGAGCGCCAATATAGAAAAGTGTGCAAGAATGACAACAAAAAAGACCTCCACGGGGGAGGTCCTTTTAAAGGGTTTTCGTTTTTGAATTACTGTGCAGTTGCGTAAACGTACACCTTCATGCCTTTTACGTTGCTGTCGTTGTCTATTTTGGTACCCTTGTCCGTTACGATGAATGCGTAGAAACCGGAGTTCGGGTTGGTGTACGGATCGTATGTATCCCTGATGCCTACGAAGAACTGGTCATTGACACTGTAGAAGTTGGGATAGGTTTCCTGCAAGGCACTTTCCCTGTAAAGGAAGTCCGTTGTTTCTGCACTGCCCTTGACTATTTCCGGGCGGAGGACTTTGCCATAGAATATATCAGGGTTGCCGGATTCTCTGTTGGCATAAAGGGCGAACTTGACGCCGGTATCGCTATACAATCTGTTAGACGATTCACCATAGCCAAAACAGATATCGCCTGTTTCAGCGGCTTGTTTTGTGGCTATGTTGATGCACTTTTCAACTTTGGTGTTGATTACGACTTCAAAACCTGTAAGCGGAGCGCCTGTGACTTCCGGCGCTTCAGAAGAGGAGCTTTCCGGTTCCTGGCACCACATGGCCGGGCGTGTGAACGGAATTCTTTCAACAGAGACGGAAGGTTCTGTAATGCCGTCGTCGACAACTGCTGTGATGATGAGTTCAAAATCACCACATTCGGTATAGCCTTCAGCGAGGTCAGACTTGACGCCCGTTTCATAGAGCGATACTGTCTGGATAAAGGAGTTTGCAAAGTCAATCGGTGTTGCAAATGCTGCAGTACCTTGCGGCTCTAGAGTACCCTTCTTGACGACGTTGAAAGTGACTTGGGTAAAGCGTGCTGCGCTTACGTCTGCAACTGTGTTTGAGTCACCGAAGTCAATTGACAATGTTCCATAGAACTTGACATTTTTGCTGCCAACTTCTGCATTAAGGCCGGTAAAAACAATAGCCGTTTCAACAGTTGGTTCCGGAATGACAATTGGGCCGCTCGAAGAAGAGGTGGGCGAGGGCGGAAGGCTCGGATTGGAATCATCGCCACAAGCGACAAAACCCATTGCTCCCAAAGCGAGAGCGGAACTGAAAATAAGAGGCGCTGTAAATTTAGAACTCATTGTAATACCCTTTTTTTATAATCTTAAAGTGAAAATAAACAAAATTTGGTTGAAACGTACCAAGTATTTATCTTTTTATAATAATACAAAAATAAAATTACAAAGAGTAAGTTGCGAGTTAGTTGGTGTGATGAAAAATATAACGAATTCGTAAACAAAATTATACACTACGCGTCGAGCGAGCGTATAATATCGCGGATTCGAGCGGCTTCTTCAAAGTCAAGGCGGGCTGCCGCTTCTTTCATTTGGCGTTCCAGGTCGGCGAGCTTGGACTCGGATGCTTTGGATGGTTTGTCGGGAGGTGCGCCGGGGGCCGCTGCTTTCTTTCGTCTCTCGTCTTTCGTCTTTCGTCTATAATTAGAGGGCTGCAACGGTTCCATCGGGCGGATACCCGGTTTGTCTTTCCAATCATCTTCGCTGTCGGTGGTGTCGTCGCCGATATCGCCCAAGGGGTCGATGATTCGCAGGTCTTCTTCGATCTTGCGGGTGACGGACTTCGGGGTAATTCCGTGTTCCTTGTTGAATTCTTCCTGGAGGCCGCGGCGGCGGTTCGTCTCGTCGATAGCCTTTTGCAGACTTTCTGTCATATTGTCCGCGAACAAAAGCACTGTGCCGTTCACGTTGCGGCTTGCGCGGCCCATCGTCTGGATGAGGCTCCTGTAGTTGCGGAGGAACCCTTCCTTGTCGGCATCGAGAATCGCGACCATGCTCACTTCGGGGAGGTCGAGGCCTTCGCGTAAGAGGTTGATGCCCACGAGCACGTCGTATTCGCCGCTACGCAGTCCGCGGATGAGCTCGTGGCGTTCGAGCGTCTTGATGTCGCTATGGAGGTACTTCGCGCGGACGCCTGCTTCGATGAAAAATTCCGTGAGGTCCTGCGCCATCTTCTTGGTGAGCGTCGTGACTAGCACACGGTCGCCGTTTTTGACGACTTCTTCGATGCGGTACAGGAGCACGTCCATTTGGCCCTGGATCGGGAACAGTTCGATTTTCGGGTCCAAAAGCCCGGTTGGGCGGTTGATTTGTTCCGTGACAACGCCGTTCGTCTTTTTGAGTTCG
Source organism: Fibrobacter succinogenes subsp. succinogenes S85 (assembly GCF_000146505.1). Lineage (GTDB taxonomy): Bacteria > Fibrobacterota > Fibrobacteria > Fibrobacterales > Fibrobacteraceae > Fibrobacter > Fibrobacter succinogenes. The sequence continues at coordinate 1,365,371 of NC_017448.1, read as the reverse complement.
TAGTCACCGGGGGTGGCGCTCACAAAAAGCACTTGCTTCGGGTACATGTACTCGAATTCGGCAAAGTTCATCGGGCGGTTGTCGAGAGCGCAGGGGAGGCGGAATCCGTATTGCACGAGCGTGGTTTTGCGGGACTTGTCGCCTTCGGCCATGCCGCCCACTTGCGGGATGCTCACGTGCGATTCGTCAATCATCAAGAGCCAGTCATCGCCAAAGTAGTCGATGAGCGTGAATGGGCGTGTGCCTGGAGCGCGGTCTTCAATGATGCGGGAGTAGTTTTCGATGCCGTTGCACATGCCCGTTTCGCGCAACATTTCCATGTCGTAGCGGGTGCGGCTCGAAAGGCGTGCCGATTCAAGAACCTTGCCTTCCTTGTCGAGTTCGGCTAGGCGGTCGGTGAGTTCCTTCTGGATGCGTTGCAACATGCCCGCGCGGTTTTCTTCTTTGGTGACAAAGTGCTTTGCGGGGGCGATGGTGAGTTCTTCAACTTCCTTGATGACTTCGCCCGTGACGATGTTGAATCGGTAAAGGCGGTCGACTTCGTCGCCGAAAAGTTCAATGCGGAGGCCGTCTTCGTCGTAGCTCGGGTGGACTTCGATCACGTCACCGCGGACGCGGAACGAACCTCGGTCGAGACTGAAATCGTTGCGTGAATACTGGATGTGGACAAGGTCTCGCAGAATTTTGTCGCGGTCATAAATGTCGCCCTTCTTGATGCGGACCATCAAGTCGAAGTATTCGCTCGGGCTACCCAAACCGTAAATGCAGCTCACAGAGGCAACGATGATGACATCGCGGCGGGTGAGGAGGTTGGCCGTTGCGCGCAGACGGAGCTTGTCAATTTCGTCGTTGATGCTTGCATCTTTTTCGATGAATGTGTCCGTGTGTGGAATGTACGCTTCGGGCTGGAAGTAGTCGTAGTAGCTCACGAAGTATTCCACCGCGTTGTTCGGGAAGAACGACTTGAATTCTTGGTAAAGCTGGGCGGCGAGCGTCTTGTTGTGTGTGAGGATGAGCGTTGGTTTGCCAACATTCTTGATGACGTTTGCCATCGTGAATGTCTTGCCGGAACCGGTCACGCCGAGAAGCGTCTGGAACTGTTCGCCGTTCTTGAACCCTTCGGTCAATTCTTCGATGGCCTTGGGTTGGTCGCCTGCGGCGCCGTAAGGACTCACGAGGTCAAAATCCGCACGAGTGGGCGCCTGGAACTGTTTGAGTTTTCCAGGCAAGCTCTTGGAAGGCGGTAGCGGTTTCGCTATCGGTTTTGCATACGGATCAGGAGTAATAGTCTTACGTGCGCGAGCCATGATTTAGACGATAGAACGCCCGCTTTGGCGGGCTATAGACGATAGACGAAAGATAGTAAAAAGGTGGTGAGGTATGAGGTCGCACCTTCGGTGCTTTGAGGTTGTGGGGACGGCGCGATGCGCCTTTGAGCTCTTCAAAAAGATAGTAAAAGAAAAAATCTTGGAATGAACATGTTTGCCCATAGCCCAGAGCGAAGCGACCTCAAAAAGCATGCAAAACGAGCATCGCAAAAATATGCTTGCATATTTTTATGATCGAGTGCAGCTGCGGACGCTGAAAGCGTCAAAGTGCGAAGCACGACCTCATAGCCGTATACTATTTTTCTACATTTCATTCTATGCTTTGCAATCGAATTCTTGGTACGACTCATCACGGCACTTACAAGAAGGTCGTTGACGTTCCTCTTTTGCGCGAGGAACTGACGGCGCGTTCCATCCGCTGCATCGCACGCGATGGCGTCGAAATAGAAATCGATGTTTACGAAGACTTGCAAGAAGGCGATATCGTTGCCGAGACGGACTTTAACGTGTATGCCGTAAAAATTTACGTGCCCAAGAAAAAGCCCGCCGAAGCACCTGCGCCGAAGTTCAAGAGCTATTTGTAATTGCTTGTCGCGCAGTCGTTTCCGAGATGCGCGTTTTTTAATCCCTAATGTTTAAACTTTCTCGAACGCTGATTTTTTCTTTGCCGAGTAGGCGGTAGAGCTTGCAGCGGAAAAGCGGGATGGCAGCGATGGTGCCGAGGGCGACAATCGGGATTGCGGTGTAGGCGATTCCGGGTTGGTTGATTTGCGGCCTGAAAAAGAGTCTCAAAATCAGGACAATCCACCAGTGGACTGCGAGGATTACGAGCGCATTGCGGGAAATGTTGCGGAGTATTCCCTTGAAAATGCGGATGGGTGCAATGTCTGGAATCTTGCTTGCGAGCAGGAACGTGGCGATGAGGCCGATAATGCCTGTGATGGAACTTGCGACAAATTGGGGGAGGCTCTTGCCCAAGTCATTGTTCATGATGCTGAAATTCGGACTCGGCGATTCCAAAAAAGCGTATGCGATAAAGCTTACGATTCCGATGGCGGCGACGATGGCCGTATTTCTCGAGGTGTGAATTGTGCCTGTAGAAATGGCGTTGTGGATTTTTTTGATGGGTTCCTTGCAGAGAAAACCGCATCCGAAGAAGAATAGAATGGTAAGGTCGCGTTCAATGCCAAGCGGCAAGTGAATGTGATTCTCGTTCAGAAGCCAACCGCCAAGGAGCCCTTCTATTGCCATAACGGCGAAAAACAGTTTGGGGTGGACTTGCTTTTTAGACATCTCGTGAAGCAGGTAAAAAAGCAAGCTGACTGAATATAAAGTAAACACAAACCACAGTGGCCCTGCGCCCACGGAAGATTTCCCGGCGATGAAAATTTTAGCGATGTTCCAATAGATGTATTGCCATGTGTTGTTGATGTCGGGAATGGTATTCACGACCATAATCGTGGGCGATTTCGGGAACAAAGCGAAATTGTAAATGACTGGGTCAATGGCTAAAAATAGGAATGAAAGATAAAGATAGGGAACTAACAGGACTCGCGTTTTATGGGTAAAGTAACTCTTAAAATTTGTGAAACGTTTTGTACTGAATAGAAATCCTGAAATAAAGAAAAATGCGGACATGCGGAGTGCGCTTAAATGCCACATTCCAAGGTGCGCGTTGGGGAAATTCTGTTCAATGTGAAAAAGGCAGACGAGCAAAAGAACGAATCCCTTGAATTCGTCAATCCAACCGATTCTCGCTTGCCCGTTGTTCATTTGTTACTTCACTGTCATTCCCGATTTAATCGGGAATCTCCTTCTGGCTTAAATTAATACCACATCTTCTCGTTGCCAATGGTTGTGCTTGGTCCGTGGCCGGGGAATACAACGGTTTCTGCCGGGAGCGTAAGGAGCTTCGACTTGATGCCGCTCACGAGGGCGAATTCGTCACCGCCGTAGAGGTCGCTGCGACCGCGGCTTCCCGCGAAAATGATATCGCCCGGGAAAAGGAGTGGTGGAACGTTATCTTGTCCGTTCACTTTGCCTGGATTCTCGCAGAAGAAGGCGAGACCGCCCGGGGAATGCCCTGCAACGTGAATCACTTGCAGACGGATTTCTGCAATTTCGACGATGTCGCCATCGCTCAGATAATTGCCCAACGCGGGAGCTAGATCGTTGCATGGGAGCCCGAACATTTGGCTCTGTTCTTTTTGCGCATCGAGAAGGAATGTGTCGTCTTTGTGTGCTTCGGCCTTGATGCCAAAAGTGCGTTCCGCAAATGCGTTCCCGAGAACGTGATCCAAGTGCAAATGCGTGTTTAAAACGCGTACGACTTTCAGATTTTCGCTTTTGATGTAATCGGTGAGTGCCGCTTGTTCGCGGGTATTGCTCACGCTTGGGTCAATTAAAATGGCTTCACCCTTGCTGTTACTCAGGATGTAGCAGTTCACTCCGAACGGATTGAATACAAATTGCTTTATTTCCATAATAAACCCCTAACGTTTCTTTTGGCGATTGCGTAAATGACGTTGTATGCGACGTTCCCGTTTGAGAGTTTCCATCGAAACCGTGTGGAGAATGTCAATGACGCGTTCGCGGGCGTAAGACTTGTTCAGTTTTTTGTGCGTTACGTAGTCCAGCAAACACACGCATAAAAGTAACAATCCGACAAAAATCGAGAGTGAAATCGGCCAAAGATGGACTGTGAATTTAGCTGCAACGAGACCAAATGCGGGCGGCATCAAGATTGAACCGATGTAGGAACCGGCGAGCTGGATGCTGATGGCTTGGCTGGAGAGCGATTCGCCGAAACGCGCAGGGGTGGCGTGAATTAGTGATGGATAAACAGGGGCGCAACCGAGGCCGAGCAGGCAAATGCAAACGGGCTGCATCCATAGCGGAAGCGGGAGTGAAAGCACAAGGCAGCCTGCGGCGACGGTGAAAATGCCCGCGTAAATCAGTCGGTGGTCGGTGAACTTAATTGCGAAAAATCCGCTGATGATGCGGCCAACCATCACGGATGCAAACATGAGCGAAACGATGAACGCTCCGATTTCGGGCTTGAATCCGCAAGCGATGAGGTAGGTGCCGCACCAAAGACTGGTTGAAATTTCGAGTGCCGAATAAAAGAAGAACGTGAGGAACGAAAGCTTCATTCCCGGAACGCGGAGCGCCTCGCGAATGCTGATGTGCGGCGCATTATTTGCGTTGTTGTCGGAGGGCGCGACATTTTTTGCGCATTCTCGGGGCTCGCGGCTTTCGCATTCTCGGAATTCGCCGGGATAGTGACGTTTTCCGAGAGTCCTCCACGCGCTTCCGTTTTTTTCCACAGCGGGAGTGAAATGAGAATTAAAACGAAAATTGCGGTGAGGCTTGCGGCGACATATTCGTATGCTCCACGCCAACCGCTGCCGATCATAATCGAGAACGAAAGAAGCGATGGCCCAAGCGTTGCTCCGATGCCCCAGCTTGCGTGCAGCCAGTTCGTGTGCTTGGATTCAAGATAAATGGCGGCAAAGTTGTTCATCGCCACGTCGACGGCGCCTGCGCCAATGCCCATCGGGATCGCCCAAAGGCAAAGGACGTTGAACGAATCCGCATTTCCGTAACCGACAGAGGCAATTGCGGTCAGTGCAATGCTGTAGGCGACAAGCTTTCCAGTGCCTAAAACCCGGAGAAATTTTGGTGTGCAGAGGCTAGAGACGATTGTCCCGAGCGATGCGATAATCGAAAGAATACCCGCCGCAGAAATCGGCGTTTTGAGGTCTAAATGCATTAAGGGCCAAGCCGCCCCAAGAATGGTGTCGGGGAGACCTAGCCCAATAAATGCAACGTATATGACAACGAGGAGGAAAATGGCTTATTCCTTCACGCTCCAGGTCGTGCCTTCCTTAGAGTCCTTGATCACGATGTTCATCGCGGCAAGTTCATCACGGATGCGGTCGCTTTCGGCCCAGTTCTTGTTGGCGCGAGCTTCCTTGCGGGCTGCGATCAAAGCTTCGATCTTAGCGGTATCGATGTTGTCGTTTGCGCCCTTCTTCACGTATTCTTCGCGCGGCTGGTCGAGCTTGAGACCAAAGATCTTGTCGAAGTCAGCCACGAGTGCAGCCTTTTCGCCGTCATCGATGTCGCTCTTGAGCATCGTGTTCATGATGCCGAGTGCGCGCGGCATGTTGAGGTCGTCACCGATAGCGTCCTTGAATTCCTGCTGGAAGGCCTTGGCAGCTTCGCTGGTGATCGCGGTTGCCTTGCCAATCAGCGGGTCCGTCTTCTTGTGCAAGCTCTTGAAGGCTTCCTTGGCGCCGGTGAGGGCTTCCCAAGTGAAGTTCAGGTAGTTGCGGTAGTGGCTGCCGAGTGCAAAGTAGCGGTAGTCGAGCGGGTTGAAGCCGCGTTCCATGAGGAGCGTGACGGTCAAGAATTCGCCCGAGGACTTGCTCATCTTGCCGAACTTCTGTTCGGTCGTGCCATCTTCAAGCTTTTCTTCGCTTGCGGTGCGGAGGAATTCGCCATGCATCCAGAAACGGCTGAACTGAACGCCGTTGGCGCATTCGCTCTGGGCAATTTCGTTCGTGTGGTGCACGCGGATGTGGTCCGTACCACCGCAGTGGATGTCGAGCGTCGGGCCGTTGTACTTCATGGCCATGGCGGAGCATTCGATGTGCCAACCCGGGAAACCAACGCCCCACGGGCTGTCCCATTCCATAGCGCGCTTCTTGTCGGTCGGGCTGAACTTCCAGAGTGCGAAGTCTGTAGCGTTGTGCTTTTCGCCCATGTCAATGCGGCTACCCTTGCGGAGGTTTTCTACGTCGAGGCGGGCAAAGTCGGCGTAGCGCGGGAACTTGAGGCTGTCGAAGTAGATGCCGTCAGAGGTGCGGTAGGTGAAGCCCTTTTCTTCGAGCGTCTTCACCAAGTCAATCTGTTCCTGGATGTGGTCCGTGGCGCGCGTCCAGCGAGTCGGTTCCTGGATGTTGAGGCGGTGCCAGTCGGCCATGAATGCGTCTGTGTAGAACTTTGCGATGTCCCAGACGGACTTGCCTTCGCGGGCTGCGCCCTTTTCCATTTTGTCGTCGCCGGTGTCGCCATCGCTTGTGAGGTGGCCCACGTCGGTGATGTTCACGATGTGATTGACCTTGTAGCCGTAGTAGTTGAGCGTGCGGACGAGGAAATCTTCAAAAATGTAAGTGCGGAGGTTGCCGATGTGGGCAAAGTGGTACACCGTCGGACCACAACAGTACATACGCACGGCGGGAACGCCTTCGGGAAGAGTGAACAGTTCTTTCTTGCGTGATGCGGTGTTGTAGAATTGAAGTGCCATAAAGCCTCCGGTTAATGCGGCGCAACATGCGCCAAACATGCTAATGCGCGAGGCAATTTAGAAATTTTTACAAGGGACGGCAATTGTGCAGAACCAATAACTGGCTATAGGATTTGGCTAATTCCGTCAATGTCGCGGCTATCATAATCGTTAAACCCTGTTGTATTGACTTCAACGGAAATTGGGCGGCGGAATGGTCCATTTTGGAGCATGGAATTTATATTAAGAAAAAATGGAGTGTTCAATGATGTTAAAAAAGTTGCCTGTGATTGCTGCATCTGCAGCTTTGAGCTTTTGGGCATGTGGTGAAGACGGTTCTATTATGAATCCTAATGGCGGGGCGTATGCTCCCGCAGGAACCTCTTCTAGCACTGATGCTTTTGGAATTGAATCTAGTTCCGGCGCTTTAGATATTGATGTTGAAATTTGGAGCTCTAGCAATACAGCCCCAGTTATCGGGATTTCAAGTTCTAGCGTTGTTTCGCCTGGTAATATTGTTTCTAGTTCAAGTGTTATGCCTGGCAATATCGTTTCGAGTTCTAGCGTTGTGCCGAACGTCGGTGCCTCTAGCTCCAGCAATGCCGTCCCTGTTGTGTCGTCGAGTTCTAACAAGGCTGTTCCCGGCAGCTCGGAATCTGGCGATAACGAGAATGACAACGAAGACGCAAGGACTTTGGATGGTACGCAGATTCTCCTGAAACTTGCGGGTACTTCGGCTACTGTCGAAAACAACAATGGTTGCGTTGAAATTGCAGACAAAAGCGCAATGATTACTTGCCCGGGCGCTTACTACGTCACCGGTGAATCTTCTGATTTCCAAGTGGTCGTGAATACTCCGGGTGCCGAAAACGAAGGCAACACGGGCATCTATCTTCACAATGCAACTATCAAGAGCTCCAACGCTCCGATTCTCGTGAAAAATGCTGACAAGACGGTTCTCCATTTGGTCAAGGGTACGACCAACGTGGTTGAAGATGGTAATGGTAATCACTTATTCGTAAAGGTCAATGGTGCTCAGGATACGGCAAAGGCAGCCATTTATTCGAGAGACGATTTGAATATCAAGGGTGCCGGTACTTTGACCGTCAAGGGCAAGTTCAAAAACGGCATCCAGTGCAGTAACGATCTTAAAATCAAGAACGGCAACATCACCGTGGAAGCGGAAGAAAACGCCATCAAGGGCAAGGGTAGTCTCCAGATTTCTGGCGGTATGCTGAATCTCACGGCCAAGAAGGGTGACGCCCTTGAAAGTGACGAATGCGAAGAAGGTAACGATGGCAAGTGCAAGTCCTTTATCGACGGCAAGGGCATTGTCGATATTCGCGGTGGCAACATTACCATTAAAGCGGGTGATGATGGCATTCAGGCTGCTCATTATGTCATGGTGAGCGATTCTACGGAACTGTCAACGGTTAAGGTGACTTCTACAGGCAAGGGCTTGGTGGCTGAAAAGTTCATCTATGTGAACGGTGGTAACATCAATGTGACTGCCGATGACGATGCACTGCATACAAAATACAAAGTCTTCATGAACGCGGGTGACGTGACCATTTCCACGAAGGACGATGGTATCCATGCGGACTCCGCCTTGCACTTGAGCGGTTCCACGGTAAATATTACTACAGCGTACGAAGGCATGGAAGCGTACAGAATCTATGCCGAGGGTGGTGTTACGGCGACATTTGCAACAAATGATGGCTGGAACGCTGCCGGGGGCGCTAAGGAAAATTCGGGCGGATATTCCATGTTCAGTGAATCTAGCGGTCATGCTGTGATTAGCGGCGGTCACCACTATATCGCATCAAAGGGCAACATGATTGACGTGCTCGATGCCAATGGTTCTGCAAAGATGACAGGTGGTGTGTTGATTCTTGAAATTACCGGTCAAAGCTATGAAAATGGCGGTATGGGCGGCGGTTTCCCTGGTGGGGGCGGCTGGAACATGGGTGGCGGTTTCCCGGGTATGGGCGGCCAACAGGGCGGTGGCAATGGATGCCCCTCCAATATGGCGGGCGGTCTCATCGATACGGACACAGGCTTTGAAATTACGGGCGGCGTGCTCCTTGCATTCGGTGACTACTCGACCGACACTCCGAATTGCGCTTCTGTCAGCTTCACGAGTGATAATTACTACGGTACAGAAAATGCAGCTTTCAAGCCGGAATACCATGGCAGCACGATTTTCTACGGTGGTGATGTGAAGTCTGTAAGTCAGGTAAATATCGCCGGTATGAAGGAATTCAAGTTCCCGAACGGCAAGATTTACATGTACAAGTAAAAAAACGCTTCGCTGTTTTAACGGCGAAGCGTTTTTCATAATGTCATTCCACTTCGTGGCTTGACATGTTCGCCTCGGATATAGAAACATGCAAGCATGTTTCTGCATCGCTCGGCTCTTTTGTCATTCCCGGCGCCTGTCCTCGCTTGACGGGGATGACCGGGAATCTCCTTATAGCAGCCTTTTTAATCCCTCGATGTTGCGGAGCACGATTGCGCCGCGCTTGATTTCAACAAGCCCTTTGGCGGCGAATTCCTTGAGCATGCGGGCGACCACTTCTCGGGCGGAATTCACGTCTCGCGCGATTTCTTCTTGTGTCTTTTTGACTTCGGGCTTGTCGCTACTTTCGTATGAATTAATCAAGTAATTGGCAAGGCGTTGGTCGAAACGTTTGAATAGCATCTGCTGAATGGCCCAAATCGTCTGCGAATAGCGTTCCGTCTCGCGTTCAAAAACGAATGAACGCACATGAATATTGGAGTCCATGAGCTTGGCGCAAACGGAGGAGGGGATGACGAGTACGGAAGTGTCTTCTTCGGCGGTGACGATTGTTTCGAATGTCAACTGGTGGATCACGCAAGAGGCGGTTGAAACGCAAAATTCGTTCGCGTGCGCACGGTAAAGCGTGACTTCGCGACCTTCATCCGAGATGAGGCTCACGCGGATGCCTCCGCTCAAAATGAGGATGATCCCAAGACAAGCGGAACTGTTGCTGCTAACAATCTGGTCTTTATTAAAGTGCTTGATCATCGCGCGTTGCGAAACTAACGCTTTTTCTTCAAGCGAAAGATTTCCCCAAAACGGAATTTTCTTGACAATTTGACTAATCGGTTCAACCATAAAGCGCTCCCTTTAGAGGGAATATATAAAAAGAAGTAGGAAGTAGACGGTAGACAGTAGGAAGTGTGCTGTGATTGGAATGCTTATGTAAAAAATGCCCGCGCACTCGGACTCTGCTCCATACAGACGGTGGCGGGCTTGGTTGGATTGAACTATATCATTTTGACGATTTGGTCTTTCGGGCGGACGCCGACGGCGGAATTTGTGACTTTGCCGTCTTTCATGACCACGAGCAGCGGAATGCTAGACACGCGGAACATGGCGGCGAGATCACCCTCTTCATCGACGTTGACCTTGCAGACCTTGACTTTGTCCTTGTATTCCTCGGCAATTTCCGAGATGGTGGGCGAGAGCATGCGGCATGGGCCGCACCATTGAGCCCAGAAATCAATCAGAACGGGCTTGTCGGATTTGAGGACTTCTTGTTCAAAGTTTTCTCTAGTGATGTTTAATTCAGCCATTGTTTTACCTTTCCTTTTTTTGTTTTGTTTAAACTCTTTTGGGGGTTGTTTCCCTTCTTTACGCCTATATTTTAGATAATCACAAGGCTTTAGACTGTGACTAGGTCACATTAACGAAAAATCTTTTTTTTGGTACGAAAAAAGCCGCGATTTTTTTTCGCGACCTTTATCAGAGTTGTCATCCCCGTCGCCAGTCCTCGTTTGACGGGGATCTCCATTACTTAATGGTGATTCGTTTGGTAAGTCTTGTTACGCCCTGACGGATTTGAATAACGTATAATCCTTCAGGAGTTGAAGAAAGCTCAATGTTGCCTTTGACGTTCTTTGCGCTGAATACAAGGTGACCTTGCATGTCGAATATGTCAACCTTTGTTGCCGTCTTCAAAGCCAAACCTGTTACGAACAGTGTGCGTCCGGCGAGGTGTATAGATATGTTGTTCAACTTGGCGAGCGTCTTGATGGCGATGGGATCGTCGCAGTTGCCGGTCCCGCAATCTTTGGGCGGGTTGAGAACGGATTCTGGGTATGGAGTTTTGACTTCGGAAGCGGGGTGCGCCTTGAGACTTGCCATGACGCTATCGTATGCGGGCTTCGGGTTGTATTGCTTGTCGTAAAGAAGTCCTTCGGTCTTCCCTTGCTGTTCGTCTAGCCAGCTGTGAGCATCGGTCAATCCCCAAATCACGAATTCGCCCATGTTCGGTTCTTCGAGGAACACATCCATGAATTGGCGGTACAAGTGTCCTTGTTTGGCGTAGTCCGCTTCGGTGAGCTTGCCTGCTGAACCCTTCGAGAATCCGATATCAAGTTCGGTAATGTTCAATGTCACGCCGAGTTCTGCAAGTGCTTTGGCGAGTGCGCGCACGTTTTGCGGAGTTGTTTCGTGTGCAATTTCGATGTGGGTTTGTGTGCCTACGCAGGTGATAGGAATGTTGTTTGCTTTCCAGCGCTTGATCTGTTCCACGACAAAGCTTGCCTTGGATCCTTCGCGGAGGCCCCATTCGATGGAATAATCGTTGTAGCAGAGTTCTGCATCCGGGTCGGCTTCGTGCGCCCAGACAAATGCGGAATCCAAAAATTCTGCGCCGATGCCTTCGTACCAAACGGAGTTAGTCGAACGCCAGTCGGCATTGTAATCGTCATTGACGGCTTCGTTCACCACATCCCATTCGGCGATTTTGCCTTTCCAGTGGCCGACAACTTTGGTGATGTGGTTCTTGAGAACGGCGAGCAACTTTTCTTTTTGGCCCTTATAGTCGTTCACCCAGTTTGCAACTTGGCTGTGCCAGGCGAGAGCGTGTCCACGAACGCGGAGTCCGTTTGCCTGTGCGTATTTGACCATCTTGTCGCCCTTTTCGAAGTTGAATTCGTCTTCTTTGGGCTCGGTGGCGTCGAACTTCATTTCGTTTTCGGCGACGACCACGTTGAATTGAGTCTTGTGAATTTCTTCGAATTCCGGTTCAATTGCGTCGTTGAACCATTCGCTATTCAAGATGGTGCCGATAAAGCGGCCACGTTCCTTGGCGAGCTCACGAATGGTTTCGTCAGCGGCTTGTGCGTTCATGAAGCCTGCGCCAAGAAATGCTGCACTGAGTATAAATTTTGAAATACGATGTTTTTTCATCGTTGGATCCTCTTTCTGACCCAGTACACCGACGAAAAAATAATCAAAAATGGGCGTGGAAATTTTTTCTTGCCCATTAAAATGGTTACCTTTTGTGTGTAAGGTTTTTATTGGAGGTACCTATGTCCCGAAAGCTTAAATTATCACTTGCAATGGCGTCTGTTGTTACTGCATCTGTGATGTTTGCCGGTTGCAATGAGGAACAGCCCAAGGCTGAATCTAAAACGGCACAGTCCGAAGTGCAAAATGCACCTGCCGTAAAATCTGCAAAGTCGGTGGTGGTTTATTATTCGCAGACGGGTGCCACGAAAAAGCTGGCGCAAATTTTCAAGAGCACTCGCAATGCCGATGAATTTGAACTGACGCTTGTAAAACCGTACCCGTCCACTTATGATAGCACGATTGCGGCGGTCCGTGCAGAACGTGAATCCAAACAGTGGCCCGCTCTCGTGAATGCAAAACTCGATGTGGCGAAGTACGATACGGTGTTCATTGGTTACCCGATTATGTTTGGAACGTTCACTCCGCCGATTTACTCGTTCTTGGACGCTAACGATTTGAGCGGCAAGGTCGTGGTGCCGTTCTGCACTTACGGCAGTGGCGGTCGCAAGGCGAGTGCCGCAGAACTCAAGACTCTTGAACCGAACGCCAACGTGACACTCGCTTACGGAATTTCTAACAAGCGAATCAATGCAGAAAAGGGCATTGAAACGGCAACACGTGAAGTTGAAGGCTTCTTTGCAGACCTTGCAACGGGCAAGACCGATGAAATACTCATGGGTGGGTATTCTGGACAGCGCCCGCTCACGGCTGACGATTCCGCTGCTTTTGCCGAAGCGACGAAGGATTACGCTTACCTCAACTTGAAACCGCTCAGCGTATCTTCGCAGGTGGTTGCAGGCATGAACTATCTCTTCGTGTGTGAAATGAAGGCTTTTGGTGGCCCGGCAACGCAGACGAATGTGAAAATTTTCAAGCCGCTCCCGGGTCAGGGCGAAGCCCAGCTCATCGCCGTAGAAAAGTAAATTTGTCATGCCCGCCACCGCGCTCTTTGATCACTTAGTGCTTTAGCACTTATGTGAGCATGATCCGCGTATGGGGAGGGCTATCTAACTATACTATGAATTATCTATCATCAGCTCTTGTCATTACGCTTGTTGCCTCTAGCGCATCTCTTGCCGCCCCCAAAGCAAAGAAAAACGAAATCAAGGACGCCCGCGATAAACAAAAATATCGCACCGTCGTTATTGATGGTCGCAAGTGGATGGCGGACAATTTAAACTACAAAATGCCCGGTAGTACTTGCTATAGGGAAGATGAAGATAATTGCATGGTCTACGGTCGCCTCTACACGTGGGATGCTGCGCAAAAGGCATGCCCTGCAGGTTTCCATTTGCCGACGAATGAAGAATTTGAAAGCCTTTGGAAAGCCGCTGGTGGTGATTTTAATGCCGGTTACTTAATCAAGGCGAATTACGGCTGGTCTGGCGAAACTAACGGCAACGATACGCTCAAATTCAGTGCGATGCCCGCTGGCAACATGTTCGATGATGGCACTTACGGCAATGAAAATAAGTTCGCGTTTTTCTGGAGCTCAAGCACCGAAGGGGGGGAAGCTTCGGTCTGGTACCTCTCCTCAAAATCCATGGGCTTCAGCTACATGATGAAACCCAAAAATTTCGGGTTCTCCGTGAGATGCGTTGAATAAAATAAAACCGCGGCCTTAAAAAGGTCGCGGCGTTTTTATTTACGGCGCGCATCTTGAAATACATCTTGCAGCGCGCTTGTTGCAATCTTTACTTCACGTTCACGCGTTGCACTATCTTGTTGCTGCCTGAGCGTATCTGCACCACGTAAAGCCCTTCGGCAATATCCTTCAAGTCCACCATTCCATTTTCACACTTGGTGCTGAACACGGGGCGGCCTTGCATATCGAACAAGTCGACCTTTGCGGCGGTCTTAGAAACCAATCCCGTTACGAACAATGTGCGGCCAGCAACGTATGCGGACATCGTCGTTCTGCTGGCGATTTTTGCGATGGCGTCTGTAGAGTCCTTTTTCGTAGAATCCTTGGCTGTCGAATCCTTCTTGATGGAGTCTTGTGCAACGGAATCCTGCTTGACGGAATCCTTGGGAGGTTCGTAAGTTTGGAGTCTCACCAAGATGCTATCGAATGCAGGCTTCGGCTTCAGATTGTCATCGTAGATAAGGCCTTTCTGTCTGTTCAGGCCGCCAAGCCAGCTCCATTTATCAGAAACACCCCAAATCAGATACGTGTCCGCATTCGGTTCTTCGAGGATAATGTCGAGGTATTGACGGAATGTTTGTCCCTGACGTTCAAGGTCGCTCTTGCTGACATTGATGCCGCTCTTGAATCCGATATCGAGTTCGGTGATTTTCAGCTTGACATTGAGTTTTGCAAGTTCCTTGGCGAGGGAGCGGAGGCTATCCGGTGAACCGATAAAGTGCTTGTCGGTGGTGGTGTCTTCCACGTGTGTTTGGGAACCCACGCAATGGATAGGAATGCCGTTTTTGACCCAGCGCTTCACCTGTTCTAGCAAAAATCCTGCCTTGGCTTTCGGATTGACGCCCTGTTCGAGGTTGTAGTCGTTATAGCAGAGTTCTGCATCCGGGTCTACAGCGTGAGCCCATACGAAGGCGGAATCGATGAATTCCGGACCGATACCCTGGTACCACACGGAACCTGTACGCCATTGGGGTTCGTTGTTGCTGATGGCTTCGTTCACCACGTCCCATTCAGCGACTTGACCTTTCCAGTGGCCGACAACCTTTTCGATGTGGTTCTTGAGAACGGCGAGCAATTTCTTTTTATCGTTCTTGTAGTTGTTTACCCAGCCCGGAACTTGGCTGTGCCAGGCGAGGGCGTGGCCGCGGACGCGCATTCCGTTTTGCTGTGCGTAACGGACCATCTTGTCGCCATTGTTGTAATTGAATCTCCCTTCTTGCGGTTCGGTGGCGTCGAACTTCATCTCGTTTTCGGCAACGACGATGTTGAATTGGGATTTGTGGATCTGTTCGTAATTGCCAGGAAGGCCTCCGCCGAACCATTGCGAGTTCAGAATCGCGCCGATGTAGATTCCGTTTTTATCTGCAAGGGATCTTAGTGTTTCGTCAGCAGCGTAGGCACTTGATATACCTGCGCCAAGAAGGGCTGCACCAAGTGCAATCCCTGAAAAAGTTTTCTTCAAACTCATTGCGTACTCCTTATTTGTTCTTATTAAAATATTTTCAAAAAGGAGCAACGGAACCTATGGTTCCGAAAATTTGCGTTGACTATTTGTCAGTAAAGATAAATTAACATAAAGCGTCGGACCGCCACCCGCGGTTGGTCCTAAAACGCTTGATAAATCTTGAAGATCGCGAGAATCTTTCCGATGATTGCCGGAATGCCCGGGCATAAGAAACAGAGGATAACGCGTGTGACGCGGTTCTTCCACCAGCGCTTGACTTGCCAAATGTCGTCGGTGAGCGTTTCCATTTCTTGCACGCGAGGCGGTCGCATATAGACCTGCGTGAGTGCCGTAAAGAACCCGACTCCGATAAGCGGTGTAAGCCCAGTGAACGGAGCCATGATCAGCGCTACAAGTATGGTGACCGGATGGCCGCCTGCGATGATTGTTCCGAGCATGGCGCCACCGCCGGTAAGCATGGCCCACTGCAGACTCAGCTGTCCGGCCTTCTCGATTCCTGCAAAATAGCCGACAAGCACGATGCTTGCGATAATTGCGAGCGTGATGGTCCAGCCGATAATCTTCCAGATGGCCGTTCCCTTCGGGATGACAGAGATGGATTCTTCGCTTGGCAGTTCCTTGTCTTCTTCGATGATGCTTGCGATACCGCGCAGGTGACCTGCGCCAATGACGGCGACAATCTTGTTGCCTGGAGCGTTCTTGATCTTGCTTGCGAGGAACTGGTCGCGTTCGTCGATAAGCACCTGCTTCACTTCGGGGAACGTCTTTCCGAATTCCTGCATCATGGAATTGAGGGCGTCCTTTTCCTTGATTTTTTGCAGTTCTTCTTCGCTGATTTCAGTCTTGTCGAAGATGCTTGCAAAAAGCCCTCCGAGGAGGCTGAACTTGCGGTACCACGGGGTGCAGGCCCAAGTGCGTCGGAGCGTTATCTTGATGTCTCGGTCGGCGAGAACCAGTGGAATATTTTTGCTATTGGCAACGTCAACCGCCTCCTTCAGTTCGGAACCGGGCTTGACGCCTGTCTGTGCGCCCATACGTTTTTGATACGAGCCCAGAACGAGGTTTGCGATGAGGGTTGCCAGTTGCTTTTTCTTGATGACATCTCTCAGGTCTGTATTTTTCCAACGGTCGGGGTCCTGGATGGACTTGAGGCGCCCGTCGTCGAGTTCTACGCAGACCGTGTCCGGAGATTCGGCTTCGATGGTCTCATGGACCAGGTCCTTGGAAACTTGCGAAATATGGGCGGTACCTACGAGGACAATTTCCCTGTTGTCCTTGGTATGGATACGGTAGACGTCGGACTTTCCTCCCGACACAGGTTCCTTGATTTCTTCAGACTGAGAATTGGTTTCATTCATACGGTAGACGTAATGTAGAAAAAGAACGTGGCAAATTGAGGAAAATGCCAAAAATGGGTACATTTTAAGGAAAAATGGAACATTTATTTGGATGTTTGTGATATTTATGTTTATATTTTGGTAGGATTTTTTTCGGAGGAGTACCCCATGAAAAAATTATTGGTTATTTTATCTGCTATTAGTTTGTTCCTTATGGGCTGCGCAGGCAGCGGTCCGAAGGACGAAGGCGAGGCTTTGGATAATGCCCTCGTATCTTTCACCTCTAGTGTCCAGAGCTCCCGTTGGCAGGATGCTCTTGCCTATGTGACCCCGGACGAAGCTCGCCTGATTGGCACCTCGGATGGCTACGAATTCTTGCCGGAATACCAGACGGCTGCAAGCCGCCTTCCGCTCTCTACACTCCGCAAGGCCGGTCTCGGTGTCGATAGCGATGGCCGCCTCGTGGGTATCAAGGCTGTCATGGACGAAACCAACGAACGCTACAAGGTTTCCGAAGACCAGGCTAAGGTCGGCACGAACCTGAAGCAGATGGAAGACGACCGCATCAAGCGCCGCCTCGAAGAAGGCCAGAAGATTCTCCAGGAAGAAGAAGCTACTGCCCACCAGGAACCGCAGGTCGAAGTTCTCACCAACCGCCTTACCGACGACGAAAAGCGCAAGTACGGCAGCACCGGTGAACTCCTTGCTCCGGAATCCACTCGCGACGATAGCACGACCGAAGAATCCTACAACGGTGACTACAAGTAATCAGTCGCTTTTGGGTGAATCATTTTTGTAGATTTATTTCCCTCGACGGTCTGTCGGGGGATTTTTTGTAGGAGTGTCTCATGAATCGAATCCTTGCGCTATTAGCCTTGCTCATGACATTTGCCCTTGTGGCTTGCGGTTCGGATTGGAGTGTGGGGCCGAATGATGGCGGAGCCTCTTTCAGCAAACGATACCACTATTATTATGAGGTGGACTGTCGCTACGATGCCTTTGATCAGCCCTACGACTGCTCGGATACCTATTCCATGTCTCCATCCATGACTGTTGACTTGCGGATTACTCGCGATGGCTATGTCTCCCTTTGTGTCGATGACAACTGCTCTTATTATAATCCGGGTGAGTACGATACCGGTTATGACCACGGGGATTACTATTATAATTTTGAGGGGGATGATACCCGCATGGTCATCTATGCCAACGGTTCCGAGCTCATTTACATTGACTCCTACAAGGGATACGCTAGCTATTATTATTACGATTACTACGACGCCTATTGATTTCTCTGGGGAGATTTTCTATCTTTAGCCCCACTCATGAGTAATTCGGAAAATTTTGTTATCGCCCTTGATGGGGGCTCTGGCACAGGCAAGAGTACCACTGCAAAGATTATTGCAAAGAAATTGGGCATTACCTACCTCGACACAGGTGCGATGTACCGCGCCGTGACGCTTGCCGCCCTCGAAAAGGGTTTGCCGGCCGAAGAAGGTGCTGCCATGGACGAATTGCTCTCTAACCTCACACTCGGGTTCGACTCCGAAAATCATGTGCTCATCAACGGTGTTTCCCGCGAAAGCGAAATCCGTGGCATGAAGGTTTCCAGTAATGTGAGCATCTACTGCGCCCTCCCGTCTGTCCGCGCCGCAATGACTAAGCAGCAGCGCGAAATCGGCAAAAAACAGAGCTGCATTTTGGATGGCCGCGATATCGGAACCGTCGTTTTCCCCGATGCGAAGTACAAGTTTTTTATGGTGACGGACGTGAAGGTCCGCGCCGAACGCCGCTACAAGGAACTCCTTGAAAAAGGCGAAAAAGTTACCCTCGAAGAAGTCCTCAACAATCTGGTCGAACGCGACCGCCTGGACTCCTCTCGTGCGACCGCCCCGTTGAAGAAGGCGGACGATGCTATTGAAATTGACACTACACACATCTCAATCGAACAACAGGTTCAAAAGATTCTCGACTACGTAGGTGTAGTGGCGTAGCCTGAATCCTTTGTTACCACAACCCAATTAACTAATATGTCTCAAAATCTCAAATTCGGAACTCAAGAAGATCTCGAAGAAATTCTCGCCGCTCAGGGTGAATGCTCCCCGGACTTCCGCAAGGCCAACGCTGACGTCTATGCCGGCATGGGCTACCTCGAACAGGGCAAGCTCGTCACGGGTAAGATCAGCCAGGTGAACGACCAGGAAGTTCTCGTCGACGTGAACTACAAGTCCGAAGGCGTTATTGATCGCGCCGAATTCAAGGATACTGATTCTCTCGAACTCGGTTCCGAAATCGAAGTGTTCGTCGAAAAGCTCGAAGACGAAGACGGTCGCCTCATCCTCTCCAAGCAGAAGGCTGACTTCGTTCGCGTGTGGGATCGCATCCACGCTGCATTCGAAAACAACGAAGTCGTACGCGGCACTCTCACGAAGCGCATCAAGGGCGGCGTTGTCGTCGACCTCTTTGGCATCGATGCCTTCCTCCCGGGCTCTCAGATCGACCTCCGTCAGATTCCGGACATCAACGCTCTTATCGGCCAGGAATTCGACCTCAAGGTTATCAAGGTCAACAAGGCTCGTCGCAATATCGTCGTTTCTCGCCGTGTCGTTCTCGAAGAAGAACGCAACAAGCAGCGTGGCGACGTTCTCGAAACTCTCGAGAAGAACCAGGTCCGCAAGGGTATTGTCAAGAACATCACCGACTTCGGTGCATTCATCGACCTTGGCGGCGTAGATGGCCTCCTCCACATCACCGACATGAGCTACAAGCGCATCAACCACCCGTCCGAAATGCTCCAGCTCGGCCAGGAAGTCGAAGTTATGGTTCTCGACTTCAACGACAAGAAGGAACGCATCTCTCTCGGCATGAAGCAGCTTAAGCCGCATCCGTGGAAGGATATCGCCGAACGTTATCCGGAAGGCGCTATCGTCAAGGGTAAGGTTGTTTCCATCACTGATTACGGTGCATTCGTCGAACTCGACAGCGGTGTTGAAGGTCTCATCCACGTTTCTGAAATGTCCTGGACCCAGCACGTCAAGCACCCGTCCAAAATCCTCACCGTCGGTCAGGAAGTCGAAGCTGTTGTTCTCAAGGTTGAAGAAGATGCAGAACGTATCTCTCTCGGCATGAAGCAGCTCGAATCTGATCCGTGGGATTCTATCGAAACTGAACTTCCGCCGGGCGCACGCGTCGTCGGTGAAATCCGCAACATCGCTTCCTTCGGCGCATTCGTCGAAATCAAGGAAGGTGTTGATGGCCTCATCCACGTCTCTGACATGTCCTGGACCAAGAAGATCACCCACCCGAACGAAATGGTCAAGAAGGGTGACAAGGTTGAATGCGTCGTTCTCGCCGTCGATAAGGAAAAGCGCCGCATTTCTCTCTCCATGAAGCACCTCACCGAAGACCCGTGGGATTCTATCGATTCCACCTACCCGGTTGACTCCGAAGTCAAGGGCAAGATCGTTCGCATGCTCGACCGCGGCGTCGTGGTTGAACTCGCTGACGGTATCGAAGGCTTCATCCCGGTCTCCAAGCTCACCGCTGAATACATCAAGGTTCCGGCCGATGCATTCAAGGTTGGCGACGAAGTTCCGGCTGTCGTGACCGAAATCGATCAGAACAACCGCAAGATCTATCTCTCCGTTGTTGACTACTTCAAGAACCGTGAATCCGCTGAACTCAAGGCTTGGATGGACTCCCACAAGCCGGGCGAAAACGGCACCACGATTGGCGAAGCTGTTGCTCCGAAGAAGAAGGCTTCCAAGAAGAAGGCTGAAAAGTCCGAAGAAGCTGAAGCTTAATTTGGTTTCAAACTAAAGCTTAAAGGAATCCCGCGTTCACTCGCGGGATTTCTTTTTATTTTTATTCTATGGAACTTCGCGAATCCCGCATCACAAAACGCATCGCCTGGATTGACATTTGCAAGGCTCTCGCCATTAGCTTGGTCGCACTCGGCCACATGCAATCTATTTACCTTGTCAATGAAACCATTTTCGCTTTTGCCATGCCCGCGTTCTTTTTCCTCTCCGGCTACACTTTTGAACGCTCGGCGAACGCTCCATTCCTAGAACTCCTCCGAAAAAAGTTCTGCAGCCTAGTCATCCCGTACTTTGGATTTTCTGCGATACTCTTTGCGTTCTGGTTCCTCGTGCGCCGTAATTTTGGCCTGTCGTACGAGACTCATGCGACAGTCACTGATGTCTTGATGCAGATTTTATGCGGGACGAACAGCACTTTCTTTGTCACGCCCCTGTGGTTTTTGACTTGCCTTTTTGTGGTAGAAATCCTCTTTTGGTGCTTGCTCCGCATTCGGAAAAAGTTCCTGAGGGTAACCATAATTGCGTTGCTTTTTATTCCGGGACTTATTTACTGGACCTATATGGACATGTTGCAATTGCCGCATGTTTTCTGGAATTTGGACCAGGCGTGTTTTTTCCTTTCTTGCCTAGCTATTGGTTTTGTCTCGTCAAAGAAAAATTTGGCTGAAAAGCTACTTTATTCTTTGAAATGTAATTTGTTTGTAATTTTGACTTCTGTACTTGTGTTCTCGCTTGCGCTTATGGCTCGAGAAAGAACGACCTCGTTGTTGACTTTTGTCGCCATGCAGGCGATGATGACTTTTTCTAGTTTGCTCGCTTTTGTTGCGATTTGCAAATCCATTCGCGAAAGAGCTGTCCTGAATTTTATCGGGCAGAATACGATTACGATTTTGGCGTTGCATATCATGGTGCAAAGCATTTTGCGTGGCGTGCTCTTCAAGGTTTTCCATGTGGCGCCTGAATGGATTGAATCTTCGCTATTGGTAAGTGTTGTGTTGACTATCGTGACGATTGCAGCTCTCGTTCCCGTCATTCTGCTTATCAACAGATTCACCCCCTGGCTCGCCGGGAAAAGGCTTAGTGCTCTCAAATGACATCGTTGCGATACTAGTAACTAATAACTATTAACTAGTAACTAAATTTTAAATTGCTATTTTAATGGCTATGAATCTCGCTGGAAAGAAAATTCTTCTTGGAGTCTCGGGCGGAATTGCCGCCTACAAGTCTTGTGAACTCTTGCGCCTGTTGCAAAAGAAAGGCGCCGAAGTGCGCGTCTGCATGACCGAAGCCGCTACGCAGTTCGTGGCCCCGCTTACGTTTGCAAGCCTCTCCAAGTGTCCGGTTTACCTGAAAAATGGCGCCGTTGAAGCGCGTCCGTTCCAGCATATCGATTTCCCGCGTTGGGCCGACCTTTATCTCGTCGTTCCGGCGACCGCAAATGTCATCGGAAAGTTCGTCTATGGCATTGCTGATGACCCAGTGAGCCTTTGCTTTATGAGCTGCACGGGTCCGCGTTTTATTGCCCCTGCGATGAATGTCGCGATGTTCAATTCTCCGGCCGTCAAACGCAATCTCGAAACGCTCCGCAGTTTTGAAAATACGTTCGTGATGGACAGCCCGGCGGGCGAACTCGCCTGTGGCGAAGTCGGCAAAGGCCGCCTCCTCGACCCTGCGGAAATTGTCGCTTATTTAGAAGCTAGTAGTGTCATCCTGAGCGAAGCGCCGCGCGCGAAGTCGAAGGATCTTCAAACTCTTCCTGCTGAAAATGAAGTGGATCCGACGCTTCCCGGTTACGGCAAGAAGGTCCTCATCACGGCTGGTCGCACCGAAGAAGCGATTGACCCGGTGCGTTACATTAGCAACCGTAGCAGCGGAAAGACTGCTGTTGCTATTGCCGCGACGTTCCTAGCGAACGGCTTTGAAGTGAGCGTTGTCGCTGGCCCGATGGAAGCTGAATTTCCGGGTGCCGTCCACGTGACAAAAATCAAGAGCGCTTGCGATATGCATAAGGCTGTTCTTGAGCAGATGAAAAACGCCGATGTGCTCGTGCATTGCGCCGCCGTGGCCGATTACCGCCCGAAGGTGGCCGCTACAGAAAAAATCAAGGATAGCCGTAGTCAGCTCGTCTTGGAACTTGAACCGAATCCGAACATCTTGCGTGACAGTGTTGCTCAAAAGCGTGCGGACCAGGTCATTGTCGGTTTTGCGCTTGAAACGGACCACTTCAAGGAACATGCGGCCGAGAAGCTCAAGAAGAGCGGCGCCGATGCGCTACTCCTCAATGCCCCTGTGGCTGCGAACAGCGGTTTTGGTTTTGACGAAGTCCGTTACACGTTAATCCGCGCGAACTCTCGCAATGCACAAAATGCGGCTGAGGTTGAAATTCCCGAGATGAAGATGGGCTCCAAAATCGATCTCGCGCAAGAAATTGTAGATTTTAGCCTTGATCAGTTAAAGAACGCTTAGAGGAACGGTATGCCCGAAGAATTTGATTTCAGCGAACTTCGCAAATATCTGCAAGGCCAAATGGACATGGGCGAGGAGGATTTGCTCCTCGATGAACCGTGGACATTGACCCGCAAAAAGTCTGCCGCTCCTGCGCCTGTCCGTCCAGCAAATCCGATGCCGCAAATGCAGCGTCCCGCGAACCCGGCTCCATTCCCGCAGCATTCGGCTCCCGCGAATCCTGCTCCGATTCCTCAGCAATCGCCGTTCCAGTCTCCTGCGCAGTCCGCTTTTCAGCAGCCTTCATTCGGCGCTCCCGCGCAACCCGCGCCTTCTCCGCATCCGGCTCCGGCGCCAAAGCTCGATGCTGGCCTCACCATTGCCCCGCGCGCCGTCAAGAAGACGACCGCCGCGTACGAACTCGCCGATTCCATCGTCGCCTTCTACGATGCGCTCAAGACCGACCCGCTTTACGCGCGTGCTACGAACGTTGTTCGCTACGAAGGCCCGGAGCACCCGCGCCTTCTGATTCTCCTTGCCGCCCCGAAGCCCGGCGAAACTGGCAACAATTTCTTCCAGTCTCCGACTGGCGAGATGCTTGTGCGTTTGTTCGGAAGCCTCGGTTACGTCCCGGATTCACTTGGCGTCACGTATTTCTACAAGGATGCTCCGCGAGCACTATCTCCGATCCTGCTCGCCTCGCTCCGCCGAATGCTAACAAAGGAACTTTCCTTTATTGCGCCTGAAATCATGATGACTTTTGGCGAGCCGCTTTTCTATGACGTGTTCAGCAAGGGTAAAAACTTCAATGATAATGCGGGAACTGCGCTTGATTTCAACGGCACAAAGACGGTCTCGCTTGTCGATGCTTACACGATGACGACGGACAAACAGCTTAAATGGCTCACGTGGAAGGTGCATATCCCGCGCAGCGGCCTTTTCACCGCAGCCAAGTAGCCGCGCATTACCCCGCGCACTCTCGCAATCACATTGTCATGCCCCACTCGATGGGGCATCTCCATTTTTATGGCCCATTTCACCCCGATTTCGTGCCATCCCCAAAATCCAATGTAAACTATTATTGTATATTTAAATCGGTATAGTTATGTCTGAAGAAAATAAATCCAAGTCGTTTGATGGTCGCCAAATGCCCGCCGATGTTGAGGCGGAGCGCTGCCTGTTGGGCGGTATTTTGCGTGACCCCGAAGTGATGGGCGTCGCTGTGATGGCCATCAGTGACGATGACTTTTTCTACTTGGAACGTCATCAGTTGATTTGGAATGCACTTTGCAGTTTGAACAAGTCGGTTACACCCATCGATCCTGTGACGCTTTCGGCGGAACTCACGAAGATGGATAAGCTTGACATTGTCGGTGGCCGTGAATACATCTTTGAATTGATGGAATCCGTCGCTTCGTCGGCGAATGTCCCGTGGCAGTTGGAACACCTCCGCAGCAAGGCGGTGCTTCGCAAGCTCATCCGCACGTCTTCCGAAATTATCCGCCAGGCGATGGATCCGGCTTCGACTCCGGACAATGTGCTTCAAGATGCCGAACGCGATATCTTTGCGATTGCCGATAACCAGGTGCGCAACACCTTAAAGTCTATCGACAACTTTGTCGCTCCTCTTCTGGAACGCATCAACAACCGTCGTGAAGGCGGCATTACGGGCGTGCCTACAGGCATTACGGAACTGGACGAACTCACGAACGGTCTCCAGAATTCCGACTTGATTATTCTCGCTGCTCGTCCGGGTGTGGGTAAAACGTCTTTCGCCATGACGGTTGCCGCAAACGCAGCCATTCGCTACGGCAAAAACGTTGCGTTCTTCAGCTTGGAAATGGACGGCATCCAGCTTGCCCAACGTCTGCTCTGCTCGCAAGCGCAGGTCGACCAGAGTAGGCTCCGTAACGGTAAGCTCAACTCTGACGAAATCAAGAAGATTATTGCCGCCGTGACTCCGATTAACCAGGCTCCGCTGTTTGTCGATGACAACGCTGACCTCGGTATCATGGAACTCATGAGCAAGGCGCGCCAGCTCAAGCATAAAGGCCACCTCGACCTCCTCATCATCGACTACTTGCAGTTGATGAAGACTGGCAAGGAAGAAAACCGCGCTGTCGCTATCGGTGCGATTTCCCGTGGTCTCAAGATTTTGGCAAAGGAACTGAGTATTCCAGTCATTGCACTCGCTCAGCTCAGCCGTAAAGTTGAAGAAAAAGGTCGTGAACGTCCGCAGCTTTCGGACTTGCGTGAATCCGGTTCTATCGAACAGGACGCTGACATGGTGTGGTTCGTGGAACGCCCGTTCGTGCAGACGCATAAGGACGAAGACCGCTACAAGGCCACACTCATTGTGGCCAAGCACCGTAACGGTTCCGTCAAGGATATTGACATGAGCTTTGTGCCGGAATACACGACGTTCTACGATGCAACCGACCAGCAAGGCATGGAAGGTGGCGATGAAGATTATCAGTATGGTTCAGATGACGAGGGCGGTGGACCGCAGGTCGCCGACTTTGGCAGTTTTTAAGGAAGTGCAATGACGTTGATTCTGAAACCGATAACTTGGATTGGGCAAAAGATTGTTGATGCAATCGCCGCCGTAGGCGAGTGCATTTGCATCCTGTTTATTACGCTCAAGCAGTTCCGGTACGTGCATAAGAATCCGTCGCTTATTGTGAAGGAGATGATTTCTGTAGGCGTCTCCTCGCTCCCGCTTCTGTTTGTGACATCCATCTTTACGGGCATGGTCGCAACCATCATGGCCGAGTTTGAATTCCACAATCTCGTGTCCGACAAGTTTGTGGGAACGGCCGCTTGCAAGATGGTGCTTATCGAGCTTGGACCGCTCCTTACGGCTATCGTGCTTTCGGGGCGAGTGGGGAGTGCCGTCGCTGCGGAGCTTGGTTCCATGAAAGAGAAAGAAGAGCTTTCCGCTTACGTGGTGCTCGGGCTTGACCCGTACCGCTACCTCGCGATGCCGCGCTTCTTTGCGTTCTTGACGATGATTCCGTGTCTGACCGCCATCTCCAATGCGCTTGCGTTGATTGGTGGCTGGATTGTCTGTGTGCTTGCTTTGGATATCACGACCTACACCTATTCGACCGGTATGCAGTACCTGTTCAGCAATATGGACTTGTGGGCGGGGATTATCAAGTCGATTGTGTTTGGGACGATCATCTTTGTGCTGGCTTATTACCACGGGACGCACTCCAAGCCGGGTGCGCATGGCGTGGGCCTTGCAACGATGAGTGTTGTTGTGGCGAGTTGCCTTATGATTTTGGTTTCTGACTTTATTCTTGATGCGTTCATGTTCTTCTAGAGGTTGTTATGCCGAATGTAAAAATCGATCCGAATGATATTGCGATTCGACTCAAGGGGCTCAAGAAGTCCTTTGGCCCTCAGACGGTTCTTGAAGACGTGAACCTCGACATCCGCCGTGGCGAGACGATGGTCATCATCGGTAAGTCTGGCGGTGGCAAGTCCGTGATTCTTAAGCACATGATTGGACTTTTGCAGCCGGATGGCGGTGAAGTGACTGTCGATGGCGTGACGATCAGTACGCCGCAGTTCTTCGATACGCGAACCATTCGCCGCAAGATGGGTATGTTGTTCCAAATGGGTGCCTTGTTTGACTCCATGGATACAGGCGAAAATATCGCCTTTGCCCTCCGTGAACATCATCCCGAACTCTCTGAAGCCGAGATCCAGAACGTGGTGACCGAAAAGCTCCAGATGATCAACCTCGTACCGTCTTTCCGTACAAAGATGCCATCCGAACTTTCGGGTGGTATGCGTAAGCGTGTGGCGCTTGCGAGAGCTATTGCTCTGAATCCGGAAATTCTTTTGTACGATGAACCGACAACGGGCTTGGACCCGATTACGAGTGACGTGATTAACGACCTTATTCTCGATATGCAGAGCAAGCTCGGGGTTACGTCTGTCGTGGTGACGCACGACATGGTCAGTGCATTCAAGGTGGCGGACCGAATTGCCATGCTCTTGAATGGTCGAATCATCGAGGTGGGGACCGTCGATGAAATCAAGAATACAAGCAACCCGTATGTGCATCAGTTCATTACGGGCCAGCGCAAAATTTCGGTGGATGGGGAATCGCAAGAATAAAAGAGTGGGGAAAATTATGGATAGGAAAAAGTTAATACCTTTATTTTTGACGTCAGTCATGACGGCTTTTTGGGCATGCGGCGAAGGCGATATCGTCGGTGTCGATGATAAGGATGAAACGGCTCTGAAGAAAATTCAGGAAAAAATTGATTCGACAAAGAAAGATTACGATAAGAACGTTGATGAATTTCTAGAACCGTTTATAAAGTATTGTAACAGCAAGGAAGGCCACAAGGCCGGCTGCGATGCTGACGACATTATGAAAATCAGCAGCAGCTCCAAGAAATCAGAAAACAAGAGTTCTTCTAGTAGCAAGACCTCGAATTCTTCTAGTTCGACTTCTGCAAATTCTAGCAGCTCCAAAGGCGGGACAACATCTTCTAGCTCCGTTAAGGGCTCGTCTAGCAGCTCTACGGCAAAGTCTGCATCGTCTAGCAGTGTGTCGTCTAGCTCCAGCAAGCCACTGCCGGTTTCTGGCAAGTGCATTTTGGATAGGCCCGAAAAGGTCTATATCGGTGACATAGTGACTTGGAGCTACCTCCCGGATGAAGGCTCGCAGCAAACGGGTAATTTCATATGGGAAGTCTCCAATGAAGTCGAAAAGGGACTTGTCGAAGGGAAACTTTCGGGCAATGGTACGCCTAGCATCAAGGTGAAGTATTCTACCGTTGGACAAAAGTTTGGGCCGGATCTCACATTCGCTGGAAAGGAAATTCGTTGTGACGATGATTTCCGCGTCTATCAGGTTGAGGTTGAAGAAAGCTCTTCTTCGGAAGAGGAATCATCGTCTTCTTCTGAACCAGAATCCTCTTCTTCTTCCAAGGCCGTGGTGAAGGGCTATTGCGCTGTCAGCAAGCGTGTGATACCTGCGGGTGAATCTGTGGAATGGTCTATTGTGGATGCCGATGGCAATGTCCTTGAAGGGACGCACAACTGGATGGCTTTGGGGGATGCTTCTGCAGAACTCATTGACGGCCAGAAAAAAGGAAGTGGCTCTACAACGATTACCGTCAAGTACACCCAACCGGGAGATATTACTGGTGACAGGGCTCCTATGGCAACTTGGGGAACGCAGACCGTTACCTGTGAATACAATGAATTGGATGAAAACGATATGGACCCGCTCCTCCGTGTAGAGGCCTTGCCGGAAAGCTCTTCGTCCGAAGAACCGCCTGAGGAAGATAGTTCTTCTTCCTCGGAAGAATCGGAAGAAAAATCTTCTAGTTCTAAGAAGGCTACCTCCTGTGAAGAAGATGATACTCTCCCGGAATGTCAGACGTATTAATCTCTAAAAGTTCTATAAAATACAGATTCTTGTATAATTAACTTTACAAACGCTCCGGGCCTCGTGTTCGGGGCGCTTTTTTGTGAATTTCCTCAATAAAAAACGCTTACAGTGTTTGCATATTGCGGTGATTTAATTTATTTTTCGCCTAAGAGGTTTTTTATGAATAAAAAGATTTATGCTGGTATGTTCGCTTTAGGCATTGCCGCAAGTTTTTGGGCTTGTGGAAGTGGTGAAATTTCCAAGCCTACCGATGCCGATGCTAACATGGAAACAATTGATGATGCTGTTGTCGGTATTTTGGCACTTCAACCGGGTTTGTGTCCTGAATGTGGAGTTGCTGTTGCAACGTCCTCTTCCTCTTCTTCTAGAAGGCCAACTGCTAGATCCTCTAGCTCTGCTCCGTCAACGAATGTATCTTCTAGTAGCAAGATTGTTATCAATACGTCGTCTTCTGCAGAACCGGGCATTGCATCCTCGTCGTCTCAGTCCGGTCCGGTTTTCCTTTATTCTTCGTCTAGCAGCGCTCCGGTTGTACAGCCGGGTGGTGATGTTGGTACCTGCGCTCCGGAAAAGGATACCTATGAAAGTGGCGAATCCGTAATTTGGAAGTTTGAACGTGGCAGTGCTATTACGGGCCAGGATTACCTGAAGTCTAAGTCCGTATGGACGACCGCCGATGGTACTCCGGCTGCTTCAGCTGTTTTGGAAGGTGTTAAAGGCCGTACCCATACGGTGACGTACGCTACCTCTGGTAAGCACAATGCTTCTGTCCAGATTACCACGGCTGCTGGTGCTGTCCATAACGTGACTTGCACACCGGTTCAGGTGAACGGCGCTCCGATTACAGGCTGTAAGTGCGCTGCTGCAGAAAAGAATCCGGATATTAGCGTTGGTGGTGCTTGGACTATTGAGGGCTGCTCTTCTACGGGTGCTAATATTGTCGGTTACGAATGGGCTGGTGCTCTTGCCGATCCGACGAATCCTGCGAAGGCTTCTCAGGCATTTACCGCAAAGAACCAGGCTGCAGCTCCGATCGTTAGCGTTTCCAATGACGACAACACCGTTATTCAGGTCCCGTGCGATACGGTTGTTTCTGTGGATGCAAACGATCCGGATTACCCCTTGACGTTTGAAGGCTCCAGCATTCCGTCTGCTGCGGATGTCTCTATTGATATTCCGCTGAACAAGGAAGCATGCATTCAGGTTTCCTTCAAGTGGGAAGGTGGCTGGACTCCGAATAACATCTCCTTGCTTTGCGATGTTACCGCAGCTCAGAACCAGCCTGGGTTGACGTTGGATATCACTTATGGTACATCTTCTAAGTCTTATCCGGGCGATTACAACATCAGCAATAGCGGTATTGCTTTGGGTGCTGTGAAGGCTGGCCAGAATACGATGGATAACGTTTGCGTGACAGCAACGGGTAAAGAAGGTGGCAAGGCCAAGTGCTTCTTTGGTAACTAGTCTAGACCTTAGAATCATCTAGTACAAGAACTTAAAAAGACCTCCCATCTGGGAGGTCTTTTTGTATGCTGAGTCAACGTCATCCTTGAAGTTGTCATCCTGGAGCGTAGCGACAGGAACCATAATTCTCGTCTTGTTTATAAAAAGAAAGCCCGCTTTCGCGGGCTCTAATAACGAATAATCAATAACTTAAAACTAACTACTAATTACTAAGATCTAAGATCTAAGATCTAAGTTCTAAGTTCTAAGTTCTAAGTTCTATTCTTTCTCGTTCTTGAACTTGGCGAGGAACGTCTTTGTTTCGTTTGCCACGATTCCAGAGAGAAGGATTAGTGCAATGAGGTTCGGGAATGCCATCAGGCCGTTGAAAATATCTGCGCTTGTCCAGACCGCGCTTACCGTGAGGTACGGTCCAACGAAAATCGCGAAGATGTAGAGCCAACGGTAGGTGAGTATTGCCTTCTTGTCCCTGCGACCAATCAAGTACTGCAAGCACTTTTCAGAGTAGTAGGCCCAGCCGAGAATCGTTGTGAAAGCAAAGAACACGAGAGCCGTGGCAAGGAAGTACGGAGCAATCACTGCACCGCCCGGGATAATGGCAAGGCCGCGGGAGAATGTTTCCATCGTGATGTTCACGCCTTCGAGTCCGAGCTTCGGATCCCAAGCGCCCGAGACCACAATGGCAAGGCCCGTCATCGTGCAAATGATAATCGTATCGAAGAATGTGCCTGTCATGCAGACGAGGCCCTGACGTACAGGTTCCTTTGTCTTTGCGGCGGCAGCTGCAATAGGAGCGGAACCGAGACCTGCTTCGTTACTGAAAATGCCGCGGGCAATCCCTTTCTGCATGGCGATAAAGATGGAGCCGACAACGCCGCCAGTGACTGCAGACGGATTAAACGCTGCCTTCACAATCGTTTCGATGGCGGAAGAAATGTGCGAGAAGTTGAGGAGCAAAAGGAGAATGCAGGCAATGATGTAGATGATTGCCATGATGGGAACAATGTACATCGAGACTTTTGCAATGCGCTTGAGACCGCCGATGATGACGGTTGCTGCAAAGATTGTGACTAGGAGGCCTGCGATAGCGGTCGTGATGCTCACGGAGTTTCCGCCGATGTTGACAAATTCAGCGGCGTTCGGGGTGAGGCGAGCCATAGCGCTCGTGATGCCATTGACCTGCGTGATGGTGCCAATGCCGAGGAGACCTGCTGCCATGCCAAAGATGGCAAAAATCACGGCGAGCCATTTCATGTTCCAGCCAAAGCGTTCCTTGATACCCGTTTCAATGTAATAGAACGGACCACCGAGAACCTTGCCGTCCTTATCGACTGTGCGGTACTTGACGGCGAGCAAACCTTCGGCGTACTTTGTTGCCATGCCGAGGAATGCGGCCACTTCCATCCAGAAGAGGGCGCCTGGGCCGCCGGTGCCGATAGCGGTTGCTACACCGACGATGTTACCCGTACCGATTGTGGCGGCGAGAGCCGTGCAGAGTGCTCCAAAGCTGGAGACTTCGCCTGCGCCGTCTTTTTCGCTGTGCGCCATGAAGCGGAGCGCGTTGTGCAAGTTCATGACCTGCAGACAGCCGAGACGAATGGTGAGGAGGATGCCTACAAAGAGGATGATGACAATGAGGGGAACGCCCCAGACGTACCCATCGATAGCATCGAGAATGGAATTGAGTGTTTCCATAAGTTGTCCTTGATGTTAAGGGGTTTTGCCCCAAAAATAGAAACTATATGCTCGTTAGCGTTTGAACATCGGCTTCATAGTCCACGCCATCAATATCGAAACCGTTTGTCGCGAGGAAATCGTGGCGGTATCCTTCGAGGTCGCCCACTTCGGCGAGGTTCTCTTGCGTGACGGTTGCCATGCGCTTGTCCACTTCTGCCTGGACTTTCGGATCTAATTCATAGTCATCGATGCGGATGAGGTGATTCTCGTCCGTCGGGACTTTGGAACCCGTATAAAGTCTTTCGGTCATCAAACGCTCCATCTGTTCGATGCAACCTTCGTGATTTCCCATTTCCTTCATGACCTTGAAGAGTACGGAAATGTACATAGGGATGATGGGAATGACGGCGCTAGAGCGCGTGACAAGTCCTTTGTTCACAGAGACATAGGCTTCGCCGTGGAGGTCGTTTTGCAATTCCTTGTTGAGCTCGAGTGCGGTTGCTTCGAGATGCTTCTTGGCGCCACCGATTGTACCGTCGCGGTAGATGGCGTGCGAAAGTTTCGGGCCGATATATGAATAAGCGACGGTCTTCACGCCTTCGGCGAGAACGCCTGCCTCCTTGAGCTTGCGTACCCAAAGAGCCCAGTCTTCACCGCCCATGACTTTGACTGTATTGGCCGCTTCTTCGGCGGTGGCGGGTTCTGCGCTGATGGTGCTGATTTTACCGCTGAGGCAGTCAATCGTGGCGCCTGTAAATACTTTATCAATAGGCTTCAAGACGCTGCGGTAGATTGTTCCGTTGTCTGGATCGACGCGCACGGAGCTTGCGACACTGTAAACGAGAAGGTCTACTTTACGGCCCATCTTCTTGAGGGTGTCGATAACGTTTTGGCGCATTTCGTGCGAGAACGCGTCACCGTTGAACGTCACGGCATCTAGGCCCGCTTCTTTTGCGAATTTGTCGAAAGCCATGTTGTTGTACCAGCCCGGCGTGCCTGTCTTTTCGCGGGATTCCCCGATTCCGCCATCGGAACCTTCCTTTTCAAAAGAAACTCCAATCGTTGCCGCCTTGTAGCCAAATGCGGCAACAATGCGGCTTGCAAGTCCGTAACCGGTAGAGCAACCGAGAACGAGTACAGTCTTCGGTGCATCGGCAGGAATGCTGCGCGTAGTGAACTTCTTTTTGATAAATTCTATTTGGTGTTTGACATCGGCAGCGCAACCCTTTGGGTGGGCATTAATGCACATGTTGCTGCGGATGAGCGGTTTAATAATCATGATGACTCCTATTTTTGACGCCCGCAACTTAGCAATTAAAATGCCCTCGCCTTGGCCTGTACACAGAAAATACTTGGCGAAAAAGTATTTGTGTAATAATTCTGTGACTGTTTTGAAAGTTTCTATAAAATGTTGGACGGAAAGTATTCCAATATGTACCTTGATATCGCTATCCTGTTAAGTTTTATACAATGGATTTTGCTAATTTTTGTCATAAAATAAAATATGGATTTAAAGAGGAATCTATGACTGAAAAAAGTCCTGTCCGTGTACGCTTTGCTCCGAGCCCCACGGGTTATTTGCATGTCGGTGGCGCACGTACGGCAATCTACAACTACTTCTTTGCAAAACACATGGGTGGCACGTTCTACCTGCGCATTGAAGATACTGACCGTAAGCGCTATAACGAAACCGCTCTCCACGACTTGATGCGCGACCTCAAGTGGCTTGGCCTCCAGTGGGATGAAGGTCCGGGTTGCGAAGGCGACTGCGGTCCGTATTTCCAGAGCGAACGTCTGGACATCTACCATCGTGAAATCAAGAAGCTTTTGGATGCCGGTTGCGCTTACTATTGCTTCTGCACCGAAGAACGTCTGCAGGAAGTCCGCGCTGAACAAGAAAAGTCTCACGTGCCGGTCACTGGTTACGACCGCCACTGCCGCAACATCAGCCGCGAAGAAGCCGAAGCTCGCATTGCCGCTGGCGAAAAGGCTGTTATCCGTTTCAAGGTTCCGGAAACGGGCGTCACGGAATTCGATGACATGATCCGCGGCCACATCAGCTACCAGAACGAACTTCTGGACGACCTCGTGCTCATCAAGCGCGACGGCTATCCGACTTATCACTTCGCAAGTGTTGTCGATGACCACTACATGGGTACGACGCATGTGCTCCGCGGTGACGAATGGATCAGCTCCACGCCGAAGCACGAACTCTTGTACAAGGCCTTTGGCTGGCAGCCGCCTGTCTGGTGCCATCTGCCGGTGATTCTCGACAAGAACGGCGGTAAGCTTTCCAAGCGCAAGGGTGCTGCTTCTGTCGGTGACTTCCGCGACCTCGGCTACTTGCCGGAAACGCTTGTGAACTACCTCGCACTCCTCGGATGGAATCCGGGTGACGACCGCGAAGTGATGAGCGTCAAGGAAATGATCGACTGCTTCTCGCTTGAACGCATCAACCCGAAGTCCGCAAGCTTTGACGAAAAGAAGCTCCAGTGGATGAACGGCCAGCACATCCACATGTGCGATGATGCTTTCCTCAAGGACATCATGGTTGATGGCCTCAAGGCTATGGGCGTTGATACGAGTGCCGAACCGAACGAACGCTTGCTCGAAATTGTGAAGCAGCTCAAGCCGCGTGCGCATTTTGTGCAGGATCTCGCAACGATGGCAAAGTACTTCTTTGTCGCTCCGACGGAATACGACGAAAAGGGCGCCAAGAAACATTTCGGCGAAGGCTCCAAGGAAATCGCAACGCTCGTGCGCGACATGCTCGCTTCTATCGAAGACTTCAAGACTCCGGTGATCGAGAAGGGCTTCTACGACCTGGCCGAACGTTGCGGTCACAAGGTCGGTGAACTGGTGGGCGCTCCGCGCCTTGCCGTGTCCGGCGTGACTGCTGGCCCTGGCCTCTGGGAAATGTTCGAAATTATCGGTAAGGAAGAAGTGCTCCGCCGCATGGACGTGGCGCTCCCGCTGATGAAATAAAAAGAGAACTTAGAACTTAGATCTTAGAACTTAGAGTAACGTCATTGTGAGCGAAGCGTGGCAATCTCTCTAAGTTCTGCCAACTAAGTTCTGCCAACTGCGGCGGAGCCGCTAAAAATGCGTCAATATTTTCCATATCGTTTGTACTCGCAGCTGCTGTACTGCCGGCATTGCCAGCAGGCGGTTCGTCATGACGTCTGCGCCATGGAAGAGTATTCGACGTATGGTGGTGTTGAACGTGGTATTCCGCTGCTTTGCGTTTGTACGCACTGCGGAACATACCATGTGGCGTTTTCTCAGGAATTTGCTTTTTGCCACAAGGACGATAGCCATTCTGAATATGCGAAAGTCTACGGGTATAGTCGAATTTTCCCGGGTGACTGGCTTTACTTTGATGGTGCGAGTCGTCCTTGCGTCGTGAAAAGCTTTTTCCAATCCAACGATAAAGAAGTCGTTGTCTATAAGAACGGACCTGCCGACGAGAAACATGAAGGTCCCCGGATCACAATCGATCATGAAGTGTCTCCTGAAGGCTATCGGCTTTTGCCGGCCCAATGTGTGCATACTTTGCTTGGGGACCATGTTTATCATGTGATTCGTAAGCAGTTCGGAATTGCAATCGGTGTTGTCAAGGATGAATCTAAGGATAAACTAGTTGTAAAAATGGACGATGGCTTGATTGTCTTTATGAGCTATCCGCGCTATGCCGAAAATCCGCCGAATGGCGAAGTTGTTTCTGTTGTGCGTAAGCACTTGGAAATGCTTTCAAATGGGCTTAGCGAAGATATCACCGTTGAAGCGGGGCAGGGCATTGTCTATCTGCGTGGCTTTGTGAATAGCCTAGCGACGAAACGGATGATTCAGACAAAAGTTGGAGAAATCGCTGGAATTCGCGGGTGCGTGAACATGGTGCGTGTCCGCAAGAATTCTAAAGTTTCCGATGGAGACTTGGAAAGACAGATTTGGGATGTTTTGGATGATGATGCTCATCCGATTTTCAAGTATAGCGTCAAGGTCAAATCTGGCGCAGCAAAGGTGACTTTCTATTACGAAGATGAAGTTTATCCAGATGAGCTAAAGTCTCGTATTGAAAGTATTCCTGGCATAATCTCTTTGAATATGCACGGAACGGCGATTCTTAAAAAGAATCTCGGGAAGAAGGACCTTTGCCGGAAAATTATGGATAAGCTTTCAACATACCGCTTCTTGAAAAATTCGTTTGTTCATGTTACGTACGTGGGCAAGCGATTCTTGGTCGAGGGGCGAGTGGGCAATATTGCCCAGAGAGAGTTTGCGCTGTTGGCTGTTGCAGGTTTTGCACGGTCAGTAGCGGTGGGTAACCGTCTAAGGATTTTAAAAACTTAGGAAAAAAGAGGAGTGGATAAATGGCTACAGGATATGAAAAGATAAACAAGATTAAGTGTAAGCTTCGTGTGCCGATGACAGTATCGATGCTTGCCCAGGCAATGGATTGCGGCCCTAGAACGATTTTCCGTCATTTGAATGCGCTAGAACAGGAAAATTGCGGCCTCCATAAGTTCAAAAAAGATGGTGAAACTTTTTACGTTATCCAGACCGAACAAAAGGTGGACTTTAACCAGAAAATCGTCAAACAGCTCGAAAAGCTCAAAAAGACGATGAATGATACGACGCCCTTGGACTTGAAAAACCGCAAGCTCATTGATAGCGTTATATCTTCCATGCAGACTACGGATCCGGATGGATTCAAGGCCGAAGCGATTACAGTTGACCCGAACTACATTATGGATTATGGTCCGTTCTGTGATCACAAAGCTCAAGATACAATGGTCTCAAAACTTTTGTCTGCAATTCGCGATGGCTTCAAGATTCGAATGGTGTACAGAAGCACAAATGAAGAAACGGATAAGAAGACGATTGAAGTGAGCCCGGTTAAGCTTGTGATGCGTATAGATACGCTTTACCTGATTGCCGCTGACGAAACGTATCCTGAAACGCATATCTTTAAGAATTATCTTGTCGAAAATATCTTGAGCATTGCGCAGACGAATAATAGCGCAATCACGCTGCGTGAACCTTTCTGTGTGTATGAACATTACAAGTACGCTTTTGGAAAGTATGTTTCCAAGGAAGATCCGCAGACGATTGAGCTTCTCATCAAAACTGGCTGGCTCAAGACTCAGTTTATCAAGTCCCGTTTTTCTCCGTGTGCCGATATCACCGAGGATAAGGACAAAAACATGATTGTGACATTGAAGCTCCGCATGACTCCTGACTTTAAGACTTGGTTGTTCGGCGTGTTGCCGGATGTGAAAATTCTGAAGCCAGAATCTCTGCGCACGGAAATGATTGAAAAATTGAAAAATACTTTGAAGGATATGAAGGCGTAGTAATGGATTACCATCTTTCTGATTACAACTTTGAATTCCCGAAAGAATTGATTGCCTCCCGCACGGCGGGCAAGGGCAAAACGCATATTTTATACTGCCCGAAGAATGGCGGCGAACGCCGCATCATGAAGGCGCCCGAAATTGTAGACTTGTTCCGTCCGGGCGATTGCCTCGTGGTGAACAATACGAAGGTGATTCCTGCTCGTCTGTATGGCGAAACGCAATTTGGTGGCCAGGTTGAAGTCCTCTTGGTGCAGGCGCTCAATCCGTCCGAAGCGGGCGAGGCGCGCTTTGAAGCCAAGGTGCATCCGGGCAAGGCTTTCCAGGTCGGGCGTGAACTCAAGCTTGCAGGTGTGCGCACGTTCGTGGAAGAAGTTCATGAAGAAGACGGAAACCGCGTTCTTCGTTTCGAAAAGACTCCTGCTGAAATGGAAGAAGTCATGAACAAGGAAGGACACGTTCCGCTGCCGCCTTACATTGACCGCCCCGATGACGAAGACGACAAAAAGGCGTACCAGACAATTTTTGCAAAGTACGCTGGCGCTGTGGCCGCACCGACCGCAAGCCTCCACTTTAGCGAACAAATGCTCGAAGACTTGAAGGCGAAGGGCGTTTATGTCGCTGAAGTCACGCTCCATGTGGGGCCAGGAACGTTCCAGAACATTTCCGTCGAAGATTTCACGCAGCATAAAATGCATGGCGAACATTACGAGCTCACCAAGGAAAATGCCGATATCATCAACAAGGCGAAACGCGAAGGCGGCCGCATTGTGACTGTCGGAACGACAAGTACGCGCGTGATTGAAACAGTCGCTGATGCCAACGGATTCTTGAAACCGCAAAAGGGCGTGACCTATGCGTTCTTCTATCCGGGATACAAGTACAAGATCGTGGACGGTCTCTTAACCAATTTCCATTGGCCAAAGAGCTCTCTTATCTTGCTCGTGTCGGCATTCTATGGTCGCGAAAATACGCTTGACGCATACAAAATGGCCGTAGAGAACAAACTTAAATTGTTCAGCTACGGCGACGGAATGCTGATATTGTAAGGTGTTATTTTGCGGGCGTTTCGGATTCCATTTCGAGCGCTTGCGGAATCTTTTCGTCCTTGCACAGGATCTCTTCGCGAATCTTGAATGTGAAGTCCTCCAGGTTGTTTTCAAACATCTTCTGGAAGGGCTTCTTTTTTTGTACGCGTTCCAAGGCGCAAGAGCAGTAGTTGATGCGCTGGATTAGCTTCACGTCGTCTGTCGGCGTATCGTGAGAGAAAACGCATTCGTGCATGATGGCGTATTCCATGGAACGGTCATAGCGAAATTTGCACTTATTCGGAAGGTCCGGCTGTGCTGCAATTTTTTCGATGATTTTTTCGGTCGGAATCTTGCTGCTAAACCAGTTGTTGGCCTGATAGCCTAAGAAAAAGAAAAGTAAACAGACGATGATGCGAATGGCATTTCGCTTGCGGTATGCCATTCTGTGGAAACTGCGCTCAATGGCTGCAAATGTCATTGTTGCATGTTTCTTGACTTCGTTTAAATCATCATTATCGTTGTTGTTTGTGTTGTTGTTAATCATGCTTCTTCAAGAGCCCATACTTCTGGATAGGTGCGGTACGTATTTGCATAGTCGAGACCGTAACCTACCACAAATTTATCTTCAATTTCAAAACCAACGAAGTCGGCATGGTAATTCACCGTTCGTCTTGATTCCTTGTTCAGCAGTACGCAAGTCGTGATGGAGGCGGGGGAGTAATCCGCGATGGCTTTCACGAGGGAATACATCGTGTTGCCAGTGTCTAGAATGTCATCAATCAACAGAACGCGCTTGCCCTTGATGTCAAGACCTTCGAGGCCCGAAATATGGACAGTTGCGTTCGGCTGGTCGGATTCGCCGTAGCTTGACGCCTTGATAAATGCAATGCGCAATTTCGGAGTCGCGATACGGCGGGACAAGTCGGCGGTAAACATGTAGCTGCCAGTGAGTGCAGATAAAATTACGTCAAAATCAAACGCCTTCAGTTCAGAGGCGAGTGTGTCCAGACGCGCATTTATCTCTTGCGCTGTAATGAGTGGAGCGCTTGGCAGCTTGTACATTAAACCACCTCAAAGTTCAACCATTGGAACATCGGCTTGAGGGCCGCAAACTTTCCGTCAGGTTCTGCCTTGTATTGCTTGTAGATGCCAAAGACGTGGTTTTCGAGAGAAGTCTTGTTGATGAAAATCTTCAGCCAATCGGCGACTGTGATGAGGTCGGTGATGTAGTTGAGCGTTTCTTCGTTGAACTTCTTTGCTACTTCGTCGATGAGGAGCGTAAGCTTATGGAAGAACATGTGACCAAGCCCGCCAAAGCTAAAGTGCGTGTTGAGCGCGGTCGCTTCGGTGATGAGCTCGTGAATTTCTTCAATGTTCGCCTTGTTGTGCTCGTTTAGCAACTGCAAAGCGGCATGGTGAATGCGTGCGTTGATTTCCACCGTGAGAATCTTCCTCATGGTGTCCGGCAAGGTGTGGTCCGGGTCGGCAAGGCTGTCGATGGAAATGCCGTGGTTCAGCGCAAAGCCGGAGAACGACTTCGTGATGTTCTCAAGGTGCATCTGCGTCGAAAGCTGGTTGATGCGTTTCAAAGAATCGCTCGCGAGATTGCTCATGCGGACAACGTATGCTGTCGGGTAGAGCTCGTGGAGCTGTTCCGTCGTCATGTTCGTATTTTCAACAAACGTGAGACCGCTTTCCTTTTCTTCGCCCATGGCAACGACGATGTTTACGCGGCTGAGCTGGTCCGTGACGACCAAGTTCGTGGTCACGCAAGATTCTCCGAGATCGTTGTCTTCATAAGACGTGCGCACAAGCGTTTGGCGACGGCGGGACGCTATCTTTGTGGCGGTGATGCGGGAATCCTTGTTGAGGTAGTCTTCTTCAAGTTCGAGGTGGTAAATTGCGGCACGTTCTGCCATCTGCTTGATGACGGACGGGACGTTTTCTTCGGCGTACTTCGTGAAGACTTCGGCGCCGTTCCACTTGTGTTCGTTACTCGTGGCGCGAGCGAGAATGTACAGAATTTCGCTCTTGAGATTGTCGCCCATCGGGAGGAACGGCTTTAAAAGCTGCATCGCGCGGAGTGCGTAACGCATGTTCTGCACCGGTTCCAGACCTTCGATATCGTTGAAGAACCAGCCGCAACTGGTGAAGCTGAACAGGCAGAACTTCTGGATTTCGAGAAGTCGGATGGCCTTGGCGCGATCTTCTTGCTTTTCGTAGTCCTTGAGCGTATCCTTGAGGTACTGTTCCTTGCGGGATTCGTCTTCGGGCGCGACAATCACCTGGATGTAGTTGTTGCGAGCTTCCCACGGATCAATCTTTGAAATCTTTTCGAATTCGCGAACGAAAATGTTGTCGGCGACTTCCTTGAGATGGTTGAAGGCATCGCGGAGCGGGCCTCTCCATTTCTGGTTCCAGTCGGCGCCACCGCCGGTGGAGCAACCGCAGTCTCTGTACCAGCGGCCTACGCCGTGAGCGCAGCTCCAGGCACAGCCTTCACCGTAGAAGTTCTTGAGTTCGACTTCGTGCTTGGGCGGGAACTTTTCGAGGAACCAGCCGTAGTTCACCGGAACCATGTTGTTCTGCGGGGCGAACTTGTTGTAGAGCCATGCGGCGCACATGTCGCCAAACGGTTCATGGTGGCCGTAGGATTCGCCGTCAGTACCGATGCTTACGAGCTGCGGATCGTTGCGGTTTGCGTCCCAGGCGCTTTCAATGCGGTGGCCGAAAGTGCCTGCATCGCGGAGCAAATGTTCAAATCCGACGGCGCTCGAAAGCCACGGGTTGTAGAAGAACACGTCGAGGTAACCGTCACAGACGAGGTTGCCTTCCTTGTCGCGCGGGTAAATGCGGTATGGTCGCGTGGTATCGATATTCGTGTTGCTGCAATCGGTCCACTTCTTGTCGCCAAACTTGCGGAACTTGTCTGCCTGCGTGGGCGAGAGAATCGTGTACTTGATGCCAGCCTTGATGAGCTCAACAACGGTTTCAAAGTTGATGGCGGTTTCGGCAAGCCACATGGCTTCGGGCATGCGACCGAAATGGAACTTAAAATCTTCAATGCCCCAGCGGATTTGCGTACGCTTGTCTTGCGTGCTTGCGAGCGGCATGATGATGTGGTTGTAAACTTGAGCAATCGCGTTGCCGTGACCGTTCATGCGTTCCTGGCTGCGCTTGTCGGCGTCCTGAATGCGCTTGTAGGTGTCGGGCGTATTGGTACGGATCCAGCCCATGAGAGTCGGGCTGATGTTGAAGCTCATGAAATCGTAGTTGTTTACGATGTTGACAATTTTGCCTTTAGAATTTAAAATACGGCTTGCGGAGTTCGGGCTATAGCACTCGCTTGCAATGCGTTCGTTCCAGTCGTGGAACGGACGTGCGCTCGGCTGGTTCTCAATAACACCAGTCCAAGGGTTTTCGCGAGGGGGCTGATAAAAATGTCCGTGAATGGTAAAGTAAAGGGGGTTCTTTTCGGTCATGGTTTAAAAATAGAAAAAAGGTTCAAAAGTGAACCTTTTTTTTAAAATACATGTTGCGACGCGCACTATTTTAAGCGTAAAACCTGCATGGTATTGTGATGTCCGACACTAGCCTTGACAATGTAGTTGCCGGCGGCGAGCGATTGGAGGTTTAAGCTATGTGTTCCGGCCGAAATGTTGCCTTGCAAGAGTGTTGCAACGCGGTGTCCTGTCAGGTCAAAAACGGTAACTGTGGCGCGTCCGTTTTGGTTCGTAGAAAGCGAAAGTTTTTTGCCGTTGATGACAATATTTACGTTGTTTGTTGCAATGCGCTTTGCTATAGGATTGCTGACGGTGACTTTGTCCCAACCAGGCATGTCTTCAAGTGCGATGATGCGCTTGTCGTCAAGATTCTTCTTCCACATTTCCGTGGTCGTCTTTTCCAAGAAGTTTCCGCTCCAGGTCTGGCTCCATGTCATCCAATAGCTCCAATTGGCCTTGTCTTCGGCAATGCTATCGATGTCTGGGATGGCGCCGTTTTCGCTCAAGGCAATCATCTTGTTCGTACCGACATCGCTCACGATTTTGTTGTAGTAGTTTGCACCGGAATTGTGGTCGTTGAGCGGGTCGTAAATATCAACCGCGACGATGTCCACGTATTCATCGCCGGGGTACCAGCTTGCATTGAGGGCGGAGTAATCGTAACCAAATTGCGGGTCCGTATTGATGTTCCATACCCAAATCAAGTTGTTGAGACCGTTTGTTTTTACCATGCGGTCAAAGACGAGACGATAAAGTTGTTTGTAACAGTCTCCACTGCCCACACCCCACCAGAACCAGCCACCGCTGGCTTCGTGAAGCGGGCGCCAGATGACGGCAATGTCTTTTTCCTGCAATTGCTTGAACAGTGCAGATACTTTATCGATGTCGTTTACGATGTCCTTGTATTCTTGAGAGGCTTCGTTGATTTCTTTGCAGGTGGAATCCTTGAAAGCCTTAGTGTAATTGAAGCACGTGTTGCTTTCGCTAGAACCCTTTGCTCCATTGGCGCATCCGCTGCTGCGGTAGCCGTTCATGGGATAGGTATCTTTGGTGTAGAACACCGTGTCTTCGCCGACTTTCCAATGCCATGTGAATGTCGGGATGCCGCCCAACTT
Source organism: Fibrobacter succinogenes subsp. succinogenes S85 (assembly GCF_000146505.1). GTDB lineage: Bacteria > Fibrobacterota > Fibrobacteria > Fibrobacterales > Fibrobacteraceae > Fibrobacter > Fibrobacter succinogenes. The sequence goes on along the minus strand of NC_017448.1, from coordinate 1,323,160 downwards.
CCAGAGTTCTTCTGCCATCAGGAGGTTGTTTTCGGAATAGCCCCTGAACCAGCCTTCGTCGGAATGTCCGCCGGCGGCAAAGAGCATGTCGAAACCGCCTATGGCGGGGTAGTGCCCAGAGCGCTTGTAGAATTCGGCAATATCCGTCTGACCTTTCCACGAGACTTCGGCGTCGGTGTACTTGCAGGAATCGGCGGGCGTGCAGCCTCCTGGCGGAATGAGTCGCATGTTGCCGTAATCGTAGTTGAAATTCTGGTCGCTAATCATCATGCCGCTAAGCGTTGCTTTCGTAAAGTTTTCGCGCAAGAACGAGAATACCTTGCGTGCAGATTCCGAAGCGTTGGGCGTGACAGGTGCGGTACCGATTTTGTATTCCGGATCGGGGTGGCGTTCAACGGTGATGTAGTCCACGCCGATGGCTTGGTTTCCGACCGTAATCTTATTTTCACCAACCTTCATCTTTGCCGATGCGGATACGACATAGCTAGAATCGCAATTGCGCGGAGTCGTGAGCATGGAGCCGACATCGACACCGTTGACCGTGATTTTAGAGGTTATCCAGTCGTATTGCTTGATGAGAACTTTTGTGGTAATATCGTAAACGGCGGTCTCTTCGACTTTGACCGTAAACGTAATGCCGCTAGCGTCGGCGGGCTTAGCGTATTTGCCTCCGGAGAAGTCTGCGCCTTCGGCAACAGTTGCGCCGCTCAAATCTTCGGCTTCGTAAGTTGTCGGTGCGGCATAAGCTGATGTAGCCGCGATTGCTGTGGCAAAAGCCATTGCGGAGCATGCGCCCGCGAATAATTTACATCCCATAATCATACACTCCATTTTTTTGCATTGTCATCCCTACGTCATCCTCGAAGCCTGTCATCCTCGAAGCGAAGCGTAGGGAATCCATTGTTTCTTGTATTTACACTGTCATTCCCGCGGAGGCGGGAATCAACATTCTCAATTACTTTACCAGAATCCTTCCGTTCTGCGTAAATCCTTTTCCTTGCACTTTCACAAGGTATTGCCCGGCAGCGATTCCGTTTAAGTTAATGCTTGCTGCGCCATTGATAGCACGGCTCATGACCTGATTGCCCTGCATATCGAAAATCGCGACTTTTGCGTTGGCGCTCGGAACGTTAATTTGCAAATTCTTGCCGATGACGGACAAACTTGCGATACCCTTCTGCGAACGTAAAGTATTCTTGATTCCCGTTGTCGGCGGCGTGACGATTTCGTACTTGTCCCAGCCCGGCATGTCTTCGAGCGTCAAGGTGTATTCGTTGTTCATCACGATTTTCCAGCTTTCCTTGGTGTTGTCGTTTGCCCAACCTTCCATCGCGTAGTCGCCATACCACGGCATAAACCAGCTCCAGTTGGCGCCATCAGCCTTCATTTCGTCAGGGTAGGGCACGGAACCGTTTTCGCTGAGCGTTACAATCTTTCTGCCGCCGAACATTTCCTTGACTGTTTCAAAGCTGCCGACAAGGCTAGAGTGGTTGGATTCACGCGGATAGTAATAGTAGTCGCGGCCCACAACGTCCACGTATTCATCGCCTGGATACCAGTCGAGAGCGTCGCTTGCTTCGTCGGTGGTCCACACCCAAATCAAGTTGTGTAAACCTTTCTGGTTCACGAAAATATCGAACATGAGCTTGTACAAAGCAACGCACGGCTTGGCGCCATCGGTGCCCCACCAGAACCACTTACCACTTGCTTCGTGGAGCGGGCGCCAAAGAACGGCAACGCCTTTTTTTTGCAAAGTCAAAAGCGAGTCGGCGATCATTTCCATATCGCGGACAATTGCCTTGTAGGCATCGCTATCTGTTTTCCACTTGCCGGTGGCCTCGTCATAAGCCTTGTTGATGCTGAATTCTGCGAAAGGAGTATTGCCACTAGATTCGGTGTAGAACGCTTCGACTTCGAGCGTCGGGTCTTTCCAATGCCAGTTGAATTGCGGTATGCCGCCAGCTTTCCAAACGGTCTTTGCCATTTCGAGCGAAGCGTGCGTGTAGCCTTGATACCATTGCTGGTCGGAATTCTTGCCCGATGCGTGCAAAAAGTCAAAACCGACGAGGACCACGTTCTTGCCGCTTGCTTGGTTGATGTAGCTGAGTTCGGTTTGCGTTTCGTAGTTTTGCGGGGTGTACTGGCCGTTGTTTTCGAACGGGCGTTCCGTCATGACGCCGCTAATCACGTGCTTGCCGAAATTGTTGAGCAAGAAGTTGTAGAGTTTCTGTGCGCTTTCGGTCGGCTCTGGCGTGACCGGAGTCGGGGAGAGGCTCCACGGGCTTGCTTCGTATTCCGTGAGTTCAATGTAGTCAATGTTGACCCAGCCCCAACTGTGGACGATACCAATCTTGTTTTCGCCTGTGGTGAGCTTGATTTTGCCTGCGCCCTTGATGGTCTTGAAATCATCAGATGTGCCGAAAGAAATCTGCCCGGCAGAAACATCGTTGACGGTCAAGTTCTGGATTTTGTTTCCGGAAGCTGTTGGCAACTGGTATGTGGCCCAAAGTGTGTAATAACCCGTGGCGGGTACAGTCACTTTGAATTCCAGGTTGCCTTCTTTCATCTGGACGTACTTGCCGCCAGAAGCCTTTGCGTCTTCGGTAACGACGACTTTGTGGTCATCGGCGAGGACGGCGTCTTCGGCTTCTAAACGGATGGGGGTGGCGGCAAAAGCAGTGCCTGCGAGTGCTGCGACAGTTGCCGTAGCGACAAAATTTGTGTAGTTAAAGTGTTTCATAAACATCCATATCTCCACCCCTAAATCTATATTCTTACGCCCAAAATTCAAAGGATTTTCGTCATTGCAATAGTCCAAAAATTTCCCCCGAAATAAAAAAGAGTCCCGTTTTCGCGGGACTCTCGAAACGTTTTATAAATCGTCTTTTTACTTCACAATTACGGGCTGCGTCGTGGTGATTCCGGCACCCTTCATGCGGATGATGTACTGGCCCTTCGGCATATCAGCAAGGCTGAACACGTAATTGCCTGCGCCAAGCATTCCGTTAAAGAGCGTGGCAACGATTCTTCCGTTCATGCCGAACACGTCAACGCTGACTTGGCCCTTAGCCTTTGTGTTGAGCGTAATCTTGTCTCCGTTGATGGAAAACTTGGATGTGGCGGCGAGCTTGCTCTTGGAAATGGAAGTCTTGCCGTAAACGTAGTTTTCATCGAAGACAATCTTGATTTCTGGAATCATTTCTTCGGTGTTTTCGTAACCGCGCTTGAAGGCGTCGTACTTGTCGGTGTTGAAGTCAAAGAGCGTCAAATCGCCGGCCTTGATGTCGTCGTAAATCACCGTGCCGGTGTAGCCGGAGGCGTAGTTTGCGAGCGTGATGCTGAGCGTCTTGTTGCGGTCGGCAAAGCTAGAAATGTCAATGGAGCAAGTGACCTTTTCGCCTGCCGGAACCTTGCAGCTGCCGTCCGTTTCGGTCCATGTCCAGGAATCCGTGAGCTTGAAAATCAAGTAGATGTCGGCATCGGTCTTGCCATTGTTCTTGGCTGTCCAAGTGAACGTCGTTGCGCCGGAGAGGTCCCAGCCGCCCTTGTTCTGGTATTCGACCTGGCCGTTGTCGGCGCCGTAAGTCACGGCCATCATGCCGTTTCCGCCCGTGGAGCCGGAAATGTCCACATCCTTGATCTTGATGGAGGCTTCTTCCGTTGCGGCGAGAGCCGTCATTGCCTTGAGCGCGGGATCAATCGTGTAGCTGTAACCACCGAAATTCGCTTCGGTCTTGTCGCCGATGTACTGCCAGGCGAGAGCGCCTGCATAACCACCGTCAAAAGCCTTGCGGTAGCATTCTTCCGTTGTAATTTCTGTCTTTGCGGCAAAATTGGAGCGGTATGTATCGCCAGCCCAACCGCTTGCCGGGAATTCACCGATGATCATCGGCTTGCTGTCGTAGCTGTACTTGGTCGCCATTTGGGCCGCAGTGTTTACGAACGGGCTTACGGAATTGTCTTGCCAGTACGGGTAATAGTGCGTCTGGAAAAAGTCAAGCGTACCGTTGGCTTCGCCACCCGCTTCGATGAGGGCTGCGTCATTCCAATGCTTCTGATACTTGATGTTCACGCTACCGGTCGAAACGAGAAGTTCCGGGTTTGTCGTGTGGATGGCTGCTGCAACCTTGTTCGTAAACTTCTGGATTTTGGCAAGAGCCATCTTCTTTGTAGTCCAGCCGCTGCATTCGCTAGTCATGCCCTCGGGTTCGTTAAAGACTTCCCAAGTCATGAGCGCTTTGTGATTGCCAATGGCTTTCACGACCGGAATAAGAACGTTGTCAATAAAAGCCTTGGTGCCCGCGTCTTCGAAAAGCAATTCGTTTGCGGTAATGTCTAGCTTTTCGTTGTAAAGACCCCACTGGTTCGGTTCCATCAAGTTGTGGCTGAAAAGGCACATCGAGACCATCACACCGTATTCTTCGGCGATGTCCAAAGCCTTCTTCATGTTGGCGATGGTGTTTTCCTTCGGACCTGTAACCAAGTGCGTCGTTTCGTCAATTGTTGGGCTCTGGCTCATGTTGTTAAAGAGCCACCAACGAATAGCGTTACCGCCTGCGGCACGCGTGCCTTCCACAGCCTTGCGCCATGCATTTTCGTCCAGCGGGGAAGCACCCACGTCAGAGTTGTAGTCGCTCCAGGCGAGGTTTGTACCCGAGAAGAAAATCTTCTTGCCGTTATACTGAAGGTCTGTGCCGCTCACCTTGAGTCCCGGTGCTGCAAATGCTGCTGTTCCGAGGAGTGATGCGGCGATTAAAGTCTTGAAGCTATTCATGAAATATCCTTGTTTTTCTTGAAACTAGATTTTTAACGATGAAATAGGGCAATCCCGACTTTTGAGTGTTGACAAAACTTGTGGAAAATGTCCACACCCCCAAACATCCTAAATATCGTCTATAGAAAAATAGATTTGTGAAAAATGAAGTCAAGACGCACTGTGAGAAAGTGCAATATTTTCACGGAAATGTAAGATAAATAAACGATTTATTTGGGTCGTTCGGGGCAAAAAGTGACGGAATACACATTATAAGGAAAGGCGACCGCTTGTGCGGCCGCCTTTAGGTATTTGGCTTTTTGTGTTATAGTCTACTTGATGAGAACCTTCTGGGTGGCATTGAGTCCGGCGCCCTTGACGCGGATGATGTACTGACCCTTGTTGAGGTTCTGGAGGCTGAACGTGTGGCTGCCTGCGCTGAGGTTTCCGCGGTGGAGTGTCGCGACGCGCTTGCCGATCATGTTGAACACGTCGATGCTTGCGAAACCGGATGCGTTTGCGGTGAGCAAGAGGTTGCCGTTCTTGACGTTCAAGCCTGCCTTCTTTGCGGCGGCAATCGGCTTAAGTGCGGAAGGCGTTACCGGCGTACCGTCCTTGTTATAGAGTTCGATACTTGCGATGTGACCCTTGCTCTGGTCTGCAGCGGTGAAGAGTTCCGTCTTCTTGTTGAATCCGTTAATGATGATGCCGTTGTCCGTGACCATGTTGTCGAAGAGGACGGTGCCTTCGAATCCGTTTGCGCCTGCCAAGATGAAGGTGACGGAGAAGAGGTTGTCGAGGTCCATCGGATGTTCAACGCCTGCGTCATCGGTGTACGTTTCGATGGCGAATTCGCAAGTGGATTTTGCACCGTCGTTGAGCCAGCAACCATCAGACGGGGACTGTTCCCAGGTCCAAGCCTTGTCCTTGGAACCGTCGCGGACGAATGCCATGCCGATCCAAATGCCGTTCATTTCTCCACCAGAACCCTTGTTTTCGATCGTGACGGCGATGCTCTTTGCACCGGTCAGTTTCGGAACCTTCTTGAATTCGATGTTTGCACCGCTATCGTTGATAGCCTTGTAGGTCACGCCCATGACGAGGTCAACATTTTCCGGATTGGCCTTGGCGGTGTCAGCACCGAACTTGGCGTTCTGTGTAGAAGTCGGGCAAACGTTTGTTGCTGCGGCAGCTTCGCTATAGTTGTCCCAGCCCGGCATTTTGTCGAGGGTGATGATGCGTTCGTCAGCGAGGTTCTTCTGCCATACGCTTGCTGCAGTCTGGCTTACGTAGCCACCGTTCCAGCTCGGGGATTCGTACCACGGCATCCACCAGCTCCAAGTAGCACCGTCTTCGTACATCTTGTCAACGTCAGGAATCGGGCCGTTTTCGCTGAGGGAGATAATCTTGTTGGTGCCAGCCTTGTTCGTGAGGTCGATAAATGCGGAGCTGTTGCTCTGATGGTCGTTTGCTGCGTTGTAAATGTCGACGCTCAACACGTCATAGTAGGTCTCGCCCGGGGTCCAGGACATCGTAGCGGCATCCTTCGGGTTGAAGTCCCAAATGAGGTTGTTGACGCCATTCGTGAACACCATGCGTTCGTAGAGCAACTGGTAGAGTGCGGCGAACTGCTTGCCTGTGTGGGTGCTCCACCAGAACCAGTTACCACCGGATTCATGAAGCGGGCGGAAGATGGCGGCAACGCCTTCTTTCTGGAGGTCAAGGAAAATCTTGGAAACGAGATCGATGTCAGCAACGAGTGCCTTGTAAGCGGTCGAAACGGTATCCCAGTTGGTCGTACCGGTCACGAAGGCTTCGGTAAAGTCGAATTCGGTGTAGTTGTCGTTTGCGCCTTTCACGTAGAAATTCTCTTCGTCACCCGGACGCCAGTGCCATGTGAATGCCGGAATGCCGCCCTTCTTCCATGTGCTCTTGGCGATATCGATGGCCTTTTCGGTGTATTCCTGGAACCAGCTGTTGTTTTTGCTTGCGCCGGTGGCGTTCATCAGGTCGACTCCAACGAGTGCGGGGTACTTGCCGCCGGCCTTGAATACGGCCTGAACGTCTTCGTGCTGGGTGGCGTCACCCTTGGTGTAGGCGTCCATGTTACCGGTCATCACGCCGGAAATGGTCTTTTTGCCGAAGTTGTTGACAAGGAAGTTGTATAGCTTGATGGCAGACGGGGTGGCGGTCTTTGTCACCGGGGCGTTGCAGAGGTTGAATGCTTTAGCTTCGTAACCCTTGACTTCGATGTAGTCGAGGTCAATCCAGCCCCAGCTATTGGTGATGGCGATAGTGTTCTCACCGGCGGCGAGGTTCATGACCGTTTCGACGTCGGCAAATTTGCCCTTGTCGGTCACATCGAACGTCACGGCAGAGGAGGCTCCGCCGACTTCAACGTTGTTAATCTTGGATCCACCGTAATTGTTCATGTAGTGGAGAACGATGGTGTATTTGCCTGCTTTTTCGACCGTCACCTTGGAAAAAGTGATGTCGCCGCCGTTCATCTTGACATATTTACCGCCGGAAGCTTCGGTGCTAGAGGCAACGGCTGCGTCTTTGGTGATGGTTGCGTCTTCGGCTTCATATGGGGCCGCGAAGGCGGTGCAGGCGACTGAAAGGCCACATGCGAGGAAAACTTTCTTAAAATCCATGTTCTCTCCTTAAGATACGTGTTCTCAAAATATATTGAAAAAAGCAAAAATGCAATAGCATTTTTGCTTGAAAGGAAAAAATATGTTTACGGGCATTTTTGGATGCCTTTTTTGTCCGTTTTTTAGCGTTTTTGGAACTTTGCTCCGAAAACGAACGTGCGGCTTTCGCTTGGCTTGATGACGATTAAATCGCGGTGATGGTTTAAAGTATCGGGTTCCGCGGTCATTGGTTCGATAGCGATGCTCATGCGGTCAGGCGGTGTGTAAATCTGGATCGCATTATATTGTTCTTTGCCGGCCTTTTGCCAAATTTGGAGGGATTTGGTATCGCTTTTGAGTTCTACGGTGGCTAAAATGTTCTCAAAATTTTTATTGTTTTTGAGAACGTAGGGGCCTTCGCCTTGGTTTAGACAGAAACAGTCGTTGATGAACTCGTCATTGATGAGCCTACCGCCCACGAAACGGGTATCCGGTTTGAATTCGCCTGTCGGGATGTCTGCCTTGTCGAGAATCGCGAGGTTCGATTCCGGGAGAGTCATCTGGAGTCCGTTGATTTTTTCACCGAGTGTGTAATAGGGGTGCCAGCCTTCGGAATAGGGGAGGTCGCCCTTGCCGATGTTCGTGACGGTCGATTCGACGGTGTAGCTTTCGCCAGTGAACGTAACCTTGTTGACCGCGCGGAAGGGGAACGGGAACCCAGTAAATGCACCCGGCCAGTCGATACCGAATGTCGCTACGCATTTTTCGCTATCGCTTTCGAAACTCAGGAGGTTCCATTCCTTGTTCTGCAAAAAGCCGTGGAGGGCGTGCGGAGCCCAACTCACATTGTTGACGAGCTGGTAATCGTTGCCGTTCCAGTTGAATTTGGCGTATGCCACGCGTCCCGGGAACGGGGTTAGTCTGCAACCCGCGTTTGTGTCGGGGCCCATCTTGAAAATGTCGTCGCCTTCGCGGTAGCCAAAAAGGAGGTCTTGGAGCTTGCCGTTATTGTCGGGGATGCGCCAAGCGTTGAGTCCAGCGCCGTATCCGCTCAAAATTTCAAATTCAGCGCCGTCGTCACGCTGCAAAACAAAGCACTGCACAGTGCCCAAAGGACGGGAAATAAGTTTGAAGTTGCTCATGTTTTTAATTTAGCAATTACTATCTTTGCTATTATGGATTCTCAGACGATTGTTGCTCCGATGACGCCTGCGGGCGTGAGTGCCGTTGCCGCCATCCGCGTGAGTGGCTCGAAGGTGCGCGAAGTGGTGCGCCTCTTGTTCGGCGAATCGGCAATCAAGAATTTGAAGCCTCGCGAAGCTAAACTTGCGACCGCTAGGGATTACCGTACAATGGTCGGCGAAGACCGCGCAACAGCATTGGTCATCGATAGCCTCCTCTACATCTTTTTTGAAGGTCCGAATTCCTATACCGGCGAAGACGTGCTGGAACTTTACCCGCACGGGAACCCGATTATCGTCCGCGAACTGATTCAGGTCATTAAGAGTGTTGATGGCGTGCGCTTGGCAGAACCTGGCGAATACACGCGCCGTGCTTTCTTGAACGGTCGCATGGACTTGGTGCAGGCGGAATCTGTCGCCGATGTGATCCACAGCGCTAACCGTGACGAACTCAAGAACGCTCATCGCTTGCTTGGTGGTGCGCTCTCGAAAAAAGTCAAGACGCTCACGGAACTGGTCATGGATATCTCGGCACGCCTTGAGTTGGATGTTGATTTCTCTGAAGAAGAAGCCGACCCGGATTATGCGACCTGGGGCGTGAAAATTTCTGCGATTCGCGAAAGCGTAGAATCCATTTTGAAAAGTTTTAAGGGCAAGGCGGCGGTCAGCCGTTTGCCGCTTGCTGTTTTGTACGGCGCTCCGAATGCGGGCAAGTCGAGCCTCGTGAATGCGCTTCTCGGTGAAGACCGAATCCTTGTGAGCAACATCCCTGGCACGACCCGCGACTTTGTCGAAGTCCGCTTGTTCCTGGACGGCGGTGAAATCCGCCTTGTTGATACCGCTGGTATCGCGGACAAGGCAACCGATGCTCTCGATGCGCTCAGCATGGAAAAGAGTAAGGAAATCCTCGCCGAAGCGGACATGAAGATTCTGGTTGTGGATGGTAGTTTAGACGAGAACTGCGCATCTTGCCATCCGGAAAATGGTGCGGCCCAACCTGATATTGTCGTCATCTCGAAGAGTGATTTATTAGACGAAAGACGAGAGACGAGAGACGAAAGAGGCGAGAGCATTCGCATTTCTTCCAAAACAGGTGAGGGCCTCGCGGAACTCAAGCGTGCGATGAACGCTGCCCTTTTCAAGAAAATGGAAAATTCCGAAGACCTCTGGATTACGAGCGAACGCGAAAAGACCTGCCTTGAAGAAGCTCTTGCGGGTATTGACCGTGCGCTGAACCTTATCCGCACAAATCCGGCGGTGGAACTTTTGGCTTTTGAAATGCAACTAGTGCGCCGTTCGCTCCAGAGTATAACGGGCGAAATCTCGTCCGAAGACGTTTTACAACAAATATTTGCGGGGTTCTGCATTGGGAAATAGTTACGTTGGTCTCATTCTTGCCGTCTTTGCGTTCGGCACTTACATGGTCCCTCTCAAGGCTTGGTCCAAGTTTTCGTCGTGGGCGTACCTCTCCTGCATGGCCTTGGGCATGTTCATCGGTCAGCTTTGTATTTCGTTTGCGACGGATTCGTTCCGCCTTTTGCCGGTCGGTCTCCTTTGCGGATTCCTTTGGGTTTGCGCAGGCGCGTTCTGCTTCTGGGCGGTCAAGGCAGAACAGGACTTGACGGGTGCCGGTGTGCGCTCGATGGGCGTGAGCATCCTGGCTTCGTTTGTAAGTGGCGTGCTCATTTTCTCGGAATCCACGCTGCTTTATTTTTCGATCCCGGCAATCCTTTTGTTGCTTTTCGGTTTGAGCAGGCTTGCCCCTCCGCAGGGGAACATCTTTAGGAATTGGCGCTCGCTTTTGGGCGGTCTCATCTTTGGGCTGTTCCTCATTCCGTATAAGTTTGCCAATGTCCCTATACTTGAATTTATGGGTTCGTTTGCCTTAGGCATTTTTGTCTCTGCAGAACTTTTGGTCGCAATTTTGAGTATAAAGCGTCGTGCGTTTTTTGAATACGGCCTTGCTCCGTCCATCACGTCTATGTTTATGGGTGTCTTGTGGGTCATCGGGCAGCATGGTTGTTTCTGGGCCATCGATTCGAATGGCGCTTTGGGCTATGCCGTTGGTTACCCGCTCACGCAATTGAACTTGCTCGTGAACTTGCTTTGGGGAGTGGTGGTTTTCCACGAATACCCGACAAAACCGGAGCGAATTAAGCTTGCCATTGCAGTTTCTGTCATTCTTTGTGGTGGTGCCTTGCTCGCCTTGTCCAAAATGTAGGGTACTGTAACGTTTTGTCGCGGTTATTGCGGCCTGTTGGCGTTCTGTCAACGAAAAACATGTAAAAAACATATTGTTTTTTTGCTCATCCCCAATTCTGAATATATGTTTATAGTATGAGTTGGTGGAAGTGCATATTGATTGGGTCTTTAGTCGGCTCCGCATCCGTGTGGGCCGTTAAAGCTGCACCGTTTTTAATCAATTCAACGCAGCCCGATGGCTCTGTTGTGCAGATTAGAAAGGTTGGAAACGAGCATTTTAACTATACGCTGACAGGCGAAGATAGTGTGCTCGTTGTCCGTGATTCCGCTGGTTATTGGAATTATGCCGACGAACATGGCAAAAAGACGGGTATGCGAGTCCATGCCAAGTCTAAACGCGGCACAAAAGAGAAAAACTTCCTCAAAAAGCGCAATTCTCGCCAAATTTTGGAGAGATTTCACGAAAATCGTTTAAAAAAGCTTAAAGAACAGCAGGCGGATTCCTCTTCGGGACCCATGATGCTCCAGTCTTCAACTGCGACGCCTCAGAAGGCTAATGGTTGGCCTGGCTGGGGGGGATGGACTACGGAAGATGCTGTCACAAATAACTGGCCTACTCGCCCTAATATGTCTACTGTCAAAACAGAAGGCGATGTCCGCGGGCTCGTTCTTCTTGTCCAGTTTAGCGATGTCAAGTTCAAACGCGATAATGCCCAGGAAGAATATTTGAATTACCTCAATCAGGAAGGGTATTCTAATTATTATATGTCTGGAAGCGTTAGGGATTTTTTCATCGCAAATTCAAATGGCAAATATAGACCGACGTTTGATGTTGCCGGACCGATAACGTTAAGTGGGACGCGTGATTCGTATGGCGCCCTTGTTGATTCCAGAAATATGGCGGCGGGTGCGGTCAAGGCTGTTAAAGAGGCGATGGATTCTCTCATCGCCCAAAACGTAGATTTTTCGCCTTATGATAGCGATGGCGACCATGTTGTTGACTTTGTCTATATGATTTATGCAGGAGTGGGTTCTGCAGATACGGATGTCCAGTCTGCCATTTGGCCGCATTCCTATAATGCTCCGAAGCGCCTTACTCGCAATTATTCCATGAGTAAATACGCCTGTTCCCCTGAAATAGATGGACAGGCCTATATGGTCAATAAGAAGACTGATGCGTTGAACGGCATTGGCACGTTCTGCCATGAATTTAGCCATGTCCTTGGACTCGTGGATCATTACGATGTCTATGCCGACAATTCCCGAACGAAGGCTCGCTATACTCCGGGACGGTGGGATTTGATGGATGCCGGGTCTTATAACTGCCCGCAAAATTGGTCGTATACAACGTCATGCTCGCCTGCAAATATGTCTGCGTTTGAACGATTCAGCTTGGGTTGGCTTGAACCGCGCCGTCTAGAAATTTCGGATACGACGTTTGTCTTAAAGTCCATTCAGGAAAATGATGGCCTTGTATTGACGTCCGGTAGCGATAATGAATATTATTTTATCGAGTTCCGTTTAAAGGAGAACTTTGACAAGGCTCTTCCGAATAAAGGCTTGCTGATTTGGCATATAAATTATAATCGATATAACTGGACGGCGAACGAAGTGAATGCGGCTGATCCGATGGGTGTCGATTTGATTGAGGCCGATGGCATTGCTGATGCGAACACGATGGCGTATGATGCGTTCCCGACGGGCCGAATCAATAGCTTTAACGGCTTTACGACATGGGCTGGCGATAATCTTGAATTAGAAATCTACGATATAAAGATTGTTGATGGCCATGTGGAGTTCAAGACTCGTGGCGACCGCATTTCTCCGGTGGTGGAATCTTCGTCTAGTTCTGCCGAGTCCTCTTCTTCTAGCGCGAAAGCATCTTCTTCGAGTGTGAAGGTATCTTCTTCCAGCGCGGCGGAGTCTTCCTCCAGTGAAAAGTCTTCGTCAAGTATGAAGTCTGTGCTTGCGGTTTCAAGTAGCTCTGCAACCCGTATCAGTTCTTCGAGTGCAGATGTTTCTATGAGTGGCGCTGCCGAACCGATGGTAAGTTCGTCTTCTTACAAGGGAATGGGCATGACAAAGACTTCTGTTGCTTCGGCTGTGCGCTTTTCGGTGGCTGACAGAGTCTTGAGAATCGAAACCAAGCTTACAGGAAAAAAGACTGTCAACCTGTTTGATGCGAACGGAACGCTCCTTAAGACGACTTCGTTTAATGGAGAATTCTGTGAAATCCACATGGAAAAGTGGCGTGGCAAGTCGTTTATCATTGCAACGCTTGAAAACGGCGGACGTTTGATAAAATCGTATAAACTCCGTGCAAATTGAAAATAGGGGCTGATGCCCCTTTTCGTTATCACTGTTTTTTAGAAATTATCTAAATTGTCTAGCATGAGAAAACTTTTCGCTAGAATTGCTATGTGCTGCGCGTTTGTTCCTGCGTTGTTGACGGGGACGTCTGCGGCGGCGGTAAATTTGCCCGTGCATAAGGAAGTCCTTGATAATGGACTGACTGTACTTCTGTATCCGAACAAGCAAGCGCCAACGGTGAGTTGCCGCCTGTTTTACGTGACCGGCTCTGTCCATGAAGTTCCCGGCAAGTCGGGCTTGGCTCACATTTTGGAACATGAGCTTTTCAAGGGTACAAAGAAGGTCGGCGTATCCGATAGTGTTGCCGATGTCCGGTTCATGGCGACTCAGGATTCCTTGCAGGCTTTGATTCGCCCTGCAAAAATTGCAGGCGATACGGCTCTTGTCAAAAAGCTGACCGCTGAACACGATTCCGTTCTGAACGAACATCGCAAGATTTTTATCAAGGACGAGTTGTGGGGCGCCTATCAGGCTGCTGGCGGAACAGGTCTTAACGCTTTTACAAGCGACTTGCTGACCGCATACACGGTGACGCTCCCCAAGAACAAGATTGAATTGTTCCTGTGGCTTGAATCTGACCGCATGCAAAATGCTGTGTTGCGCGAGTTCTATTCGGAACGTTCTGTCGTCCGTGAAGAACGTCGCATGCGCTATGACGACCGTCCGACGGGCCGTTTCTATGAAACGCTCAATTCCATGATTTACGAGGCGTTCCCGTACCGCGTGCCGACCATTGGCTGGCCGAGCGATATCGATAACTTGACTCGCGAACAGGCCGAAGAACATTACCGCAAGTACTATAAGCCGCGTAATGCAATTCTCGTGATGGCGGGTGACTTGGATACGCTTGAAACGATGAAGGTTGTCAAGAAGTATTTTGCTCCGATTCCGGCTGGCGAAGCTTTCCCTCCGCTTACCGTTCGCGATCCGGAACAGGCGGGTGAAAAGCGTTTGACCGTCAAGCGCAAGGATGCTCCGAATCTTTATACGCTAGTCTTCAAGACTCCGGCTGTGGGCGATAGCACGCTTTATGCGCTTGACATTGCCGAGGGTGTTTTGAACGGACGTTCTGGCCGCCTTTACAAGCGCCTTGTCGAAGAAGAAAAGCTTGCCGTTGGCGTGAGCGCAAGCAATAGCCCGAACAAGTACATTTCCGAATTCTCTGTCCGCGTGAACCTCCGCCCGGATGCCAATCGCGAAAAGGTTGAAAAAGTCGTTTGGGAAGAGCTTGAAAAACTCAAGAATGAACAAGTCAGCGCTAGAGAATTCCAGAAAGTCAAGAACCGCGCTTATGCAGGGCTTGTTCGTAGCTTGACTGACATGGAAAACGTGGCGACCATGCTTGGCTGGTACGAAGTTCATGGGGACTACCGCATTTTCCTCAACTGGGCCGATAATTTGGAAAAGGTGAATGTCGCCGATGTACAGAACGTTTCCAAGAAGACGTTTGTCCGTGAAAAGTCCATTGCCGGATTCTTGGTGAAAGAATAGGTTTGTTGAAAAAATGCAAAAAGAAAGAGCGACGCGATTGCGCCGCTCTCTTTGTATCTAAATCATGTTCGCGTTAGCGAATGCTTGCGCATTAGCGACGGCGGGCTGCCATTTCCTTCGTGAGGATGTCCATGACAGCACCGATTTCGGCAGGAGCCTTGAACACCGGGTTTGCGTACTTGCTGGCGATGTTTTCGAGCTTCTGTTCGTGGTATCCGACCTTGAATTCCGTGAACTTGAGACCGTGAGCCGTGCTGATGACGACGACGTTTTCGTCCTTCGTAATCTTGCCTGCAGCGACGAGCTTTTCGAGAGCGCCGAGAGCGACACCCGTGTGCGGGCAGCAGTAGAGACCGATGCGGTCGCCGCGGTGGGCTGCGTTGGCGAGTTCTTCTTCAGAGACGCTTACGACCATGCCGTTTGTCTTCTGGATAGCGCGGACTGCCTTCGGGTAGCTGACCGGGTTACCGATCTGGATAGCAGATGCGAGAGTCTTCTTGGCCTGAACCGGAACGAGCTTGTCAAAGCCACGTTCGTATGCCTGGTAGAACGGATTGGCGTTTTCTGCCTGAGCAACGATGATGCGCGGGATGCGGTCGATGAGGCCCATGGCCTTGCAGTCTTCGAAGCCCTTGGCAAGTGCGCTCACGTTACCGAGGTTACCGCCCGGGATAATCACGGTGTCCGGAACGGTCCAGCCGAGTTCTTGGCAGATTTCCGGAGAAATCGTCTTCTGGCCTTCGACGCGGAGGCTGTTCATGGAGTTGGCGAGGTAAATGCGGTTGTCCTTCGTGACTTCCTGAACGATCTTCATGCAACCGTCAAAGTCGGTGTCAAGAGCGAGCACAATGCTGCCGTTAGAAATCGGCTGGATGAGCTGTGCAGTGCTGGTCTTGCCGGCCGGGAGGAACACGATAGACGGAATGCCTGCCTTGGCGCAGTAGGCGCTGAGGGCTGCAGAGGTATCACCGGTAGAAGCGCAAGCGACGGCGTCAATCGGGTGGATGCCCTTCTTGATGATGTGATTCACCTGGCTCACGAGAACGGTCATGCCAAGGTCCTTGAAAGAACCCGTGTGGGAGTTGCCGCAGAGCTTCACCTTGAGGCTTCCGATGCCGAGTTCCTTGGCGAGCGGGGCTGCGTCAAAAAGCGGGCTCCAGCCTTCGCGCATGGTGACGATGTCTTCGACCGGAATATCCGGGAGCACCATTTCGCGCTTGCTCCAAATACCACTCATGTCTTCGGGCTTAAAGCTCATGCGGCGTTCGGCAAAGAGCTTCTTCCATTCTTCCGGGCTGCGGCTGGCGAGTGCTGCTCGGTCGTGTTCGACTTCGAGCAAGCTACCGTCCACCTTGCTGCGGTAAATGACGTCGGTCAGCGGGTAGGTATCGTCGCCGTTGATGTTTCTAAAATGAGCGTTAAACTGAGACATAGTAATCCTCTTGAATTTTTACGAGGCAAATATAGCAATTTAGAACTTAGAACTTAGAACTTAGAGCTTAGAATATCGCTTTCGCTTTGCGCTGTACCGACTAAGTTCTGCCAACTAAGTTCTGCCGACTAATGACTTCCTACCGTCTACTTCCTACAGTCTATCTCTCGTCTTTCGTCTGTAGGACTGAAGGTCCGTTCTTTCGCCTAATTTCTCAATTGCGTTTTTGCTATATTATGGGCGAAATTTATTTACAAGTAAATACTCGGAGTTCTGAGTGAAAAAGAAAAAATTTATTCTATTGCCGCTTTTGTCGCTATTCCTGTCATCTTGCCTGTTCGATTCAGATGACGAAGGTCTTTCAAATTGGCTTTCTGACCAAGGAATGCCGAGTAGCTATAAAGTCCAGACGGTGACGATCAATGACTTGAAGCCGATATCTGCCGAAGTTTTCCGTGACACGCTTCCCGAAAACGCAAGGTATCGCGGCGTCTTTGGCGCAACTCCGGGCATGACTCACGATGTCTATTTCGATTTCCGAATCGATAGCACGTTTATGGCGACGTTGAATAATGCCGATACCATTAAGTCGGTTTTGTACATGCGTCTTTTGGATGCCTTCTATAACACGGATCACTTCTTGTCCAACCTGCTCCCGATTGAAGAAGACATCAAGATTGATGTCAGCTGGATTCTTTCGGATAAGCTGAGCAAGAAGGAATACGAAGACCTGGAGAACATCAAGGATTCCGTCTGGTTCCATGAACTTGAATCCTGGAATCCGCAAAAGTCTGCCGATACAACCCTTACGTTCTCTCTCAAGGCGGCTAGCAAGGGTGATTCGCTGGAAAATCCGCTGTTGACGATTGATATGCCGGGCGCCTTTGTGAAGGAATTCCGCAACAAGTCTGGTTACCGCCGTCTGCAAATGCGCCTTTCCGCACCAGAAGCCGAAAATGCTTACCGCTTCTATGGTTCGGACCACATTAATTACTACCCGCAGTTCCACTTGGTCGCCGTGAAGAAGGATTCAATGGAAAATCCGTCCCATAGACCGGTCCGTTCTGCTTTGCTTGCATCGTATCGCGAAAATTGCAAGGATTGCCTCGTGTTGCACGGTGGCTATTACGATTCCCTTGTAGTCGAGTTCCCGTCAAAGCCGATTTTGAAGGCCTTGTCTGAGTTCTATGGCGACGAGTTCCCGTATATGGTTGGCGATAAGAACGATGTGCGCCAGGCTGTCGTGATGGCCGAGATGACGTTCTTCAGGGACGATTCGAAGGGCGAAAATGAACTGGACTTGCCGATTGTCGTTCTTGCAAGTTCCTATGCGGATAGTGCGGATACTGTCGTGCATCGCATGGAAAAGTACAAGGTCAATAGGCCGAGAGTTCAGGAAAGCGGCCACCCGAACATGATTTTCTATTCTGGAGATTCTCTTTCGTTGCAGGTGACGAAGGGTATGCGTGACTTTATCAATAGGGCTAGCGATGGACGTTCGTTCAAGATGGCCTTGCGTATGGACCAGTCGGTTCTTTTGCCCAAGGATTCCATATTCGTCGATCGCTATGATTCGATTAACGTGTTCTACCCGACGGACTACGATTACGCCCGTTACGATATGGCTCGCTACGATTTTACTTCTATCAAGGACAAGCCTGCTACGCTTAAGTTGTGGCTTGCATCCAAGCGCGGGGAAAAATAATGAAAAAGTTTATTAGTGCTTTACTTTGTGTTTCGAGTTTTTCCTTTGCGTCGATGATTGGCCTTGAAGCTTTGGGCCAGGAACAGATTGCAGGCGGTTCTGCCGCTATGGCTGGTCGCGGTTTTGCGGGTAATGCAAAGACCGGTGAGACGGAAGGTGTTTCTGTTGTGAACCCGGCACGCCAGGCTTTTGATTCCAAGGTCGTGTTGAACTTGAACTTCTTGCTCGATGTCTCTACGGCGGATCGTTCGAATTCCCATTATACAAAGACTGGTGTTTCGATGCCGTCCATGAACCTGTCGTTCCCGATGGGTGACTTTGGTACAATTGGTTTGTCGCTGTGGCAGCATTATGCCGCTTCTGTTCGTGAAGATGTTGATAACGAGGAAGAACTGTGGAATGCTGAAATCGAGTACCAGAGCAGTGTCTATGAACTGGTGCCGACTTATGCGATTAGGCTTCCGTTCTACCGTGCAGTTTCTCTCGGTGCTTCGGCCCACTTTGTGTTGGGGAGCTTTACCCGCAACTTGACGCTTGGTCCGGATAACAGCGCTATTAGTTCGAAAGATGCCTGGGCTACAACCAGTTCCGATATTTCCGATTACGTGAGTGGCGACTGGGAAATCAAGCACCACCCGGCTTACTACACCTTTGCGGCTCAGTACCGCGGTCGCATGGCTTCGTATTTCTTCTCGTTCACGACTCCTTACACGCTCAAGAACGATCTGGAGTACAACTTCAGGTTTAGCGAAACCGATACGCTTGCACCGACTAAGTGCACTCGTGAAATCAAGGTGCCAGCCATGCTTGCAACGGGTGTCAATTATCGCATTAACAAACGACATAATGTGATGGCTGATGTTGCATGGCGTGCATGGGACAAGGATATAGACAATGTCGCGGGTAGTTGGGACATGTCCAAGGTGACCAAAACCCAAAATGATTTTAATATTTCTATTGGTTACCAACGTGACGGAAGCGATATCTTTTATGATGCCTATTGGGATCGTATAACGTATAGAGCCGGCGCCTGGTACAAGAACTGGTATGTTGAAGACGTTTCTGAAATAGGTGGATCCATTGGTGCAGGTTTCCCGCTCGGGAGAAAGGGCATGATGTTGGATTTGGCTATTCAGGGAGGTGTTCGCCTGACGGACGATGACCGCAACTGGAGTGAATCCTTTATTGGTATTCGACTTGGTTTGCTTGGTGTTGGAAGTTGGGGTAAGACCCGTGGTCAGTAAGATTCAATCAGAAGGAGATCGAAATGGCTACTAAGAAGAATGAAGAGGAAGTAAAGAAGACCGCTGCTAAGAAGACGGCTTCTACAAAGGTTTCTGAAAAGAAGACTGTAGCCAAGAAGACTGCAGTGAAGAAGGCGACTGACGAACAGCCGGCCGCTAAGAAGGCTGTCGCAGAAAAGAAGGTCGTCGCCAAGAAGCCGAGCGCAATGGTGGAAAAGGTTGCTGCCAAGACGGCTCCTGCAAAGAAGACTGCTAAGGCCAAGGTCGAAAAGCCGGCTGCTAAGACTGCAACGAAGACCGCCAAGGTCTCTACAAAGACGGAAAAGTCTGTTGCTGCCGCCAAGAAGGTCGTGAAGGCTGCAACGAAGGCCAAGAAGGTCGAAGTTGAAGTTGTTGAAACTCCGAAGGCAAAGGCCGCTAAGGCCTCCGCTCCGGAAGCTTTGCCGCAATCCTTCGATGCCGAATACCTCGTGCTCATGCAAAAGGATCCGAACTGGATGCAAGCCTTCTGGGAAGTTTCTGAAGAACGCATCAAGGCTGCCAAGAAGGGCAAGGGCAAGCTCGTGCTTCGCTTGTTTGACATTTCGAACGACTTGACCGTGAAGCGCAACAAGAAGCTCAAGTTCCACGATATCGAAGTTCCGGCAGACGCCCGTAGCTGGTACGTGGAAAACAAGGCCACGCAGAACTGCGCTGCTGCTCTTGGCGTTGTTGCCGCAGGCAAGTTTGAACCGCTTGTTGAAGCAGGCCCGATGCAGACGTTCACGCTCGAAGGTTCCGAAGTGAATACGGACAACGTATTTGTTCGCGCATCCCTCGGCGGTGCTACTCTCGGTGGCTTTGGCAGCTCGGGACTCTCTTCGATGTCTGCAAAGAACTGGCTTGAATCGCTTTCGAGCTCTTCGGGTTCCATGTTCTCTGGCGCACTTTCCAGTGCCGCTCTCAAGAGCAACAAGCTTGAACTCCCGAAGGATTCCGTGAACTACGGCAAGGACTTCTTCTTGTGGGTCAAGACCCGCTTGATCGTCTACGGTGGCACGCGTCCGGATGCACACTTGCAGGTGCGTGGCGAACCGTTCCCGCTCAACCCGGATGGCACCTTCAGCTTTGAAGAAGACCTCCCGGACGTGACGAAGATTATCCCTGTCTTTGCTACCGATAAGGATGGCGATTTCCCGACGACAATCGTTCCGATCGTGGTGAAGCGCACGGAATAATGGCGAAGCCTGGTCGTGTACATCTTTTGCTTCACGCACATTTACCTTTTGTGCGTGAACCCTCTTTTGACCGGTTCTTGGAAGAGAACTGGTTTTTTGAGGCTATGGCGGAGACGTATTTGCCCATCATCCAGATGCTCAACCGTCTGGAAGAAAAGGGCGTGCCGGGTACTCTCAATTTTAGCGTTTCATCGGCACTTTTGGCAATGCTAACGGATAAGCTTTTGCTTACCCGTTTTTCGGCGCATTTGCACAAACAGCTTGAGCTGATTGAACGCGAAAAAGTCCGCTTCCAGGGCAATTCCGAGCTTATGGAAGTGGTGGATTTTTATTACCGCAGACAGCTTGCGCTCATCAATACGTGGGAGCGCGATTGCGGTTGCGAAATTATCCCTGCGTTAAAGCGCTTGGAGCAGATTGGAAAAATCAACTTGCTCACATGCGTGGGGACGCATCCGTTTTTGCCGGCGTACCAGAACGATATTGAAGCAATCCGCTTGCAGTTGAAGATTACAGTCCGCGCGTTTGAAGATGCTTTTGGCAAAAAGCCTCGCGGGCTGTGGCTTCCGGAATGTGGCTATTTTGAAGGCTTGGATGCGATTCTTGCAGAATACGGATTCAAGTATTTCTTTTTGGAAACGCACGGTGTGCTCTTGGCAAAACCTGCACCGAAGTATGGCGTATTCTCGCCGGTCAAGACTCCGGCAGGGCTTTATTGCATGGGCCGCGAACAGAGCAGTTCCATGGAAGTCTGGAGCCGCAAAACGGGCTACCCGGGGCATCCGGAATACCGCGAGTTCTTCAAGGACATTGCGCACGAACGCGAAAGCGAGTATCTAGGCGATTACTTCTTGGCGGCGGGCGCACACATCGAAACGGGCCTCAAGTATTACCGCATCACGGGTAGTGAGGACAAGAAGATTTATCGCCCGTGGAATGCGCTCCGCTTGGTGGAAGACCACGCGCGACTTTTTGTCGCCAATCGCGAAGCGACTGTGTCGAGCTTGCTTCCGAACATGGATGGCAATAAGGTTTCGATCCTTTGTCCGTACGATGCGGAACTTTTTGGCCACTGGTGGTTCGAAGGTCCGCTGTTCATCGAGAAGATGTTTGAACGCGCGGCAAGCTCGAGCGTGGTCGAAATGGCTTCTCTTGAAGATTCGATTCGCGAGCCTGCGGATAAAGACGTTCACAAACCGATTTTCTCATCATGGGGTGAGGGTGGCTTTGGTGAAGTCTGGATGAACGATGAAGTCGCTTTCCAGTACCCGATGTTCTTTAGAATGCGTAAGATGATGGACGATTTGAAGTCGCGCATTTCTAAAGTAGCAGGGAAGACTTCTGGAAGTGCTGTTGGGAATACGCGCAGCTCAAAGGCTACGATGGTGAAGCGTTTCTTGGCACAGATGGCGCGCGAACTCGTGTTGTTCCAGGCTTCGGACTGGGCGTTCATGATTCATAACAATTCAGCGGCGGATTACGCACGAGCCCGATTGAATGGTCATTATGAAAATGTCTGTGCACTTTATAAAGAAGCGGTGAAGGCTAATCCCGACACGAAATTGCTCAAAAAGCTAGAACAAAAGAATAACTTGTTCCCGTGGATTGGTGAGTGCGTCCTGTCTACTAACCACTAATCACTAGCCACTAGTAAATCACCATAAAGCTCTTTGTCTTACCTTTATTCCCGACGCGGAATCGGTAAATGCCCGGAGCCATCATCTCTTTGACTTGGTGTTCTTGCAGACAGTGCGACGTTCCTTCGTATTTTATTTGCGAAACTAAATCGCCACGTCTATTGCGGATTTCAAAGAACTTTTTGTCGCTGGGGAGAGGTGCAAAGCAGAGCGAACCTTCTCGCCATGGAACGGGGTAGGCATGCGGTGCGGCGTCCTTGTTTACGATTGGGATGCTTTCGGAATCGCCGAACCTGCTAAAAATCCATAGGATGGAATCGCTGGCCGAAAGGATTGATGTTAAGCTGTCGAGTGTCTTTGTGTTTTGAATTTTGTGGACGCTCGCCTTGCCTTTGTTGAACGTGATGACCGATGCTTTACCGACAAAGTCTGAAAAATCGGGTTCGGTATAATTGTTCGGGGCTCGATAATATTTAAATGATAGGCTTTCAAGTTCGGGCTTTATGGAATCTTCATTGTAAAAAATTGCGGAAGGCCATTTTGGCTGGTCTTCGATAATCCAGTATTTTTGTGAAATAGAACTGCTTTTTTCACCGGAAAGCGAAAGGCTTACGGTGTAGTCGTGGAAAACGCTGTCGGCATTGAGTTGCATTGGTTTTAACACAGCGTCAAGTTGGTATTCAAATGACTTGTTTGGATTTTTTGAAATACTTTCCCAAATAGACTTGTCAATCCCGTTAGAAATTTTGTGGTATAGATAAAGGAACAGTGTCGATACGCCGTATATTTTGTGGCTGTTTGTCCTTGTAATCCTTGTAAAGGATTGTCCCATATCGTTAAAAAGGTGCGGAATATAAGAAATGTAGTCGTCAATATCTGAATTGATGATTTCTTCAAAACCGGTGGCCGAAGCTTCAAACCAGAAAAGAAAGTTGTCTGTTATGATGTTGATATAGCGGAGCTGTACGGCGTGGTAAAATTCGTGGAAGACTGTCAGGCGGATGCCCTTGGCCCATTCATCGGCGTAGGAATAGTTGTGGGCGGAGTTGCGCAACGGATTTTTAGATACGGGGTAAACGCATGTATCGTTTTCTGTGTAAAGCGTATCGAATACGTTGCTTTGGGCTGCCCCTACAAGAAAATCGTTTTCCAGAAATAGAGCGGTGGAGTAGTCGTCAGGCTGGATAGTGAGGCCATAGCAGGATGAACATGCGTATAGCGAATAGGGATCTCGAAGTTGTGCAATGTCGAGAATTTCAATGGGGTACAAGCCGTTTTTGACAGGTTGCTGAAAGTGATGGGTGACGCTAAGGCCTTTGGGCGCAAGCATCTTGAGCTTGTTGACATAAAAATTCCAGGCGTCTTCCATGCTGGCGGCGGTGCTGTCGGCAAACACTTTGGTGGTTGCGTGTGGACCGTTTAAGACGTAGAAAACCTGGATGTGCGGTGTTTCAATGGAATAAACGGAATCGTAGTATTGCTCGTAGCTGCAACCGGGACTTTTATAAAGCAATGAAGCGTAATGTTCTTGTTTGTACTGCGTGCGGTTCTTGATAATGTTCAGCGTACCGCATTCGTGTTCATAGGCATGGGAAAAGCAAACGATGGCGATGATGAGTAAAGCTAAGAATCGCATTTTACTGTACTCCTGCCTCTTTGAGGATTTGCTTTGCCCTAGCGGTAATTTCGGTAGGGATGGTAAGCTGCTTTTGGTGCTGCGGCTTGATGCGGGCGTCAATAATCAAGGGCGCCTTGCATTTCCAATGCTTGTTTTCAACAGTTTCGTCGAGGCCATAAATATCTTGGGCGGGGTCGGAACGCGTAAACGTGAGCCAGAGAAAATCGCTCAAGATGTTGTTTGCATTTTCGCCATTGTCGGCATTACGGGCGCCTTCGTCAATGATGGAAATCCAGGGATAGTTCTCGCGGAATTCCCAATTGGCGAGGGCTTCTTTGAGTTCGCGGAAAGTCTCGTTGAATGATGGACCTTCGATCATGAGCACGCCGGGCATCACGACGGTTGCATTCTTGAAACCTTGCGGGAGTGCAAGAGTTTTTAAATCGCTCGGATTGTTGCGGAGCTCGCGAATTTTGGCGCCTGCGGCTGCAATCACGACTTTGGAACCGTGGTTGAGGCTTGTGCCGGTGTAGTCGAGCGTGTCGATCGTTGTCGCCGTCTGGAAATGCAAATCGCGGTCGAAGTGGACACGTTCGAGAACGTGTCCGAAGAACGCGGGGACGTTGTTTACATCGAGGCGCGCGGCGGTTTTATTTGCAACGGCTTTCCCGTCAGCAGAGAATCCCACATCTTCTTTGGCGGCGATAAGCAAATACTTTGTTAAACTTGCCTGGTTGAATCCGAGCAGCGCATTAGCCGTCTTTAAAAGTTCCATCGGCTCGCGTTCTTCGGGGCTCACGTACGGCCGGAACGCTTCTGAACCGAGCGCTAGGCAAAGCGGGTGTACGCCAGCATCATCGACCGCGTGAATCCCGTAAACGCCCGGGAGCGAAGCGGGAACCATCGGCTTTGTAATTTCATGAATAAACTTGCCAAAGAGCGTGTCTTCTTGTGGCGGGCGCCCGACGACTGTGAACGGGAAAATCGCGTTCTTTTTGCAGAGGACTTTCTTGACTTTCATGCACGGAAAATCGTGCTTGCCGGAGTAGTAACCGATGTGGTCGCCAAACGGACCTTCGGGTTTTAAGTCGGGCTCGATTTCACCGAGAATGCAAAAGTCAGCATCGCTAGAGACAAGGTAACCTTCGTGTTCAAAGTAACGGAAACGTCGGTTGCCGAGCATGCCTGCAAACAAGAGTTCCGAGAGGTTTTCGGGCATGGGCATCACGGCGGCAAACGTATGCGATGGAGGTCCGCCAATGAAAACGCTCACCTTGAGCGGGCGGCCTTCTTCAATTGCCTTTTGGTGGTGCCTTGCAATATCGCGCTTGATTTGGTAATGCAATCCGCATTCTTCGTTCGGGACGTATTCATTCCCCGAAATTTGGATGCGGTACATGCCTACGTTTGTCTGCATGACGCTTGCATTTTCGCTCGGGCGTGTGGCGACTTGCGGGAGCGTGATGAACGCTCCGCCGTCTAGCGGCCAGCTGACCAGCTGTGGCAAGTCGCTAAGGCTGCATTCTTCGAAGTCTTTGATGCTACCGGAGCGTCTCGGCAAAGAGCTTATTCCGGCAAATCCCGCCTTGAACAATTGTAGCGGGTGCTTGAAAGCGTTCTTGAAAAATTCGACCGGATTTGCCTTGAAATTTACAGCGATTTTCGTCTGTTCAAAGCCTTCACGGAACAGAAAATTGAACCTTTCGTCGCTTCCGAAAATGTTACAGGCGGCACGGAACTTGCTCCCTTTGACATGTTCAAAAAGGAGAGCTGGGCCACCCTGCCTAAAATTTTCCCTCGCGATTTCGGCCATTTCCAAATGCGGATCAACTTCGGCGTGAATACGTTTGAGCATTCCCGCTTTTTCCAAATCCAGCAGGGCCTGTTCGAGGGACTTGTACATGATTTTATCCGGCGGTTGCGGACTGATCCAACGCTTCGAAAGCCTGCGTCTTCTTCTTTGCTTCTACAATAGCGATTTGTTCGCGTGCCATTTCTCTAGCCTTCATGGCGTAAACCAGGCTAGCGCTGTTCATGACAATCGCGAACGTGTCTTCTGCAAAATCCTTGCATCCCTGGAAGGTGAGGTTATCAAAGCAGGTCGTCATGCCTTTAACGGAATCAAACGTGTGAGTTGCCGTAAAGCCACGGAAAGGACCTTCGCCAAGGCGCACGGCGATTTCAACAACGTTGCTCGTCTTGCCCGGCGTGACCGCTCCAATGATGCCAGTCCAACTTAATTTTCTGAAACCCGCCATAATGGTGTAGCGGATAAACTCGCCAGATTCAATGGTCTTGGGCAATGTGTAATAAAGTACGGCGTTCGTTCCGATAGGGAGAGACATCGGCGCATAGCGCAAGATATCAAGCGTCTCCGAAAGTGTGCCGTATTGCCAAGAAGTTTGACTGAATTGAACCATGCCGTATAATGTAGTAAATTTTTTTGTTTTTATACGCATTTCGCTAAATTTTAGGGTTTAATCTGTTATCCCATTTTTTTAAATTGCGTTGAGCATGAACGAGTTAGATGTTGACAAAAGTTTTTTGAAAAAAAGTACCCTCTTTAATATTCTGGGTACAGTCCTCAAAATTTGCGGCCCGCTTTTGACCATTATGCTTGCGCGCATCTTTGGCGCAGGCGAATTTGGCATATTTGTTTCGACTCAGGGCTTGTTGCTTACGATTGCTCGTGCCTCGACTCTCGGCCTGGATATTGGGCTCCGCTGGTATTTGCCGCAGAATAAGCTTCACGGACGTGTGGCTTACAACGGCATTATGGAATCGTTCTGGATTTCGGTCGCCGTTTCGTTGTTCATTACAGTCGTGATTATTGTGGGCTCGTTCACGCCGCTTATTTCGGACGAACTCCCGTACTACGCGATTTCATTGGTGTTCTATTCGGGTATGTACGTGCTCAGCAGTTCTTCGGAAGGGAACCGTAAGCCGTGGATCTCTATTTTTATCAATGACTTTGTGATTGCTGTGATGGCGCCGCTCGTGTCGATTGTGCTCCATTACTTGGATATTCCACATGCGCTCCCGTTCGGCCTCTTGTTCGGGCAGGTGATTGGTTTTACTTTGCACGCAAAAGCGGTGCGCAAACAGTTCAAGACGATGCCGGTGATCCCGCAGGGCCGCGCATCCAAGGAACTGGTGATGTATTCCATTCCGCTTGGCTTGACGGTGTTTGTCGGGAACTTGTTGCAGCGTTCGACTTTGTGGATGGTTCTGTTCTTCCTCGGGGCAGAGGCTTCTGGCGTTTATGCCTTGATGATGACACTTGCAAACGGCCTCCAGACGATTCGAAACGGATTTAACCCGATTATTACGCCGGTCGTTTCGGGCATGGATGAATCCCGCCTCAAGACGGACTTGAAGCCTGTTTATTCGTATTGCGTTTCGATGGCGACGATGATTCAGGTGATTATCGGATTTTTCATCGTGCTTTTCCCCGAAGAAATCATGTCGATTGCGGGCAAGAGTTACGTGGTGCAGCCGATGGCGCTTGGCATTTTGCTCTTCTTCCAGCTGGTCGTGACGTTCTTTGGCATGGTGAATACGGTCATCGATGGCATCGGCAAGAGCGTAGTCAACTTGAAGGCGAGCGTTATCCAGCTTTTAACTTCTGTCGTGGCGGGCTTTATTTTGATCCCGCAATTTGGACTTTTGGGCGCTGCGCTTTCGATGCTGATTTACGGAATCGTCTCGTCCGTTTATTGCAACGTGTATCTGCTCAAGAGAAGTCTCCAGCCGTATTCTTCCAAACTTTGGATTGATATCGTGTGGATGGTGCTCTTGCTTGCGCTTTACATCTTGATTAACGCCCAAGTGGTTACGCTCACGATGGTCGGAAAGATTGCCGTTTACGTGTGCGTGCTGCTCCTGCTTGGGGCGCAGTTCCTGTTCTACAAGAGAAAATTTTAAAGCGATGCGGTGAACAAGTAGCCGAGAACGGTCTTGAGCGTTCCGGTGAAGTTACGCCCGTAAATCGTCTTGGATGTTCTCCACGCATGGGCGAGGTTCTTGAGACGATACGAAAGTCTAGAGTTTGTATGGAACTCGATGGCCTTGCGCAAGATTTCCTTGATGTCGTGGTCTTTTTTGAGTTTTTCGTTATGCGACCACATGTACAGCGCAAATTGTGCGAGACGGTTCTTGCGGACTTCTCTTGAATGCCTCTTGTGCGTAACCTGCGAAGAATGCTTGCGCCATTTTGTCACGACGGTGTCAGTATAGACAAATCGGTTTTCGCCAATGGCGTTTGCGGCAAGGGACCAGTCGTGGGCATATTCGTCGTTTTCGATAGGGAAGAATCGCTCGACCGCTTCACGGCTGATGAGTTGCGATGCGCCTTGATAAAGATTGAAGGCGTAGCACTGGTAAATGAAACGGTCTTTTTGCGAAGTCAGGCAATTGGACTGGTACGGCGTCGGGGAAAATTCCTTGAGCGTGGAACCATCTTCGCGGCAACGGACCGTGCGACCTCCGCAAACGAGATTATCACCAATGGCTTTATGCAAAGTTTCGAGGTGGTTCGGGAGCCACAAATCGTCCTGATCGCTGAATGCGACAAAATCACCTTTGCAAAGCGATACGGCCTTGTTGAAGTTTTCGCGATAACCTAAGTTCTTCTCGTTCCTGTAAACGCGGATTCTCGAATCCTTGCGTGCGTATTCGTCAAGGATTTGGGGCGTGGAATCGGTCGAAGCGTCATCGCAAATTACGATTTCGAAATCTTGTTCGGTCTGAGCCAAAATTGAGTCTAGCTGTTCCCGAATAAAAGTCTTGCCGTTATATGTCGCCATTGCAATTGAAATCATGACTCAAATATAACTATTTGGAGTGGCCGAACAGTAGTAATTTTCTACATTATTTTTATGATTCCTAAAAAGTTGCACTATATTTGGCTTTCCAATGACCCGCTGCCGCAACTTCCGCAGTTGTGCATTGATAGCTGGAAACGTCATTGCCCTGATTACGAAATTGTCCACTGGAATATGGCAAAATGCCAGAAGATTATTGATACGGTCCCGTTTGTGCGCGAGGCGGTTTCGCTTTCTAAGTGGGCTTTCGCAAGCGACTACATTCGCCTTTATGCCGTCTATAGCGAGGGCGGAATCTATTTGGATAGCGATGTTTACATGTACCAGAGCTTTGATCCGTTCCTGGACAATCGCTATTTTACGAATATCGAGTTTACATCGCACTTCAAGAAAAACAAGTCTTGGCAGTACTTGAACGAGGACGGAACCAAGAAGGACCCGAGCCAGATTGCGCTCCCGGGGCTTGCTTTGCAGGCGGCCATTTTCGGTGGCGAGGCCGGGCATCCGTTCCTTAAAAAGTGCATGGAATACTACGAAAACCAGAAGTTCATTTTGCCGAACGGTGAATTGAATATCCAGAATATTTCTCCGTTTGTTTATGCGCATACGGCACAGCAATTTGGTTTTGTTTATAAAAATGAATTGCAGAAACTTTCTGAGGGAATGACGATTTATCCGGGTGATGTATTTTTGCCGAGCTTGAACGAATCGAAGACGAAACCTTTTGCAATTCACGTGACGAACGGTAGCTGGCGCCCGCTTTGGCAACGCATCAAGAACTTCCTCCGAAATGCACCGTGTGGCACGATGGAAAGCCGCCTTGCCGCATACGAAAACAAGAAACCGATTGAGCTTTAAGGATGACTATGCCTTCTGTGAAATATCTTTTTGTGTTGACGAGTTCCCCGAAGGACTTTTTCTGCGAGCAGACGCTTGTGGCGATTGCTTCGCTGCGTGTCCATAATCCGAATGCGTTCGTGACGCTTTTAACGGACGACAAAACGGCCGAAACTCTGACGGGGCCGCGTGCGGTCTTGAAGGATGCGGTCGATGAACTCAAGGTTTTGACGCTTGATGAAAAGTTCACACCAATGCTCCGTTCTCGTTACCTCAAGACGGTGATGCGCAATGTGGTCAATGGCGATTTCTTGTACATGGATTCGGACATCGCGATTGTCGATGACCTCTCGATTCCGGACGAATGGCGCGGTGGCATTTACGCGGTGCTTGACTTCCACACGAATCTCTCGAAGGCAATTAACCGCAAGAAGGTCTTGAACAACGCGAAGATGATGGGCTTTTCGCCAATCCTCAATGATGAAATTTTCAACGGGGGCGTGATGTTTGCCGCCGATACGCCGGAAGCTCGCGAGTTCTTCAAGACTTGGCATGAACTTTGGCTTTACTGTGTTTCCAAAAACTTCCCGTATGATATGGCTTCGCTTGCTGAAACCAATTACAAGTTTGGTTACATCACGAAGAAGATGGATGGCGGTTGGAACTGCCAGCTGGCTTATGGCAACCGCTTCTTGCCGACGGCGAAGGTGTTGCACTTCTTTGGTTCGCGCATTATCGATACGCGTGGCCGCAAGGTGCCGGAATCGATGAACATCTTTTTGCCGAAGATTTTGCGCAAGGACTTTTATACGAACTTGAAGAGCCTCCCCGTGACGGTGAACGCGGATAAGTCCATTCACATCAACGAGTATTACGATGATGTGATTGCGCATGCGAAGGATGAATTCATGTACCAGACGAACAAGGTTGGCGCTGCTGGTGCCTACATCATTCGCTCTTATGCGTTTGCAAAATCGCTTGCCTGGCTGTACAAGAAAATGCCTTTCCTCGTGAAGCCTTTGGAAATCCTGGGCAAGCTTTTCTAGGGGGCGTTTATGAATTTTCTTTTTAATCTCGTGGCGGTGCAGCCGATTCACAGTGCAAAGTTTCACGGTGGCGGCTCTTATGGCGAAGTGATTTTCTGGGCGCTTGTAAAACGTGGTGCAAAGTTCAGTTGCGTTTACGATAGCCGCAAATACTTGTCGCCGGATATTCTTGAAGCTTGCGAAAAGTGCAACATTCCACTTTTTGACATTGCTGAAAAGACGCCGCAGCAGATTATCGACGAAAATGCGATTGATGCGTTCTACACGCCGCTTTATTCGCTCGAAAAGAAATGGCAAATTCAGGTGAAACGTTTTGTATTCACGTGGCATGGCGTGCGCGCTCTCGAAATGCAGTATAGCTGGCAAGGCGTTGGCTTTGCGAAAAAACTTGCACAAAAGCTCGAAGCGCTTGTACGTTATCGCGACAGTTGGAAAAAGTATTTCTATGCGCCCAAGTATCGCGATTTGGCGGCCCGCATTGCCGATGGCCGTGCCGAATGCATTACGGTGAGCGAACATAGCCGCGCTTCAATCAAGTCGTTCTTCCCGGAGCTTCTGGACAAAGAAATCCCCGTTTTCTATAGCCCGATGCTGGATTACGAACCGGAAGGATTCTTGCCGCCGACGGTGAAAACGAAAAAGTATTTCTTGCTCACGAGCGGTGCCCGCTGGGAAAAGAACAATCTGCGTGCGGTCAAGGCGTTTGATGAACTTGTAACAATGATGCGTTCGACAAATCACTTGTTCGACATGAAGCTCGTGATTACGGGTGCAACGAACGTGAAAGTTTACCGCAAGCACATTCGCAACAAGGATGCGTTTGTATTCCTCGGTTACGTGGAATCTAAGGAACTCGAATTCTTGCACAAGAACGCCTATGCGTTTATTTTCCCGAGCTTGAACGAAGGCTTTGGCTATCCGCCGGTGCAGTCGATGCGTTATGGCGTGCCTGTGGCTGCAAGCGGCACAACGTCAGTGCCTGAAGTCTGCGAAAATGCATCACTTTACTTTGACCCGTATTCCGTGAGCGAAATCAAGAACCGCATGATTCAATTGCTGGATCCGGACATTTACGCAATGTACGCTTCTCGCGGTGTTGCTCGTTACGGCGAAGTGCATAAACGCCAGCAAGAGGACCTCGAAAAAGCCGTCGCGTTTGTCCTCGGTGAATAATTAAATGAAAAATTAAATGAAAATGCCCCGGAACGGCGTCCGGGGCGACAAAGTTGCTGGTTTAACTGCGGAACTTTCTACAGTTTCATCACGCGCTTCATTTCGAGATTTTCGTAGCCTTCGGGGCAATGCGTCGAGAGGTAAACGGTCGGGTTGTTGGCGACAAATTCGCGGACACAGTCGAGCGTTTCGCGGGCGGCAGTGATGTCTTCAAAAACGATGCTTAACTTGTTCGCCTTGAGGGCGGCATCGCAGTAGGTCACATCGCCATGCATCATGTAGAAGAGTCCGTCGTTTTCGACGACGATGATGCTGTTGCCTTTGGTGTGTCCCTTCGCTTCAATGAAATAGATTCCGTTTGCGATTTTTTCGCATTTCGGGAAGTTGTGATAAGGTCCGTCCTTGTAAGTGCAGCGCACGATGTTTGCGCCTTCAAGTTTCATGGCGTCGGCATCTTCAGGCGAAACGAAAACCTTCGCATTCGGGAAGTATTGGATGGCCGCGGAATGGTCCGGATGCTTGTGCGTGATGAGAATTTTAGTGACTTGCTCGGGCTTGTAACCGAGTTCCGCAAAAGCTTGGGTGTAGTCCTTTAGCTTTTCTCCCATGTAAAGCGGTGCGCCAAGCTTCTTTTCGGGTGCTGCAAAGTCGTTGACGAACCCCGTATCAACGAGGATGACTTCGCTCCCGGTGTCGATGAGAAAGTTTTGCAGACTACTGCGGTAGATAATCTGTTCGTCAAACTTGTCCTTGCCTTCTTCACCGCCAAAGGCAAACGCCTGGTTCATGAAACCATGGTCAAACATGCGTACGGCTTTAATTTCCATATGCTTCCCCTTCTGAAAATGTATGCTTTTATATCAATATATACTTAAATGGTCCCAAATCAAAATGGGGCATTATTCCAATTGGGAGCGTAAGCAAAAAATATGGCCATTTGCGGGCCTGCCCAGTGGTTGAAATAAAAATTTTCGCTTTTTAGGGCTTGAATATTGCTTAAGATTTCTATTTTTGTGCGTGGAAAATCCTTTTTCTATCCAGGAGTCTTATATGGGCGGCTTTTGTGGTGTTATTTCCAAAGAAGATTGCGTTTGCGATCTCTTTTACGGAACCGACTACCATTCTCACCTTGGCACTCACCGCGGCGGTATGGCTGTTTTGAAATCGGATGGTGTTTTCCATCGCTCGATTCATAACATCCAGAACACTCCGTTCCGCAGTAAGTTTGAACACGATTTAACACATTTTTCCGGCAAGGTTGGCTTAGGCGTCATCTCTGACACGGACCCGCAGCCGCTCGTCATGACCTCCAAGCTGGGAACGTTCGCGATTGTGACTGTTGGCCTCATCACGAACATCGAAGATATTAAGAACGAACTTTTCCGCAACAACTGCATGCAGCTCCAGTTCTCTACAACGAGTGGCATGGTCGGTCCGACCGAAGTTGTTTCAGCGCTTATCGCTACGCAGGATTCAATTATTGACGGTCTCAAGTACGTTCAGGACAAGGTGAAGGGAAGTTGCTCCGTGCTGATTATGGATAGCGCGGGGCGTTTTTATGCGTGCCGTGACAAGTGGGGCCGTACGGCTGTAATCCTTGGTAAGAAGGATGGCGCCATGATCGCCTTGCAAGAAAGCTGCGCACTTCCGAACCTCGGTTACGAATACGTCCGTGATCTTGGTCCGGGTGAAGTGGTCGAGCTCACGCCGGATGGCGATACGACGCTTGTTCCGCCGCGCAAGAAGATGGCAATTTGTTCGTTCCTCTGGGTGTATTACGGTTACCCGGCCTCCAGTTACGAAGGTCGTAACGTGGAAATGACCCGTTACCGTTGCGGTTCCGCTCTTGCGAAGCGCACCCCGACCGAAGCCGATGCCGCTTGCGGTATTCCGGACTCCGGTACGTCTCACGCCTTGGGCTATGCACACGAAGCCGGCATCAAGTTTGCTCGCCCGTTCGTGAAGTACACGCCGACTTGGGCTCGTTCCTTTATGCCGCAGGACCAGCGCCAGCGTGAACATGTCGCCTCGATGAAGCTCATCCCGATTCCGGGTCTCATCAAGGACCGTCGCCTCGTTTTCTGCGATGACTCCATCGTTCGCGGAACGCAGCTCGGTAAGCAGGCCCAGAAACTTTATTCAATGGGCTGCAAGGAAACGCACATGCGTATCGCTTGCCCGCCGCTCGTTTATCCGTGCAAGTTCATCAACTTCTCTCGCTCCAAGAATGAATACGACCTCATCACGCGCCGTTACATTCGCGACCAGGAAGGCGAAAACGCCGATTTGGACAAGTACACCGATCCGAATGGCCAGCCGTACAAGGACATGGTCGAATACATCCGCAAGAAGCTGAACCTCACGTCGCTTGCGTTCCAGCGCATTGACGACTTGATTCAGGCTATCGGCCTCCCGGAAGAAGACCTTTGCACCTACTGCTGGACTGGCAAGGACTACGCCGAAACGGGTGACTGCTATCATTGCCCGTGCCATTGCCACGATAAGGAAAAGGATAAGGAATAATCCGCAATTCGAAATGTCGCGGGCATGCCCGCACGTTTGATTGAAATTGAAAATCCGACCTCATGCGAGGCCGGATTTTTTATTAGTATATTTTAACAGTTCAATTATGCTTATTGCTGCTTACTATGTAGCATGTTAGTATAAATTCATTCTTTAAACGAGGAAATATTATGGCTCTGTGTAGAAGGTGTGGAGTTCGGGAAGAAGGTTATTTATCTGATGGGCTATGTCAGGATTGTTATAACGAAAAAATTGAAGAAGAAGAACATCGCGAACGGATGGAAGAACTTCAGCGTCAAGCTGCTGAAGACTCTGCTAGAGCTTTGAGGGAAGCCGCCGAAGCAAAACGTATTGCGGGATTGAAAACGTTTACCTGTTTTCGTTGTGAGGCTACATTTAATGAAGAACAGGGGCTTTCTGCTGTTAAGAGCCCTTTAGGTAAGCCATTGTGTAATGATTGTTTGCAATCGTATGCTTTGTGCTGTTGCTGCCATAAATTTTTTTTGGAGGACAAAAATCCAATAAAAACTTTCTCGTATGAGTATGTGGATGGCGCTCATGTTGAACGAAAAAAATCCTCTAAGAAAATGTGTTTTGGATGTCAAAATACAAAAGGTAGAGAATATATTATTAGACAAAAAAAATTAGCCGAAAAATTTGATTCGCAGAATAAACGTTAATTACTAGGGGCTTATGATGTCTTTTTTTAGCAGATTATTTAAAAAACGTGATCGCATGGACGATTTTGATAGCATGATTGCTGGATTGGCAAACCATCCTAAAAGAAAGGAAGAACTTCAATCGTTGATCAAAAGGGCGATTGAAAGTAAAGGGCCGAATTGTGATTTGAATTATATCGATGTATCTCAAATTACAGATATGAGCTATCTGTTTAAAGAGTCGGAGTTTAATGGCGATATCAGTAAATGGAATGTTTCGAATGTGAAGGATATGAGTAGCATGTTTGCTGGCTCCGAATTCAATGGAAATATTAGCAATTGGGATGTATCAAGTGTGACTGATATGAGTAATATGTTTGGTTGCGTTGACGATGATTTTTCCGATAGTGAATCGGAATTCAATGGTGATATCAGTAAGTGGAATGTCTCAAATGTGACGAATATGAGTGGAATGTTTAAACACTCCGAATTTAATGGCGATATCAGCAAATGGAAAGTTTCAAATGTGACGGATATGAGTAACATGTTTGCTAGCTCCAAATTCAATGGAGATATTAGCAAGTGGAATGTTTCAAATGTGACGAATATGAATAACATGTTTGGAGAGTCGGAGTTTAATGGCGATATCAGTAAATGGAATGTCTCAAAGGTAACGAATATGAGTGACATGTTTGCTAGCTCCAAATTCAATGGAGATATTAGCAACTGGGTTGTATCAAGTGTGACTGATATGAGTAATATGTTTGGTCAGAATTTCGCGGATGGTTCGAAATTCAAAGGTGATATCAGCAAGTGGGATGTTTCTAGTGTGACGAATATGAGTAACATGTTTGAAGAGTCCGAATTTAATGGTGATATCAGCAACTGGGATGTGTCTAATGTAACGAGAATGTATAGAATGTTCCGTAAGTCCAAATTTAGTGGGGACATTAGTAAGTGGAATACGTCCAAAGTTACCGATATGGAAGGATGCTTTTCTGGCTCTATTTTTAATGGTAATATCAGCAATTGGAATGTTTCTAATGTAACCAATATGCGCAGTTTGTTCTTTGAATCAAAATTTAATGGGAATATTTCTACATGGAATGTTTCTCGTGTTGAGAATATGATGAAGATGTTTTACGGATCCTCATTTACGGGTGATATTTCGAACTGGAATGTTTCGAATGTGAAGGATATGAGTAGCATGTTTGCTTGCTCCAAATTCAATGGTGACATCAGTCAATGGAATGTGTCAAAAGTCACAAATATGGAAAGAATGTTTGATAAATGCGAAAATTTTGATGGTGATGTTTCAAAGTGGGATGTTTCAAGTGTAACGAATATGGAAAGTATGTTCCATGGGACAACGTTTTCTGGTAATGTTTCCAACTGGAATGTTGCTAATGTAAAAGATATGAGTGCGATGTTCTCTGCATCGAAATTCAGTGGCGATGTCAGTAAATGGAATGTTTCCAAGGCAGAAGATATGAGTTATATGTTTTGGGGATGTAACGTATCTTCGGATTTGTCTCAATGGGAGGTGTCCCATGTAAAGGATATGAAGAAGATGTTTATGAAAACAACCTTTAGCGGTGATATTTCCAAGTGGAATGTTTCCAATGTTACCGATATGGAAAGTATGTTTCAAGAATCTTCCTTCCATGGTGATATTTCCAAGTGGAACATTGCAAGCAAATGGAAACAGGGAACCAAAATAACGGATATGTTTGCAGAAGGTCAATTCACTGCAGATGAAATTAACGCCCTGTTCAATTGATTTTATAAACACAAGGTGTTAGTAATGAAGAAATCCCCTTTTATTTGGAATAACGTTCATTTCGTTGGTGAATTGTCTCTTGACTGGGAAAATCCTAAAGTTTGTCGTTATATGCCTTTTTCCCGCGTTTGTGAAATGTTGAAAAATCGACAAATTGCTTTTGTGTCGCCAGAATTGTGGGAGGATCCTTTTGAAAAACGTTTCTACGATGTTAAGGTTGTGAAGAATAAGGAGGGGAAGCCTAAAGAGTCCGTTGCTTTACCGAACATGGCGTGTCTTTGCTTTACAAGTTCCTCAAGTGAAAATGCTGAAGCTTTTTGGAGTAGAAGCAAAACTTCCGATGAACCGTATATTCGTGTAGTATTTGATTTGTATGAACTTTTGGATGCTTTAAATTCTTTTGCTGATAAACATAGTGCTAGAATATATTTTGCTGCTGCTAAATATGAATTTGAACACGAAATAAAAAATGTTCATAAAAAGCGAAATTTTACTGAAGATAAACTTGAACGTTCGTATGTTAGCTTAATGTCTCTGAAGCGAAAAGCTTTTAGTTACGAGCAAGAATTGAGATTGTTTATTGTTTGGGATAAAAACTCAAAAAAAATTAAAGACTTTGATAAAAATAAAGTTGTTTTTGTTTCCTATAAAAAATCTTTTAATAACTTAATCAAACGTATGACTTTTGATCCGAGGCTTGATTCGTTTGAAGATGATGAAAATAGTGAAAAAGATAAGAAAGCCGAATCAAAATACGAAAAGGAATTAAAGCAGGTTTTAGAGGATGCTAAATTGAATATAGATCCTGATTTTTCAGGCCTTTATTCGGGTTGTAAATGTCGTGAAATTGAATTGTCTAAATAAAAAAATTTCATTCATGGTGAAATTGAAAATCCGACCTCATGCGAGGCCGGATTTTTTTATATCAGGAGATGTCTATGGGACTTTCTTTAGTGGCGTTTCTTCTTGTTGGAACCCGCTGTGAAGGTGTTACTGCATGTGCCTCCGTTATACGGGCCAATGGCTTGAATGTTGAAGTTGTAGGAACCCGGAGCTGCCTGCATCTTGAATTTGAGGGATGCAAGCATTCTAGAAGCCTGTTCGCCAGTGATCTTGGTGGCGCCCTTGTACCAGGAGGGCTGCTTGAAGTCGGACCATTTGAGGAACTTTGTCGTGCCGACGGTGCTCTTCGGGAGGAATGCTGCCGGTAATGCGTAACCGATGGCTGCGTCCATTTCTTCGCCGAGGCTCATTTCAAGGGCCGGTGCGACATCGGAAATGTACGAGATGCATACGCCACCCATGCCTGCGGCATCGGCTGGTTCGAGGTCGCCATACTTCGATTCACCAGCCAAACCAAAACCTACGCCAACGTACGGACTGTAAGTCAGAGTTCCCTTGGAGAGAATTGCTGTGCCGCAGAGGCCGCCGCAGTAGTCAATAACCGGATCAATGGCGTCATCGCTGTATTCGTTGCCGAGTTCTACTGGCCAAACGATTTTTGAAGCGCCGCCATCAACGTCGTCGCCGTAGCTGAACCAGTAGCCAGATGTTGCGGAGCCGTTATCGTAACCGGTTTGAATCTGGTAAATGCTGTTGTAACCGAACCAGGTTTCGAAATCGTTTGTT
Source organism: Fibrobacter succinogenes subsp. succinogenes S85 (assembly GCF_000146505.1). Classification (GTDB taxonomy): domain Bacteria; phylum Fibrobacterota; class Fibrobacteria; order Fibrobacterales; family Fibrobacteraceae; genus Fibrobacter; species Fibrobacter succinogenes. The sequence continues at coordinate 1,285,207 of NC_017448.1, read as the reverse complement.
GTCGGTGCCGGAGGATCAATCGGATCAGGCGGGTCCACCGGGTCAGGGATTGTCGGCGTTGGCTTGTAGACCGGGAACATGGAGTCCTTGCAGCCATCGTATGGGCCAACCGCTGCAATGTTGAAGCTGCCGAGAGAACCGCTTGTTCCCTGGAATTTGAATCTGAGAGAAACGAGCTGCTGGGCTGCTTTCTCGCCGGGCATCTTGAATGAACCCTTATACCAGGAGGGCTGCTTGAAATCAGACCAGGAGAGGAACTTTGTCGTGCCTGTAGCGCTCTTGGGGAGGGTTGCGCTCGGAACGGCGTAACCGACGTTTTCTTCCATTTCATCGGTGAGGCCCATTTCAAGCGAAACTATCATGTCAGATGCATAAGTGACGCAGACACCGCCCATGCTTGTGGCGTTTGCAGGTGCTGGTGTCGGGTCACCGAAGACCCTTTCGCCAACCAGGTTGAAACCGACGCTAACAAACGGATTGTAGGTCATAGAACCTTTATTGAGCAAGTATGTACCGCAAAGACCGCCGCAGTGCTCAATAATATTGTCCATCGCGTCGTCGCTGTAATCGTTGCCCTTTTCGGCTGGCCAGAAGATTTGAGAAAGTCCGCCTTCGCTTTCATCATTTTTAGAGAGCCAGTAACCGTATGATTCTGTTTCGTTGCCAAATCCGGTTTCAATTTGCGGAATACCTTCATAGCCGTACCAGGTCTCAAAAGATGAGTGGGGACGTACGGTGGATGAAGATGATTCAACGAGATTGCTTGACGAGCTTCTGATTATCGGGTGGTCATGGCCCGGGTCGTGTTCCGGGGGCATGATGTCATCCAAGTAGCTACAGGCTGTAAATGGAAGTGATGCGGCAATCAACGCGAAAAGCGATGCCTTGCCGAATGATTTTCTCTGTTTTCTGTTCATAAGGTTCCTCCTATTCGTTTAAGTTGGTACTGAAAATATATATAAGTTAAAATTGAAAAGAAAAATTAATTTTTGTACAAAAGATGAATTTGTTACTTTGTTTGTTATACTGAATTTCTTTTTAATACAAAAGGGTTATTCAATATAATACGTGAACTTGTGCTGAAATATCAAGAATGTTGTTCTATATAATACGAGTTGTAGTGCTATTGGTGTGCTTTATGATACATGCTTTTTGAGCCAAAAATGGTAATGTAATTTTTTGCTTTCAAAAATATGACGCTGGAAAAGCGCAAAAAAAAGGCACTCCATGTGGAGTGCCTGTTTTCAAGTTGAATAGTGTCGTTTATGGGTAGCAGTAGCCTCTGTTGTACGGGCCGATAGACATGATGTTGAATTTGCCTGCAGAACCGCTTTGACCGTGCGCTAGGAAATGAACTGCGGCTAGTGATTTTGCGGCTTCTGCTCCTGTAATCTTTTTGTCTCCATCATACCATGAGGGCTGCTGGAATTGCGACCATTTCACGTACACCGTGTTGACTTCTTTGCTTGCGGGAATCGAAACGATTGGCAACGCGTAATTCAGTTCTTCGTCTTTCTTATCGCCGAGTCCCATTTGTATATACATGTCATTGTCGGATGTGTACGAAACGCAAACCCCGCCCATGTTTGTTGCATCTATTGTTGTCAGGTAGGATATATTGCTCTCGGGATTGATTTCTTCTCCAGCTATAATGATGCCAATTCCTACAAATGGCTCTTTTTCGTCGGGGAATTGGAATTTGTTAAGATAGTATTCCGCGCAAATTCCCTTACATTCTTCTATAAGCTCCATTCTCCAACTGTCAAAGGAGTCCTCGCTGAAGTTGTCATAAGGTGGGTCTATCGGCCAGGTTATTGATGAAGCGCCATTTTGCTGGTCATCGAAAATGCTGAACCATATACCCGATGTTTTACTCCCGTTGTCGTAACCGGTTTTGATTTCGAAATCTCTAGAACCATGCCAGGTTCGGAATGGACTTTTAGAGAGCTGTGCAACGGAATCTACGTTGGCGACTGTTCTGCATGTTCCGTAACGACCTATGGACATGATGTTGAAGTGATTGGATGCATCTTGACTGCCCTTTAATGTGAACATGAGCGAGACTAGACTCTTTGCGGCGTCTTCACCGGATATCCTCATATTGCCTGTTCCGTCTTGCTTGAAATCTTTCCAAGTGAAATCTTTCATGACGGGGGTGGATGCTTGGGGAAGCGTGGCGCGAGGAAAATCGAGGGCGAGATATTTATTCGAAACATCGTCTATGTGCATTTCGAGATAAACCTCTGTGTCGGAGGTGTAAACAACGCAGAGTCCTTCTAGTTCAGAAATGTCGGTGACGATACGTTTATTTTGTTCGTCAACACCGGCAACGTTAAATCCGATACTCGCGTATAGATTGTTTACTTGGTCTCGCTTTACGAGCGTTTGTGTTACGCAAATGCCGCCGCATTGCTCAATCATATCTGCAAAGCAGTCGTCAGCGAAGGTGCAATCTCTGTTGTCGAAGCCCTCCCAAGTGATTGTGGAACCTTCCGTTTGATATTCCGTGTCGGATTCATCAAACCAATAACCGGAAGTCTCGAAGCCTGCATCGAAACCGGTATTGACGCGGGAATCTCGGTCTCTACGAGCGCACCACATGTCACCGCAAATAGCCTCTTTGGTCTTGATTATGGGCGGCTGTGCGCTGGAACTGGATGGAGCAATCTGCGAACTGGATAGCGCTACGCTACTTGACGAAACGGCGAAATCGCTTGAAGAACCTGCAATTATAACGGAACTGGACGATGCAAAAATACCGCCGTTAGAAGAGCTTGATTCAAACGAGGGCGGAGGCGCCACGGTATCGGAGTCTCCGCAAGCGACAAAGGTTGCAGAAACTGCGATGGCTGCTAATATATACGGCTTGAAAAATTTTTGCGAGCAAAGCATATGGCGCTCCTACTGCTTTACGGATGGCAATCGCCACCGTTGTACGGCCCAACGGACTTGATGTTGACAGATGCTTGCGTGCCGTGTTCCCCAGGTATCTCGAATTTAATCATGGTTAGGATTTTTGCGGCTCCTTCACCGGAAATCTTTTTTCCGTTTCCTTCGCTCGGTTGTTTGAAATCTGCCCATGCAACGTACTTGGTCATAGGTGTTTGACTCTTTGGGAGTACTTTGGTGGGAAGGTTGTAATCGTATTCTTCCTCTTTTGCGCCGAGCCCTAATATGAGGTCTATGTCGTTGTTGGAGGTGTAGGTGACGCAAACGCCGCCCATAGCGGATGCATCAACCGGTTCACCCGTATATATATCGTCGTCTAGACTTTTTTCTCCGGCAATGTTGAAACCTAGCCCGATAAAAGGACTCCTTTCGGTCATTTTTCCTTTGTTAAATTCGATTGTTCCGCAAATTCCTTCGCAATGGTCTATGATGGGGTCCATCCAATCGTTTTCGCCTGGTATATAGTCTGTTTCTACAGGCCAAACAATATAAGATGCTCCGGCGATAGGGTCGTCTCCGTAAGTGAACCAGTATCCGGATGTTTCTGTTCCTGCATCGTAGCCGGTTATGATTCGATAATCTCCGAGGCTACCATACCAGGTTTCAAACGGTGAAGTCTTGGGCAAGTTCGGGTTCGGATCGGAATCTGGGTTTTGGTCAATGGGTGGTGTCGGTGGCGGTGTGTATGTGCAATTCCCGTAACTGCCGACTTCTATAATGTCGAATCTGGATTCGCTGCCGGTTGTTGCTTGAACTTTGAATTGAATAGAAACGAGTTTCTTTATGGCTTCTTCGCTTGTGATTTTGTTTTTCGCCCAAGCGGGCTGTAGGAATTCAGACCACTTGATGTTGAATGTTTCGGGTGTTGCTGTTTTTCTGAGACTTTTGATAGGGAGTGCGTATTCGTAGATGGCGTTTTGTGCTTCGCCAAGTGAAAGTTCCAGAGTCGGGGCGAAATCGGAGGAGTAGGTAATGCAAATGCCTCCCATGTCTGTCGCATCAATAGCTACGAGCTCGCCTTGTGCATTTTTGCCCGCTAAATCGAATGCGACTGCTGCGAACGGGTTGTAGGTCATGTTTGCTCTATCCAGAACAAATGTTCCGCAAATGCCTTCGCATTGCTCGGAAGCTGCTGCGACCCAAATAACTTTTGATGCGCCGTTAAACGCAGAATCGTTGACTTCGTACCAGTAGCCAGAAGTTCCTGTTCCTGCATCGTAACCGGTTATGATTTGTTGTGCTTTGTCGGTCCCGCGC